>NZ_JAGRPV010000001.1:6243750-6965625 GCF_030014955.1 Cohnella hashimotonis
TGCAGCAGATAGTCGCCCGCAGCGGCCACGCCTCCCCCCACGATGATCCTCTGCGGATCGACGGCAAAGGCGAGCGCGGCAAGCTTGCGGCCGAGCGCGCGGCCGGCGAACCGGAAGATATCTGCCGCCACGGCGTCCCCCGCCTGGCATGCGAGGAAGACGTCGAGCGCGGTAATCGGACGCTCGGTCCCCGCCAACACCGTAGACTTGCCGCTTCTCACAGCCTCGGCCGCCAGTCGGGCAATGCCCGGCGCCGAAGCGATCGTCTCGAGGCAGCCCCGCTTGCCGCAGTTGCAAGGCGCATCCAGGCCGTCCACGCGGTCGTGCCCGATCTCGCCGGCCAGCAGGCGGCTCCCTCGTACCAGGAAGCCGTTCGTCATTATGCCCGCCGACAGCCCCGTTCCCACTGTGATGCACACCAGGTCGGCGCAGCCTTGGCCCGCTCCCGCCGCGGCCTCCCCCAAAGTATAGAGCCTGACGTCATTGTCGATATAGACCGGCGCTCCCAGGCGGCGGCTCATGGCTTCCGCGAAGCGCACGTTTTTCCAGCCCATGTTGGAGGCGTCCAGCGCCATCCCGCTAGCGGTATCCACCCAGCCGGGCACGCCGAATCCGGCGGCGGCGATATCGCGGTACCCGTGCGCCAGCGCGAGCGCCTGGATCTCCTGGCCAAGCCGCTCGATGAATTCGGCCGGATCGGACGTCGGATGCCGCGGGTCCGCGCGCATCGTCGCAAGCCGCCGCTCGCCGAGCGGCAGCCCGCGCTCGTCGAAGAGCCCGATCACCGTGTTCGTCCCGCCGATATCCGCGCCGATAAAGGCTTTGCCGGCGATTACTTCCCCCGCCATTCCTTCCTTGACGATTCCTTCCCCCGTCATTCCTTCCCCGGCGATTCCTTTGCCCGCAGTCCATTTCTCCGACATCCTGTCCTTCGACATCCTGTCCTTCGACATCCTGTCCTCCGACATCCCGCAATCCGTCACGCCTGTCTCCGCCATGCCTGCCGCCCCCGACGCGCGAACGCCTAGTATAGCTTCCATCGTAGACCGAATCGGACTTGGGGCAAACGGGCCGATCTTAATTTATACTGCGAAACTTTTATCCTTCGCTCCCCGGCCTTCGCAGTTGTCCCGACAGCCGGCATGGCCTCGGAATGATTAAAATTCACCCAGTAAAAAACGCGATCGCCTCATCGCCGCAAAGCTGCGTCTGGAGTAGACTGGACTGGACCGTAAGGGATTCTCTACAAGGAGCTGTATCAGATGGAGAAAATCGTCATCGAAGTCGGAACCTCGTCCGCGGCAGGCGGGGCCGCCCGCGCCATTCAATCGGCGATCGATTATGCGGCTAATCTCGGAGGCGGCACGGTCAAGCTCGCCGAAGGCGTCTACGCGCTCGACGGCACGCTGCATCTGCGTTCCCGCGTGCGGCTCGAGGGCATCCCCGGCAAGACCGTACTGCTGCAGGGCGAGGAGCGGCTCTCCGCGCTCGCGTGCGATGCCGACCGGCACGAGAGCCAGGCCGCGGTCTTGCATCCCGGCCGCTTCGAGATCGGACAGACGGTGACGATCCGCAAAGCCGACTCGAGCATGCTGTTCGGGGATACGGTCGCCGTCGTCGTCGGCAAGGCGGGACAGGTTCTGCATCTCGACCGCGAACTGCACGCGACCGTGCTGCTCGACGACGGAGGCATCGTGACGACGCAATCGCCCGTCGTCGCCGCCTACGACTGCGAGCGGATCGAGCTGTACGGCCTGACCGTCCGGGGCAACGAGGAGGCGGTTACGTTAGCCGAGGGCTGCCGCAGCGCGGGCATCTACCTGTACGGGGTCGCGGATGCGCGCATCGAACGGTGCACGGTGCGTGACTATAAGGGAGACGGCATCAGCTACCAGCACTGCGCGGACATCGTCGTCGAGGATTGCGATTCCGTCGGCAACGCCGGCAAAGGCATTCATCCCGGCAGCGGCACGGTACGCACGCGGATCGTGAACAGCCGCTTCGACGGCAACGCCTTGGACGGCATCTTCCTCTGCTGGCGCGTGCAGGACAGCGTGGTGGAAGGCTGCACGGCCGTGGGCAACGGGATGAACGGCCTGTCCATCGGGCACAAGGACATCCGCAACGTCATCCGCTTCAACCGTTTGTCGGACAACCGCTATTACGGCATCTTTTTCCGCAACGAAAAAGAACCGATGTCGCCCAGCTACAACCGGATCGAGGGGAACACGCTCGAAGACAACGGCTCGGAGGACATGGGCTACATCGGCATTCGAATGCGAGGTTACACGCACGACGTGGAGCTCGTGTCGAACCGGATCTCCTTTTCCAAAGCGCCGCCGGAGCGGACGATCGGCATCTGCCTGGAGCCGCATACGTCGAGAATCACGCTCGGAGACAACAAGTTCGCGGGCTGCGCGCTGCGGACGCACGACCACTGGCTGCCCGACGGCCGGCATGATTAGTGAAGAAAACCGTCAGGGGAAGATCATCCTGACGGTCCATTTAGGTTAGCGGATATCCGTAACTTGAGTCGCACGGAACGGCTGTCGACGGCTCGTCAGACAGCCGTTCCGATGGGCCCGCGTATCGTCGCCCGCGTCGTTCATTCGCTGCAACGCCTGCAAATTTACATCTTTTTTTGACGATATCGACCCTTTTGTAAAGAATAGATGCCAAAACGCATTTATTTTCCATCGTCAGCCGGATTTCCGGGTCGCGCCTGGAATTTACCTGCATATTTGCAGGCATTTTATCAAGGGTCGCAAGCCGGCCGAAAATACATGTACAAATGCATTTTTGGGGGCCCACCCTGCATCCGCTAAGCTTCGGCACGCAGAAAGCGCGCTTACCGGTCCGCGAATCGCTGCCAATCTTTGCTTAGGCACACGTTCGCTTCAGATCGCATCCCGCTGCGCCGGCTCGCCTTCCAGGACCGGGTGCGAGATCCCGATGATCGTCCCCCCTTCTTCCCTGTTCTCGATCCGCAGTCCGTACCTTTCTCCAAAATAGAGCGCCAGCCGTTCGTGGACGTTGCGGAGGCCCACCCCTTTCCGTTGATAGGGGACGTCCGTCTCCGCGGTGAGCAGCCCCCCCAAGAGCGCCTCCGGAATGCCGGGGCCGTTGTCCACGATCTCGAACTGCAGCCGGTTCGGCTCCAGGCTGCCCCGAATCAGAATCTTGACGGCCTCCCCGTCTCCGGCATGCCGCGTGCCGTGCTTGATCGCGTTCTCCACGAGCGGCTGGAGCATCAGCCGCATGCATGGCAGCGGCAGGATGTCCTCGTCGATCATATAGACGACCCGTATCGACGTATCCTGGCGCGCGGACTGAATGGCGACGTACGCCTTGACGTGCTCGATCTCGCGCTCGACCGTCGTCAGCTCCCGTCCGTCGTTCAGGCTCAGCCGCAGCAGATTGCCCAGCGACCGCACCAACTCGCTGATATCGGACGCCTGCCTGCTTTCCGCCTTCCAGCGAATCGCCTCGAGCGTGTTGTACAGAAAGTGCGGGTTGATCTGATGCGTCAGCACCTGAAACTCCAGTTCTTTTTTGTCCTTCGCTTCTTTTTCCGCGCTGCTGACCAGCTCGTCGATCTTCCGCACCATATTGTCAAATCCCATATACAGCCAGCCGATCTCGTCCGAGCGCGTCAGCTGCGGCCAGTTGTGCACCGTCTCCCCGTGCTCCACCTTGCGCATCGCTTTGACCAGCTTCTGAATCGGGTTGGTGAACCTGTAAGTGAAGAAGGCGACCGTAAAGACGGAGATCGCGAGATAGAACAGCAGAAAGAAAAAGCTGATCCGCTCGATGCCCGATACCGGCCTTGTCAGCACCGATACAGGAATGAGGCTGAGCACCTTCCAATCGTTGTGGGTGAGCGACGCGTACGTCGCCATATATTTCACGCCTCCGATGGTCAGCGGGCTCGCCGCCTCCGCAGACTGCCTTAAGAAGTCATCCAGCTCCGGCGAATCGAGCCGGGTACCGATCCGTTCCGCTTCCTGATGGTAAACGATCGTGTTGTTCTCGTTCAGCAGCATGACCTGCTGACGATCGACCATCTTGACCGGCGCCAGATACTCGCTCAGCGTGCTCGCCTTGATGTCGGCGATGACGAAGCCCAGCGGCTCGGATTGGTTCAGCCCGTACAACTGCTTGATTTTCGACAGGATCGGCTCCTTGTATAGGATCGGGTTGTCCTGCGGCAGGAACAGCTGCCAATAAGGAGACTTCATCT
Organism: Cohnella hashimotonis; assembly: GCF_030014955.1. Lineage (NCBI taxonomy): Bacteria > Bacillati > Bacillota > Bacilli > Caryophanales > Paenibacillaceae > Cohnella > Cohnella hashimotonis. The sequence continues at coordinate 6,247,991 of NZ_JAGRPV010000001.1, forward strand.
CCCTGGCCAGACGGAACCAGGCCTGGCTCTCGATGTCTTCGTCCTGGTAGATCGTGTGCGTAAAGGTCGGATAACGCGACGGCTCGATCGGGAAGATCCGGATCGTATAGGCATGCGTGTTTCTGTTCAGCAAGCTGGTATACTGCGCGAGCCTGGACGTGATCTCGAGCTCTTCCAGCTCCCCGGACGGCCTTAGGCTGAGCAGCTCCTGCATCTCTCTGGAATACATGGTCTCGCTCTGGGCGTTGTCCACTAAGTCGAGATAATTGTCCAGCACCTTCGCGTTCTTGACCATCATTTCCATGGACACGAACGAACTTACGTCCTGAATGGCCTTGACGGATTTGGAGTAGGCAAAGTACCCGATGAACAAGAAGGGGAGCACGACGATCAGAAAAAACAGGAGAATCACCTGGCGGCGGATCGAGAATCGACCCAATTGCGTAAGGACCGGTCTACTCATGCCGAAGGCTCCGGCTGTTGCGGTACTCCTGCGGCGTGCAGCCGTACGCCCGCTTGAACAGCTTGGCGAAGTGGACCGGATCCTGGTAACCGACCATGTAGCTGATCTGATACACCTTGTACCTGAGATCGCCGAGCCGGTCCGCGGCGTTCTTCAGGCGCACGTCGGTCAGATACTCCAGAAAGTTCATGTCGGTTTCCTTCTTGAACAGCTTGCTGAGCCATACCGGCGTCACGTGCACGCGCTCGGCGACCATCTGGAGCGTCAGATTTTCCTGGTATCGCTCGTGAATGATGCGCTGCGCCTCGTCGACGATCTGGCTGCGCGAGCCGGATTGCGCCTTGATGCTCTCCGCCGCCTTCAGCAGCTGCTCCGTCGCCTGCTGCCTGAGCGACTCCAGCGTGTCGAAGCGTTCGAGATGCTCCCAGAGCGCGATCGGATGCTTTTCCCAGGACGTTTCCTTCCAGCCCGCCGTTTTTTGCGCGGTCCGAAATATGTCGAGCAGCCATTCGAACGTACGCTGCTGGAGGTCCTTCGGATGCCTGACCTCCCAGGACTTGGCCAGCTTCGGGAACGCGGCCATCGTCTCGCGGATATCCTTCTCCGTACCGTACTTCATGATCTCCACAAGTTCCCTGGCGTTGGCCAGCTGATATTCCGGCTGTTCGCCAAGACCCTGCCCGGACGTCTCCTCCGCCGCCTCGATCCCCTGAATTCTCCGGCTCACGAGCGAGTCCGTCGCTCTGCGGTAGAGCTCGGATAGCTGATGCAAGCCGCCTTCTCCGGCAGCCTCGCCCAAGTCCAGCCGGATCTGCAGCACGTTGCCGACTCGCTCGCGAACCGCTTCGAGCAAGTCTTCGCACGACTCGGCCCCATCCGCTCGCGCCTGCTCGAGTATCGCGATCCATTCGTCCTGCTCGGACCTGAACGACACATATCGGCCCGGATGCTGCGCGGCGATCGTCTGCGCAAGCGCTCCGCCGACCTCCGCTAGCAGCGCGTCCTTGCCAGGCGCGGACGGTTCAAGTGTAAGCGCCTTCAGGCTGTCAATTCCAAATACCGCGAACTGAAGCTGCCCGTCGAGCAGCCACGCGAGGTCCAGCTGGCCCAGCTTGTGCTCGGTGCGCGCGCCAGGCTCCTCGCGGTACGGACGACCGATCAGCTGGCGCAGGAGCTCTTCCCTGATCTTGGGGACGGCAGACTCATAGCCCTGCCGGATGAGGCTGCTGCTCAGCTCGCTTTCATTTTTCTCGCGCCGGCGCCGGAGCGCCACCGTTACCGCCTTGAACAGGTCGTTCTTGTCCAGCGGCTTGAGCAGGTAATCGGATACGCCGAGCTTGAAGGCTTCCTTGGCATAATGAAAATCGTCGAAGCCGCTGACGACGATCGTATCTCCGTCGTATCTTTCCCGGGCAAGCGACTCGATCAGCTTCAGACCGGACATGCGGGGCATGCGAATATCCGTGACGATCAGGTCCGGCCGGTGTGCGAGCGCCAGCTCCAGCGCCGTATCGCCGTCGTCGGCGTCCAGCACCTCGTCCACGCCCCAAGCCGACCAGGGGATCTGTTTAACGAGACCGTTGCGAATTTCCCTTTCGTCGTCGACTATCAAGATCCGGACCATTGCGCCGCCTCCTCGGATTTTCACTGTTAGAATGGCATCGATAACGGAATGAGGCTTTGATCTCCATTTTGCGCAGGGTCTGCGTGCGCCGCTATAAGCTATTTTAGACGAATGCAGGGCATTTTTATCTCTGATGCGGGACCAAGCTTCCGCTTTGTCTCCTGGCTCAATATTTCTCCTCCGAAGGCATCCATTCCTTCCCAAATAAGAGAAAAACACCGATTCCGTCAAATCCGCACGACACGGTGCGGACTCGTTCGGAATCGGTGCTTGCGGCGGCATCGGTTATGCCGGCATCGCCTTAGATAAATAGCGGCGGGACGTTTTCGGTCAGCTCCAGCACGCCTACGATGTCCTCGTCGGAATTGCGGACCGGGTAGTAAATCGTATGTCCGGCCCCCCGGTCCCGGCGCGTAGGCCGCCCGGAGAACGCGCGCAGGATCTCCGGCCAGAGCGGCATGATATCGCTGCCCTCGGCCGGCAGCGCGCCGCCCGCGACCATGATCTCGCCAAGCGCGGGATTTTCCGGCCGCCGGATCCACAGCGCCGCATACGGACGACGGAGCGGATCGATTCGCTCCGTCAGCAGGAGCACCCGCTTCAGGGCGTTGAAGTGATCTTCCACGAAGTCGATCTCGTCGCCCAGCGCGAATTGGCTGTCCGTGCCGGCGACCTTCAGCGGATATTCGCGCCGTTCGGGCGGCATGACGTCTTCGAGGAAGTCGCCCGGCAGAAACAACGCGCCCAGCCTTGCGATTTCCATCAAGCTGTACGTTTTCGGCATCGCGATTTTCGCCCCCTTATCCCAGAATCGCCCACAAGCTTTGCTTCAGGTCGTTAAACGTTTCCGACGGCCGGCCCTCGTGCAGCGACGCCTGGGGCGCCTCGCTGAACATGGCGTTTTCCCACTCGTAGGGCGGCCTGTCGAGAAAATTCGGCTTGCCGGGCCACCAAGCGCCCGGCGCCAGGCCGAACGAATCGACGATCGCCTCGGCCATCCGCTCCCTGCCGAGCCCGGCAGGCTGCTCGCCGATCCACTGCTCCATACAGTCCGCGACCTGCATCGCATTTCGAAGCGCTTTGAGCCGGATCGACGGGATCGGTCCCTCGAGGCCGAACAGTTCGTCTCCAGGGTAGAACATCGTCTCGCTGCCTTCCGCATCGGGGGTCTCTTGCCAACCGTCCCCCCACTTCGTGTTTTCCCAATACACGAATCCGTCCACGCCTCGCGCCACGGCGGCCAGCGGCGAGATCGCGGTGGCGAGCAGGGGCCGAGAGATGCGCTCCGCCCCGCCGTAGGTCCATATCTCGCAGCCGGCATCGCGCAGCACGTCCAGACTCTCCGGGAACCAGGAAAACATCTGGTGATTGACGACCCACAGCTTGATGAGATTCGCGTACTTCTCGAAGTGCAGCCCGTAGCTCCAGCTGGCATCGGTCCGGAAGACGAATTTCGCGCCACTCTCCTTTTCCAGCACGCCCTTCGCCAGATCGTAATAAATGTCGTTCACCTTCTCGTCCCAGACGAAGCGCGTCTCGTCGCCGTCGTAGGGGAACAGCTTATACCGCTTCTTGTGGTTCAGGAATAGCTCGAACTTCGTCCGCAGCCAACCGCGCTCGGTGAAGTGGCGGTGGAATTCCTCCATGATCCCCGCGAACTCCGTGCGATAGCCCTTCGTTCCGAACTTGACGTAGTCGGCCGGCCAGTGAAAGTTGAACGGCAAGTACATGTACGGAATCGGAATCGCGCCGCGCTTCGTGCCTTCGAAGGCGGAGCCGTCCAGATAAGGACCGAAGTGCTCGTCGAACGTAGACCAGTCCTTGACGCGCATCTCCTTGCCTCGGCCCTCGATCTCGGGAATAAATGCGGCGGGGATGCGACCCGAATGCTCGTATGGCAAATAATGCAGCAGGCAGCGGTGCTCGTGGGCCATGCGGAAAAACGCCTGCTCCGTCCTGAAATACGTGCCGTCCTCGTAGCGGTCCGGATTGCGCCTCAGGCTGCCGATCCGGCGCGAAAGGTTGTCGGCGTAGCTGTTCAGGTCGGCGATCACCAGCGATTCGTCCGGCACGGCCGTTTGAAGCACGCGCAGCCGAATCTCGTGCGTATCGATCCCGCTGCCCGTCGTCGCGCGGAGCGCGCCGCGGTAATCCCCTGGCCGGACGCCGGCAGGGACGAACAGGTCCACCCAGACGGCCGCGTAGGCCTGGCCCTCGACTTCGTTCGCGGCCGAGATCGCGGACAAGGTGCGGGGCCCCGCGTCTCCGCCGTCCAGCGGCACCAAAGCGTCGGGGTAATACCGGCCTTTCACGCGATGATACCACTGCGCGAAAAAGACGAATTCGCCGGCGCCGATCTCATCGTGCTCGCCCCGAAGGGGATCGACCTCGAAGCGGATCGCGGATGGCCCCGCGTCATCGAGCCTGACGATCAACTGAAAAGATAAGTACGCGTTGCGCGGAGAAGCCGGATTCGACGAAACCTCGGCCAGCTCGGCCAACGACCCGGCGCGGGCCTGCTCCTCGAGCACCTCCCCGGTCTGCGGACAGACGCGGACCATATCGTGAATCAGATAGCTGCTGCTCATGCCCTAACCTCCTGTCGCTGCGTTTGTTTGGCGTTGAGCGCCGAGACGGCGATGTCCGAAGCAAAGATGCGGGTCCCCTTGCGATTCGTCGCCAGCACCGTCCTGCGTTCTCCGGGCAGCAGATTGAAGTAGTTGTCCGAGAACATCGTATGATCGATCGGACACTCCAGCTTGACGAACCGGGCGAACGTATCGGTCTCGATCGTGACGCGCACGCCGTCCGGTCCTTCTTCCTTGGTCGCTTGCAGCCGGCAGGGACTGAACCGCAGATCCTTTTGCTCGGCGAAAAAGAAATGATTGTCGTAGACGTCTTCCCGCGCGCTGCGAGCGAACATGAACCGGGACCGCTTGTCGATGACGCCAAGGCGCCACTCGATCTCGGCGGGCGCATACTCGACGATCTTCATGGACGCATTGGCCGCGACGCGAACCTCGAACGACTGCTCGTAGATCGACTGGCCGAAGCAGCTGCGCACGCCGACCGCGATCGTATCGTCGAATGCCTCGTCGCTGTCGTTGGTCATCCAGACGGAGATCCGTCCTTCGTCCTCCTTGAACGACAGCAGCAGCGGATGATAGAAGCGACGGGCATAGTAGTATGAGGCCTTCGGGAACAAGTAATAGTCGATCAGGCTCCAGCTGATGCCCGGCCAGCAGTCGTTGAGCTGCCAGATCAGGGAGCCCCCGTTCTCGGGCATGCGCCTGCGGAAGTGCTCGACGCCGAACTTAAGCCCCTCCGCCTGGCACAGCATCGAGAAGTCGATGTACTCGTCCAGATCGCGCGGCAGTCCCGAGTAGCCCGCCATCGTGATGGTCGCCTTTTCCGGCTCGTAGTCCTTGTTGCGATAATCGACCTCGAAGCTGCCGTAATAGAGCTCTTCCTCCGGGATGGTGCGCCGAAGCGTCTCCTTTACCGTGCTGCCGTGAATGCCGAACTCGCTGCTGAACTTGGAGGTGTCCTCCGCGAATCGCCGGTAGGAGATGCCGTACGGCGAGACGTCCATCTTGGAGGCTTCGCCGTAATGGCGCGGATAAACGTCCCCCGCCCACACGGCCCAGTTGTGCGTATCGCCTTCGTCGAAGCTGTTCGGATCGTTGCCGCCCCAAGGCGAGCTGGGCCAATAGAGCCGCGTCGGGTCGAGCTGCGCCAGCAGCTCGGGCATCAGCTCGTGGAAAATTTTCGCGCCGTAGAATCGCGTGTCGCTGCGGTAGTACATCTTTTCGCTATGGATGGCCTGGCTCTCGTTGTTGCCCGCCCAGATCGCGATGCACGGATAGCTGCGCAGCGCCTTCACGTTGGCCACGATCTCCGCGCGTACGCTAGCCATGAACGCCTCGTCGTAATCGGGCACCTCGCTGCAGGAGAACATGAAGTCCTGCCATACCAGCAGGCCTTGACGGGAGCAGGCCCGGTAGAACGCCGCCTTTTCATAGACGCCGCCCCCCCAAACGCGCAGCATGTTCATGTTCGCTTCGCGGGAGAGCGTCACGAGGTCCTCGTAGCGCTCGTCGGGAATCGCGCCGATGAAGTTGTGGGCGGGAATCCAGTTCGCGCCTTTGGCATAGATCGGTCTCCCGTTCAGTACGAACTGGAAGCGGGGGCTGCCGCTCTCCGATTGAAGACGGACCTCGATCGTGCGGATGCCGACCTCCTCGGACAACGTATCGACGAGCTCGCCGTCCGCAAGCAGATTTACGGTCAGGTCGTACAGGAAGGGCTCGCCGTGATCGAACGTCCACCAGAGCGAAGGCTGCTCCACCGCGAACCGTACGCTGATCTTGCCGTCCTTCGCATCCGTCTCGTACCGGACTTCGCCGTCGCGTCCGCGCAGGATCGTCTCGGCCGTCAGTCGCGCGTCTGCGCGGCGGTGCCTGACTTCGGCTTCGACCTCGACCTCCGCGCGGTCCGGGCCGATCGACAGCGTCTTGAAGTTCAGGTGCGCGAGCCGCGCCGCATGGACCACCTTCAGGCGGACTTCCTTCCAGATGCCGGCGGTCACGATGCGGGGGCTCCAGTCCCACGAAAAATTGCATGCGCACTTGCGCAGCCATATTCGTTCGTAATTGACCTTGGACCAGAAGCGGGAGACGTCCTGCTTGGCCGCGTATTCGACGACCGGATCGAAGCGGACGACGAGCACGTTGCCCTTCTCCTTCAGCTTGCCGGCGAGCTCCGCCTCGACGGGCAAGAACATATTGCCTGCGACGGCGACCGATTCGCCGTTCACGAACACCTCCGCGAGCGTGTCCAGGCCGTCGAGCTCCAGCATCAGGCTGGCCGTCTCCACGTCGTTCGGACGGTCGAATACCGTGCGGTACACCCATGTTTTCCGCTCGATCCACAGGCAAGTTTGGTCGTTGGTCGAAAAGAACGGGTCCTCGATGCGCCCGTGCGCCAAGAGCGTCGAATGCACGTCCCCCGGAACCGCCGCAGCCAGCCATTCCGTATCGTCGAAGCTCGTACCGTGCACGGCTTCCGGAATGTTCTCCCTTCCGTCGAAGCCTTGTATTTTCCAATCTCGGTCCAGTTCTACAGCGTTCGTCTTGATCGGTGTCATCGTCCATTCCTTCCCGGCCTTCGCCTCGAAACGCCATGTGTTGTATGCGTTATCTATCATGTTAGAGAGGACGCCGTTCTTTATAAACGAGACATTGCTGGCTTTTACTGAGAAGCTTTTGTCCGCTCGGACCGTATCCATTCGCCGACGGCCAGCAAACCTAAGCCTTGCGTGAACGCGGTGACCTGGAGCGGAATCGTCCGGTAGCCTTCCAGATCTGCCTGAACCGCGGTCCCCGACGATCCGCCCAGGACATTCCCTTCCGCGTCGACGTTCGCGAGGACGGCTGCCATCGCCCGTTCTGCCGCCGGCTTGAACTTCTCGTCCACGAGACCGAGACGGATGCCTTTCAAGATGCCGTAGGCGACGCCTGCCGTGACCGACGTCTCCAGATAGCTGTCCGGCCGATCCAGCACGGTGCGCCACATGCCCGATGCGTCCTGCAATGTCACGAGCGCTTCCAATTGATCGTTCAACATGCCGACGGCCAATCTCTTATCGTGCGTGTCCTCCGGCTCGTACTGCAGGATGTCGACCGCGGCGGACGTGACCCAGGCGTTCCCTCTGCCCCAGAGAAAGCCGAGAGGCTTGGACGCGACGTCGTCCCAGCCGTGAAAATACAGCTTGCTCGATTCGTCCCGCAACTTGGCCATGTGGAGGACGAGCTGCTTCATCGCTTCTTGCACGTAGCTTTTCTCGCCAAGCGCCGCGCCGCGTCTGGCCAGATAGATGACGCTGACGAACAAGGTGTCCGCCCAGATCTCCGCGGCGGCGCCCCCGGCGCTCATGAAGTGCGGAATCGCGCCGCTCGGCGTTCTTTTTTGTTCTTGCATCAGGTAGCGGTCGTAGCGGTCGCAAATGCGCTCGTATTTAGGGTCGTCCAGGAGACGTTCGCGAAGCGACAGCACCGCATGAAGCGGCATCGTCGAATTGACGCAGACATTTTCCATCCCGCCGTCGATCTTGGCGTCGATCCATCGCTGCATATCCTCGTGCCAGCCGGCATGAGGAGCGACCTCGTACGCTTGGGCGATGCCGTAGAACGCGACGCCGATGCTCCAATCCCACCGCGCCCAGCGCCATTCGATATCGTCGTGCTCGTCCTGGCCGTACTTTTGACTCAGCGACAACGTTTGCCGCACCATTCGGTTCAGTTGTTCGACTGCGGTTGAAGTTACCACGTAAGGACTCCCTTCCCATGACTTGCGACAGCTGTTATGCGCGGACGACCGGCACGCCTTCCGGCGCCTCGATCGCAAGCTCCCCATCCGCGTATACGATGCGGATCGTCCCCGTGCGCACGCGGCACGCGAAGTCGAAGCGCTCCAGCGACTCCGGGATGCGCGGCGCCAGCCTGACGGCCGTCCACCCCGGCGCGCCGGGCTTCAGTCCGATGATCTCTTCTATAAAAAGCGGGATCGGCGCGCTGGCCCACGGATGGCACAGGCTGGTGTTCCACTTCTGATCCTTGCCCCACGCCTCGAAGCAAGTGGTCGCGCCTTCCTTCACCATGTTCCCCCAGGAGCGCGCGTCCTCGGCCGTCAGCCTGGCGTAGACGTAATCCGTCTCCCCCGCCGCAGCCAGCGCCTTGAGCAGGAAATAGGAAAAATAAACGCCGCAGTTCATATTCCTGCTCTTGAGCCAGGAAACGACGGACGACGCCCCGTCGTCCGGCACGAGCCCGAACAGCAGCGGAAGCGCATTCGCATGCAAGGAGGCGTGCTTCGAGCCGATCGCGTCGACGAATCGCCGGTTGCCTGCGTCGTAAAACGCCCCGACGAACGCGTCCCGAAACAGCGCCATGGCGGCCTTCAGCCCGTCCGCGTCCACCCCCAGCGCTTCGCGGATATCGGCAAGCGCCCTGCAAGCACCGTAGTAAAAAGCGTTGACCACGTTGTGACAGCCGGGACCGACCGGGCGCGACAGCGGGAAGTCGTAGCCATCGCGAAGTCCGTCCGGCCAATCGACGACGTTCCACTTGTCGACGACATGCTCAAGCAACCCGCCAGCCGAACGATAGCGGTCGAAATACCCGACCATCGCGCTTGCGACAGGCTCCATCTCGCGCAGAAAATCCGCGTCTCCGCTATGACGGTAATATTCGAGCAGCTGCATCGGCCACTGAAAAGAAAAATCGGCGATCTCCTGCATGAAGCTGCCCGGCGCCACCGCCATGCCGCCCGGACAAATGTGCTGCGCGGCGAGCGCAAAATCGGAGAGCGCCTTCTTGACCATCCGCAAATCGCCCGTCGCGTACATATGGGCGTGCATAATGACCGTGTTGTCGCCCAGGTATTGGCCTTTCTCGCGGCTCGGGCAATCGACGTACTGCTCCTGCGTGCCGTAGACGAGGCCGTTGCGGCAGATCGTCCACACCTGACGCAGCATCTCGTCCGACACTTCAAACCGGCAAGCGTTGCCGTCGAACGGATAGTGGCGCACGATTGCCGCGAACGAGTCGACCCGAATCGCTTCCGGCGAGCCGATCACTTCGACATAGCGGAACGCCTTGTATTCGAACGGCTCCAGTACGTCAAGCCCGCCCGACAGTGTCCACCATTCGCGGTACTTGCAGCTGCAGCGCATGTCGTATCGGACATGCTCGCCGGTATCGTCCATTTCCTCCCCGCAGCGGATCTCCAGTCGCTCGCCGGGCGCGCCGCGCGCTTCCATGACGAACTGACCGGTCAGCTCCGTGCCGAAATCGATCACGTAGCGCCCGGGCTCCGGGTTGGTCACCGACGCGGGCGTACGCCGATACACGGCGAGCGGGGGCGTCGATTGCAACGCGAGGAGATGGTCATCGTCCTCCGCTGGATGGCACGCCTTCCAGGCGCCGTCGTCGTATGCGAGCTCCCGCCAGCCTCGCTCTTCCAGCCGGCTGTCGATATGCTCCAGATACTGCGTCAGGTAACCGACCGTCTCCGCGGACCCGTCGCCGAATTGCCGTGCTACGGTATATTTCCAGGTATCGTCGCTCGCGAGCAGCAGCCGGTCGTCCGCGAACAGCTCGGCGATCATGCCCTGCCGCAAGTCTCCGCTGTTGTACGCGCGATTGATTAAGCCCTGATAATACACGTGCACGGCGATCAAATTGTCGCCTGGACGCAGCCACTGCGTGACGTCCAGGCGCAAGTACGGGTAATGGAACGCGTACCCTTGCGCGGGGCCCTGCGCGACGAACGCGCCGTTCAGGTACAGCTTGAAATAATCGTCCGCCGAAATATCGAGCCACATCCGTTTGCCCGCGCGCTCATCCGCCCCGAGCGTAAAGACCCGGCGAACCAGCATATGCCGATTAAGCAGTTCTGCCGGATGCTCCGGCAGATCGACCGGCTCGAGCTCCTTATGCAGCAAGTTCAGCGGCGCCAAACCGCCGAAGTCGGCATCCTGAATCCATCTCGCCCGCCACGTCTTGGTCGTCTCCAAACGAATCCGCCTCCGCATCTCCAGACGAAAGGGCCGTGCCGTCAGCGCGATGCGCTGTCCGGAACGACCCTGTCTCCTATAAGCTTACTTGTTCATTGCCTTCGCGGCGTCTTGGAAAATTTTCGTTGCGGCTTGGTTGTACGCATCGAGTCCTTTTTCCTTCAGCGTCTTCTCGAGCCCTTGCCAGATGCCGTCGAGCTTCGACGGGTCCTTCTCGAGGATGAACTTCGGAAGCGTTTTGCCCCACTCGGCGATGGCTTCCGTCGTGAACTTCTTCATTTCGTCCGTCCCCTTGCCGGCCGTGCGTCCATAATTCTTTTCTTCGCCCTTGACGAGCAGATCGGATTGCGTTTTGGCCCCGTATTTCGAGAGCGTATCGACCACGACCGGGCTCGTCGTTTTGGAGATCCAGCTTTCCGAGTATTGCCACATCGCGAAGTCGCCGTCCGACAGCGTAAATCCGGAACCGTAGTTGGCCGACATTTGACGGGCATAGCCTAAGCCCACGTCCTCCCAGAACGTATCCGGGTGGGTTTTATATTGATCGACGAGCCAATCCGTCACGACCCGCTTCCCGTTCTCGACCGTATAGTACTTGCCCTCGAAGCCCCATCCGACAAGAATCTGGTTTTCAAGCTTGAACATATCGTCGTAGAACTGGATGATGCGAACCGGATCCTTGGCGTTTTTCGTAATCGACAGCCACATCTCGCCGCCGCGGTTCGCTTCCGTGGTAGGCTTCACGACCTTTTTAATCGCGCCGGGCGCGACGACGTCGAACCAGACGTAGGCGTGGTCGGACATGTTGTTGTTCTCCAGCGAGGCGTTGCAATCGCTGCCGCCGCCGAATATGACGAGTACGCGGCCCTGATTACATTTTGTCGTAAACTGTTCTTGGGTCTGAACGAGCGATTCGGGGTCGAACAGCCCTTCCTTATTGATCTGGTTCAAGAATTTGAAGAAGTCGGTATAGCCAGGCTCGAAGAAACGCACTCTGGCGTTCAGCTGATCGTCGACGACAACGGTCGACGTATTCGCGAAGCCGGCATACAAGCGTGCGGCGCTATCGAAATTATTGAACAACTGATTCGCTTCGCCGAAGTTGGAGAAGCCGATGGTCTTGCCCCCTCCGGTCTCCGGATGTTTCTTCATATAGTCGGCCACGATCTTGTGGACATCCTCGAGCGTCTTGATCTGCGGATATCCCGCCTCTTTCAGAACGGCGGTCTGGATGGCGAGCCATCCCTTTTCCAAAAGATTAGTCGCCTTCTGGGTCGGGGGCTGCAGCAGTCCGTAAATTTTCCCGTCGTTTTGATCCTGAAGCAGCGACAGATCGTTGTTAAATGCTTTCATAATGTTCGGCGCATGTTCTTTAATGAGATCGGTCAGATCAAGCACGGCCTTCGCTTGGATGTAAGACTGCAGCGTATTGTCGTGAATGTTGATGACTTCGGGGTAATCGCCCGCCGCGAGCCAGACGTTCATCTTCGTCCGGAAGTCGCCGGTGATGATGTCCCATTTAATGGTTGCGCCCGTGCGCTTCGTAATTTCCTTCGCCACGTCGCTCGTCCAGTTCATGTTCGGATTGTCCGTGTTCATCGTGAACGTGAACGGCTTCCTTTCGGCCGAGGTGGCCGACGCAGACGGCTCCGCCGACGCGGACGCGGTTCCAGAGGCGGTTGAGCTTGGACTCGGACTTGGGCTCGCGCTCTGCGAGGACTCCGCGCCGTTATTGCTCTTGGAGCATGCCGTTACCAGCATGATCGCGGCCAACAATAAGACGCTTAACAAATTAAGCTTGCTCTTTTTCCGCATTGTTGCGACCTCCGATTTTTTTTATTCGATTTATTATTTCATACCGTCCTCTTCGCTTGCTTACCGGAGTTGGCAATGAAATCAGTCCTTCATAGCCCCAAGCGTCATGCCTTGAACGAAATATTTTTGCAGGAACGGATAGACGAGCAGGATCGGCACGGTAACGAGAATCGTTAACGTCGCTTTGATGGTAAGCGGCGATATAATTCGTCGCCCCACGCCGTCTCCGCCTTCCGAATTACTGGTTTCGACGGTCTGAATCATCTTCTGCAGCTCGTATTGGAGGACGGCGAGCTTCTCGTTGCGGCTGTTGTACAGGTAGTTGTCGAACCACGAATTCCATGCGCCGACGGCGGCATAGAGCGCGACCGTCGCTACGACAGGAAGACTGATCCACAAGATGATCTGCGTATAAACCCGAAAATCGTTCGCGCCGTCGATATGCGCCGACTCGACGAGTCCGTCGGGCAGCTGCTCGAAAAACGTTCTCATGACGAAGACGTAAAAAGCGCTCACGATGCCTGGAACGATATAAACGAGAAAGGTGTTCATCAATCCCAAGCTCTTCATCAGCAGATAGGTAGGAATCAACCCCCCGCTGACGTACATGGTGATGATGAGGATGAAGCTGAACAGTTTGCGGAATACAAACTCTCGCCGGCTGAGCACGTATGCGAGCATGCCGCAGCAAAAGACGGTTATTACCGTATGAATCACCGTACGCAGCACGGAATTGAGCGCCGCCCGGGCAAGCTTGCCGTTCTCGAAGACATAAGCGTAATTCTCGAGCGTAAACTTCCGGGGCAGCAGATACAGGCCGCCTTTCAAGGCATCCGTCGTCTCGTTAAGCGAAATGATAAGCAAGTAAAGGAAGGGATACACGGTCGATATGGCGGCTATCGCGAGCAGCACGTAGAGAAAGGCATCGACGATTCGTTCGCCCGTAGTCCGGTGCAGAAGCATGGTGGGATTCTCTCCAATCGTCAAGGATAAGTTCTAACCATTTAAAAGAGGTTGGATTTGTACCTTCTGGCAATCGCGTTCACGATCAGCACGAGTGTCATGCTGACGACGGAATTGAAGATGCCGACAGCCGTACCGAACGAGAAGTCCCCTTCGTTCAAACCGATCCTAAGCGCCAGTATCGAGATAACCTCGGAATATTCCGAATTGATTACGTTGCCTAGCAGGAACTGCGATTCAAAGCCGCCGGTCATCAGATAGCCGATATCGAGGATGGTCAGCAGCACCAACGTAGGAATGATCGACGGGAGTACGATATACTTCACGCGTTGCCAGCGGCTTGCGCCGTCGACGTGCGCCGCATCGTACAGACCCGGGTCGATGCCGGAGATCGAGGCCAGGTAGATGATCGCGCCCCAGCCGAATCCTTTCCACGTCATGATGATCGTGTGCAGGGTCCAGAACCACGTGGCCTTGCCGAAGAAGAAGATCCCTTCGTCGATCCAGCCCAGCTTGATCATCAGCTCATTGACCAACCCGCCGTCCGGGGACAGCAGCATGACGAAGATGTTCGCGACGACGACCATGGACACGAAGTGAGGCAAGTAGGTCATCGTCTGAACGACCCGGACGAAGCCCTTGCTCCTCAGCTCGCTGAGGACGATGGCCAACGCGACGGCGCATGCGGTCCCCAATGCCAGCTGCATCGAATTCATGACGATATTGTTGCGCAAGTCCTGGAGGAAGCCGTCGTGCCCGAGCAGCGTTCGAAAATGCCTCAACCCGACCCACTTCGCGTCCAGCAAACTCTGTCCGATATGATAATCCTTGAATGCCATAAGCCAACCCCACAGCGGAACGAACTGGAACAGCGCCAGATGCAGCATGATCGGAACGGACATCCATATTAGGACATGCTGTTTTTTGATTTTCTTCCAAAACAGAGAGAGACGCGATGTCCTCTTGCTGCTTATTGGAATCGTTTTCAATTCTGAAACAGCTTTCATGCTCATTCCCATTCCTCCATCCTGTTGGACTTATTTTATCACCCGTCCCGAACCGCTTAGTATCTCTTAAAATTGTTGTTTACTAGGTGATTTTTAAACTTCGGAAACAATCCTTTCGAGGGGGGAAAAGGAGGGTCTAATCTGACCCCCTAAATATTAGGCCTGCCCTATAGGATGCCTTCCGGCGCGGATGCTCCCGGACGAATATCGCGCGCAGGCCGTATCGATCTATTACGGGGTGACTTATCTGGGCGTCAGCCTCCCGATCCTCGGGCTCGGCATCGCCGCGCAGCGGCTCGGTCTCTTGCCCGCTATCTGCCTATTCGCCGGCGTGACAGTCGGCCTGATGGCTTGGAGCTTGCACCGTTGGAGGCGTCACCTCGCCTGATCGCGTCCGTCCGATCGCTCCTGCCGGGAAAAAGAAAGAACCGCGGAATCAGCTGTAGAGGCTGATTCCCGCGGTTCTTTTTCCTATCGTCTTAGAAGGCGAGCTCTAATCGCTCAGTACACTTCCAGCTCTGCAAGCTGCATTCTGTAATAATTGGAATCGCTCGGATTTTTGCGCAAGCTGGTCCCCGTCACCTTGACATAACGGGCCTGGGCCGAAGCGAAGCTGAAGGACTGCACGGCGTTGCCAGGCAACGCATAGGCAGTACGGCTCACGACCGTACTCCAAGTCGTCCCGTCGGTGGAAACTTGAATCGTAAAATCGACAGGGAAGCCATACCCTACGGTCCCCGTATCATTGCGGGGATATAAGCCGACTTGGCTAATCGTCGCTGCCGCCCCCAAGTCCACCATGATCCATTCGGTATGATCGGCAGTAAGCGAGTCGTTGCTGGTCCACCCGAATTTACCGGCTATGGAATTGCGTTCGCCGTCAACCGCTTTCCCTACGCCCCAATTGGTCGTGTTGTAAGTGCTGCTTGCCGTCACGGTCTTCCCTAGCGCCAGATTGGCAAGAGGCGCTGCGGACGCTTGAGAGGAGTTCGCGCTCTCGCCTCCGTTATAAAGGGAGCTTACCACGTAATAGTACGTCGTCCCGTTCGTTACGGTCTGATCCGTGTACGTGACCGCCGTGACGCTCGTCGCGATCGTCGTGTACGGACCGCCGCTGACCGTGCCTCGCTTCACGTTGTAGCCGGTTGCGCCGCTCACTGCCGTCCAGTTGACGGTCACGGAGCCGCCGCCCCCTGTCGCCGTGACGCCCGTCGGTACGGGATTGGGCACGATGACGGACGCTGCCGCCGAATCCGGGCTCGTGCCGCCTGCGCTAACCGCCGCGACGACATAATAATAAGTCGTGCCCGCCGCAACGGTGCTATCCGTGTAGGCGTTCGTGGTGACTCCCGTCGCCAGGGACGTGTACGGGCCGCCGCTGACCGTCGCGCGCTTCACGTTGTAGCTCGTCGCGCCGGACGAGACGCTCCAGCTCAGCTGGACGGCGCCGCCGTAGACGCTGCCCGTGACGCTAGTCGGCGCTAGCGGCGCCGCGCTCACTTCGTCCGCCCCGATGTCGTAAGCGGCACCGGTCGGACGTTGTTGTCCGTCCATGTCGGTCGGGACGTCCGTCGAAAGCGTTGCGCCTGCATCGATCGCGCGCTGCGCGGTGGCCGGATTGAGATGATAGTCGCCTGCCGCCGCGTTGACCAGCATGCTTGCGGTACCGTCAATAATGTTGTTGCCGGATGTCGCCGCGCCGCCGTCGCGAAGCTTGACGTTCTTATCCATCAGGTTGTTGCGGATGTCGCCGCTGCTTGCGGCGTAGCGCGACTCGACGCCGCCTACGCTGGCGGTCGGCGCGATGTTAAGCATCGTGTTGTTGTACACCTTGAAGCCGTTCGCCTTGTTCATGTAGACAGCCGCGTCCAACGTGCCGTACACGACGTTGTTGCGCATGATGCCGCCGCGGTGTTCGTAAGTCGTGTCGCCGTTACGGAACAAGTTCGCCCCGGTGCCGCCGCCGCCGAACGACATGGCGATAAAGCTGTTCAGGAACACGTTGTTCTCCACGATCGTGTCCATCGAGTTGCCCTTGGCGAAGAATGCATACGCTACTCCGTCGCCCACGCCTTTCGCGTTCTGGAACGTATTGCCGCGGATGATCCACCCCTTCGATGCGACCAGGTCGATCCCTTCCACGACGCTTCGTTTGCCGGAGGTCGTGTAGCCGATCACCGAATTCTCGATGACCCCGTAATCCGCGTAAGGCAGGTCCGGACTGCCGCCCGAAGTCGACTTGAAGCCGCCTTCGCCGTTGTCCCACGTCTTCAGATGGTCGGCGCGGAAGTAGTCCGAGCCGCTGTTCACCTGAACCGAGTGAAAGTACGAATCGCGAATCGTCATGTTTTTGATGGTGACGTAGTCCGCATCGTTCACCTTGAAGTTGATGTCGAGCGACGAGTTGTCGATGCCCATGCCGACGACGACCGTATCGTTGTAATTCGTCGTCGCCCCTTGAATCGTAATGTTGTTTTTGCCGTTGATCGAGATCGTAGCCGTCTGATTGTACGTGCCTGCAGCGAGCGTAATGACCCGTCCGCCGGCCGGCGCGCCGTCGATCGCCTGCTGAAGCTGAGCGAGCGAGGCGACGGTCACCGCATCGGATACAGGCGTATTGGTCGTGGCCGTCACGACGTTCGACAGCGCCGAATAGTTGCCTGCGTCATCGAACGTCTTGACGGCGATGTAGTACGTGACCCCGGTCGACAGCTGGTTGACCTGGAACTTCATTGCCGAGCCCGCATCCTTCTGCGCGAGCTCATCCTCGGCTTGCGTCGCCGATGCCCAGTTCGCTTCGGTGATCGGGGACGTTGAATAGCGAACGTCGTAACCCGCAGCCTTGCCCACCGTACCGTCATTGCCCGGCGCGGTCCAGGTCAACTGGACGCTGCGAATGTTCGGCGCGACGGCCTGCAGATCGGCAATCGCGGCAGGCGGCGTCGGATCGGATGCCGGCGTCGTAACCGACCATACGTTCGAAAGGGCCGATACGTTGGTCGCTTCGTCGATGGCGCGCATGGCGAAATAGTAAGTCGTCGCAGGCGTCAGTCCGGTCACCGCGACCGACTGAGCGGTGCCTGCGACTTGCGGAGCCGGCGCGTTCGTCAGCTTCACCGCATCGTTCCAGTTGTTTTCGGTAATCGGCGCCGTATGATAGCGGATATCGTAGGCATCCGCCGTTCCCGTGGACCCGTCGTCGCCCGGCGCGGTCCAGCTCAGCTTCGTCGTCTTCCAGGTCGTCTGGCTGCCGGACAGATTCGTGACCGCGGCAGGCGCGACGCTATCGCCCGGATCGGCGTAGACTTCGATTTCGACCGGCGTATTGACCGCATTGTAAGTCTGATTGACCCGCACGTGCCCGTTGGCCGAGAAGCGGACGTAGCGGGCATTGATGGTGGACGAAAGGGTGATCGTCTTGCCCGACCCGTCCGCCGGCTCTTGATATTCCGCATCGGTGCCGACCCCGAGCCCGGAGCTGTTGTCCTGGTCGTTGTTGAACACCGTCGTCACGCCTGTCGCGAAGTTCGGATCGTTCGACACTTGGACGACATGGTCGCGCCCGGTCCGGTACGTATCGGCGCTTGCGCCCCAGTCGTTGCGGATGTTGATCTTTTTGATGCCGTAGGCCTGACCCAGGTCGACTTGAACCCACTTCGGACCGGTCGACACGCCGATCAGCGCGTACTGGTCGCGAGCCGTAACGCCGTCGGTCAGGATGGACAGCGGCACGTTGTTCGATGCCGTTCCGTTCGAGGTGACCGACTTGTTCTTGGCCACGTTGATCGTCGATTCCATGACGACCTGGATCACGTTGGAGAGGCCCGAATAGTTGTTCGCGTTGTCGCGCGTCTTCATGGCGAAGTAGTAGGTCGCTCCCGGGGTCAGCCCCAGGACGCTGAACTGCTGCTTCGTGCCGGCAACCTGCGGGGTAGGCTCCCCGATGACAGGCGTAGCCGAGCTCCAGTTTGCCGCCGTTATCGGCGATGTCGAATAACGCACGTCGTACTCGCTAGCCGTACGCACGTTGCCGTCGTCGCCCGGCGCCGTCCATTTCAGCGCCACGCTGCTCAGCGTGCGTTCGCCGGCTGCCAGATCGGCGATCGCGTCGGGCGCCAACGTATCCGTATTTTCAATGACGATAATCGGCCTGTTGTAAGGGTTCTCAGAACTGTTAAACGACACAGGGTTCGATTGTACGAGAGGATCGCTCAATTTGAACGAAACCTTCTTGTCGCCCATGTGACTGTTCACGAAGTCCGTGATGTCGAAATCTTTCCAGCCCGGCCCGCTGACGGGGAGCAAACCCAGATTGACCGCTCCGGTCTCGCTCGGCAAGTTCGAGCTTGTAACGGAACCTTCTGTCCATGAATTGTCCTGAAGGCCGGTAATCGTAAGCTTCATCGTAATGGGCTTATTATAGGCTGTATATAGTCTCAGCGTTGCGCGCTCGGCCGAGCTTCCCGCGTAGCCGCTGAAATTGCCCTGCAAATAGGCCCAGTAGATGCTGAATCCGTTGTTCTGAATGCCAAGCGTCTGCTGATTGGGGTAAATAGCGCCTGCCGCATCCTGCACGTCATCGGCAGGGCTGAACTCGGTGGCGGAAGAAGACGCCATCGCGATGGACGCAACGTTCGACAACGCGGAAACGTTGCCTTGATCGTCGACCGTTTTGATCGCCGCATAGACGGTCGTCCCGGCGGTCGGCCCGGTCACGGTGATCGACTGCGAAGTGCCGGATGCCGCTGGAAGCAAAGAAGTTTCGACTTTCTGCGCGCTGCTCCAGTTCGCCTCGGTAATCGGCGCATTGGCATATCGGATGTCGTACAGATAAGCCGTGCCCGTATTGCCGTCGTCCCCCGGCGCGCTCCACGTCAGCTTGAACGTGCGCGCGGTCGCTGCGCTTGCCGCTACGTTTGCGATCGCCGACGGCGGCGTCGTTTCGTTCGGAACGAATTCGTCTGCGCCCACATCCGGCGCGCTGCCGTAAGGACGGGTCTGGCCATCCATATCGGTAGGCACCTCGGGCAGCGCAACGCCGATATCGCGAGCGCCCGCGCCGAAGAACGGATGGAGGTGATAATCCCCTTGCGCCGGATTGGCAAGCCAGGTTCCGTTCGCGCCGATCAGGTTGTCGCTCTGGACCGCTGTCGCGCTGTTGCGCAGCTTGACTGCGACGCTGAGCAGATTGTTGCGAATCTCGCCGCTCGTCTCGGCAAAGCGCGGCTCGATCGAACCTACGCTGCCGGGCGTATTCAAAATCGTGTTGTTGTACACCTTGAACCCGGTCGCTTTGTTCAGATAGACGCCCGTGTCCAGCGTGCCGTAGACCACGTTGTTGCGAATGATGCCGCCGCGATGCTCGTACGTGGTGTCCTGGTTGCGGAAAAACGCCGGACCCGAGCCCCCGCCGCCGAACGAAATGGCGATAAAGCTGTTCGTGAGCACGTTGTTCTCGATAATCGTGTCGAGGGAGTTCGCTTTGGCGAAGACGGCATAGGCGACGCCGCCGCTCCACCCTTGGGCGTTCTCGAACTTGTTGCCGCGAACGACCCAGCTTTTGCCGGCGATAATATCGATGCCTTCGACGACGCTCTGGATGCCGTTGGTGGTATAACCGATCAAAGAGTTCTCGATCAAGCCGTAATCGGTGTAGCCGTTGATCCCGTTCACGTCAAAGGTCGTCTTGAAGCCGCCTTCTCCGTTGTCCCACGTCTTCAGATTGTCGGCATGGAAATAGTTCGAGCCGTCGTTAATCTGAATGGCGTGGTAGTAGCTATCCTGAATGGTCATGTTCTTGATGGTGGCGTAATCCGAATTGTTGACCTTGATGTTGATGTCCATGGAAGAGTTGGACATGCCCGGCCCTTTAATGATCGTATCGCCTCTGTTCGACGTAGCGCCCTGGATCGTGATGTTGTTTTTGCCGGTGATCTGGATGGTCGTCGTCTGATTATACGTGCCGGCCGCCAGCGTAATGACGCGGCCTCCCGCAGGCGCGTTGTTGATTGCCGTCTGCAGCGCGCTCAGCGAGTTGACCGTCACCGCGTCCGCCGTCGGCGTGGCGATCGTAGCGCTCACCACGTTGGACAATCCCGACAAGTTGCCGACCGAGTCCTTGGTCCTCACGGCAAAATAATAGGTCGTCCCCGCGGTCAGCTCCTTCACCTTCATGGCCATAGCCGAACCGGAAGCCTTTTGCGGCATTTTGTCTTCCACCAGCGATGCCGAAGACCAATTCGCGGCCGTGATCGGGGAGGTGGAGTAGCGCACTTCGAAGCCCGCTGCGGTCCCGATCGTGCCGTCATCGCCCGGCGCCGTCCAGCTCAGCTTCGCGGAATGAATGATCGCCTGCGACACCTGAAGGTCGGCAATGGCCGCAGGCGCCTCCGTATCGGCAGCGAGCGTCGTGCTGCTGACGACGTTCGACAGCGGCGAGTCGTTGATGACGTCCTTCGACTTCATCGCGAAATAATAAGTCGTGGAGGGGTTCAGCCCGCCGACCGTAAACGATTGGGCCGTTCCGGCCGTCAGCGGAGCAGGCGCTCCGGTCACGACGGTCGCGCTTGCCCAGTTCGCCGCCGTAATGGGCGAAGTCGACCGGCGGAACTCATAGGCGCTCGCCTTGCCGACGTTGCCGTTGTCGCCCGGCGCCGTCCAGCCGAGATCTACGGTTTTCCAGGTCGTCCTCGTGACCGCGAGGTTCGCGACGGCCGCCGGCGGCACATTGTCCTGCGGGTCCGCGTACACCTCGATCTCGACCGGCGTGTCGACCAAGTTGACCGTGCCGTTGACCCGGACGTGGCCGTTCGCCCAGTAGCGGACATAACGCGCGCTGACCGTGTCCGCCAGCAAGATGTCCTTGCCGCTGCCGTCGCCCGGCTCGACGTACTCCGCATCGGTGCCGGCGCCAAGCCCGGCGCTGTTGTCGCCGTCGTTATTGAAGACGGTGGTCACGCCGCTGGCGAAGGTCGGATCGTTCGAGAGCTGCACGATCAGATCCTTGCCGGTCCGGTACGTCCCGGCGGCGCCCCAGTCGTTGCGGATGTTGACCCGGGCGACGTCGTACGCCTGACCCAGATCGACTTGCGCATACTTGGGGCCGTCCGATACGCCATAGAGCACGTATTTGTCCGTCGTCTTAACGCCGTCCGTCAGCGCGGAGAGCGGCTGACCGCTTGTCGAGGCGGCGTTCGTCGATACGGTCTTGCCGATTGCCACATTCACGACCGGCTTAATCGCGATGTTGGCAACGGACGACAGATTGGATACTTGCCCGCCGGATCCGATCGTTTTCATCGCGAAATACACGGTCGCCCCGGACGGCAGGCCCTTCACCGTCAGCGTCTGCGCGGACGACGCCGCGGCCGGAGCCGGCTCGCCTAGAACGCGTTTCACGGCCAGCCCGTCGTCCCAGTTGGCGCTCGTAATCGGGGAAGTCGAATAGCGAATGTCATAGCCGGTCACCGCCGACGGTCCCGGGCTGGTCCAGCCGAGCGTCGCGCTGTTCACGGTAGCGTTGCTTGCGGTTAAATTGACATTGATCGGGAGAGATGCGTTTGTTGCGGGGATTGCGGCGTAGACTTCAAGTTCGACCGGCGTATTGACCTTCTGAATCGAAGCGTCGGCCGAACGTATATGGCCGTTCGCCCATGAGCGGACGTAGCGGGCGGAGACCGGCGTACCGAGCGCGATCGTTTTGCCGCTGCCGTCCGTCGGTTCCAGATAAGCGGCGTCGGTCCCGGCTCCTTGACCTGCCGTATTGTCCGAATCGTTGTTGAAAATGGTGGATACGCCGCTGGCGAACGTAGGGTCGTTCGACAGTTGAACGATGATATCCCGCCCGGTTCTGGTTGCCGTCGGGTTGTAATCGTTCAGCACGTTCACCTTCGTGACGGGGAACGACTCGCCCAGATCCAGCTGCACCCACTTGGGTCCGGCCGAGGCGTCGATCATCGCGTAATTGCTCGTCGTGCGGTCGCCGTCGACAAGCAGCTTCAAAGACGCGGCATTGGACACGACGCCGTTGGTCGACACGGTCGCCTGGCCGAGCGCGACGTTCGTTTCCGTCGGATCCGCGTACACCTTGGAGTCTGACGGGTAAAGGAACGAAGCGGACAATAAGCTGGCGACGAGTAGCGACGCGCCTGATTTTTTAACTATCGTAAGCATTCTTACACTCCCTCCGTTGAATGGTCATTCCACTGCTACAGAGCGTGTTCGACTTATATCGTGCTTACATCGTGCTTGCCTCTCGTTATCTCTACCGCCTTTCTACTGGTTAATGGGCTGCCGGAAGCGCCCTCTGAACGCCTTCCCTCCTCTCCGTTATGTAAGCGCTTCTCTTTAAGCCTGCCATAGTCCCGAGCGAATCGCCATTAGGGTAAATTGTCTTATACTTGGTCAATTTCATCTTGCTCCCCTTCTGCCGCCATTCGGGCGTAAACGGCCTTTTTCGCGGTCGTTTCCATGCGCCGAAACGACAAATAAGCCTGCCTCATCGCCGAGACAGGCCAAGCCGTTTTACGCTTATCTGAACGTCCGGACGAGCAGCCTTATCAAATCGTCGTCCTCGAGCGTCAGACGCCTGCCCCCTTGACGGCGGACGCCGTCCGCTTCGAAGGCGTGCGCGTCGGCCAGACTCGTGCTCGTATAATCGATCCGCATCTCGTAAGGTCCAGGTAATGCGTAGGGCTTGCACGCGCTTCTGCGGCTTACGGCCTCCTTGACGGACTCGCCGATCTCGGCCAGGACGCGCCGAGGCGCCTTGAGCAGGCCCGAATGCCGGCCCGTCGCCTGTTTGGTCTCGTACGTGACTACCGCATCCAGCTGCCGATGCGCCTCCGCGCAGGCTTTGTCGTCGCCGGAGACGAACACGACCGGGACGCCGCAGCGGCCGAACAGCAGCGCGTCGATCCCGATCTCGCCGATCGGCGCGCCGTTAAGCGCCAGCTCGCTAATATCCGCGGAGCTGAACGTATGCTCGAGAAGCGCGCTCTCGGTGCCGGCCATCGCATGATAACCGATGAGCAGCGCGCCGTCGAACGTACCGTCCAGACCGGGAAACCGGTTCGAGAGCGGCAGCGGGCCGACGGCCAGCGTGGCTGCGGGGTGCAGGCTGCCGCACAGCAGGTTGAAGCCGGATGCATGGGCATCCTTTACGAAAACCTCGGTGGCGCCCGCCTGCGCGAGCGCCTCGACGACGGCGTTCACCTCGTCCGTCAGCAGACGGCGGGACTCCTCGTAGAACATCTCCCCCCGGTAGATCTGCTCCTTGAGCGCGATGCCGGCGATGCCTTCCATATCGACGCTGACATAAAATTTCATAGCTTGCCCTCCTCTTCGGACCGGCCGGTACTAGGCGCCGTCATGCGGAAACGCTGGGGAAAACGGCGATACGCGCGCAAATCGAACGATTCCGGCTGCGCCGCCCACGGCAGGCCCGTCTCGGAAAGCAGCTTGCCCGCCGCGAATGCATCCTTGATCGCGGTCTCGATCCCTTCGATATAAGCGCCCGGCTGGTCCTGGGCATCCGACAGGCGCACGAAGGCAGGCGGAATCCCGCGGATCACCCTGGCCGATTCGAACGCCCCATTGGCCACGAGCGTGAAGCGCCGCGCCGAATCCAGCGAGACGTCGAGGCCGTCCAGCCCGTCGATCGAACGAATCAAGTTTCTGTACCGTCTCTCGACGAAGCCGCCTTCCGCGCAGTCGTACGTCTTTCCCAGACCGTATCGCCAGATCTTGACCTGGTCGTCATAATTCCATTCGATCGTGCCTTCGGTGCCTTCGATCCGGATCCGCTGGGTTTCCGTCTCCTTCGCGCACAGCGTCACGTAATAGCAGAGCGGCGTGCCGTCGCTCATCTCGACGCGCATCGCGGTCGTATCGTCGCTCTCGATCGGATTGGCATGGTACATCTCGGCCGCCACGCTGACCGGCTGCGACTCGCGGCCGACCGCGTCCGCCGCCGTCTCCGCCAGCTTCAGCATGCTGTAGAGCAGATGCGCGGCGGGGTTGTGAAAGGCGCCGTCGAGGACGACGTTGCCTGCAGCCGTCAGCTTGCCGGCCCACGGCGTGCGGCCGAAGTAGGCGGCCGCGCGCTGAAGCAGGGCGATCGCCTTGAAGCGCTCGACGCGGCCGATCTCTCCGGAGGCGATCGCGTTCGCGATCAGCGATTGCGCCTTGCGCGACGGCGCGAAGAAGTTGACGGCGCACAGCTTGCCCGTGCGGGCGGCCGTCTCCGCGATCCGATCGACATCCTGGAGCAGGGCGGCGGGCGGCTTTTCAAGGAGGACGTGGTAGCCGGCCTCCATCGCGCCGATGCTCATCGGCGCATGAAGCGGGATCGGCGTGGAAATGACGACGAAGTCGGCGCCCGTCTCCGCCGAGAGCATGTCGCGGTAGTCGGCATAGTGCCGGATGCCCCGCTCCGCGACGAGGGCCGCCGCGCTCTCCGTCAGCCGCACGTCGCTAATCGCAGCCAGCTCGAGCAAGCCTGCGTCCGTGAGACGGGCCAGCTCGTTCAGATGGTTGCGGCCGAAGCCGCCTACGCCGATCAATAGGGCTTTGCGTACCGACATGTCGCTTCCCCTTTCCCTCTCGAAATATCGCATGGCTTGGATCTTGCGCCTAATGGACGAGGCCGCGGAACGCTTCGACGCCGTAATCGCATGGCGCGTCCTAGCGCCGGCTAGGCGCAGTCGATTCGCGCAGCCCGTTCGTCCGCGTCCACGGCCGCCGCTGAGGCGAGCAGCACGTCCTCTCCCGACAGTACGGGCGCACCGCCGCGGAGCCGATTCATAAAGTCCCCGTAGAGACTGATCGGCGGTCGCCGCAGCGGCACGGGATGGAGCGCTTCCACGTCGCTCGACAGCAGCAGCATCGGCTCGCGGGCGCTCCGGGAATCTCCCTGCAGCCGCAGCTCGGCGCTGCCCGCCGTGCCGACGGCGAAGATGCGCCCGTCGCCCCAGGTCCAGCTGCGGGCGGGCGTATGCCAGTCGGCGTACAGCTGGGCGAGCGTGCCGTCCGCCAGCCTCGCGTTCAGCGCAGCGGCATCGTAAAAGCCCGGATGCTCCGGCAGGATTCGCTTGGCCATATAGCCCTGCATATCGGCGATCTCGCTGCCGGTCAGCCAACGCAGCAGGTCCAGGTCGTGGACGAGCAAATCTTGAATGATGCCCCCGGAACGGGCATGATCGAAAAACCAGTCCGGCCGGTCGCCCGCGTTCAGCCGATGCGGCTTGCGCATGTCGAGCGACACGAGCCGCCCGAGCGCGCCTTCGCCGATCAGCGCCTTCAGCGTAAATACGCCGGCATGGAAGCGCTGGGTGAGCATCATGCCGACCTCGGTCCGTCCGCGTCCGACGATGCCCCGCAGCTGCTCGAGACCCGCCCTGTTCGTCACGGCCGGCTTGTCGAGCATGATATGCTTGCCCCGCGCCTCGCACAGCTCGGCGACGTCGATCTTGCGGTTGTTGACCGCCGCGCAGCCGACGACGCTCACGTCCTCTGCCAAGGCGTCGTCGATCGCGCCTAGCAGCGGTACGCCGAATCGGTCGGACAGCGAGATCGCGAGGCCCCGGTCCTCGCCGTCCTCCTCGAAAATACCCGCGCAGCGATAACCCATGCCTAGCATCTTTTCGATAAAAGAGGCGATGTGCCCGTGCTGGCATCCGATGATCGAGAAAACCCGAGGTTCCATAGATCCGCTCCTTTGTCCGACAGGCTTTACGGCTGTTCCGATACGTGCACGGCCATTCCATGTTCCTTGCAGGCGCGCGCCAGCCAGCCGTCCGGCTGACGGTTCGTGATGATGCCGGTCGCTTCGGCCAGCGGCATGATCGTGAAGAGCGCCGTTTTTTCGAGCTTGCTGTCATCGAATACCGGGAACACCTCGCCCGAACGCCGGATCAGAATTTGCGCGATCCGGACTTCCATTTCCGCATGCATCGTCCAGCCGTGCGTCTCCGAGACGCCGTCGACGCCGAGGAACATCTTCGTTATATTGATGCGGTCCGCAACGATCTCGGCAAGCGGCCCGATCAGCTCGTAGCTCTTGGCCCGCATGACGCCGCCGACGACGACAACCTGAACGTCCTCCGCGTCCGCCAGCTCGCAGGCGATATTCACCGCGTTGGTCACGACCGTGATGTTGCGCCGGGCTTTGAGCGCGCGCGCGATAAGGAACGTCGTCGTCCCGCCCGTCAGGCAGATGACGTCTCCCTCGGATACGAGCCCCGCCGCAGTCTCCGCGATGCGTTCCTTCTCCTGGAGCTGAGACTGCCGCTTATCCGCAAAGGGCAGCTCAGTTGCCGGCTGCGCCGGCGTCCCTTCATAAACGGCGCCGCCGATCGTCCGGATGATCGGGCCCGACCGCTCCAGCAGGTCGAGATCGCGCCTCGCGGTCGCCTCCGAGCACTGCAGGGCGCTTGTGATCTCCTGAATGGACATTCGCCCGTTCGCCTTGATGAGCGCCAGCATCTTTGCCCTGCGCGCTTCGCCTTTCGACGTCGCTTCCATGTTCCGTCTCCTCCGCCCGTCAACCGCTCTTTTTTCTACATTGTGCAGGAGAAGCCGTCCGGATTGCAAGAAGGGAACCGGCCTGGCGGACGCCTCTTGGCGCTACAGCGTCAGCACCGCCACCCGGCCCAGCAGCCGTTCGTAGACCTCAGGATCGAGCTCGCCCGCCCTGTCCGTCATGGCCGCCGCCCCGGCAGCCGCCGCAGCCATGCGAAGCCGATCGGCCGGCGGCAGGCCCATCTCGTCGGCATAAGCCATGCCCGCCACGAACGCATCGCCGCAGCCGACGGCGTTGACCGCGCTGACGCTCGGCGCGATGACGCGATACAGCTGGCCGTCCATGCAGGCGACAGCGCCCTGTCTCCCCCGCGTCGCGCACACCTGACGCACGCCCTGACTGTGCAGCTTCGCCGCCGTCCGGGCCAATTGCGACGCATCGAGACGTCTGAGACCGGCCAGCCGGCCGAGCTCCTCTTCGTTCGGCTTGATCAGGTCCGGCCCCGCGCCGATGCCGAGCGCCAACGCCTCGCCGCTCGCGTCCAGATAGACGCGTGCGCCCGCGGATCTCGCGATGCCGACGAGCTCCGCGTAAAGGTCCGCCGGCGCGCCGGCGGGCAAGCTGCCGGACAGGACAACGACGCTCGCCTGAGCGCCGAGCCGGCCGACGGCGTCCTTAATCTCCGCAAGCTCCGCTTCCCCGACCGCCGGCCCTTCCTCCAGCAGCTCCGTCGACGCGCCGTTCGCTTCGTCGACGATGTTCAGACAGGTGCGGGACTCGCCGGATATGTGCACGAAGGAGGTCCGGATTCCCTTGGCCGCAAGTCGCTCCTCGATGAAGGCGCCTGCGCTTCCCGCCAAAAAACCGGTCGCCGTCGCATCGCCGCCGAGCAGCCGCACGACTTTGGCGACGTTGTTTCCCTTCCCTCCCGGCTCGGCGATCTGTCGCCTGACCCGCTGCACGGCGCCCGCCGCGAACCCGGACACGTAGTAGGTTTTGTCGACGGCGGCGTTCAAAGTGACCGTTGCGATCACACCGCCTCACCGCCCCGCCCGGCGCAGCCGCACAATGCGATTTTTTCCAGTGCCAGACGCCTGACGGCTTCCTTCGCCGGTACCATGTACTTGCGGGGATCGTTCTCGCCCGGCCGCTCCTCGAACACTTGCTTGATGGCGTTCGAGAACGCGATGCGCAGCTCGGTGGCGATATTCATCTTAGCCATGCCGAGCGCGACCGCCCGCCTGACCTGCTCGGCCGGAATGCCGGAACCGCCGTGCAGCACCAGCGGGACGTCGACGCGGCCGGCGATGCGGGCGATCCGGTCGAAGTCGATATCCGGGTCTCCCTTGTAGATGCCGTGCGCGGTGCCGATGGCCGGCGCCAGCGTGTCGACGCCCGTGCGCGCGACGAACGACACGCATTCATCCGGGTCCGCCAGCAGCGCATCGCGCGCGTCGACGACGATGTCGTCCTCCACGCCGCCCACCTTGCCGAGCTCCGCTTCTACATTGACGCCGACCGCCGCCGCTACCGCGATGACGCGGGCCGTGCGCTCCACGTTTTCCTCGTACGGGTGCATGGACGCATCGATCATAACCGAGGTATAGCCCGCCCGGATGCATCTGACGATGACGTTGTAATCGGTACAATGATCGAGGTGAAGACCGATCGGCAGGCGCGTGCGGCTCGCGGCCACCTGCGCGGCGGCGGCAATGTAATCGGCGCCCAGGTGCTGAACGGTACCTACGGTCGTCTGAAGAATGAGCGGGGCGTCGCTCTCGATGGCCGCATCCACGACCGCCTGCATCATCTCAAGCGTGTGGACATTAAATGCTGCGACCGCGTATCCGTTTTTTCTCGCGTGCCGCAGCACCGCCGTCGTCGAAGTTAGAGGCATGACTGGTTCCTCCCGGCCTGCTGAAGTGGTTTTCGTGTGCAAGATTCTCCCTGACGTTATGTCTATAATATAGAGAACTATTTTGATTTTTTCAATCATTTAATGATTGTATTTATCATTTTATTAAATTATTATGATCGTATAGATCATTTTATGGAGGTTTCCGTCTCATGAGTCTGACTTACCGGGAGACCAAGCAACAATACGCGGCATTGCGCCAAACCTATGAATACATGCTGAGCGAGAGAGAAAGAATCGTAGCGTTCGTAAGAAGCGTCGCGCCTGCTTCGTTAACCTTTCTCGGCTGCGGCTCCAGCTATTGCCTCTGCGAGTCCGCCGCGTTCTCGGTCAGGCTGAGAGCGGGGATCGCGGCGCAGGCATTCGCGGGAGGCGATATGCTGCTTGGCGGGGAGCGCTACCGCCCCGCGTTGTCGGACACGCTGCTGGTCGCGCCGTCCCGGTCGGGCAGCACGACGGAGATCGTCGAGGCCGTGCGGCTGCTGCGAAGCGCGGTACGCGTTCCGCTGCTGGCCGTCTCCTGCGTCGCAAACGCTCCGCTATCGGCCGAAGCCGACCTTTCGCTGGCGCTTCCGTGGGCATTCGACGCCAGCGTCTGCCAGACTCGTACGGTAATCAACCTGTACGCGGCCAATCTGCTGATCGCCGCCTTCCTCGGCGGCGACGATGCGCTGATCGCCTCGATCGACGCGGCGATCCGGGACGGCGAGGCGTTCATGGCAAGGGCCGAGTCGGGCATCCGCAAGGCGTCGGGCTTCGACTGGACCCAGGCGGTCGTGTTGGCCGACGGCGAGCTGAAGGGCCTGGCGGCGGAGGGCGCGATCGCCCTGACCGAGATCGCGGCCGTGCAGGCCCAGTCGTATCACCTGCTCGACGTCCGCCACGGGCCCATGGTCGTCGTCGGGCCGGATACGCTCGTCATCGCCGCGGTATCCGGCGACGACGGCGGCAAAAGGCACCGGCTCAACCTGCTCCGCGACCTGAAGCGACGGGGCGCGACCGTGATCGTTTACGCCGACGCCGCGGACGCGGAGGCGGAAGCGATCGCGGACTACGCCGCGTTCTCCGGCTTCGCGCTGGATCCTGCGGCGCAGGGCATCCCTTTTCTTTTTTTGCCGCAGATCGCCGCGCTCTCCCGCGCGGAGCACAAGCGCATCGATCCCGACCGGCCGGACGGCCTGGTGGCGTGGGTCGAGCTTTGAGATATGCCGGCTCTTGACCTGGCCGTTGAATTGGCAGGAGCCGGCCCCTTCCGACCGCCCGCCGCACCAATGTAGCTCTATCCGGAGCTTCTTCTCCTCTCCTGCCTGCCCGCCGCACCAATGTAGCTCTATCCGGAGCTTCTTCGCCCCTGCCGGCCGCCCACCTCGCCGAAGTAGCTCGTATCCGAGGCTTCTTGCGGCAACGCGACGGGCGGACGGAGCCGTGCAGCTCCAACGGGCGTCTATTGCGAATATTGCCCCGCTTCCGTAAATGCGCAAAAAACCGCCCTCCGATTGAATGGTCGCGTACTGCTTCCATTTTCCAGAGGACGGTTTTTAGCCTGCCGCCAGTTCTCAAACTACGCGCTGTAAATCAGCGGATTCTGCCGCCTGCACTCCTCCATGACCCACATCTGCTGCCGGACCTGCTCCGGCGTGATCTCTAGCGGCGCGCCCTCCGTGAGCGAGCGGTGCAGCATCAGGTACAGCTTCTCGGTCATGTAGCCGAACAGGCTCTGCCCTTCCGGAAGCGACATCGACCAGTCGTCGCTATACCATGTCAGCTCCTCGTTGCAGTAGGCGGGCAGCCCCGCCGCATTGAACAGCGGCTCCTTGACGAGCTGCTGCGGCGGCGCTTCCTCGGGCTTGAAGTACTGCCACTCGAGATGTTCCGGGCTGCCGTGCAGGCCCCCGTTCGTACCTTGTATATTGAAGGAATCCTGCGGATACGCGCAGCAGGACGAGATCTCGATATCGATCGTCGGACGGCCGGGACCTCTCATGAGAAGCTTCACATAGTCTTCCGCATCCCCGAACGTGTTCGCCCTGTCCATAATGCACGTAATTTGCGGCAGCGCGTCGGTGCCGAACAGCTGGAGCGCCTGGTCGACCGGATGCGGACCGGTGTTCATCAGGTTGCCGCCGTTGTTGCTCTGCAGCGTCTGCCAGTCCCAGCGGCGGGCAAAGCCGTTCATCTCGATGCTCACCTGCACGATGCGGCCGAGCACGCCGGAGTCGATGACGTTGCGAATTTGCTGGAAGGCCGGGTGGTACCTGGACTGCTGGAAAACGGCGAGCAGCTTGCCCGAACGCTTGGACGCCTCGATGAGCCGGTCGACCTCCTCGGGCGATTTGGCCAGCGGCTTTTCGCACAGGACGTTAAAGCCTTTGTTCAGCAGCTCGAGCGTGATCGGAAAATGCTGATGGCTCGGCGACGCGTTGACGACGAGATCGAGCGGCTCGCCTGCGACCATGGCCTCCCACGTCTCGTACGCGCGGCAGCCGAATTCCTCCTCGGCCCGCGCCCTGCGCTCCGGAATGGAATCGGCGATCGCCGCGATGCGGTATTGCGCGGGCAGCTGTTCAAGCAGCTTGCCATGGATGTCGCGGCCGCTGCGGCCCTGTCCGATGATGCCGACTTTCAAAGGGGTTGCCGTCATTTGTTCATCCCTCTTTCCCCGTTAGGCTCGGCGGTACCGCCGAACGTTTTTTTGTATTCCGTAGGCGTGATGCCGGTGCGTTTCTTAAAAGTGCGAATAAAGTGGCTCAGATGGTGGTAGCCGACCTGGAACCCGATCTGCGTAACGGTGAGCGACTGGCGCCGGATCAGCTCCTTGGCCCGCTCGATCCGAATCTCGTTCACGTAGTCGATGAACGACTGCCCGGTCACCTGCTTGAACATATGGCTGAAATAAGCCGGCGCCATATTCGCCATATAAGCGCCGTGCTCAAGCGGAATATCCTGGCTGTAGTTGTCGTGGACGTACCGCCGGGCCTCTTCGATCGGTTCCCGTTCGGCAGCGGCGGTCTGCCGACCCGGTTTGCGCCGTACGGCGCGGTATTCGCGATCCGCTACCATCAGCAGCTTCAAGAGGCTCAGCCGGATGGCGAACTCGTAGCCGACCTCCTTGTGATCGTACTCGTCCTGCATGTCCTGGAGCAGCTGCAGGACGAGCGGCTGCCTTTGCTTGCCGACATGCAGCCAGGAATATGGCGCGGAGGCAAGGCCAGGCGTCAGATATCGCTTAAGCGTATCCTCCATCGGCCCCAGATGACCCTCCAGCAGCTCGGGCAAAAAATCGGCCATGATCAGCTCGAACGTCCGATCCTCAACCGCGCTGATGCTGTGTCCGGTACCGGGCGTAATGATGAACAGGTCTCCCTGGCTGACGGTCAGCGACTTGCCGAGCATCTGGTGGTTGCACATGCCATGGCGGACGTAGGCAATCTGGACGTAATCGTGCATGTGGAGGCTCTGCTTGAGATGCGGACTGTCGTAACTGAATATTTTGAAAGGAAAATCCCTGTTCAGCTCATCCCGGCCTTGAAAAAGCGGCATATCCAAGTCTTCGTTCATACGACACCGCCTGTCTTTACGCTGTTGCGATCAGCCTGCGAACCGCCTCTAGGTCATGCTCCAAACGTTCGTAAGCCGGAAACGGCGCATGGCACTCCAGCGTCACCCAATCCGAGTAGCCCGTCTCGCGCAGCGCGTCGAACAAAGGCTTGTGGTCGGCCCCGCCCTCGCCCAGCCGGCTCTGCAGGAACAGCTCCCTGCCGTGGCGGGTCGTATCCGCGAACGTGCCCGGCGCGCCGAGCTCCGCGATGCGAAGCTCATCCTTGACGTGGACGTGCATCAGGCGGCGGCCCAGCCGCAGAACGGATTCCCGGCCGTAATCCGTGTCGGTGATGTACATGTTGCCGGCATCGTGAATCATTCCGACGTTGTCGCGCCCGATCAGGTCGAGCAGGCGCAGGCTGCTGTCCACCGTTTCGACGAGCGAGTTGTTGTGAATCTCCATGAGGACGTTCACTTGATGCTTATGCGCTTCCTCGGCGCACAGGTTCATCCAGTAGGCTGCTTTGGCATAGTGATAGTCCTGCGCCTTGAAGGCGTTGGGACCGCCGGGGAAAACGCGGATCATGCGCGTGCCCAGCACGCCGGCGATCTCGAGCAGCCGCTTGAATTCCTCGAAGTAACTCTCCGCCTGGCTGTCGTCGGCATCGGAAAAGCCGCCGATATAGCTGGCCAGCACGGGGATCGGGAGCGCCAGACTGTCGGAAAGCGCCTTGACCTCTTTGACCCTCGTCATGCTGCTGGATGGGGAGATATGAGGCTCCCGTACCGCGATCTCGATGCCGTCCAGGCCCAGCCGCTTCGTTAGCTGCATCGCCTCCTGGATGCTGTGCTCGATGAAGACGCCGCTGAATGCCGCGAATTTCATTTGCGTTCCCCCTGTTCTCGATTGACGCGCTTATCGTCCGTTTGCATTCGTGTTGTACCGGTATACGACTTTGCCCGCCTTGCAGGTCTGTTCGATACGCAGCTTGCCGCCGTCGTGCCGGAACAGCACGATATCCGCCGGAGCGCCTACGGACAACCCCGCCGCAGCGGGCAATTTCATGAATCCCGCCGGCCTGACCGACGCCATCTCCCAGGCGTCGGCCAGGCTCGCGATGCCGCGCTCCGTCATCTGCCGGATGCCCCAGAGCAGCATCTGCGCGGATCCGGCAAGCAGCCCCTCCTGCTCGGCCAGATGAAGCCGGCCTTGCGGCGTCAGAACGACGCGTCCTCCGATGTGCGTCTCGTATTCGCCCGGCGGCATGCCGCTCAGATAGACGGCGTCGCTGACCAGCATCGCCTTCTCGCCCTTTACCTTGAGGACGACCTTCAGCACCTGGTCGGGCAAATGGAACCCGTCCGCGATCAAACAGCTGTACAATTCGTCCTGGGCCAGCTGTTCCCAGAGATAATTCGGATGGCGCGGCAGCATCAGATGGGCCCCGTTGCCGAAATGCGTGGACATGCGCGCGCCGGCCGCCACCGCTTCCTTGATCTGCTCCGCCGTTGCGGCCGTATGACCGATGGAGACCGTGACGCCGTTATCCGCGCAGCGGCGGATGAACGCGTCGCTGCCCTGCCATTCGGGCGACAGCGTGACGATCGAGATCCGGCCCCCAGCCGCCTCCTGCCATCTGCAGAACAGCTCCCAGTCGGGCGCCCTGACGTATTCCCGCGCATGGGCGCCCCTCGCGCCGTCTTCGGGCGAGATGAACGGCCCCTCCAGATGGATGCCTGCGATGCACGCTGCCGCATCCGTATCCTGCTCGCAAGCCTCGGCGATAGCCGCAACCTGGGAAGCGATTGTCTCCGGCCCGTTTGTGACGACGGTCGGATAAAAGGCGGTGACGCCCTCTCGCCGCAGCTCTCGCGCGACCGTGCCCGGCAGCGCCGTAGACAGCGGCGACCGGTTGAAGTCATGCCCTGCGAACCCGTTGATCTGCAGGTCGACCAAGCCCGGCGCTGCGTACGGCAGCGCATCCCGTTCGGCTCGATCCGTCTCCGCCGGCGCGATCCGGGCGATTCTGCCCGCCTGGACCTCGATGTCTACAGGTTCGCCAGTCCGATAGTGGAGCGCTCTGAGGATCATCGTTCCTCCGCTCCGTACGAATCGACATCCGCATACAGCGTGCAGTCCGGATGCCTCCGCAGAATCGTTGAAGGACACGCGGTCGAGATCGGTTCGCCGAGCGTCCGGCCGACAGCCTCCCTTTTCGTAGGGCCCGGCACGACGCAGAACAAATGGGCGCCGGAGAACAACGCCGGTACCGTCAGCGTCAGCGCATGGGTGGGCACGTCGTCCATTCCGGGAAAACATCCGTCGTTCACCTGCTGCCGCCTGCAAACCTCGTCGAGCTCCACCGGTTTGACCAGCAGCGGATCGTCGAAGTCGGCGACCGGCGGATCGTTGAAGGCGATATGCCCGTTCTCGCCGATGCCGAGGCAGACGATATCGATCGGCGATTCCGCCAGCAGCGCCGCGTACCGGTCGCACTCCGCCGCGCCGTTCGAGCTGTCGATCAGATGGACCTTACCCGGCTTCACCCGATCGAACAGCCTGCCCTGCAAGTAGCGGCCGAAAGCTTGGGGAGCGCCCGGCGGCAGTCCCAAATATTCGTCCATATGAAAAGCGGTAATCCGCGTCCAATCGATCTCCGGATCGGCCGCAAGCGCATCCAGCATCTCGTTCTGCGAAGGGGCTGCCGCGAAAATCATGCGGATGCTTCCCTTTGCACGAAGCAGCTCTTTGATCTTCACAGCGGCGTCCGCCCCCGCCGCTGCGCCCATTTCGCCGCGGGTCCGGTACACCCTTATTTTCAAATCGCCCGCCTTCTTCTCCTTGACCGGCTGCTGCAAGCTCGTCATTCGGCTCGTCCCTCCTCTAGTCGGTCTCCGATCGCAATCTCCGTCCGGCGCCTCGCGCTCTCATAGATCGCTTCGACCAGCCTGACCGCTCTCCAGCCGTCCTCGCCCGAGCTGAGCGGCTCGATTCCCGTCTCGATGGCGGCGATGACGTCGAGCAGCTGGCTCTGATGAAATTCGGCGACGATGCTCTTCGGATCGGTCACGCCGCCGTACGCTTGCTCCTGCGCCCAGTTCGGCTGCTCCCAGCCAGGCACGCTCCAGCGCACGAGCGAGCTGCCCTCGAGCTTGATCGTTCCCTGCTCGCCATAGAGCGCGATCGTCGCGGGATAGCCGGGCTGCACGCTGGTCGAAGCCATCACCGTGCCGTAGGCGCCGCTCTCGAACTGCACAATCGCGAGTCCCAGATCCTCGGCCTCCATGCGGTGCGTAAGCGTGGCTGTTTTGCCGAACACCGTGCGCGCATCCCCCGCGAACCAGAGCAGCAGGTCCAGCCCGTGTATGCCCTGATTCATGAGCGCCCCGCCGTCCTGCGCGATCGTCCCCCGCCACTCGGCGCTGTCGTAGTAAGCTTGGCTGCGGTAAAAAGGCAGTGTCATCTCCGCAAGCAGCAGCCGGCCGAGCGCGCCTTCGTCAAGCACCCGCTTGATAAGCTGGTTGTTCGCCTCGAATCTGCGCTGGGCGATCGACGAAAGAACGAGCCCCCGCTCGCGGGCCGTATCCGCCATTTGCCGCGCGTCGCGCGCGCTCATGGCCATCGGCTTCTCGACGACAAGGTGCTTGCCGGCGTTCAGCACGTCAAGCCCCACGGACGCATGACTGCCGCTTGAAGTCGTCACGCAGACGATATCGATATCTTCGCGCCTCAGCAAGTCCGAGTAGTCGGTGACCCAGTCGCAGCCTTCCCGCTCCGCGAACGTTCTTGCCCGGCTCTCGGTCCGGCTGGAGACGGCGACAAGCCTTGCATCTTCGATCTGACCGATCGCCTCGGCGTGTCTCTCCGCGACGTCGCCGCATCCGATTATGCCGAATCTCCATTGCGCCATCCCTATACCTCCTTCGCGAGCGCGCGCAGCGCGTCCAGCGTCATGCGAGTCCCGGTCATCCGGCTGCCGTCTCTGGGCACATAGTGCGTCTCGATGGTAAAAAGGCCTTCATATCCATCCGCGGCAAGCGCTCTCAGCTGACCGATGACCGGTACATCCCCGGAGCCGAGCGGTACGCACCGCGCCTTGCCGTCGGGTCCGAAGCATGCGTCCTTGAGATGCACATGAGCCGCATAGGGCTTGATCGTCTCGTAACCTAGCGGGTATGCCTCCATGCCCGCATGCGCTTCGTTGCCGGGATCCCATAGCGCGCGCAGCGCCGGCGAACCGACCGTTCGCACAAGCTCCGCGACCTCTCGCGCCGAACCTCCATTGCACGAAGATTCATTTTCCAGCAGCAGCATTACGCCTTCCCTATGCGCGATGTCGGCCGCCCGCCGCAAATGTCCCGCGATCTCCTCGGCATAGCGCTCGGGTTCCTGCTCGCGCCAGAAGGAGAAAATCCGGATCCGCTCCGTACCCATCAGCTTCGCCAGCGCGATGACCCGCGCCAGCTTCGCGAAGTGGGCGTCCACGCTCTCTTCGTCCTGACCGAACGTATCTCCCGATGCGACCGGCCTCTCCGGATCCAGCGCGCACTTGAACACCGGCGAGGCGATCGCGGATATGTACAATCCCCTCGTTTCCGCCTGACGGCGAACCTCCGTTGCCTCCGCGTCGCTCAGGCTCGCGGCATTCCGCCCATCGACGACGCGCACCTCCACGTGCGACAGCCCCTGCTCCGCCGCCCAGTCCAGCGCTTCCTCGTAGCGGTCGGACACTTCATCCGTCAGCACGCCCAATCTGCTTGTGAACACTCGCTCCGCTCCCTTCGCTTGACGCTTTCTTCCTCTACTATAGCAACTTCGTCCGGAAAGAAGTTGACGTATTTTGCGAAGGATTTTTACATTTTTTAAGGATACAAAAAGCCCCCGGCCTTAGCCGAGGGCAGCAAGCGTATGTAAGTCGAGCGGGACTGCCGCTCTATGTTCGCTTCTATAGTTGGCGCTTGAAGACGACGATAATGTCCCGGGATGCGCCTTGACCCTGGCTCGTGTCGAAGCAGGACACCAGCTCCCAGCCTTCGTAGCCGTAGCGGTTAAGCTCATCCTGGAACTCCTGCTCGTCCACCTTGCCGCCTAGCCAGCCGCCGGTCTTGTATTTCAACGTGCAGTATTCCCACTTCGGCCCCATCGCGATTCTCCTCCCGGTCTGCGCCTAGGCTTGCTGCTCCCCGAAAAACATCTCGTGCGCGAGCGCGGTCTGCACGCGCGACTCCTCATCCGTGAGCTTGCGGATCAGCTCCATCTCGACCTGCGTCACTTCTTCGCCCTGGAAGTTGATCTCGGCGATCGAAGCGACGATGCGGACGATGGCGACCGCCCGGTTGTCCGGCGCGTAGGCGATGACCTTCTGTCCCGTAGGGAAGACGCGGAACTGCTTCTTGACCATCTTGCCCCGCCCGTACTCGAGCAGCTCGTACAGCTCTTGCTCGGACTTGAATTTGCACACCGAATTGAACTCCGTCTGGAATCCCATCTGCATCCCTCCGACCTTGGACTTTTGCTGCTATTATAAACCGTAGGCCGCATGCAAAGAAAGTAACGGCGTCCGAATCCAACCAAAAAGGACCGGCACCCGGCTCGTCCGAAAACGAAGCGCTGGGTCCGGTCCAAATTTATTCGAAGTACTTGTTGTATAAATGCCCACTTGGTGATATAATGAGAAATGGTACTTATCAGACATCCAAAGCATAAACTTCCTACTTCAGGATAGCACATACTTCATCGGATGTCAATTCCCGTTATTCTATACCGTTCCGCCCCAGCACTTTTACCGGATGGAGGGATGCGCTTTGACGATGGATACCGATTCTCCCGTTGTCGACTTCATGGACGACGGCGACCTGAAGGTGCCTGCGGGCATTCGGATGGACGACCCGGTCCGCATGTATTTGAAGGAGATTGGCCGCGTGCCCCTGCTCACGGCCGACGAAGAGATCGCGCTCGCTCATCGGATTGAGGAAGGCGACGAAGCAGCCAAGCAGCGTCTGGCCGAAGCCAATCTTCGGCTGGTCGTCAGCATAGCAAGACGATATGTCGGACGCGGCATGCTGTTCCTGGACCTGATACAGGAGGGCAACATGGGCCTGATCAAGGCCGTCGAGAAGTTCGATTACCGCAAGGGCTTCCGCTTCAGCACATACGCCACATGGTGGATCCGTCAGGCGATCACCCGCAGCATCGCGGACCACGCCCGCACGATCCGGATTCCCGTCCATATGGTCGAGACGATCAACAAGCTCGTCCGCATCTCCCGGCAGCTGCTGCAGGAGCTCGGCCGCGAGCCGACGCCCGAGGAGATCGCCCAGGCGATGGACATCACGATCGACAAGGTCCGCGAGATCATGAAGATCTCGCAGGAGCCCGTGTCGCTAGAGATGCCGATCGGCGAGGAGAACGATTCCCGGCTCGGCGAGTTCATCGAGGACCAGGACGCGCCCGAGCCCGCGGACGCCGCGGCTTTCGAGCTTATGCGCGAGCAGCTCGAGGACGTGCTCGACACGCTCACCGAGCGCGAAGAGAGCGTGCTGCGCCTCCGGTTCGGCCTCGACGACGGCCACACGCGGACGCTTGAAGAAGTCGGCAAGGCGTTCGGCGTCACCCGCGAGCGGATCCGGCAGATCGAAGCGAAGGCGCTGCGCAAGCTGCGCCATCCGAGCCGCAGCCGCAGGCTGAAGGATTTTCTTGACTGAGACTTAGGCAAAAAAGCACCGCCGTCAGCGCTGACGGCGGTGCTTTTTTGTAGTTGATGGTTTTTCCCGGCTAACTTGCTCGAACGTGGCTTGATATGCCGGACGTTACGCGATTTTTTCCGGCTAACTCGCGCAATCGCAGCTCCATCCGGCGCAGCTGCGCGGTTTTTCCGGCTAACTCGCGCAAATGCAGCTCCTTCCGACGCAATTACGCGGTTTTTCCGGTTAATTCGCCCCGCCCGCATAACCGTAACTCCCAGCCGCGTTCGAACGCATTCAGCCGCCGTAATCGATCAGCTGCTTCTCCGCGTGACGGGCAAGCGCGAGCGCGATCAACGTGTCCAGCAGCTCGCGGTAGGAGACTCCCGTCTCCTGCCAGAGCAGCGGATACATGCTGAACGGCGTGAAGCCCGGCAGCGTGTTAACCTCGTTGATCAACAGCGCGCCGTCGCTCTTGCGCAAGAAAAAGTCCGCGCGGCACAGCCCCGAGCCGTCGATCGCCAGAAAGGCGCGGACCGCCATCTCGCGGACCGCCTGCGCGGTCTCATCAGGGATCTCCGCCGGAATGATCATGGCGGATTTGCCGTCGATATATTTGGCCTTATAATCGTAGAATTCGTTCGAGCTGACGATCTCGCCGGCGACCGATGCCCGCGGCTCGTCGTTGCCGAGGACGGCGACCTCGATCTCCCGCGCGTCGACGAACTCCTCCACGATGACCTTGCGGTCGTACCGCAGCGCTTCTTCTACCGCAGCAGCCAGTTCCTCGCGATTGCGCGCTTTGGATACGCCGACGCTGGAGCCGAGGTTCGCGGGCTTGACGAAGCTCGGATAGCCGATATCCCGCTCAATGCCGTCCAGCAGCGCCTCCCGCTCTTTGTTCCAGTGAAAACGCGTGAACGCCTTGTACCCGACCTGCGGCAATCCTGCCGCCGCGAACATCGTCTTCATCGCCGCTTTGTCCATGCCGACCGAGGAAGCGAGCACGCCCGCTCCTACGTAAGGCAGGTTCGCCATCTCGAACAGTCCCTGAATCGTCCCGTCCTCGCCGAAGGTGCCGTGCAGCAGCGGGAATACGACGTCCACCGAGCCGATGCCCTCGTGGCGGCCGACTTCGGCTACCGCCGTTTCCGCCATCCCCTGCATGAGGGGAATGAGCGACGAGCCTGTCTCCGCCGATTCGCCGGTCCGCTCGAACTGCAGCTCCGCGACGGCCGCAGGCGGCGCCGCAAGCAGCGAGCCCGAACGCCATCTGCCTTCCTTCGTTATATAGTAAGGAATAAGTTCGTATTTGTCGTAATCGAATGCCTTCAGCACCGCCAGCGCGGTCTGGAGCGATACTTCATGCTCGCCCGAGCGGCCGCCGTAGACGAGCCCTACGCGAATCTTCTGTCCAGTTCCCATTGTCAGCTTGACCTCCGCCTTGTTCGACTGCCTCGTATGATTGCCTGCCGATCAAAAAATCGCCTCGACATGATAAAAGCGATACCGGGTATTCTCCGTCCAGGCGTAGGAATCGCGATAGTCCCAGTATCTGTGCCTGCTGGGCACGGTGTTGGCGTTGACCAGCGGCATGCCGTCGCCGTCGGTTGCCGTCACGATCGTATTGTGCCTGAATTGGCCGTTGCCGTCCCAATCGTAGCAAATGACGTCGCCCGGCGACAGCTGCTCGGGGCGCTCGACGCGCAAAGCCCGCAGCCCTGCCGGCCGCGGCTGGCTCAAAAAATGCTGCAGGCTGTTCGCGACCGCCCAGCTGTAGCTCCAGCGTTCCTGGCCGCCCGACAATCCGTGATACCACCAGCCCGATTCTCTTTTCCCAGTATAGTTCATGGGCGCGCCCCCTGCAAAGAGACACTGGGAGACGTAGTTGGTGCAATTCACCTCGAAAAGCTCGTACGCCGGATTCGCCTTATCCCACCATGACTCGGCATACGCGACGGCGGCTTCACGGTCGTAGGGCCCGCTGCGCGCGGGCGATCCCCCGTAGGGATTCGCCCAAGGCGCGGCTTGAACGCCGCCGCTCGCGGTCCCTTGCCACGCGGCATACCCGTCCCGGGTCGGAATAAACGGAACGGACGGCGCCACCGGCCACTCGTCCCCCGGGCCAAACGCTCCCTCGGC
Source organism: Cohnella hashimotonis (assembly GCF_030014955.1). NCBI lineage: Bacteria > Bacillati > Bacillota > Bacilli > Caryophanales > Paenibacillaceae > Cohnella > Cohnella hashimotonis. The sequence continues at coordinate 6,289,239 of NZ_JAGRPV010000001.1, forward strand.
GCCGGTTCCCAGCAATGCAGCGGACGAGCGTTCGTCGCCCAGCGGCTCCGCGCGGTCCAGCCGCCACTCGCCGCCGAAGGGCACGAGCCGGATTCGCTCGCGCTCGATCCGCTCTTCGGCATAGACTGCCTCGCCGGTGCCGCAAGCTCTTGCGATCCGCAGCTGCAGATCGACGAAGGCTTCCTTTTCCCCGGCGTTCCAGCGCAGGACGCGAGCGCGGATCTCGCCTCTCCGCGGTCGAGACGACGATACGGCGTCCCGGCGCCGAATAGCGCGCGTCCTGCGCTGCAGCCGCCAGCGGTGCGCCTCGTCGCCAACCTGCGCGAGCGCTTCAGGCGAACGGTTCAGATCCGCCTCGTTCACCGCATTTACATATTCAACCAGCGCCCTCTTTATCCGTTCGTCCAATTCCGGCACCGGACACCCCTCCCGTACGGCACAGATTGCATCCGTTCAAATGTATGCGGGCGAAGGCGGTTCCATGCTTGGGGCGAGGGGATGTACCGTCACTGCAAACGCCAGCGCGCCGTCACTCTTCCCACGCTTTATTCGCATCCGTTCCCGGATGATCCATCGCGTTTGCGGCATGCTAAACCTAGGACAACGCAGGCCGTTTTTACCCCTATTGGTAACAAACTGGACACAATCTCTCTTTACTGTACGCCGGGATAACGCTATAATAATGAGGAAGGTTTATTTTGAAATCGGGTTTCACAGAATGAAACGTAAACGAGAATGCTTCTCATCCTCGCAACGCTTTTTTTCGAAATCCGTGCAATCTTATCTAGGAGGCCGATTATTTTGTCCACCCTTCCGTACAACGTACAGGCCGACCTGCAGGCAGCGGGCAACTCGTATCGCTACTACAACCTGCAAGGTCTGGAAGAGCAAGGCCTGGGCCCCGTGTCCAAGCTGCCTTTCTCGATGAAAGTCCTGCTTGAAGCCGCAATCCGCCAGTTCGACGGACGCGCCATCACGCTGGAGCATGTGAAGCAAATCGCCAATTGGGCGAACGGCCGCGAAGATAAGGAAGTTCCATTCATCCCTGCCCGCATCGTGCTGCAAGACTTCACCGGCGTACCGGTCGTCGTCGATCTCGCCGCGATGCGCGAGACCGTGAAGCAAGCCGGCGGCGATCCGAAGCGCATCAACCCGCTCGTTCCCGTCGACCTGGTCATCGACCACTCCGTCATGGTCGACGCATTCGGCACCGCGGACGCGCTGCAGACCAACATGGACCTCGAATTCGAGCGCAACGAAGAGCGCTACCGCTTCCTGCGTTGGGCGCAGACCGCGTTCGACAACTTCAGAGCCGTTCCTCCGGCTACAGGTATCGTCCACCAGGTCAACCTGGAGTACCTGGCATCCGTCGCGGCAACCAAGACCAAGGACGGCGTCATCGAAGTCTACCCGGATTCGCTCGTGGGCACGGACTCCCATACGACGATGATCAACGGTCTCGGCGTCGTGGGCTGGGGCGTCGGCGGCATCGAAGCCGAAGCCGGCATGCTCGGCCAGCCGCTTTACTTCGTTATGCCCGAAGTCATCGGTTTCCGCCTGACCGGCAGCCTGGCCGAAGGCGCTACGGCGACCGACCTCGCGCTGACCGTCACCCAGATCCTTCGCAAGAAGGGCGTCGTCGGCAAGTTCGTCGAGTTCTTCGGTCCCGGCCTGTCCAACATCAGCCTGGCCGACCGCGCGACGGTCGCCAACATGGCGCCTGAGTACGGCGCGACGATCGGCATCTTCCCGGTCGACAACGAGACGCTGAACTACCTGCGCCTCACCGGCCGCGACGAGAAGCAAATCGAGCTCGTCGAAGCATACTACAAAGCGCAAGGCATGTTCCGCACCGACGCCACGCCGGATCCGACGTTCACGGACGTTATCGAGCTCGACCTTTCCACCATCGTGCCTTCCCTTGCAGGTCCGAAGCGTCCGCAAGACCGCGTCGAACTGACGGCGATGAAGGAAGAGTTCAACAACATCATCCGCACGCCGATCGACAAGGGCGGCTACGGCCTCTCCGACGAGAAGATCGCCCAGACCGCGCCGGTCAAGCACCGCAACGGCCAGGCGAGCACGCTCACGACGGGCGCCGTCGTCATCGCGGCGATCACGAGCTGCACGAACACGTCCAACCCGAGCGTCATGATCGGCGCCGGCCTCGTCGCGAAAAAAGCCGTCGAGCGCGGCCTGACGAAGCCTGCATACGTCAAGAGCTCGCTGACTCCGGGTTCGCTTGTCGTTACCGACTACCTGGTGAAGGCCGGCGTGCTTCCTTACCTGGAGAAGCTCGGCTTCTACGTCGCCGGCTACGGCTGCGCGACCTGTATCGGCAACTCCGGCCCGCTGCCTGACGAAGTCAGCCAAGCGATCGCCGACAACGACATGACCGTCGCCGCCGTCCTCTCGGGCAACCGGAACTTCGAAGGCCGCGTGCACGCGCAGGTCAAAGCGAACTATCTCGCTTCGCCGCCGCTCGTTATCGCCTACGCGCTGGCCGGTACGGTCAACATCGACCTCGCGAACGAACCGATCGGCTACGACCCGAACAACGTGCCGGTCTACCTGAAGGATATCTGGCCGACCAACGAAGAGATCCAGCAAGCCGTCGCGGCTTCGCTCGATCCCGAGATGTTCCGCAAGAAGTTCGAGAACGTCTTTACCCAAAACGAACAGTGGAACAAAATCCCCGTGCCGGAAGGCGAGCTGTACGAGTGGGACGACAAGTCGACCTACATCGCGAACCCGCCTTTCTTCACCGATCTGGGCGACCAACCGGGCGACATCGGCGACATCAAGCGCGCCAACGTGCTGGCCCTGCTCGGCGATTCGGTCACGACGGACCATATCTCTCCTGCGGGCAACATTAAGGTCGACAGCCCTGCCGGCGAATATCTGATCAAACACGGCGTCGACAAAAAGGACTTCAACTCGTACGGTTCCCGCCGCGGCAACCACGAGGTCATGATGCGCGGTACGTTCGCCAACATCCGGATCCGCAACCAAGTCGCTCCGGGTACCGAAGGCGGCGTGACGACGTACCTGCCGACCGGCGAGATCATGTCGATCTATGACGCATCGATGAAGTACCAGAAGAACAAGACGAACCTCGTCGTCATCGCCGGCAAGGAATACGGCACGGGCTCCTCGCGCGACTGGGCGGCCAAGGGCACGTTCCTGCTGGGCGTCAAGGCGGTTATCGCCGAGAGCTTCGAGCGTATTCACCGTTCGAACCTTGTAGGCATGGGCGTGCTGCCGCTGCAGTTCCAACCGGGTAACGGCTGGAAAACGCTCGGCATCAGCGGCCACGAGAAGTTCGACATCGAAGGCCTTTCGAACGACGTGCAGCCGGGCCAGACGGTTACCGTTACCGCTACGCGCGAAGACGGCACTACGTTCTCCTTCCCTGCCATCGTCCGTCTCGACTCGATGGTCGACGTGGACTACTACCGCAACAGCGGCATCCTGCAGACCGTTCTGCGCCAGATGATCGCGAACCAATAATTCGTATCGCAACCAGCCGTATCCCGGGGTCGCTCCCGGCGATGCGGCTTTTTTCATGCGGCAACGTCGGGCTGACTTGATCGGTTTGGGAAACGGGATACGGATGCGCTATAATGAGGGACGGAGGTGACGATCGCATTGACAACCGAGAATAAAGGTTTTATCCGGCGTTACAGACCGGCGATCATCCTCGCGGCGCTTATCGTCGTCGTGGTCGTCGCCAGCAACTGGTCCTTGCCGTACGTTCTGTACGGACCGGGTTCGGCAGAGCCCGTGCATCCGCGCGTCGAGACGGACCACAAGGTCGTACAGAAGGGCGAGCTGCTCTTCACGACCGTATCGTCCTACTCCAAACCGAACGTTTTTTCCATCATATACGCCTGGCTCAATCCGAAGATGGACATTCAGACCCAAGCCACTGCTACGGGCGGCACGGTCAGCCTTAGCGCCTATCGCAACCTGATGGCCTGGATGCGGGACAGCTCCGAGGCCAACGCCCTGCTCGCCGCCTATACGGCGATGGACAAGAAGATCGACGTGAAGGAGCAAGGCATCATCGTCAATTCGTTCATCAAAGAGACGAAAGCGCGGGAGCATGGTCTTCAGGAGGGGGATATCATCACCTCGGTGGACGGCGTCAAGGCGAACAACGCGGAGGAGCTGAGCAAGTACCTTTCTTCCAAAAAAGCGGGAGACACGGTTAAGCTGACGGGTACCCGCGGCGGCAAAGCGTTTGAGGCGAAGGTGCCGCTTATCTCAATGCCGGGCACGGGCAAGCCTGGCGTCGGCTTCACCAATCAGACCGTGCTCAAGGTCACGCCGCCGGACAAAGTGAAGTTCGACTTCGAGGACACGGGCGGTCCGTCCGCCGGTCTGATGATGACCCTTGAGATTATCTCTCAGCTGCAGGACAAGGACCTGACCAAGGGTTACCGCATCGCGGGCACAGGAACGATCGCGGCCGACGGCAGCGTCGGTCTCATCGGCGGCATCCAGTACAAGCTTATGGCGGCCGATCGGGAAAAGGCGGACTATTTCCTCGTCCCCTACACGCGCGTAGCCGCCGACCATTGGCAGGACAACGAAAAAATAGCGCCGAAGGACGCGATCAACGCCGTGCTCAACGGCTTCGGCAACTGGAGTCTCGCGCAGCAGACGGTTGCCGATCTCAAGCTGAAGCCCAAGCTCGTGCCCGTCGCCTCGCTGCAGGACGCGCTGGACTTCCTGAACGGCCTGGAGCCGAAAAAAGACGAGAGCGCAGCGAGTCCGGCGCCTAGCGCCAAAGCTTCCTGAAGTTAAAAAGAGCCTTGATTGCCGGTTTAAGCGGCGAGCAAGGCTCTTTCTTATGGGGCGGGCGGATACGGGATCCGCTATTTCTGCTTTGATCGCGTTTTTGCAGCGCTCACGGACCCCGAGTCCGCTATTGATGAGCGCGAGCAGCCGCTAGTCGAGCAGCGCGCCCATGCGCGTTGCGGCGCCGACGATCGCCGATGCGCGCTCCTCCATGACGTCCGGCGTAAGCCTGTTCGAAGGGCCCGAGACAGCGAGCGCGGCGTACAGCTTGCCCGTACGGCTGAAGATCGGGGCCGCCAAGGCGGCGGCGCCCGGCTCCCGCTCTTCGAAGCTGGTCGCATAGCCGGCGGCCACGACCTCGTCCAGCTGCTTGGCGTAGGACGGCCCGCGTAGCCCCGCGGGCCATGCCGGATCGCTCAGCAGCGCCTCGCGCGTATTGCGCTCCTCGAACGCCAGCAGCACCTTGCTGGACGCGCCTACGGACAGCGGCAGGCGGATGCCGACCTGCGCGACCCGGCGAATCGCCTGTCTGCTCTGCACCGCCTGAATCCGCACTCGCTCGAGACGATCGCGAATATAGAGGCTGACCGTCTCCCCCATCTGATCCCGCAGCTTCTCCATCTCGCCGATGAGCACGACCGTCGGATCGTCCGACCGCGCGAAATGCGCGGACAGCTCCAGGACGCGCAGCCCCAGCCTATATTTTTCCGTCGCGTCGTCCCGAATGACGAAGCCCTTCTCCTCGAGCGTCGCGAGCAGCCGATGCACGGTGCTCTTGTGCAGCTCGCACTTCGCCGCCAGCTCTGTCAGGCTCCATTCGCTCCCTGTCGTGAAGACGAGCAGGATGTCGAGCGCGCGTTCGACGGCGCGCACGGTTTTCTTTTCCTCTTCCAAAGGGCCCACCTCCGTTTCACCACATGAAACCCTGTTACACACAGTATAACTCACTGCAGTCCCAACGTAAATCTCCAAAGCTAGTATTACAGTTCGATTACATGTACCTAACAAAACGACAAAGTCCGTTGACGCCTTAGGACATAAGCACTAAATTTGAATTATCAGATAATAATGCGCTTTCAGTGCTAGATTGATAGGAGGCGATCCCCATGAGCACCACCGTCCTGACCCCTATGCCTCTTCACGCCGGATCGCTTCACCTCGAAGAAGATTCCCCGCGTCTCACTGCCGCCCGTCGCCTGGCCCGTATTTTCGGCGCCGTCACCGCTTCGCTCGCCTTCGCCGCCGTACTGATCGTCTTCGTACTCTACGGCTATATGAGCTGGCGCTTCACCCACCCGCCCGTCGCCGCGCTTAATACCAACCCGATGTCCGCCATAGGACTGCCCTACGCCGACGTCTCCTTCCCCGCCGCTGGCGGCGGCCGCGAGACCGACGGCTGGTGGATTCCCGCGCAGGCCGACAGCGCCCGCACGGTTGTTCTCAGTCACGGCTTCGGCGCCAACCGCGAGGAGTATTGGGTTCCGATGTACGATATTGCCGCCATGCTGCACAAGCAGAACTACAACGTGCTGATGTTCGACTACGGCTATGCCGACCCAACCGGCAGATCGGCCGCGACGTTCGGCATCGGCGAATCGAAGCAGCTCATCGGCGCCTTGGAATATGCGCGCGCGCAGGGCTCGAGCGAGCTGATCGTCTGGGGCTTCTCCATGGGCGCCGGCACCGCGCTTCAAGCCGCCCTGCAAACGTCCCTGATCGACGGAATGATCCTCGACAGCACCTTCGTGACGAACGCCGATACGATCGCCTACAACCTCAAGCAGTACGGGGCTTTGTCCTCCCGTTTGACGATGAACCTGCTCTCCCTCTTCACGCCGCTCTGGGCGGGCGTTCGGCTCGATCAGATTCCGTCCGACGAGATTCAGTCCACGGCCTACAGCTTCCCGCTGCTGCTGATCCATGGCACGCGGGACGACAAAGCCCCGTACGAAATTTCCGAACGGATCGCCAAGTCGCAGACGAACGCGGACTCTTCCCTCTGGCTTGTTAAGGATGCCATCCATGAGATGGTGTTCCGCACGCATCCGGAGGAATACGTCGCCCGCACCACCGCCTTCCTGCAAACCGTCGATACGGACCTCGCGGCGAGCCGCGCCTCGAATATGGGCATGCTCGAGTCCGCCTGACCCTTTTACCGGAATGGGACAGCTTTCCCCCCGCATACGATGGGAACGAAGCCATCATCAGGGACGAAGGGAGGCTGGTCCAATGCTGCCAGGCAAGCTGCTTGCCCAACTGATCGACAGCAAATGGCGCGAATACCGGCATGCGGAAGCGCTGCTCGAAGCGGTGCCCGATCTGGAGCCGCCTTATGCCGAGCTGCTTCGGCAGTGGGAAGCCGCATTCGGCAGGACGATCTCGGCCGCGCAATTCGCCGCGCAGGAGCAGGCTGCGGACGACGCGCAGGGCATTTACGTCGAAGCGCCTGTCCGAGAGGCAAGGCTTAGGAGCCTGATCGCCGAATCGATGCTCCAGACCCGCGAATTCGGCAAGCACCTGCTGCTCATGGGGAGCGGCAGCGAGGCCGTGCGACGGTTCGGTCGAGATATTCGGCTCCCCGCCGACGATTCCGATTCGGTCGAGAACGGCGACTATACCGGGCCGGAACCCGCGGATGCCGCTCGGGCCCCCGCCGCCAAAAAAGCGGCGGGCCAACCGCAAGGCAGCGGCGCAGGCTCGAATGCAGCCGCGCCGCTATCCGCAGCAGCGAGCCCCGGCTCCGCGCCCGTGCCGATCGGCGGCCACAAACTGCCGCCGCTGCCCTACGCTTACAATGCGCTGGAGCCCTACATCGACGAGAAGACGATGCGCATTCACCACGACAAGCATCACCAGGCGTACGTCGACGACCTGAACAAGGCGGAGCTCAAGCTGGCGGAGGCGAGGCGCAAAAACGACTTCGAGCTCGTCAAGCATTGGGAGCGCGAGCTGGCGTTCAACGGGGCCGGCCATTACCTGCACACGTTGTTCTGGGACACGATGACGCCGGGCGGCGGGGGCAATCCCACCGGCTCTCTCGCGGCTCAAATCGCGAAGGACTTCGGCAGCGTCGACGCCTTCAAGCGGCAGTTCTCCGAAGCGGCCGGCAAGGTCGAAGGAGGCGGCTGGGCGATTCTCGTCTGGAGCCCAAGGGCGCACCGCCTGGAGATCTTGACCGCCGAAAAGCACCAGAACCTGTCGCAATGGGATAACGTGCCGATCCTCCCGCTCGACGTATGGGAGCATGCCTACTACCTCAAGCACCAGAACAAACGGCCCGATTATGTGAAAGACTGGTGGAACGTCGTGAACTGGCCGTACGCCAACGCCCGGTTCGAGGAGGCAAGCAAGCTGAAGTGGCCGCCTTACTGAAGGCGCCAAGACACGCAAAAGCCCCGCCGTACCGAAGCTTGCGCTCGGTATTGCGGGGCTTGCTTTGCTTTATTGCAGGATGGAGGGGCGCGAGTCAGAAAAATCTCGCTGTCTTTTTAATCAATCAAGTTCGCTTTTTGCAGCATTCTGCGGACAGCCGTGGCCAGCTCCGCTCGCGTCATGTTCGCTTTTGGCGCTAGCTTGTCCGCCGTCTGTCCGGCGATGACGCCCGAGGCGACGGCAGCCGCGATGCCTTCCTTCGCCCAGGCCGATGCCTGGGACACATCCTTGAAGCGGCCTAGCGGTCCTGCTGCTCCATTGGCGCCCGGCGCCGCGTCCGCGCCGGCCAGCTTCATCGCCTTCGCGAGAATGATCATCGCTTGCTCGCGCGTGATCTTGTCGCCCGGGCCGAATCGGCCGTCGCCGTAGCCGCCGATCAAACCGTACCCGCTAGCCGCGCGAACGGCATCGTAGTACCACGCCTGGCGGGACACGTCCGTAAATGACGTCCGGTCGTCCGCCGAGGTCTTAAGCCCAAGCGCCTTGACGAGGATCGCCGCGAACTCCGCCCGCGTCATCGGGCTGCCGGGCTTAAACGTGCCGTCTCCGCCGCCCGACACGATCAGCCTCGAGGCCAGGTCGCCGATCGCTTCAGACGCCCAGTGACCCGCGGTATCCGTGAACTTGCGTTCGCTGCGCACAACGGCGTAGAGACTGTTCGTCAAGCTGGACATTTGCGCATAATATTGCCCTTCTCTGACCGACACCTTGGTCGGCACCTGGCGAAGGCTGCCGTCCGCCTCCAGCACGACCGCCGTCGTGAAGTCTTTTTCGGTCTTGCCGGCCGGCAGCGGAATTTCTCTTGGCGCGAACGCCGCGAGCCGCTCGATCGCCTTGGTCGCGCCGCCTGCGGCAGCCGTGAGCGAAAAGCTCGCGGGCGCGCCGACAAGCGCGATGCCCGGACTGTCGCCGGCTTTGCCGGCAAGGGCCAGCTCGGCGTCGGAGGGCTTCGCCACCGACAGCGTGATCGCGATATCCTTGAGCTCGATGCCCGGATACGCCTTCCGGAGCGCCGCCAGATCGATCGCGCCTGCCGGCAAGGTATACCGCCCGCTATCCGATTCAATGTCCAGCGCGACGTCTTTTTCCTGGAGCACCCGAACCAGCTCGGCATCAAGCCGGAAGGCCAGCTGCTTGATATTACCCTTGATCGGCAGCGACAGCGTCTTGCTTCCGCTTTCGACCGCCGCAAGCAGCGCTTCCCGCACCGGCTTCGCCAGAATGTCCAGGCCGCCGTCCGTCTTCTTGATGTCGGCCTCGATCAAGCCTTGCGTCAATGCGCCGCCCAGCAGAATCGGCAGCTTCACGTTGGCGCCGCCTTCTCCGAGATCGATCTCGGTGCCGCCAATGACGATCTTGCCGTCCGGCAGGCTCGGCTTCGCGACCGACTCGTAGACGTACGCCCTTGCAGGCGCCGACACCGCCGTCGCCAGCTTCGGCGCATCGGACGTCCGCTTCGCCACGACGACGCGGTCGCCGTCCTTCGCTTCGATGACGCCGTCGGCCGGAAGCGGGCTCCATGTCGAGATGTCCTGCTCGAACACAGGGAGCTGCACCTGCTTGGCGTCCGCGTACACTCTGTACGCCAGCTCGCTGCCTGCCATATTGCCGCCGTGTCCCTTGTCGGTTACGATGACCCGCGTTTCGTCTTTTTTGCCCGTGCCCGCCGTTACCGCGCGGATCGTCGCCATCTCGGTCGGCGCGGATTCGCCTTCCGCCGCTTCGACCGCGACGACATCGGTGCCCGATACCGTCAGGCCTTCCCACGGCTCGTAGGCGGCCGTGATCAATGCGCTGCCGGCCTTGCGGCCCGCCAGCTTGCCGTCCTCGGACAGATTGACGTTGGCGTCTCCCATGTCCACGGAGAAGCTCAGCTTCGCGCTGTCCGCTTTTTCCTTGCTGCCGTCCGTATATTCGACGACCGCTTCAAGCTGAACGGGGCTGCCGCCTGCGACGAGCGTATCCGGCAGCTTCAGCGACAGCTTTCTAGGCAGCTTCAGGTCGTCGTTGAACGCTTCGACGACGGCGCTGTTCGCATTGCCCGCGGCATCCTTCGATTCGATTCGCAGCGCGACCGTCTTGGTCGCAGACGTGACCTTTATATCCTTCGCGAACTCGCCTTTGTCGTCCGGCTTGAACGCGGCCAGCACCTCGTCCGTGTCGGCGTTCGTCACCGTCACCGCGGCGTCCGTATTCGTCGTTCCCTTAAGCGCGAGCTTGCCGCCGGCGATCCGGTAGCCGCTCTCCGGCGTATCGAGGTAAATCATCGGCGCCGTCGTGTCGACCGTAAGATAGAGCATCGTCACGCCGTAATCGCCGGTCGTTTTATTGCGCGCGTGCAGCTCCACGGCATAAGTGCCGTCCGTGTCGAAGCCCGCCAGCGACAGCTTGCCGCTGTGCCCCGTGCCCGCCAGCTCGGCGCTGCCGAGCGCGCCGCCGTCCGCGTCGACGGCTTCGACCACAACGCCGGCTTGATCCGCGCTCAGCGCGAGCTCGTGCTTGCCGCCCGCGACCGTCAGGTCGTACCGCCCGTTCGCGGCCGGCTTGCCGTCGATCGAGAGCGTCGGCTTGGACGGCTTCGGCAGCAGCTTGCTGCCGGAATACACCGTCTCCGAGTAGCGCATGTTGTCGCTCGCGCCGTCCTGCTCGTTCGGCACCCGCACCGTCGTCACGCCGACGCTGTACATTTTGCCCGTTTCCAGACCGGTATAGCGGTCCTGCACGTTCTCCATGACGATGCCGCCGTTCGCGTCGCGCATCAGCGAGCCGCTCTCGTCCAGCTTCGGCTTGCCGACGAGCGTCCAGCCGCCGACATTCAAGCGGTAGCGTCCGTTCTTGAGCGAGCTCTCCAGCTGGTCCTCGGTGTACATGACTTCGCCGAACGGCTCGTACAGCCGGCCTTTGTCGTCCAGCGCCGTGAGGAGATAGCCGTACTGCGCATCCTCTTGGCCCGCCTTCTTGACGGCCTGCGGGAACTCGACCTCGAATTGGCCGTTGCCCGCCGCCTTCAAGCCGACTTCGCCGACCGCCGCAGGCGCCAGCCCGTCGACGAGCTTGAAGGGATCTGCCGATGTCAGCGCGGAAAATGCAGTCTCTGTCTTGAGCTCCGTGCGCAGGTAATAATCGCCCTGACGCAGCAAGCCCCGGATATCGGCGCCGTCCAGCGATGCCACCCTGCGCACGTCGATCGTCAGCTCGCCCGAAGCGGTGCCGTCCGGACCGATGTCCCCGGCCTTCACAGCAATGTCCCTGGCGATCAGCAGGCCCGGGTCGATCTCCGCCGTCGGGTCCGGCCGCTCGGACAGCTTGTCCTTGGACAGATACAGGCTGACCGTGTCGCCTGGCGACGCGTTCTTGACCGTCCAGCTTGCTTTGAATACATCCTTGTCGGACTGCGTCTCGATCGCCGTATCCGTCAGCGACGCCTGAACCGGCAGGTTCATCAGCTTCGTGCGGATCTGCTGATCCGACGTCAGCGTCCAGCGGCCGGTCTTGGCCTCGTCTGCCGGAACCGCGATATACAGCCTGCGCACGTCCGTCGATTGCAGCGCATCCAGCTTCGTCGCCTTCGTGCCGTCAGGCTTAAGTTCGCCTTCCTTGACTGCTTTGACGATCTGCTCGAAGGCCGTCGCGTTCGGCGTGGCGCCCGGATTGGCGACATCCCCCACGACGATATCGTAGCTGCTGCCGTCCGCCCGCTTGAAGGTAAGCTTCGGACGCTTCGTCTCGAAGTATTCGACCTCAAGCAGCGCGTCTCCGGACACCTTGTCCATCGGAATGCTGTGCACCTTGGAGCCGTTCGACGTGACGATGCCGCCGATGCCGATGTTCTGCGAGCCGTCGTCGATGATATCGACGCCTTCGCCGACCGCCGTGTACTTGATCTCCTGTTGTTCGGGCTCCTCGTTTTTCCAGGACGTCGCAATGACGCTCGCGCCATTGCCGATCGCCATGACCCGCGGCCCGAGCTCAGGATCCTGGACAAGCAGGTACATGAGCGCGTCCTTGTCCTCCACGGAGCCGTTCGTGCCGAACTCGATGCCGCCGCCCCAATAATACGTAATCCCGAGCGTCACGAACAGCAAGGTGATGCCCGCCCATACTTTGTCGTTGTTGGCGCCGGCACGCACGCCGAAGCCGATGCCGCCGACGACCGGGACGCTGCTCGGCACCTGAATCTTCGAGCTGATCATGCCCTCGAAGTCCGTGCGATGCTTCTCCAGGTTTTGACCGATGAACAGGCTGGCTTTGCCGACGATAATGTCCCACCCGCCGATATCGACCGTTGCGCGTGCCGAGAGGAACATCGGGGTCACCCATTGGGTCTGGATGAGCGCTTCGGTCAGCATCTTGAGGACGTCGTCGCCCTCGCCGAGTCCGAGCGAGCCGGCGACCTTGAAGCCGGTCGTCTTCAGCGTGAGATCGACCGCGCCGCTGAACACAGCGGGCTTCACGCCCATCTTCATGTCGATGCCGGCTTCGAGCGTCAGCGGCACGTTGTGCTGGCCGCCCGCGATCGTGTTCGCGAGCTCACGGATCGCGCCGCGAATGCTCGTAATATAAGTCGCGACGCCGACGGCGACGCCCGGATCGGGCAGATCGCTGCCGAAGGCGATGACGTCGGGCAGAATGCGCCCGTCCGCCACCTGCTTGAACGCCAGCTCCGCATTGATCGACATGACATTTTCCAGCTTGGCCTCGAAGTTGATGCCGTAGGTGTTTTCGACGCCATACTTGTTCGGATCCTTGAAATGCGTAATGTCGATGCCCCCGCCGACCGAGTCGTCGCCGTCCGGCTTGAACAGGCCGATCGACTTGTCCAGCTTGAACTTGAGCGAGGTCTCGATGCCGACGAAGCCCGATTGGTTGAACATGACGTTCTTGACTTCCCCGTCGACGATGTACAGCTTGACGGCACCGCCGAACGATACCCCGTCCTGGCGGAGAATGAAGTCCGACAGCTGCAGGCCGAAGCCGGATACGGAGAAGCTCGGCGTCGCGAACAAGGTATGCTTGTTAAAAAATACGTTGGACACGAGCAAGTTCTGATACGGGTTGATCGCGTCTCCGATCAGGCCGTTCGCCCAGCTCAGGTTGCCGTTTACCGAATCGTCCTGCGGATTTCTGGCCTCCTCCCACGCCTCCTGCTCGGGCGACGTATCCGCCAGCCCGGTGCCTAGCGTCTTGTCGAAGCCGTTGTAAAAATCGATCGTCCATTCGCCCTTGTGGAACACGAACCCGCTGTTGGCCACGCTGAGCGTGCCATCGCCGGACGCGTACAGCGTATGCAGGAACGGCGTGTCCGTGCTGACGCTAATACGGGAAGCAAGCGCAAAGTCGCCCGCCGGGAACGTCAGGTCCTTGCCCTTGTAGGCGACGCTCTTGTTGATGATCGCCGGCTCGGTATCCGTGTTCACCGTATACTGCGCGTTCTCTCCCTCGCCGGACAGCACAATATTGCCTCTGACCTCGAGCACGATTTCCTGCCCTTCGTCCTCTTCCTGGAGCGAAGCCGCGAACGCTTCGAACTCGGCCTCCGTTGCGAAGGCTTTGATGCCGTATACGGGCACGGCGGCCATGTCGACCGCTTTGTCGAGGCTAAGCTTCGGATTGATGCGCTTGGCCGCCGCAGCAATCGCCTTGCTCGCAGCTGCCAGCACCGCTTTGTCCGATAACAGCTTGGCGCTGAACGCGCCGCCGTCGAGGCCGCCGTAGTCGGCGGGCAGCGCTGCGGCGAAATGCGCCTGGTCCGGGCTGCCCGTCAAGTCGAGCAGCATTTTGTAGACGGCCAGCACGCCGGCCTTGCGGACGCGCGTCTCTTCGTTCTGTCCGACCTGGAACGTCTGTTCCGTCTTGAAGCTCAGCGCCTCCGCGACGTCCGGAACCGACTTGTCCTTGAAGTCCACGGACACGGCATACTCGCCGAGCGGCAGCTCCTGCGCGTTGATCGTTCCGATCGTCAGTCCGTCGGCGTCCACCTTGTCTCCGCCGCGGAACGAGACGCGCATGTCGCCGGCGAAGCCGTTGCCGAGCGGCTGCGTCTTGACAGACTGGGACACGGGAACCTTGTAGCGGTCTCCGTTTTTAACATTGACCAAATAAAGATCGAAGTTCGCCGCCGCGCCCGTCTCCTGATTGCCCGGATCGTAGGCCGCGATGTTCGATACGTTCACCGAGATGAGCTTGTCGTCCTTGTAGAAGGTCTCCTTCGGCGTCATGCCGTACACGATCGTCGGACGCAGCTCGCCCACCGGCGGCAAAAAGACGAAGTTCGACTTCGACGATTCGTAGATCGCGCGGATCTCAGCCTCCTGCGCCTTCCCGGCCTCCGCTACCTTGTCCTCGAGCTTGGCCTCGGTCTCCGGGCTGCTGACGGTGACCAGGTACTGACGCGTCGTCGGCCAAGGCTTCCCGCTGGCCTTGACACGCCATTTCGCGGCGATCGTCTCGCCCGGCTTGTAAGGGATGACCTCGATGCCCTGAGCGGCTTCCTCCGGTGGAATTTCCTTGCGGAATTCCATCGTCTGCGATCTCGCGCCCAATTCCTTGCCGTTTTCGTCCACGAACGACAGCCCGTTCTCGAGACTGATCGTGACCTTGATCTTGCTATGCGTCATATCGAACATCGCGAGATTCTCGATCTCCGCGTTGATCTCGAAGATGCCGTCGCCGACATAGCCGGTCTCGTCCGCGTTCGTCTCGAGCTTCTGGACCGGGTCCAGATAGCGGATGTCGAACACCTTGTCCGGCACGACGATCTCGCCCAGTCCGTAAACGACCTCGTAGGTCTGGCTTTCCCCCGCCTTTATCGCGGCCGGCTCCCAATAATAGGCGACCGCGGTGTCGGCCGTGCCGTACGTGTTGGTATCGGTCGTGAAGTCCAGGTTCTCATTCGGCTCGTAAGCCCACTTGGTGGCGGCCAACCCGCTCCAGTGGCCGACGATCATCTCGTCGACGATATGGATGCCGCCCTCGAACAGGTTGTTGAAGCCGTAGGCGATCACGTTCGTCGCAAGCGGATTGGACAGGTCCAGCTTGTCGCGCATGACCCAGTAAGCGGGCAGCTTGTGCAAATTGTACGCCTGCTCGTCCTTTTCGATATCGTAGCCGAGCTTCTCGGGCTCGTGCACGAGCTTGCGCTCGACGGTCAGCGGCTGCCGGTAGTTTTGTCCGATCTGAAAAGCGGGACCGTCGTTGCCGCCCACGGACGTATCGAGCAGCACGCGCGTGCCGACTTCGACCGACGCTTTGGTCGTGTTGTCGACTTTGTAGGAGATGCGGGCGTTGCCGGCGTTTTCCAGATCGTCGCCCAATATGAGGGTGATGACCTGGCTGATCCGGATGCCCTTGATTGTCCATACGGTGATCAGGCTCTCGGTGCCGTCCGCGTTGCGGACGGTCTCGGGTACGCTGACTTCGGAAAACCATTCGGGCGCCAGCTTGTACGGGTTCCCGAAAATAAAGTCAATGCCGTCGATTTTAAACGTCGTGAAGGAGCTCTCCGGATTGTCTCCGCCGAACGTCAGCTCCATGCCGTTGTCCTTCTTGCGGATCGGCTGTCCGTCCACGGTCCGCACGCTGAACCTTCCGGTCGCGTTGTCGACGGTCGCCTTGACGAATTCGTTCTGGATCGATGTCGTCTTCGGCGCGGCGACGACAGCGGCGATCGCGTGCAGCGGAATGCTCGATAGCAGCATCGCGACGGCGATCACGGCCGCGATCGCTCTGTACGCCTGTTTCTTCATTGCAAAGTCTCCTCTTTAGCCGCTATATGCTCCGTTCCCTCCCGGAGACGCGGCTTTCGAATGGGTCGATCGCTCGCTAGACGGTTAGATCGTGTTGGCTCATTTGGGCGAATCGCTTGCTAGCGTTCGTTTACTTTACCTTGCTGACGAGCAGCGTCGCGTAGATTTGCTCCCGCTCCTGGTTGCGCACGATGATGGTATACCATCCGGCTTTCGGCAGCTGCACGGTGAAATTGCCGCTCAGGAGCTGCTCGTAGGTGAGCTTCGTCGCGATATATTTCAGCTGGCCTTCGCGCACCAGCCCCGGCACGTACAGCAGATCGAACGTACCCGCTTCGTTCTCGAGCTTGCCGCCTCCGGTTCGAACGATGTTGAAGTTCTCTACCTTGAACGTCACGGTCGCCGTATTCAGAATCGCGGTCTCCGTCTCCGCCTCGGAGAGCGGGATGCCGTTCGCGGTGACGAACATGCCGTCCGTCGCGGTGACGTAGACGAGCTGCGTCGCATAGCCTTCGTTGCCCACCTGGTCGACCGCGATATACTTCACGGTGTGCTTGCCCGGCTTCGACAGGTCCGGCACGGTGTCGACGTACTGGCCGTTTTCGAGCCTCTGCTCGACGACGCGAACGGCAATATCCTCGGCCGCGGACAGATTGTCGGACACTTCGTAGCCGCCGAGACCGGCGATAACGTCAAAGTCCGGCTTCGCTTGCATAATGGAAACCGACGGCTTGTTCAGCTTGATCTCGGGCGCCTTATTGTCCAGACCTTCGACCGTAAGCGCATAAACGTAACGGTTGCCAAGCTTGTCGGTCAGTACGAGCGACTTCTTGCCGTTGTCCGTATAATCGCCGCCGAATTCGGATACCGGCACGCCGCTTACGGACACCGTATTGCCCTGCACAGGCGGCGAAGCAAGCTCCAGCGAGATGCGGATCTTGCCTTTGGAATACACCTTTCCGTCGATGGTAACGGTTTTCCCGCCCGGAATCGCGTTGCCTTCCGCGTCGACCCGGCTCGCCGACACGCGCTTGATTTTCGGAATGGCGCTTGCCACGCTTGTCAGCTTGACCGATTCGACCGTCGTCGTATTGCCCGCCGCATCCGCAATCGTGAAGGTAGCCGCGCCGTTCTGCCGGACGACGATCGAGGCGTCATTGGTGCCGGCGCTGTTGCCGACGACCTGATAATCCTGCTGCTGCCCCGTCTTCGGCCTGACCTCGGCCACGACGAGGTTGGCGGCAATCACGTTGTCCGTCGTCGGAAATGCGTAGAACTTGTGCTCTCCGGCATCATCGTAGCCGTAGCCGGAGCTGTCGACGACGACTTCCTTGCCATCGAAGGAGATGAGGGCGAGCATATCGGGACGATCGTAATGAAGCACGACGTCGGCTTCCGGCGGCGTATTGTCGATGTTGCCGACGACCGCTTCCGCCGTTCCGGCGAACCCGACCGCATCCTCGTATTCGAACGTAAAGGAGCCGTTTTCCTTGAACGTTTTCGTAGACTTGTCGAGATTCGTGATGCGGATCGGCTTGCTCGACTGCAGGCTGGCGACGACGCTGCCGCTCGTCTTGGCGATCTTGGAGTACTTGACGGATACGACCGGCGGCGTGTCGTCAAAGTTGGAGACGACGATGAACACGGTCGACGACTTGCCTCCGTCTTCCACGGCAAAAGAGTAGCTGCCGTTCTGATAGACGCGGTACCGCTTGCCCGCTTCGATCGTCTCCGGCATCTCCGGATTCGCTTCCGTCGGCGCCAGCGTCTTGCCGTCCGTCTCATCGAACACGATGTCGAGCCCGTCGTTCTGCCCGCCTTCCGCGCGCTTGTCGCCGCCCCGGACGGGCTCGATCTTGTCGAGCGACGCGAGCGCATAAGCGGGCGCATCCTGCAGACGGACGCCAGGCGAATAGAGCTCGCTAATGTTGGTGCCGTAGTAGCCTTTGAACTTCACCTTGATGTTGTTCTTAAGATCGGTCGCGTTGTTCGTGTCGACCGGCACCCCAATGTAGTTTGTGTACGGGCGCCAGGTGCTCCAGTTGTCCCCGCCGTTGGTGGAGACGGAATAGAAATAGCCGACCTGCGAAGGCACGTCAATGCCGAGTTGGAGAATGGCCGAGTAGCCTTCCGTCTTGTCGCCTGCGACATAGATCAGGTCCGCGCTGCCGACCGGCGGCTCGTCGCTGAGCAGGAAGGTTGCGAACAAGCCGCTCGTCTTGTAGATCTTGCCGTTGCCGAGACTGTCCTTGGCATATACGTACAGCCGATAATTGCCGTTGTCTGCCTTGTCTTCTACGGTCAGCTTGATGTCTCCGTCCTCCGGCGACTGGCGCCAGCCTTCCGAAGCTTCCGTCGGCGCTTGTTCGGTCTCGCCCTCTTTGACCTTGATCCATTGGTACAAAATGTTCTTGCTGGCGACGCCGGCGAAGTCGACGAGCGTATCCTCGACTGCGATCGTCACGCTTTGCTCGGGCATCGGATACAGGTAACCTTGCGAGCCAAACGTCACGGTCGGCGGCAGATGGTCGAACTTGTACTCCTGATAGTAGTAATAGTAACGGTTCATGTCTTTTTGCTTGACGCGAATATGCGCATAGACGGTGCCGTTCTTGGTTTTATCTGCGGGGATCTGATATTTGAAGCCCGTCTCGCCCTTCAGCGTCGCATCCTCCGGCGCAGCGGAGACCGGCTGCCATCCGCCGTCCGGCCTTGAAGAGGTGTCCGTGTATTGATACGCCACGGAATCGACCGGAACGCCGGCGATCGTGAAGTGCGGTCCGTCGTTGATGGCATACGTGCCGGGATAGCGCTGGAACTCGTTGAAAATGACGAGCACGTCCGCCTCCTGCAGGCGCGACTCCTTGACGTTGCCGGCGATATCGGTGGCTCGAACATACAACGCGTACTTGCCGCCTTTGTCGATCGCGGGATCGCCGAGCGTCGCCACGGTCGCCGAGCCTTGACCGTTAAGGTTCGCTTCCTGCCAGCCGCCGGCTGCCGGGGAGGCATCCGCCTTTACGAACTGATACTGTACCTTCCCGTCCTTGATCGTCGAAGTCGGATCCCAGGCTTTGAACGTCAGACGGACGTTGTCCGTCATGTTGTCCGCCACGCTGCCGGCTTCGATCTCGGGAAGATCGTTGTCGAGCGTGATCGCCGCGCGATGGTACGACCAGTTCGAGTCGTCCCGGCTGAAGTCGGACAGCGGCCATTGCGCGAGATCGTCGTACTGCGCGAGCTTCGGCATGATGTTCTGCCGGAAGTTCGTCTCGGTGTCGGCCGGCGTCGCGTCCGGATGCTCCGCCAGATATGCCGCCCGCTCGACGGCGCCCTTGTCGTACTGCATCAGTTGCCGCGACGAATCCCAGGTCATGTCCGCGGTCCAAGTATGCAGATACCAGGTGCCGCTTTGACCTTGCGCTTCCGGCGGCAGCGATACCGTCGTACCGTTTTGCCCGACGCTAAGCTCGACATTTTCGAAGCCGCTCGGGTACAGATCTTCGGACGGCTGCTTTTGCGTCAACGAATAGCGTTTGACGGCGGCGAAGTTGTCGTTTTTGTTCGCGAACGGATCGTCCGGACTTTGGCTCAGCCAGTAGTAGACAAGTCCGGAGCCGCTGCCGGGACGGAACAACCCCTTGCTCGGTTGTCCGTTCAAGTCGGGATCGTAGGCGTTGATCGTAAATGAGCCGCCCTTGACGTACTGTCCCTCGGGCACTTCGGTCCCCTTTTCGTTTTTGTACACGTAATTGACGAGCGGCGCGGTATTGTCGATGGACAGGTCTGCCCATGCGATCGACTTGACCGACTCGATCAGGTAGTTATGCGCATAATCCCATAGCGCCTTGCCGTCGCCGGGATTGGACGGGTGCTCGAGCGCCTTCGTATTCAAGGCGTTCGTCTCGACCGTCGTGCCGTCCGGCACGACTGCCGTGAACGTCCAGACGTCGCTGTTCGAGCCGCTTGTATACGCTGCGGTCATGCCGTTGGCGAACGACAGCTGGGTCGACTCGAGCGGCGCGTTGGCGGCGACGACCTTCTCGTTCAAGTTGACGTTAAAGCTGACGCTCCGTCCTTTATTCAGCACGAGGCCGGTGAGGATATTCGGTTGAACGCCGTTGCGTACGGCGGAGTATTGCGGCGGACGGGCGTCGACGATCGTCCGGTAGGTGCCGCCTGGGGCGGCATTGTCCGCCAGCGGACTGGTGCCGATGCTGCCGAGCGTCTGCACCGGGTTGCCGGCGCCGTCGACGAAGGCCGCATCGTTGATCCGCTGCAGCAGCGTCGGACGCTCGTCGTCGGACGACTTGGTCAGACGCGCAGGATCCAGCGGCACGTTGCCCGTGCTGTCGTTGGCCGCGGCCGTATATTTCATGTTAAAGGTGGTGCGCGAGTTATTGTTTAAAGTCAGTGCGCCCGAGCTGAAGCCGTCGAAGCCGGCGTCCGCGCTCTTCAAGTAGTAAGTGGAAGGCGTGAATCCGTCTCCGCCCGGATTGCTGTACAGCTCGGTGCGCATGAGGCTGTATTTGTTGTCGACCTTGTCCGAAGCCAACTCGGCCATGGAGGGGAACACCGGCTCGCTGAAGTTGAGCGCCATATTCATGTAGGCGTCCTGCTTCAGGAACAGCTCGTTTTTTTGTACGGCCGGATCGTCGTTGAATCGGACGGCGCCGTCGGTCGTGAAGGTATTGCCGTTGTATGCAGGTGCGTCGATGTCGGCGAAGTAGAGCTGAACATCCTGGATAACGCCTGCGCTGAGCCCGTGGAAAAAATATACGGTGATCGTATCCGTCGCTCCGAACGAAATCCAGCCGGTATTGATTCTCCCGCCGTCCTGGATCGAACCGCTTGACTTGGAGCTGCCGTTGATGCTGACCCCGTAGCTGAGGACCCAGCCGTCCAGCTTCCCCGTCCGCAGCATGAGCTTCGCCGTGCCGCCCTGTGCGAGTCGTTTGAGCGAAGGATTATCGGCAACCTTGATGTCGGCCTCGAAGACGTTTGCATCCCAGCTTGCGAATTCAACCGAGTTGTTGGTATACGACTTGACATCCGACCGCGTCACCTTTGTGCCCGCCGCCTTGGCCTTGAACAGGCCGAAGTTGTTCGCCTCGTCCAGCGTAAAGCTGTTGCTCCAGCTCGTCATGTTCTCGCGATTGACGATTTTGCCCCCGCCGCCCGGGATATAAATATCCATATAAGACGGCGCCGCCGCGGCTGCGGCAGGCAGCGAGCCTCCATAGCTTAGCGGCCAGCACAAAGCGACGGCCAGCGCGGCCGCCATTATTTTTGCGAATATCGAATGCCGTTGCGTCATTCCCGTTCCCCCTGAATCCTGTTCTGATGTCTGCCACGAAAAATGGAAAGTTTACATCGTAAACTAGTTTAATAAATGACACTTAAAAAACGCTAAAAAATAAGGAATAAATTACCTTTAAAAAGTTGATTTGCGAAAACGCCTATTGATGGCTCATCCGACAACCGTTCCTAGGGGCACACGTAATCCCGCCCGCGTATTGCCGCCCACGTATTGCCGCCCGCATATTGCCGCCCTCGTACGCCGCCTGCGTAATCCCACCCACGTAATCCCGCCCGCGTCAGCCCGACCTCGTATTGCCGCCCGCGTAATCCCGCCCTCGTATTGCCGCCCGCGTCTTCCCTTGCCGCAATGCCTGCAAATATACATCTTTTTTTATCGATGTCGACCCTTTTGTACTGAATAGATGCCAAAACGCAGTTATTTCCCTTCATCAGTCGGAATTCCGGCTTGCGCTTTGGATTTACCTGCACATTTGCAGGTATTTCATCACGTGTCACACATCGGCAGAAAATACATGTTCAAATGCAGGTTTTTCGCCCTGCCAAACTTCAGAAGAAGCTCCGACACGCCGATAAGTGCGAGCGCCTGTCCTCGACTTTACGCAGCCAGATTCAGGAAGAAACGCAAAGCCTCTTTCTCTAATTTTCGATAACCTGACGCAGACCTGTCGTTTTATACCTTCTTAAAGGTTCAAAAAAAAACGTCAGCAACCCGCGCGGTCGCGAGTTTCTGACGTTTTGTGAGCCCGATTTTGTAAATGCGATATTATGGATTTGACTGGATTGACGCCGCATACATGACCGAACGGTTTCGCCCTTTTTCCTTGGCCTGATAGAGCGCCAAGTCCGCACAGTGAACGACCTCGGCGGCGCTCGCGCCGTCTTCCGGATAGGAGGCGACGCCCAGCGACAGCGTGACCGGCTTGCCGATCGGCGCATCCTCCACCATCAGGGCGATGCGAATGTTCTCTGCGAGCTGATAAGCCAGCTCTTTGTCCCCGTAAGGCAGCAGCAGAACGAACTCCTCCCCGCCGTACCGGCATGCATAGTCGCCGTCCCGCTTGCCGGCGATCAGCCGCGCCGCCAGGAAGCGCAGCACCTCGTCTCCTTTAAGATGGCCGTACGTGTCGTTGACGGACTTGAAGCGATCCAGATCCATGAGAACGACCGCATAGGGCATCTGCTGACGATCCCAGGAAGCAAGCAGCGAGTCGAAAAACCGTCTGTTATGCAAGCCTGTAAGCGCATCCGTCTGTGCTTCGAGAGAGAGCGCCTCGGTGCGGTCGCCCATCACGCGGAAGGCATCGATCACCGCTCTGTTCAATTCATTGGCTTCATAAATCAGATGATGCCGCAACCGTAGAGCGGGAACCTTGTCCGTCTCCCCCTTATTAAGCAGGGAGGCATATACCGCCAGCCGGCGAAGCGGAAAAGCGAGCCGGTGTGATACGCCGATGACGAGCAGCGCGAGCAGCAGAATAAACGGCATGGACACCAGGGCCATGCGGGCCACGATGCCTCTGACGCTGTCGGTCACCGTTGCGGCAGGCGTCTGGGAGACGATACCCCACTGCACGGACGGCACGATGGCGTAACCGGAGAGCATCGGAACACCCTTGGTGTTCACGAGCTTCATATGACCGCCTTTGCCTGCCATGATCTCGGCGACCGCGGGATTCGACGCGACGTTGTCCCCGATTCGAATTTTCTCCGGGTGATAGATGATATTGCCCTTCTTATCGACGACATAGTAATAGGAGCCGTTGAGATTCGGACCTTGCTTGCCGAGAATCTTGTCCAATACGTTGCTGCCGTGCAGGTAGATCGTACCGCAGATAAAGCCGCGATACGTCCCGTCCCCGTCGAAAATCGGCTGGCTGACAAGCACGATCAGCCGGTTGGTCACGGCTACGTAAGGCTCGGATACGAGCGGCTTGCGCTCGGTCAACGCCTGCTTGGAGGCGGCCGACTTCAGCACCTGTCCGACCAGGTCTCCGTTGTCCGGCGAGGCTGCGGTAATCTTGCCGCTCTCGTCCACGAGCGCCAGCGAGTTGAAGAAGGACATGCTGCCCCTGACAAAGTCCAGCCATTTGGCTGCCTCCTTGACTCTATTTTCCGAAATCGAAAAGTGGGCGCTCGCCGAGTTCAGGGACTGTGTCATGGAGTCGAAAATCGTATCGACGGCGACGCTCAGCTCGTTGGCCGTGATCTGGTTCAGCTCGAGCGTATTGCGGGACAACGAATCCTTTTGCGCCTCGAAGCCCACGATCGTATTCAGCGCAGCCGTCAACGTAACGGACAGTACGACGACGGCGGTGAAGATGACGGATAGATGGATCCCCTTGCCCCGCCAAAACCTTAATCTATGCATGGACGTTCTCCAGTCTTTAAAATAGCGGAACGCGTCTCTTTTAACAGCTTTCGACAACAATCCAACGAACCGTATTCTACCACACATTGATAGATCAATATAGTTAAAGTAAAAACAACCACAGTCCGAAGCCTGCGGCTTCGGACTGTGGTTGCGTGACGGAACGGATGATGCGCGCGCAGAACGGAAGATCGCCGCTTACAGCGACCAGTCGAGCTTGACTTCGCCGCCCGTGCGCGACGATTCGTAAATCGCGTCGATGATCAGATTGCTGCGGAGACCGGTCTCTGCCGAAGTGATCGGCGTCTGTCCGGTGACAACGCAGTCGATGAAGTGACGGCTCAGCTTGACGCGGGCTCCCTCGTCCTCGATCGGAGCGATGAGCGGGATGTCGACGGGCTGGTCGAAGCGCTCCGTTAGAAACTTTCCTTCGTTGCCCTTGAGGAAGGCGCCGCCCTCGGAGCCCATCAGATGGACGAACGGCGTGCTGTCGGTGTCCATATGGACCGCCCAGCTGACCTCCAGCGTGAGGGACGAGCCGTCCTCCATCTTGATGATCGCCGTCGCCAGATCTTCGACGTCGTAAATGCCGTTCCAATCCGGCTTGCCCCAGCTCCCGATCCCTTTCTTGCGGGGGCCGAACTCGGCATACGTCGAGCCGTATACAGACACCGGCTTCGGCTCGCCCATCAGGTAAAAAGCCAAATCGAGCATGTGCACGCCGATGTCGATCAGCGGTCCGCCGCCGGATTGCCCGTGCTGCGTGAACCAGGTGCCCCATCCCGGTATGCCTTTGCGCCGGTACCAGCCGGTCTTCGCCGTGTAGATATGTCCCAGCTCGCCGCGATCGATCTGCGACTTCACGAGCTGCGGGAGCCACTCCCAGCGCATCTGGTGAGCGACCATGACGGTCTTGCCGCTCTTCTGCTGCGCCCGTACGATGTCCTTGGCCGCCGCCGAGTCCAGACCCATCGGCTTCTCGACCAGCACGTGCTTGCCGTGCTCGAGTGCGCTGATCGTCAGCGACGCGTGACTCTGGTTAGGCACCGCCACGATAACCGCATCGATATCGAGACGCTCGATAAGCGCCTGCGGCGTCGGGGCGACGGACTCGATGCCGTACTGCTGCGCCCTGGCTTCCGCAAGCGGAAGATACGTATCCGTAATGGCGACGATCTCGCAGATCTCCGCCAGCTTGCCGAACTCCTGAAGGTGAACGTTGCCAATGTTGCCGGCGCCGATCAAGCCGATGCGGACTTTATTCGAATTTCCCATGATAGCCTCCAATGGATTGCGGTTTTTAATTCCTGTGATACCGCTATCATAGCCCAATTCCACCGGCCCGGCGATGAGCGATTTAGCCCTGTTTTTATCCGGGTTAGGCTTTGACTGGCTGCATGCGATAGGGTTTGCATATTTATAAATAATTATGTATATTTATTCTTATCGAATTTGATTGATAGGGGAGGCGCGTACGCCTTGCACGATGACATCCGCGTCATAGAGACCAAAGCGCTGAACGCCTGGCCCGCCCTGCAGCAGATGTCGCATGACGGCTGGCTGCTCAGGCAGTCGAAGGGCTACACGAAGCGTTCCAATTCCGTGCAGCCGCTGCGGACCGATCCCGGCGCGGACCTCCGCGCGATGGTCGGCTACTGCGAGGATGCGTATCATCGCGCGGGTCTGCCGACGATATTCAAGATTACGCCGCTGTGCGAGCCATGCGGGCTCGACGGTCGCCTGGAAGAATACGGATACGCTGCGGCAGATCGCTCCCAGGTTCTGACCAGACCGCTTGAGGAGACCCTCGACGAGGCTTCCGTGGAAGGGCTGCGTGTCGACGCCGGCCTGACGGAGGAGTGGATGGCCGCCGCCGCCGCGATACTGTCGCTCAAGCCGGAGCAACGGGGGACCTCGTCCGCCATGCTCGCGGACAGTCCGCTCCGCAGAGCTTTTTTCCTCCTACGCTCGAAAGATACTCCCGTCGGGATCGGAATCGGCGTCGTCGACGGCGGATATCTGGGGCTGTTCGATATCGCCACGTCGTCCGCCTATCGGAACCGCGGATTCGGCGAGCGGCTCGTCAGGCAAATCCTGCGCTGGGGCCAAGCGCACGGCGCGCACACGAGCTACCTTCAAGTCGTGGCCGGCAACCTGCCCGCGCAGCGCCTGTATGCCAAGCTTGGCTATCGGAGACTTTACGATTATTGGTATCGCGTGCGATGGCCGTGACCGTCTGCGCTATCTTATCGATACAAAAGCCGCGCTACCGAACGCCGTCTGCGGCCGGTAACGCGGCTTTATCGTTTATTCTTTTAACAGAGAGAGGAACTCCGAGCGAAGCGCAGAGCTGCCCCGGAACTGCCCCCGCACGGCCGAAGTGACGGTCTTGCTTCCGTACTTTTTCACGCCGCGCGAGCACATGCACAGATGCTCCCCTTCGACGACGACCATGACGCCGTTAGGCTTCAGCACGTCGTCCAGGATGTCGGCGATCTGCGAGGTGATCCGCTCCTGGACTTGCAGCCTGCGCGTCACGGCTTCGACTAGCCGCGCCAGCTTGCTGAGGCCCGCGATCTTGCCGCTCGGAATGTAGCCGATGTGCGCCTTGCCGAAAAACGGCGCCATATGGTGCTCGCACTGGCTGTAATACACGATATCCTTGACGATGACGAGCTCCTCGTGCTGCTCGTCGAACGTGACCCCAAGCGCGTCGCGCGGATCGATCGCATACCCGCCGAAAATCTCCTCGTACATGCGCGTGACGCGAGCGGGCGTGTCCAGCAGGCCTTCGCGCTCTACGTCTTCGCCAATCAGCTTGAGAATCTCGCGCACGTGATATTCTACCTGCTCGCGGTTGCGCGTGACGTTCGTATTCAGATAGTCCTTCAGACCGGCCATCTTATACCCTTCTTTCATCCTTGGCGGCGATTACGGTATCATCGCGCCGCATATCGATTATCTGCGGGGCTTAAAGTTCTGGTTCTGATTTTGGTTTTTCATCATTTGCTGCGCCTTCTGAAGCTGCTGCTTGTTCATATTGTAACCCATCTGCTTGGCCATCTTGGCCAGCATGTCCGGATTGTTCTGCATCTTCGTCATCTGGCTGCGCAGATAGAATACGCCGCCGAGGAAGCCCAGCACAAGTCCGACGATCAACGTCAGAACCGGAATCAGAATATCCCAAAAGCTCATCTGCCATACCTCCAAATTTTACGCATAAGTGCGTGTGTGCAGTCCTTGTAAATCTGCGGGACAGCCAGCCTATAATAGCATGAGCCCGGCAGGCGAATCAACCACGATCGCAGGCAAAGCGCGGCCGCAGATTGCCTGGACCGGGTTGGGCCAGGTCTGCTTGGCTCGGCTTGGCCCGGCTTGGCCCAGCTCGTATCCGGCCGCGATCTTGCTTGATCGCGCCGTCAATTGATGACGCCTTCGATGAACAGCGTCGGCAGCTTCGCCAGATCGAGCTCGCGCGCGGCGGAGGACTCGCCCTCCCGGGCGATGACGCGTACGATCGGCCTGCCCGGCAGCCCTCTGTGCTGGGCCACGACGATGCCGATCAGCCGGTTGGACAGCCTTACCGAGACGCCATTCGGGTAGACGGACACGATTTTCAAAAATTCGATAAGCGTATCGCGGTCGAGCGTCGTGTCGGAGAGCGCGTGAAGACGCTCGATCGCCTCGTGCGGCTGCAATCTGGGAAGCTCCGCCGTGCCGTGCACGAAGTTGTCGTACATATTGGCGACTGCGGTGATCTTGGCGTAAATATGGATCTCTTCGCCGGTTATGCCTCTGGGCTGGCCGCTTCCGTCCG
The DNA here is from genome assembly GCF_030014955.1 of Cohnella hashimotonis. Taxonomy (NCBI): domain Bacteria; kingdom Bacillati; phylum Bacillota; class Bacilli; order Caryophanales; family Paenibacillaceae; genus Cohnella; species Cohnella hashimotonis. The sequence continues at coordinate 6,316,726 of NZ_JAGRPV010000001.1, forward strand.
GAGCCTCGTGATGCTGGAAAGCGACGTGGGCGGTTAGCAGGCTGTATTCGCGCTTCAGCTTGAGCAGCTCGAAGCCCCGCCAAGCGTGATGCGAGCGCCCTTCCTCTGCGCCGGTCGCCCCCAGCTTGCCGATGTCGTGCAGCAGCGCCCCGATCGCCAGCTCCTTCAGCTGCAGCATATTCAGCCCCATGTTGACGCCGACCATCGTCGCCATCATGCAGACGTTCATGCTGTGCAAGTAATGCGCGTTGTCCGCGGTGCGGATGTCGGAGAGCTGGATGAGCACGTTCTGGTTGCGCAGCACATCCTCCATCAGTTGATCGACGGACAGGCTGATCGCCCTCGCGCTGAATTCCTTGCCGGAGCGCAGCGCGTTGAAGGTGTCGGACATCTGCGCGATGACCGCCTGCTTGGTCTGCTCGGACAGCACCTCGTCCGGCTGGATCTCCTGGGCGCCCGGCTCCGAGATATAGACCATCGGCACCCCGAGCCTGCGAAGCGTGCTGATCATGAACACGGTCAGCTGCACGCCCGCCGACAGCAGCACCGTACCGTTTTCCGAAAAGAGCGTCTTCCCGAGCAGTTGCCCCGGTTCGAGATTGTCGATGTCAACCAGCTTCATATCTCATGTTCTCCCGTGGATGCGCCTGACGTTAAAGGCCGGATTTTCTTCCTATATGAATATATTATCCGCCGGTTGTCGGTTATAGCAAATAAAGATTCGCCTGCAAGCGCTTGTCCGCAAAAAAAAAGGAGAAAATGCGCAATGCATTTTCTCCGTATCGGCGATCGAATAGGACTTTGGACTTCTACTTCCGGCCCGCAGCGTCCAGCATCCGGACGATCCAGGCCGCCGCTTCGGCCCGCGTGGCGAACGCGCCCGGGGCGAAGTCGCCGTCCGTCCTGCCGCCGACGACGATAATGCCGCTTTTCTCGGCGGCGGACACCGCGCCTCTGGCCCAGTCCGGAATGTCGGCATCGTCCTCGTATGCGGTGGCGGCCTCCGCTGCGGGCGGCAGGCCGGAAGCTTTGAACGTCATCGCCGCCATCTCGGCGTGGTTGACGTTGGCCGCGGGTCGGAACGTCCCGTCCGGATATCCGCCGACGATGCCGAGCGCGACCGCCCGCGAGATCGCCGCGGCTGCCCAGGCCGGAATCCGGCTTCGATCCTCGAAAGCCAGCGCCTGACCGGCCGTTCCGTTCTGCAAGGCGTTCATGAGCATGACGGCGAACTCCGCTCTCGTGACGCCACCCTCTGGACGGAAGGTGCCGTCCGGGTAGCCTTTTACGATTTTCATGGCAAAGGCCCGCTCAATTTCTTTGCTTGCCCAATGATCCTTCGTATCGGAAAACGATGGATTGGACGACGACCCGGCATCCGAACCCGCGCCTGAACCGCTGCCCGGCCACGCGCCCGATCCGTTGCCGCCGGTCCCGCCGCCAGCCACCGCCATAACCGTTACTTCGCAGTCCGCGATCAAGCCGCCGTCGTCGCTGCGAGCCGCGACGATTGCCGTTCCCGGCGACACGCCCTTGACGTTGCCTTCGTCGTCCACAGCGGCGATCGCCGCATTGCTGCTCGTCCAGGCCACCTGCTTGTTCGTCGCGTCGACCGGCGACACGATCGCGGACAGGCGCGTCGTGCCGCCCATCGCCAAGGACTGCTTCGTCTTGTTCAAGACGATGCTCGAGGCCTTGATCCGCAGCGCGTAAACGCCGAGCTTGACGCCCTGCGTGGCGACCGCATAGACCGTGCCGTCCCGCCCGACGCCCGGCGCGACGACGCCGTTGGGCGTGCCGAGGCCGTACCGCCACCGCATATGCCCGTCCGCGGGATCGAACGCGCTCGCGCGCCCGTCGTCGGCCAGCATGTAGACCATTCCGTCCTTGCCGACGGCAATGTCGGCCGATGCGGCCGTGACGGCAGCCTTCCACTTTCCCTTGCCGTCGGGCGCTACGGCGTAGAGCGCCGGGTCGGCCGCGGCGGCATATAGCGTCCCGTCTGCCGCGGCCGCGAGAGATACCGGATTGCCGACGAGCGCGAACCGCCACTGCAGCGAGCCCGCAGGCGTAACCGCGTGCACCTTGCGGTCGTCCGTCGCGATGTAGACCGAGCCGTCGGGGCCGACCGCGGGTCCGGCCTTGATCGTTCGAGTCGCCCGGTATATCCATCTTGTACGGCCGTCAGGCGTCACGGAGGCGAGCGTATCGCCGCCGCCGGCAACGTAGAGCGTACCGTCCGGAGCGATCGCGATCCGGGGCGTGCCCGCGAACAGCGCACCGAGCCGCCACTTTTCCGATCCGTCTTCCGGCCGAATGGCGCTCAGCGTCCCGTCGCCTTCCGTGGCGTACACGGTGCCATCGGTGCCAAGCACGAGCTTCGCCTTGGCGCCGCCCCGCCCCGCGGACGACCATTTGCGCTTCCCGTCCGCGCCGACGGCTACGATCGCGCCGTCGCCGCCGGCGGTGCCGACGCTCGCGTAAAGCGTGCCGTCCGGTGCCGCGACGGCCGGGCCGAGAAGCGGCGCCGGCAAGTCCGCGCTCCACTTCGGCTTGCCGTCGTATCCGAACGCGATCGCTTTGCCGAGTGCGTCGCCGAAGATGGACACCGCATTATACGTCAAGTAAACCGTGCCGTCGGCTGCCGCTGTCGCCGGACCGCTCGGATCGGCGATCGAGCCGCCGTCCGACATCCAGGACCAGACCAGGCTGACGTCGGCCCCCTTGACCGGCTTGATGACGATATCCGGGATGACGACGCCGGGCAGTTCGATCGGCGCGACCGGCTTCACGATCTCGACTGACGGGACGGCCGCGGCAGCCCCTCCTTCGATTCCCCCGACCGCGGCGAGACAAGCTGCGAGTCCCAACCAGCCTTTTTGCCGCCAACGCAAGTTCATCCCCGCGGCCTCCCTCACATATTCGCCGTTATATCGATGCTGATCTGCGCTTGCCTGACTTGCGTCGGATCCTCCGGATTTTTGAAAATACTGATCGTCAGCTGCCCGGCCATGCCGATCGCTTCTCCTAGCGCCTCGCTCGTATAGGTGATCGTCTGGATTTTGGACTCGGGGTTCTCCTCTTCCTTCGTCTGAACGGCGTCTGCAGGCAAAAACTGCTTGATAAACGCCAGCGCGTCGTCCGGACTCGCCATCTCCTTGCGATCCACGTACGCATTATAAATGTTGAATGCGCGGCCCTGATCCTCCGTCACCTTGAGCTTTCCGTCCATATAGCTCACGATGATGCCGTCGTCCTGCCGGGCGCCTGCGCCGAACTTTTCGTCGAAGTATCGAAGCTCGCCGCCTACGACCGCTTTCTGCATGACCGAAACGTCCGCTGCGGACGCTCCGCCTTTGTCGCTGTTATGACTCTCCGCGGCGGCGGTTGGCGACGATACTGAAGTCCCGCTCTCCGAAGAAGCCGGCTGGGACGCGCCCCCTTCGCCGTTCCCGCCGCAAGCCACGAGCAGGCAGGCCAGCGCAAGCGCCGGCACGACGGCGAGCGACCGTCTTCTTTTCCGCTTCATGATGCACCCCGTTTCCGCATATTCGAATTCAATCGAGACTACATTAGCACGTCGACCCCCAAGCGAATACGACCCGAAGGGAGTAAAAAAGGAGTATTTTGCACAGACGCGGCCTTCGATTAGGAAAAAAGACTTTTGTCTAATCCTCACCCAATTGATAGGATATTTGTAAAATGCATGCCATTCGAAGTCGGGACGGTGAACCCGCGCGTCATGTCTCCTTATTATTCAAACGCAAGCACCGGCAACGAGATCGAAAGACTGGAACAGCATTATCTGGTCGGCCGCGAAACGGAGAAGGCCGCCTATCTCTCCTGGATTGCGGATGCGGCGCCGCGCCGGAAGATCCTCAACCTGTTCGGGACGGGAGGTATCGGCAAAAGCTACCTGCTGAACGAATTCCGCAGGCTGGCCGACGGCGCCGGCGCGCGGTTCGTCTCGATGGACTGCCGCTCGCTGCGAACGCCGGAGGACTTTTGCCTCCTGCTGCTGAGGCGGCTGCGGTACAGGACGGAGACGATCGAGCGCGATGCCGACGCAGACCGGCTGGCCGCGGTCTGCCTGGAAGCGCTGGCCGAGCAAGCCGGGCTGCGCAAAACCGTACTCGCGCTGGATACGTTCGAGGATCTGGGGGAGCTGGAGCACTGGCTGCGGGAAGCGTTCCTGTCGCGCATAGCGCCAGGCGTGCTCGCGGTCGTGTCCGGCAGATCGCCGCTCGGCGGGCCTTGGCTTACGTCGCCCGCATGGCGGCAGTGGATCCACCGGCTCCCGCTGGCCGACTTGGACTTCGATGCGGTCAGGCTGTACGCCGAGCGATCGGGCGTGACGGGCGAGGCGGACCAGCGGACCGTCTGGCAGAAGACGAAGGGACATCCGCTGACGATGTCGCTGCTGGTGGCGACGATGATGGCGCATTCGCCCGGGGGGCAGGCCGCTCCGGAAGACGGCGCCGTATTCGGCCGTGTCGCAGCGGCCTGGCTGAGGGAAGTACCGGAGCCCGCGATGAAGGAGCTCGTCGAGGCGGCGGCCGTGCTGCGGGTGTTCAACCAGGAGATCGTCGGCTATGTGCTGGACAGGGAGATCGGAGCGGACGATTTCCGCAGGCTGGCCGAATACTCCTTCGTCCAACGCATCGACCGCGGCTGGCTGCTGCACGACCTGCTGCGCGAGGCGATCGCCGAAGATTTGCGGCTGCGCGTGCCGCAGCGGTATGAAGAGCTATGGAAGCGATGCGTGCTGTATTACTACCGCAAGCTCAAGCGCTCGGCGCGAAAAAAAACGATATCGTGGGAAAACGCGGAGTGGTTTTACTATATCGGCAACCAGCTGATCCACGCCCTGTTTTACCAACAGTCGGTCACGCACCGGATGGAGCCGCTGTCGCCTGCCAACTGGGAGGAGGCGCTGCGCTACGTAGAACAGCGGTACGCCACCGTCCGGGAATATCCGGTTCGGCGCGTCGACCCCGTCTCGGGGCAGACGTTCGACTATTTGTACACGGTGCAGGACAGCTTGTTCGGCCTGAAGCACATCCATCTGGACTCGCTCTATGCGCTGGATCCGGGCAGCGTGAAGCTGGCGCGCGATCGCCACGGCACCGTTTGCGGCCTTTTCGTCTTCATCGCCATCAACGCGCGGACGATCGATTATCTGAAAAGGGAGCCGCTGTCCGCCGCCTACTTTTCCAGCCTGGACGAATCCAGGCTGAACGAGCTGCGCGTCCCGGGCCACGAGCGCGCAGGCTACTTCGTCAAGACGCTCGACGTCTGCGATCCCTCCGACGGCGCGATGATGCAGGCCGCGGGCATCGCCTTCATCACCCATATGCTGTCGGCCGGCTTCGTCGTGGCGGCGCCTCCGCCCCATCCGCTGCCGAGGGATATCTTTCTGAGCTTCGGCGCGGAGATTCCCGACGTCGTTCATTACGATTACGACGAGCGAATCGCGACGCCTTATTACGTCCTGGACACGCGCGGGCCCAAGCTGCAGGACTACTTGAACCGGACGATCGCGGCGATCGGTCTCGCCGACGAGACCGAGCTCGAGACGGAGCCGGAAGCGGCGCCGGGGCCGTATCTCACGAGCCGCGAGCGCGGCGTGGCTGACCTGGTCGCCGAAGGGCGTTCCAACGCCGAGATCGCGGAGCGGCTGTTCATCAGCGAGACGACGGTCAAAAAGCACGTCGCGCATATATTCAAAAAGCTGAACGTGAGAAGCAGGGCACAGCTGATCGGCCTGTATGCGGCGCGCGCTAAGCTCAAGCCGTAGCCGGCCGCACGCGGGCCGTCCGGCATGCATAAGAAAGAACCTTCAGGGAATTCGAATATCGCCCCGAAGGTTCCTTCGTTTCGCAGCCGCGCAGTAGTCCCGCTCCAGTCCTGCTCCAGCCCTGCTCCTGTGAACGCGCCATTCGTTATAAGCGCTTCATCCCACGACTCCATCATGCAGCTTTCGCCGTCTTTATTCGCCGGCGCGTCTTCCCCGCTTCGGCGCAGGTTCCGAGAGCGCTGCCAGCGCGCGGCTGGCCGCCGCGCGGACGCGCTCGTCCGCGTCGGCTTCGGCGGCCTCGGCCAGAGCCGCCGAAGCGACGTCGCCGCGGATGCGTCCGAGCGCCCAGGCCGCCGTCGCGCGCAGCTCGAAGCGCGGATCCTCGCGCAGCACGCGGGCGACGTCGCCGGCGGATGCCTCGTCGCGGAAATTGCCGAGCCCGATCAGCGCGTTGCGCTGGATCGGCTTGCGTCCGCGCCAGGAGGCGCTGCTCGCGCCGTACGTCTCCTTGAATTCGCGGTTGCCCATCTGCAGCAGCGGACGGAGCAGCGGCTTCGCCACCTCCGGATCGGGGAGCGTCTCGGCCTGATGCCTGGAATCGATGCCCCGGTTGATCGGACACACGATCTGGCACGTATCGCAGCCGTACAGCCGGTTGCCCATTTTGACCATCGCGTCCTCGTCGAGCAGCCCCTTGCTCTGCGTCAGATAAGAAATGCATTTCTGTGCGTTCAGCTGACCCGGGCCGACCAGCGCTCCCGTCGGACAGGCATCGATGCATATCGTGCAGTCCCCGCACTGGTCCAGGAGCGGCGCATCGGGCGGCAGCGGCAAATTCGTAATCATCTCGCCGAGGTACATCCACGACCCGAGCTCATCGTTCATGATCATGCAATTTTTGCCGCTCCAGCCGATGCCGGCGCGTTCGGCAACCGCCCGGTCGGAGAGCGCGCCGGTGTCGACCATGGACAACCACCTGAGCTCGGGCGCCCGCTCCGCCAGCCATTCGGCCAACCGTTCGAGCCGCCTGGCGAGCACGCGATGATAATCCTCGCCCCATGCCGAACGCGATAAAATGCCGCGGCGGGCACCCGGCTCGGATACGGGCGGATTTTTCAGCTTCGACGGATAAGCGACCGCGATCGCGACGATCGAGCGAGGCGCCTCGAACAACAGGGACGGCTGCGTCCGCTTGTCCAGATCAGGCTCCTCGAAGCCCGACTCGTAGCCGAGCGCCCGATGCAAGACTAGCCTCTCCCGCAGCTCCGGGAAAGGCTCGGCCGACGTCACGCCGATCCGGTCGATGCCGAGCGACTTCGCCGCTGCGAGCATATCCCTTTTCAATGACGACCAATATGCGGGGCTGCGGTTAAATGCCGCCACGCCCTTGTTATCCAACGTCAGGTCTCCCTTCCCGCGCTACAGGCTCTTCCAGCGCACGATCGGCCACATGATGAATTCCGTCCGCCCGAGCAGCAGCGACTTCGGCACTTCCCCGAACGTTCGGCTGTCCTTGCTCGCGCCCAGACGACGATTGTCTCCCATAATAAAGTATTTCCCGTCTTCGACTTTAATCGGTCCAAAGTCTCCGTCCTCGATCGGACTATCGGTATATGGCTCGACGCGCAGCTCGCCGTTCACGTACAGCTGTCCGCCTCTGCCCTCGACCGTATCGCCCGGCACGCCGATAATTCTTTTAACGAGAAACTTCTTCTTGTCCGGACCGTCGCTCGGATCCTTCAAGATAACGACGTCGCCGGCCTTGGGCTGTCCAAGCTCGTAGGCGACCTTGTTGACGAACAGCCACTCGTGCTCGTACAGCGTCGGCTCCATCGACTCCCCCTTGACCGTCGACAGCCGGAATACAAAAGCCCACAGCAGAATGACGATCGTAAAGGCGATGCCCAGGGCGCGAAGCCACTCCCACAGCTCTCGCCGCAAGGCGGATTCGGGCTTGACCGAGCGGGATCTGCCCGGCTGCGGGATGCTTGATGTCTGCTTCATGGATACGACTCATTCTCCTTCGCCTGGGGGCTGTCTCTCCACTCGCGGTAATAGCGTCGCGCTTCCTCGTCGCCGAACGGCTGTCCGAACGTCGCCACGCGCTCATGCAGCGCACGCAGTCCGTCCTCCACCTGTCCGCGGACGGACACGCTGTAACGGTATTCTTCCTTGTGCTTGTCGTATTCGTCACGGTCCAGATCCAGTACGGAGCCGCCCGGCAGGAGCACGACATCCAGGTCGTAGTCGATATAGGTCAGCACGTTGTGGTACCGATAAGGCGGCGATGCCACATTGCAATAATAACGCACGCCCCGGTCCTCCAGCAGCGCCACCACGTTAAACCATTCGCCCGGCAGAAAAAAAGAAACGGCCGGCACCCGGCTGATCCATTCTTTGCCGTCGGCTTCCCGAATCGGCGTATGGTCGTTCACGTATACCATAATGCCCGCTTCCCGATGCGCGGGATGGAGCCTGTCCTCCGGGACCTTCCAGTTCTCGAGCCACATGCGGTGGAGCGAGCCGTTGTGCTTAAAGCTCTTGATCGTACAGCTCTCGTATATAGATGTAGATATTAGGCCGCCGCTGCGCTCCATGCCAAGCCCCCTGCCGTAGAACCAAATAAGATAATATAAGAAAAGCATATCTTATGGCCAAAAGCAACCGGTTTTCGGCGCCTGTCGACACGTAAGATATGCTCTCCTGATGGTAAGGCCGTCTTGCGAGGGACCTTGCGATGGGCGTTTAGCCTGCTACGATGGATAGTGGACGCTGAGGCGTCACGAGATCGAGCATCTCTTCGCTCAAGGACTGGTAGAAAGGAAGCAGCATTTCGTTGTGCTTGTCCACCGCGACAAATACCTTTTGCACGTTCCGCTGGCGGAATCGCGCATTCATGGCGGTGACGAGCGTGCGGCCTACGCCTTGGCGGCGACGATCCGGATGTACGGCGATGCGGTAAACATAACCTTTGCTGTGGTCGATCGTGCCGATCATGATGCCCGCCAGCTCGTCATCCTTCAGTGCCACGAGCACGAGCTCGCTGTCCCAGGACAATTGGCGGGATAAGGCCGACATAGTTTCTTCACAGCATTCCTCCGACAAAGCTACCTTCAGAAGCTCGGATACGGAACGATAATCCGACAATTGAAAAGTCCGAATCTGCATATGCCTGTCTCCCCGGATTCAGTTAAAGTAGAGGCTAAACTGTGAACATCGCTTTAACGTCTTTTTATATTACGACAAATACGTGATAATTTCATGCTATTTTAGGGATATCGCCTAAATAATTTTGGAGAATCGGCGCGCAACACCGTGTAAACGCTTTAAATAAAGCGTTTACATATGAATAAATCTAAAATATTGCCGAATTTCGCCGAATTCGCGCCAAAATCGGGATCGTTCCTTTTTTTCGTGTTTTTACTGGAACTAGATGAGCGAATTTACATCTATGTATCAAGCATTACTTTATGGACAAAATTTACTGGTATAATCCAGGAAAAAGTGCCCATGCTGATGGAGCGCGATGCCAAAATCGGCCGGAGACTTTCTAAACACCCATGTTGATTTAGTATTTGAAATCAGGGATAATACAGAGGTAGATTTCCATTCCAGATTCATAATCCAAGGAGGCTGTTCCATTATGGCACACGTATTGCCCGCTCTTCCTTACTCCAACGACGCACTCGAGCCGCATATCGACGCGCTCACGATGGAGATCCACCACGACCGCCATCACAATACTTACGTAACGAACCTCAACAAAGCCCTCGAGTCCGCTCCCGAGCTGGCAGACAAGAGCCTGAACGATCTGATCTCCGACCTGAACGCCGTGCCTGAGGCCATCCGCACTGCCGTTCGCAACAACGGCGGCGGCCACGCTAACCACTCCCTGTTCTGGGAGACGATCGCTCCTAACGCTGGCGGCGCTCCTACCGGCGCTCTGGCTGCTGCGATCGACAGCGAGCTCGGCGGCTTCGACAAGTTCAAGGAAACGTTCGCAGCTGCGGCTACGACCCGTTTCGGCTCCGGCTGGGCGTTCCTGGTTGTAGGCAAGGACGGCAAGCTGAAGGTATACAGCCTGCCTAACCAAGACAGCCCGATCTTCGAAGGCGAGACGCCGATCCTGGGCCTCGACGTCTGGGAGCACGCTTACTACCTGAAGTACCAGAACAAGCGTCCGGACTACATCGGCGCGTTCTGGAACGTCGTTAACTGGGAAGAAGTCGGCAAGCGTTACGACGCTGCCAAGTAATATTCCTTACGAAAAAAGCCAGCGCCGATTCAAGCGGCGCTGGCTTTTTTGCGTGCGGCGGGTTGTTTGCGCGTGTCATGGCGCCCGCTGATCTGCGTCCTGCGCAGCCAGTCCGAGGAACGAAGGAGATAGCTGGAAGAAACCGGATGAATCGGACTTAAGGAGCCGTTACTTCGGCGAAATGGGTCCATTCAACGAGGTTTACGGACGCAGGGGAAGTTATTTCCGCCTGGAGGTGCGTTTGCGGGCCTGCTGGAGGAGAATAGCGGATCCACTTGTCCGCCAGCCATCGTTTATCGGACCTCAAACACAAAAGAACGGCTCTCCGGTCCGATACGCCGGGAGGCATCAGCGTTTGGGTGCGATTTCGTACAACGTGCCGCTGAAGTGCGCGCCAAGAAGTTTGCTGAACACGTTCGGCCAGGCGAGGCGCTCAAATTCGGCAGCATCGATCCATCGATAGCCCGGCGGCAGCGAGGCAGCTGCGCTGGTACCTTCGCCCGGCAGCGGCGAAGCGGCAGCTCCGGCACCATCGCCCGGCCGCGGCGAAGCGACGGGGCTGGTGCGATAGCCTGCCTTATCTTCGGCTGCCGCTTCTACTCCGCCTGACGCCGCAGCTGCCGTAACTTCGGCCGTCGCAGTCGCAACTGCGTCAGCCGCAGCCGCAGCTTCAGCAACCTCAGCCGCCGCAGTCTCTGCTTCCGCATCCGCAGCCGCCACAGCAGCCTCTTCGGCTCCTGCGCCATCAACGCTCCGCCCAGCACCCAGCACGCGCAAATACCAGTGCAAATGCGTGAACACATGCTCCGCGTCGGCCACGTGGCGCAGCGCGTCGGCGCGAACGCCCGCGAGCCCCTCGGCATCCAGCGAAGCCGCAAGCAGCGCCCCTCCCAGCGAGTGGGAATCCCAGACGCCCCGCTCGGGCGCCACCACATGCGGCAGCTCCCACATGCGCGCGAGCAGCCCGCTCTCCGGCCGCTGCCGCACGAGCACGCGGCCCTTCGCGTCCTGCAGGAGCACGGCGAGGCGGTGCTCCGGCCGTGGCGGCTTGGCTTTGCTCTTGATCGGCAGCTCCGTCTCGCGGCCAGCCAGCCGGCCCTGGCAATGCGCCATGACCGGGCACAGCAGGCAGCTCGGCGACTTCGGCGTGCAGACAAGCGCGCCTAGCTCCATGAGCGCCTGGTTAAAGTCGGAAGCTTCCCCTTCGGGGATGAGCTCCCGGGCCAGCCCTTCCATGCCGACGCGCGTGGCCGGCTTCGCGATGTCCTCGTCGATGCAGAAATAACGCGACAACACGCGCATGACGTTGCCGTCCACCGCCGGCTCGGGTCTGCCGAAGGCGATGCTGAGGATCGCGCCGGACGTGTAAGGGCCGACGCCCTTCAGTCCCGCGACGACGCTCTTGTCGTCGGGAAGCCTGCCGCCGTGGTTATCGGCGATCTCGCGGGCCGCGGCCTGGAGATTGCGGGCGCGCGAATAGTAGCCGAGCCCTTCCCAGGCCTTAATCACCTCTTCTTCCGGCGCCTCGGCCAGCGCCGTTATCGTCGGAAACTTGGTCATGAAACGGTTGAAATAAGGGATGACCGTATCGACACGCGTCTGTTGAAGCATGATCTCGGACACCCAGATATGGTACGGATCCCGGCTGCGCCGCCAGGGCAGGTCCCTCTTGGCCTGCTTGTACCATTGCAGCAGCTCGCCGCTGAAAAACGATTTGATCTCGAGTTCGTTCAAGCTCCCGGCCCTCCCTTTTTTTGCGATTCGGCATGGCCCTCGTCGTCTTTGGCCCCGCCGGCGCCGAGTCCGAGCACCAGCTTTTTGTAGCGGCTGGGCGTGAGGCCTGTATAGGCTTTAAACATTCTCGAAAAGTAGTAGATCTTCATGCCGATGCGCGCCGCGGCGTCCGACACGTTGCAGGCGGGATCCGCGAGCAGCGTCCGTGCGATCTCCAGCCTTCGCTGATTCACATATTGTATCGGCGAGCAGCCCATCAATCCTTTGAAAAAAACGATAAAATAGTTTGGATGCAAATAAATGAGCCCCGCCAGATGCTCAACGGTAATCGTGTCGGCCAGATGCTCGTCCACATAGCTAAGCACGATCTCCAGCTTTTCGAATTCCGGGGACAGCGGCGCCCGTCTCTCGGAGTCGGCGACGAAGTAATCGATGAATATGCCGATAAGCTCCATAAAGGAGGTCTTGATTCGAAGTCGGGCCGACGGCTGCTGCGAGAACAGGTTGCTCCGGATCCGGGCGAACATCGCGATCGCCTCGCGCGGATCGGGAATGCGCACATGCTCGGGCAAGCCGATTGCCTGATAGAGCGCCCGGTCGGCATAACTCGCGCGGAAGTGGCACCACCAATACGACAGATTATCGCCCGGGCTGGGCTCGATCCAATGCGCCTTGCCTGCCAGCAGGAAGCTGAACGTCCCCGCATCCATGGAAAAAGACCGGTCTTCCATATGCAGCAGGCCGCTGCCGCCGGTCACGAGCAACGCCCGATTGCAGTCGTAAACTTCCGGTCGTCCCTCTTCTACGCCCGCATGTTCCTCGAAGGAAGCGGCGGCGACCTCGAACTGCATCTTTTCGAGATGATTCATTAATATGTTAAAATAGCGTATGCTCATCGTTTGCACTCCAGGAAGCTTGTCTTAAGATGTCTATTAGGTTCTATTTATTATACTTAACATTGGGAGTCGGGTAAATTTGAAAAAATATGCCTTCGCGCGTCGCGGATTGCGGATCGCAGCGGCTTCTGCCTTGATCGGGGCTCTTCTATTGACGGCGGCTTGCGGCAAAGGCAAGACGGAGGAAAATGCCAAGCCGTCGCTGCCGGCCGGCCCGGCGGAAACGATCGCGCTGTACCGCAGCAATTGCATCTCCTGTCATGGAGGCGGCCTTGAAGGCACAATGGGGCCGGATACGGATCTTCGCTCCGTCGGCGCGCGTCTGACGGAGGTTCAGATCGCGGCCCAGATTACGAACGGGGGACAGTTAATGCCCGCCCTAAAGGATCGCCTTACCTCGCAGGAGATCGATAAGATCGCCGCCTGGCTGGCCGCCTTGCATTGATTCGTTTCTCAAAAACATCATACAACCGCCACACATAATCGTCCTGGTATTTATTCGTTTATTTGCACAAATTATTTTAATTTATCGAATATTCTCTCGGGTTGTATTGAATTATCCAATATCGACATCCAGTACCGATCCGACAACTTGCGATCCGTCGATTAAAACGTTCTGATAACAAGCACGAGCCCGGCCAACAAGGACCGGGCTCGTGCTTGCCTTATTCAATTCGTTCCAGTGTAGCCGTCGCTGCCGCGAGCCGCCGTTCGTGCGTAATCGCCACGTGTACGCGATACGAGCGCTCTGCCATTCCAAGCCGCTCCCAGGCCTCCGGAGAGAGCCGGCAAGACGGCCGGCCTCGCTCGTCCGGCAGCACTTCGATGTCGCGAAAGCCGACGCAGCTGCCGATGCCGCAGCCGATCGCCTTGACGACCGCTTCCTTGGCGGCGAACCGGCCTGCAGCGAATTCGACCGCGCGTCGCGGCTGCATCTGCGCATACCGATCGAGCTCGCTTGACGTCAGCACGCGCGCGGCGAATTTGCCTCCGGTGTCTCCCGCGAGCAGCTTGGCCATCCGCTCCATCTCGACAACGTCGATCCCGATCCCCTCGATCATCCTTATCTTAGATGCCAGGGATCGCTTGACGCTTGTGCTGTGTACGCTGGTAATGTTTCTCCAGAATCTCCCGCGCCGCGTCCGGGATCTGCTTGCCCTCGAGGTAGTCGCTGTTGTCGTCGTAGCTCACGCCCAGCTCGGCCTCGTCGGTCTGGCCTGCCCACAATCCGGCCGTCGGCGCCTTGTCGACGACATCGGCCGGCACGCCGAGCGCGCGCGCGACCGCGCGTACCTGACGCTTGTTAAGCGAGCTGAGCGGCGTAATATCGACCGCGCCGTCGCCCCACTTCGTATAGAAACCCGTCAGCGCTTCGGACGCGTGATCCGTGCCGACGACCAGCAGATTGAGGTCGAACGCGAGCGCGTACTGCACGACCATGCGCGTGCGCGCCTTGACGTTGCCCTTGCCGCCGCGGCTGATATGTCTGGACATACCCAGCGACTTGAAAGCGTGCTCGGTCTCGAGCGAGATCTCGTCCACCGCTTCCTCGATGTTCGTCTCGGCCTTGTACTTGAGATCGAACGCTTCGGCCACGGCGTAGCTGTGCGCGATATCCTCCTGCTGCCCGTACGGCTGGAATACGCCGAGTGTCATGTATTCCTTGCCCGTCTCCGCTGTCAGCTCGTCCGTCGCGCGCTTGCACAAGCCCGCTGCCACCGCGCTGTCCACGCCGCCGCTGATTGCGATGAGCAAGCCGGACGCGCCCGCCTTTTTCACATACTCCTTCAAAAATCCGACTCGCTTTGCGATCTCGGCTTCCGGATCGATCGACGGCTTCACGCCAAGGAGCGAGATAATATCCTGCTGCAAACTCATACCAACGCCTCCAATCTATAGGTTCCTTAGTTATGTAAGACGTACGGGCTCGTATGAAACAATACGGCCCGCCGTCGTCGTCATACGAAAAAACCGCGGATGCGCAATGTCATCCGCGGCGGCGCTCCTGTCAACGGCAGAAACGGTCGAACGCGTCGGTCAAATCTGCGGCGATATCGTCCGCGCTGCGGTTCTCGATCTGATGGCGTTCGATGAAGTGCACGAGCTCTCCGTCCTTAAGCAGGGCGATGGAGGGCGAAGACGGCGGATATGGCGCAAAGTACTCTCTGGCCTTCGCAGTCGCTTCCTTGTCCTGTCCCGCGAACACGGTGTACAGGTGATCCGGCAGCACTTCGTGGCGAAGCGCCTCAGCTACGCCCGGGCGCGCCTGGCCGGCCGCGCAGCCGCATACGGAATTGATGACGACGAGCGTCGTGCCCTTGCTGTCCGGCAGCGCCTGCTCGACTTCCTCCGGCGTTCTCAGCTCCGTGATGCCGACCCGGGTCAGGTCGTCTCGCATCGGTTGGACCATGTCCAGCATATATCGTTCGAATGACATCGACATGTCTATCCCTCGCTTTCGGTAGAATCGCAATTCGGCGGGCGTGCCGCTTACCTTATTATAGCGCGGCCATGCGCGAACCGTCAAAAGCGGCACGAGCCCGGCAGCGCCGGGACCCGCCTCGATTCATGCGCTTAAGTCGAAGGACGGTTGGGACCGTCGAGCTTCTTGTCGTATCCCGCGGACAGCGGAGACGCGTCCTCTTTCCCTTTCGAAGATGCCGGCGCGTCGGCGCGTCCTTTTTGCTTGGGCTGCTTGGCCATCGCAATCCCTCCTCCCGCATCTTGTGTGGTTATCGGAGGTAGTGTAAGCCGGAGGCGGCCCGCTTATTCGGCGGCAACCCAGCATTCGTAACCGCTTTTGCAAAAAGTAACGATAAAGGTCGTCCCCTGCCCCACCGCGGATTGCACTTCGATGCGGCCGTCATGCCGCTCGGCGATGCTGAGGCAAAGCGCGAGCCCAAGGCCCGTCCCCTGCTCCTTCGTCGTATAAAACGGCTCGAACAAGCGCTCCACCTTTTCCGGGGGTATGCCGTTGCCCGTGTCCGATACGTACAGCTGGACCCGGTCTTCGAGATCGCGCGTCCCGATCCGAAGCACGCCTTTTTCGTCCATCGCCTCAAGTCCGTTGCGCGCCAGGTTCAAGATGAGCTGCTTGATCTCCTTGCCGTTGAGTTCCAGCACGTCCTGTTCCTCGCACAGATCGAGCTCGACGGATTGTCCGCGCAGATTGGCGTCCGCCCAGATGAGCGGCAGCATGTCCTTCAGCACCGACTGCAGGCTGCTCGTTTCCTTTTCCACGATGCGGTTCTGCGCCAGCGACAAAAAGTCGTTGATGATCGCGTTGGCCCGGTCCAATTCCTCCATAACGATGCGAAAATAGGAACGCTGTTCCGAGGGACTACGCTCGTTGAGCAGCTGGACGAAGCCCCGGATGACCGCCATCGGATTGCGGATCTCGTGCGTGATGCTGGCGGCCATCTGACCGACCAGGCTCAGCCGCTCCATTTTATCCAGCTCGTCCTTCAGCCGCTGCGTATCCGTCACGTCCTGGGCGATATAGACGACGCCTTCGGATAGACCTCTGGCTCCCGTGTCGGTAACGGAACTGGCCGTCGCAAGCATCGTCCGCCCCTGGATCTTGAACATTTCCGAGGATACGCGCTCCCCCTTATTCAGGATCAGTTGAATTATGGAGGCGGTTGCATCAAGTCCCATAAGGCGGGCCAGCTCCGTGTAATGCATCCCTACGACGTTGTGGGCTACATTTTTACCCATCTCCAGCGCGATTTCGTTCACGTGCGTGATAATGCCTCTGGCATCGATAAAAATAACCGCAAGGGGCACCATATCGAGAAAACGGCGCATGCGGATCGATTCCGATTTATATTGACGGGTGAGATCGAGCAGCTGAGACTGCAGGCTGACCCGTTCGTAAGCGATCTCGATAAAATAAACCGAGAGATGCGCGATGAGGATAAATGCGATCAGATACGCGGCGCAGGCCAGGAGAAAGCCCGGATCGCGTTCCGCGGTGTCGTCTAAGTACAAAGCGACTGCGGGAACTAAAAACGATAGCGAGGCGACGGCCCACAGCAAAGCGACGGTTCGCATTTTCGCATAACGGTTTTTGATGTGGAACGCGGGAGAGACTTTGTACAGAATGAAGTGGTAGACGAGAAAAAAAGCGAGAAAGCCGACGATGTCCGCTATACTCTCCCCATGGACATGGAGCAGCATGTAGGCCGCGCTGAGCAAGACCGCGAACGGAAAGCCGCTGTACAGCGAAGCGGTGATGACGGCAACAAAGCCTAAATCAAGGATGACCGGGCCATTCTGAATCATATAGAAATGTCCCAGCAGCATGCAAAGTCCGCTGACGACGCCGATGAAAAGGCGGGAATGGCGAAGCTGGCGCTGGCGAGAAAACCAGACCTGAAAAGTGCCAACTGGCAGCAGGGCGATAAGAACCTGTAGAAGCAGGCTGTTAACCAAAGTGGATCCCCCCGCAACGAACGTCCGTTATACTTAAACAATTCAATCTGATTAAAACATATAAACAATCCGCTTACAATAATAGGAATATAGTTTAGACTATATATATCGAGAATTAAACCTGCGGCGGCAAAACGGAGAGGAACGAGCACGTGGAGTATACATTTAGTAACCCAATTGAAGATAATTATAACATCGTTATTATAGGCGGAGGTTCGGCGGGCTTGATGGCCGGTATCGCAGCCAGCCGTTCGGGCGCAAGCGTCCTGCTGCTCGACAAAGGAGACAAGCTCGGGCGCAAGCTGGGCATCTCCGGCGGGGGGCGCTGCAACGTTACGAACGCCAAGGAAACCGACGAACTCATCCGGCATATTCCGGGTAACGGGAGGTTCCTGTATTCCGCGTTGTCGGTGTTCGGAAACCGGGATATCGCGGCTTTTTTCGAAGGAATGGGCATCCGGCTGAAGGAAGAGGACAACGGGCGCATGTTTCCCGTATCAGACAAGGCCAAGACGGTCGTGGACGCGCTTGTGCGCAAAGTCAGGGAACAAGGCGTGCGGATTGAGACGCATGCACCGGTAGCCGAGGTACTGTATGACAGCGGGAGCGTCACGGGCGTTAGACTTGGCGACGGACGCGTATTCGCCGCGCCTTCCGTCATCGTAGCGGTCGGCGGAAAGTCGGTGCCGCATACCGGGTCGACCGGCGACGGATACGCCTGGGCCGAGCAGGCGGGGCATACGATCTCCGAGCTGTTCCCGACCGAGGTGCCGCTGACTTCCTCGGAGCCGTTCATCCGCAGCCGCGAGCTGCAGGGCTTGTCGATGCGCGACGTCATGCTGACGGTATGGGGCGACAAGGGCAAGCCGCTCGTCTCGCATCGCGGGGACATGATCTTCACGCACTTTGGCCTGTCGGGGCCGATCGCGCTGCGCTGCAGCCAATTCGTCGTGAAGCAGCGGAAAAAGACCGGGGGCGGTCCGGTCCGGCTCACGCTGGATCTCTATCCGGACAAGAGCGTCGCGGAAGTTTACGACGATACGTACGCTTTGACGAAGGCTGAGCCCAAGAAAGCCGTCAAAAACCTATTAAAAAGCGTCGCAGCCGAGCGCCTGCTGCCGCTATTGCTGGAGCGGGCCGGGCTGGACGGCGATACGACGCATGCCAACATTCCAAAGCAAGCCTGGCAGAGCCTGGCCGGGCTGCTGAAGGCCTTCCCCGTCGATGTCGATGGGACGCTGTCCATCGAGGAAGCGTTCGTCACCGGCGGCGGCGTCAGCCTGAAGGAGATCGATCCGAAGACGATGCAGTCGAAGCTCATGCAAGGCCTGTTCTTCGCCGGCGAGGTTCTGGACATCCATGGCTACACCGGCGGCTACAACATTACGGCGGCGTTCTCCACCGGCTACGTGGCCGGCTTGAATGCAGCCATGCATGCGGAGGAAGCGGCTGGCGCGCGGTAAGCTTGGCAGCGCACGCGGCGCTTGCGTGGCGCTTGCGTGGCGCTTGCGTGCGCGCTTGCGTGGCGCTTGCGTGCGCGCTTGCGTGCGCGCTTGCGTGGCGCTAGCGTGGCGCTTGCGTGGCGCTTGCATGGCGCTTGCGTAGCGCTTGCGTGGCGCTTGCGTAGCGCTTGCGTGCGCGCTTGCGTGGTGGGCCGGGGCGCACGCGGGGAGGGTCAGCGCGCACACGGGGCTCCCCACTCCCCACGCCGTCGCCGACAGCTGCGGACAGCAGCTGCTAATTCCTCTCATAGCCACTTTTTTTGACAATCATCTTGCAAAGAAGTGACATCACAGTCGGCGTTAGTGCCTTTATGCGCTTATCGGCACCTTCTTGAGCGACTCGAAGGCAGCGTTAGTGTCTTTATGCACTTATCGGCACCATCTTGAGCCACTCCAAGGCAGCGTTAGTGTCTTTATGCACTTATCGGCACCATCTTGAGCCACTCCAAGGCAGCGTTAGTGCCTTTATGCGCTTATCGGCACCATCTTGAGCGGCGCGGAAGCGGCGTTAGTGCCTTTACTCGCTTATCGGCACCATCTTGAGCCACTCCAAGGCAGCGTTAGTGTCTTTATGCACTTATCGGCACCATCTTGAGCCACTCCAAGGCAGCGTTAGTGCCTTTATGCGCTTATCGGCACCATCTTGAGCGGCGCGGAAGCGGCGTTAGTGCCTTTACTCGCTTATCGGCAACATCTTGAACGTCCCGGAGCGGCGTTAGTGCCTTTACGAGCTTTATTAGCACAGAGTTACACGGTTTTTCCGTGCAATTCTGCTCCCGGCTGCGGTTGCCGCGACAATTACAAGATTTTTCCGTGCACCGGCGCTATTGACTGCGATTTCAGCGACAGTTACACGGTTTTTCCGGGCACCGGCGCTATCGACTGCGAATTCAGCGGCAGTTACACGGTTTTTGCGTGCAACTGTTCTCGTCCTCGTCGTTTCGCTACCAATAGCAGAGGAAGGGGGGACGCCGCAAGTCGCGTTTATTTTCCAAAATGTCGCCTCGGAAATCAGCTGCTGCTCTCTCTAGTATGCCTCGAAATGATTGTAGCTGCCGTCGTCCGCCACTTCTTCGCCGAGCCGAGCCGGCGCACCTTCGTATGCGCTCCCCGGTGCAGCCTCATCCGGTTCGGTGCCGAAGTATGCCGGATCCCAGTCCTCGTTCACGGTGTGCGCGGGAATCTGCAGCTCGTCCAGCGCGTATGCGTTCGCCGTAAGCTCCTCATCGACGGCCGGCGCTTCGGACAACAGCTCGCCGCCGTGGCTTTGGGCGATTTCCAGGGCGCTTGCGAGATTATCGCCGTCGACATGAATGTGAAGCCTGCCGAAGCCGTGCGGCTGCGGCTCGTACCCCAGCTCGTCCAGCGTTCCGCATGCCTTGTGCGCGCTGCCTTCGTCCGGAAACTGAAACATCAGTGCTCTATAAGCCATTTGAAAATCTCCTCTTCTCGGTTAGCGGTGGAATGTCTGTAGCATATCCGCCCGCAGCCGCGTTCATGTAGGTGCCTCAGTATCCTGCCGCGACCTCCCCGCCCGCCGGGCAAAGAACATATCGGTTGCCGTGCGATTCATGCGGCTCAGCAACGGATAGCCCACAGCAGGGAGCAGCACGACCGCGAGCCACCACAGCCCCCCGTACATCCATCCGGCATGCAAGCCGAGAATCGCGCACCACGCCAGCGCGATCGGACGGAGCAGCAGCGATCGTCCGATTTCCCGCCCTTCGCTCCGAAGCTCCTTTCGCCAATCGTACAATCCCATATAACGCTCCGTTTCCCACTTGCCCCACAAGCCGTTGAACCACAAGATCAGCAGCGCGCACATGCCGAGCCAGGCGATTGCCGCCAGCCAGAGCGGAGACAGCCAGATCGCCACGATGCCGAGCGCAGCAAATTGAAGCAATAAGCGCATCGTTCCCGCCTCTCGCAGCATGGCGCGCAGCCACAGCTCGGCGACGCGAGCCGCCTCGTCGCGTCGCTTCAGCAGCGGCCGGGAATTGCGCAGCACCCAGGGCCTGCGCCCCGCAGGCGGTCTACTCGCCTGCTCCGTGTCCATCAGCACCCAGCCGACGTTGTCCGCATAGGCTTGCCGCTCCGCCTCAAGCTCGTGCGCGAACGCGCCCGTGAGCCCCGCACGGCGCCAGCCAACCCAAGCGCAGATCGCTGCCAGCAAGGCAAACGCCGCTGCAGCTGCAATCGGCTCGTCCCCGCGCATCCCCCATGCCGCCGCAGGAATCCACGCTGCGACAAACGCGGCTCGCAAGCCGTAGACGGCCAGCACGCGCCTCAGGCCATGCCATCTCCGCTCCGCCGCGTCGCGGATGACAGCCCAGACGAAGCCCATCAAGCCGGCGGCCAACGCGAGGGCGGCGCCAGCGCCGAAGCCCCAGCCCGTCGCGTGCGACAGCAGCGGCAGCAGCAATCCCGCACCCGCTCCCGACACGGCCATGCGGGCGACCAGCGTATAACAAAGGCCGGCCATCGTCATACCCTTCACCCACCCGCCGTTCGAGCGCAGGAACAGCCCGTCGCCATACTCCGCGAAGGTCCGCAATCTGCCGCGCACCATGATGATCGCCAACACGACGATCGGCATCTGCATGGGCACTCGGCCGATCCAGTCCGGCGGATGCCGCAGCAGATCCAGGTACATCCCTCCGGCGACCCATAATGCAGGAACAACGAGGTAGAGCAGCACGGTCCAGTCGAGCGTCAGGCGCCAGGCGCGGATCGATTTGAGCCAAAAGGCGCCGCAGCGGCCCGCTGCCAGCTTCGCCGGCCCGCTTTTCCCACGAAGCCGTCCGACCCTGCCTCCATCCGGCTTCATAATCCCTCCGCCGCCCGAGTCAGGCTGTGAAAACAATCGAACAGCGGCGTACCGTCGGACATGCCTGCCGCCGCCCGAATATCGGCTACCGTCCCCGACGCCGCCGCGCTTCCTTCATGTACGAGCACAAAACGGTCGCACAGCCGCTCCGCCGAGTCCAGAACGTGCGTCGTGAGCAGCACGCCTGCGCCACGGGCACGTTCCTCGTCGAGCGCCTCCAGCAGCTCGATGACCGCGGCGGGATCGAGCCCGATGAACGGCTCGTCCACGAGATATACGCTCGGTTCGAGCAAGAAGGCGGCTACGAGCATCGTTTTTTGCTGCATGCCCTTCGAGAACTTGATTGGATAATCGTCCCTCACATGCCCCAGGCGAAATCTGGCCAGCAGCCCCTCCGCCCGCTCGGCGAGCCGCTCTTCCGAAATGCCGCACACCGCTGCGGCTAACTGCAGATGCTCCCACAGCGTGAAGCGCTCGTAGAGGATCGGCTGCTCCGGAATGTACGCAAGTCTGCTATTCATGACGCCTCCCGACCCTACGTTATTCTCGCCTGAAGCTCCTCGCCATTCGACATTCGCCACCCAATACGGCAGCTGTCCGAGCAAGCCCTTCATCACCGTGCTCTTGCCTGCGCCGTTCGGCCCGAGCAAGCCGACGCGCTCTCCCCGCTTCACCTCGATCGCCACGTCCCGAAGCACCGCCTTGCCCTGCTCGTATCCCGCCGCTTCGATCGCGGCTCGCATCAGCCATTCTTCGCCGTTCATCGAACCCCACCTTTGCATCTTGACCTCGTCTACCAATAACTACGAGGCGCAAAGCCGAGAGTTGCGGACGACCGGCGTCGTTCCGGCTCCGTTCGAATGTGCAAATCCACGCCAAAGAGCCCCTCATCCGGTTACCGGCCGGATCATACGAGGGACTCTCTCACTATAGGGAGGCACCCGTCCGCAAAGACAAGCTCCTCCCGTCTATCTTATCACCGCACCCTCAGATTCGGAAAGGCTGCAGCGCTTCGTTCAGCGGCTTCGTGGCGTCGTACACGTCCCGATAGATGTCGAACAGCTCGCCGTAGCGGCGCGCCCGCGCAGCGTCCGGCACATACGTGGCCGCGTGTTTGACGAACGCGTCCGCGCACGCCTCCAGGCTGCCGTACCAGCCGGCGCCCGTCGCCGCCAGCATCGCGGCCCCTAGACCCGGTCCCTGCTCGCTCTCAAGCCGCACGACCTCCGCATCGAACACGTCCGCCTGCATTTGCAGCCAGTCCGGATTTTTCGCCCCGCCTCCGATGGAGACGACCTTCGTGACCGACTTGCCGGCTTGACGGAAAACGTCGACCGACTCGTTCAGCGAGAACGTGATGCCTTCAAGCACCGCCCGCGCAAAATGCGTCCGCGTGTGCGAGCCGTCCATGCCGACGAAGCTCGCCCGGATGACCGCATCGGCGTGCGGCGTCCGTTCGCCGACCAGATAAGGCGTGTACAGCAGGCCGCCGGCTCCCGGCGCGATGTCGCCGATGCCCGCGAGCAGCCGTTCGTAGGGCTCGCCGGCCGCGAACGTGTTGCGGAACCAGCTTAAGGAATAGCCCGCCGCCAGCGTCACGCCCATTGCATAAAACGCGCCGGGTTTGCCGTGGTTGAAGAAGTGGACTTTGCCGGCATAATCGGCCGACGCGTCCGGCTCATGCGTGAGCACGACCCCCGATGTTCCGATGCTGCACAGCGTCAGGCCCGGCTTCAGGATGCCGGCGCCGATTGCGCCGCAGGCATTGTCGGCGCCGCCTGCGAACACGCGCGTCGAGGCGGGCAGGCCGGTCTTGCGCGCCGCAGCATCGTCCAGCGTACCCGTCTCTGCGACCGACTCGACGAGCGGCGGACAGAAGGAGGCGGGGATACCGAATGCCGCCAGCACTTCCTGGCTCCACACGCGATCCGCAACGTCCAGCATCAGCGTGCCCGCCGCGTCGGAGAGATCCATGTGCACGGCACCGGTCAGTCGGTAGCGCACGTAATCCTTGGGCAGCAGAAACGATTCTGCCTTGTCGTACAGCTCCGGCTCATGCTCGCGCACCCACAGCAGCTTCGGGAGCGTGAAGCCCTCAAGCGCCGGGTTGCGGGTCAGGCTGAGCAGCGACTGGCCGAGCGTGCGCTCGATCTCGCGGCATTGTTCCGTCGTGCGCGTGTCGTTCCAGAGGATCGCCCTGCGCAGCGGCTTGCGGTCCCCGTCCAGCAGCACGAGGCCGTGCATCTGGCCGGAGAAGCTGATGCCGTCGATGCTGCCGCCCGCGGCCGCCGTCTTTTCGCCTAGCTCCTTCAGGACCTCGATCGTCGCGCGGACCCAATCCTCCGGATCCTGTTCGCTCCAGCCCGAGCGCTCGTGGTACAGCGGGTATTCGCGGGAAGCCTCGGCAGCCACCGCTCCGTCCTGCCCGACGAGGAGCGCCTTGACGGCGCTCGTGCCGAGATCGATGCCGATGACATAGTTCATGTTAGGCCCGTCTCCTTCGATTGCTTATAAGCTTGCTAAGCTTTATACGCTGAAAATAACCTCGTTCACCGCTTGGCGAATCTGCTCCAGACGGCCGGAACGGTTTACGATCGGCTTCTGCCCGCTCAGCACGTAGGCTTCGAGCGACGCGAGGGTATGCTTGCCCGCGACGATCTCGGCGCCGATGCCTTCGCCGTAGCTTGCGTAGCGGCCGTCGACGATGGCGTCCAGCGTCTTGTTCTCGATCAGCTTGGCGGCGGCCTTCAGGCCGTGCGCGAACGAATCCATACCCGCGATGTGCGCGAAGAACAGATCGTCGTCCTCGAAGGAAGTGCGGCGAACCTTGGCGTCGAAGTTGACGCCGCCCTTGCCGATGCCGCCTTCGTTTTTGAGGATTTCGAACATGGCCAGCGTCGTCGAGTACAGATCCGTCGGGAATTCGTCCGTGTCCCAGCCGAGCAGGTAATCGCCTTGGTTGGCGTCGATCGAGCCGAGCGCGCCGTCCAGGCGGGCGACGCGGAGCTCGTGCTCGAACGTGTGGCCGGCCAGCGTGGCGTGGTTCGCTTCGATGTTCAGCTTGAAGTGGTCCTTCAGACCGTACTTGCGCAGGAAGCTGAGCGTCGTCGCGGAGTCGAAGTCGTACTGGTGCTTGGTCGGCTCCTTCGGCTTCGGCTCGATCAGGAATTGCGCCCCGAACCCGATCTCCTTGGCATAGTCGACAGCCATATGCAGCATGCGGGCCAGGTTGTCCAGCTCGAGGCCCATATCCGTGTTCAGCAGCGACTCGTAGCCTTCGCGGCCGCCCCAGAAGACGTAGTTTTCGCCGTTCAGCTCCTTGCCGACTTCGAGCATCTTCTTGATCGTCGCGGCGGAGTAAGCGAATACGTCCGCATTGTTGCTCGTCGCGGCGCCGAATACGTAGCGCGGGTTCGTGAACAGGTTGGCCGTGTTCCAAAGCAGCTTTTTGCCGGTGGACTGTTGGAATTCCTTCAGCTTCGCTACGATGACGTCGATGTTCTTGTTCGTCTCGGCGAGCGAAGCGCCTTCGGGCGCGATGTCGGCGTCGTGGAACGCGTAGAACGGTACGCCCAGCTTTTCGAGCAGCTCGAAGTTCGCTTCGACGCGAACCTTGGCCCGGTCGAGCGGAGACAGAGAATCCCAGCTGCGGACCGCCGTGCCGGCGCCGAACGGATCGGTGCCGTTGGCGTTGAACGTGTGCCAGTAGGCGACGGCGAAGCGCAGGTGCTCCTCCATCGTTTTTCCAAGGACGACCTCGCTGGCGTTATAGTGTTTGAATGCGAACGGATTGTCGGACTTGCGGCCTTCGTACTTGATTTGCGGCACATTCGAGAACAGGCTCATAATTACGGTATGCCTCCTTAAGGATGTAAAGTTGTTGAATTCGTTTACAAGCTGAGTTAAGCATAGCACCCGAAACTTAGTTTGTCTATTGGCTAAACTAAGTTTTATGCTATGATGACGTTAACGATTAATGGGACGAAAGAACGACGCGTAAATCGGAATCGCCCCGCGCGAAGGAGCCGCATGCCGCATGAAGACCCCGACAGGAGATCAAGCGCTCATCAAAAGAATGAATACCGCCATCGTGCTCGAATCGGTGCTGCAGGGGGCACCGCTGTCGCGCGCGGACATTTCCGCGCTCACGGGCCTCAACAAGGCGACCGTGTCCAGCCTCGTCCAGGATCTCATCGACAGCGGCCTGGTCCGCGAGATCGGGACGGGACAGTCCAGCGGCGGGCGCAAGCCGGTTCTGCTGGAATTCGTGGCGGAGTCGGGCTACGCCGTCGGCGTCGATCTCGGCGTCAACTATGTGCGCGGCGTGTTGACGGATTTGCGGGGCAACGTCGCGGTCGAACGTACGGCGCAGCTGTCCAAGACATCGCCGGATGAAGTATTCGGCATATTGCGTCCCTTTATCCAGGCGCTCGTGGACGAGGCGCCGGAGAGCGCGTTCGGCGTCGTCGGCATCGGCGTCGGCGTACCCGGGCTCGTGGACCGGGGCGGCGCCGTGCTGTATGCGCCCAACCTCGGCTGGCGGGACGTTCCGCTGCAGGACGCGCTGAACCGGGCGTTCGGCATTCCCGTGCTCATCGACAACGAAGCCAACGTCGGGGCCATCGGCGAGCGCAAGTTCGGCAGCGGGCGCGGCATCGGCAGCATGATTTACGTGAGCGTCGGCATGGGCATCGGGACCGGGCTTATTTTGCAAAAGGAGCTTTATAAGGGGGCGGCGGGCTTCTCCGGGGAACTCGGACATCTGTCCATCGAGGCCAGCGGGCCGCCTTGCCGCTGCGGCAACCGGGGCTGCTGGGAGCTGTACGCCTCTGAGCAGGCGCTGCTCGCCCGCGCGTCGGAGGCCGGCATCGGCGAAGGCACGCTGGACAGCCTGCTCGCGCTTGCCGAAGACGGCGACGAACAAGCGCGCGCGCTGTTCGCCGGCATCGGCGAGTCGCTTGGCGTGGGCATCGCCAACATCGTTAACGTCTTTAATCCCGAAGCCGTCGTCATCGGCAATACGATGAGCCGCGCGCGGCCTTGGCTCGAGGAGGCGATGAGCCGCACGACCGAAGCCCGTGCGCTGAACTTCCATCTGCGCGGCATCCGGCTGCTCTTCGCCGAGCTCGGCGACCGCTCCGCAGTCATGGGGGCCGCGGAGACCGCGATCGCCGCGTTTTTCAAGCGGCTGCGGTCGGCTTGAATCAGCCGCGGACCGATTTTGTTTCTAGCCTGCAGCACCAAGACGCTTCCTTGCCGCCGCAAATCGCTTGTGTTTCTCTTCAGAGTTATGCACAAAAAAAGCCGGGTACCCTCTCCTGCCGCCATAGGCGCAAAGAGAAGTATCCAGCTTTTTCGGTTCGTCATGCCTGTTTGCGGCTATTCGGCCGTGATGACGCCTTTTTTGAGAATGATGTTGGCGTACAGCGCGCCTTCGCCCGTCGCCACGATTGCGTAAGCTTGCTTCGCCCGCTCGTAAAACGCGAATCGCTCGACTTCCTCGAACGGCTCGGTCAGACCGGACCGATCGCGGATAATCTCGCCGTAGCGGCCCCAGATCGGCGTCTCGACCGTATCGCCTGGCACGATCTGCATGAGGGCGGCCGGCCGCGCCGAGTACTGGTCGAGCGGCATCAGCTTCAGCACCGCGTCGAGCAGTTCAGGAACACCGTGGCCGTCGCAGCGCACGAGGCGCTGCGCGTGGCTGGCCGCGGGGAAGTTCCCGTCGCCCAGCACGATCTCGTCGCCGTGCCCCATTTCCATCAAAATCTTAAGCAGCTCTGGCGACAATATCGCCGGAATTCCCTTCAACAATCCAATCGCCCTCCCGCCGGCTTCTGCGCATGCACACGGTCAGAACGCGCGGGCCGCCCGATCCGGACATCTGCCCCAGCACCAGCCGGAGCTCCCGATTCTGCCGTCTTCTGCCAGTATAACCGAAGCGGTCCGCCTTGTCTTTATCGAGCCGCGCCCGCCAGCGCATCCGAAATGACCTTAACGCCGGTTCTGCGATCGATCGGCCCCATTCCCAGATACTTGCGGAACTGCGCCGAAAATTACTTTGGCCCAAGCACAAGCCCATGCCGCTCCGCCAGCCGGTGAAGGGTGATCGGTTCCGCATTGTGCGCATGAATCAGCTTGAGCGTCTCGCTCACCATTTGCGAAGCTGGACCTTGTTTGACCGCGCGAGCGGACATGAGCAGCCGATTCTCGAGCTGAGTTGGCCGCTCTATGTGATCCGTATATGCCGAATCGGCTGCGAGGGTCGTGCGGTAAACGCCGTGAACGGACAGGTTCGCGCCTTCGAAAGCTTCAGCCAGTTGTTCGCACGTGTAGGACATGTTCGCGCTGCCTCGACCTTTTAAGCAAAATATAAAGGGCGGCACCGCCGCCCGCGAATTATACCTTCTGCCCGAATACCTGCCCGATCATGTCCGCGATCGTACGGCCGTCGAGCACCTCCATCATCCTGCGCTCGGTCTCGCGAATGACGTCGCCGAACGCCTCCTTCATGCCCGAGCCGAGCGCCGTGCAGTCGTCCGCGCTGTCCAGCATACCGCTGTGCAGCGGCTCCGCGATCTCGAGCGCCCGGTATACCTCGCCGAGCGTGATCGCCTCAGGCGGCTTAAGGAGGAAGTATCCGCCTTCCCTGCCCTCGCGCGCGCCGACGATCTGCGCCCTGGCCAAACGCGAGAGAATGCGCCGCATAAGCGTCGCCTCCGTCGCGCAGTTGCCCGCGATCTCGCCGCTCGGACAGCGATCGTCCCGGTCGGCGTGATGGGCCAAGTAAACGAGGGACTGCAGCGCGTAACCGAACCATCTCGGCGTCGCTACGCCTCCGCATTTATCGATTGCCATAAACACACCTCCATCGGCGTAATCGCTCATTAACACAGTATAGCGCATCGGGACGCAAGCTGTCTCTTGAAAAAGAAGATCTTCATCGACCGCATGCGGACAATGAAGATCGATTTCCATAAAACGGAATGGCCGCGCCTATTCGGTACGGGATGCGGCCTGGATCGCGCCGTATGCCCAATGTGCCGCGGTAACGTCGAAATAAAGCGGCGCGGGCGACCGATCGTCTTGACGCCCAAGCACTTTGTTCAAGATCGTGACCGCCTCCGCTCGCGTCAGCGGCCGGTCAGGGAGGAACTTGCCGTCCGCATAACCCCCGATAATGCCGGAGGCTTGCGCTTGAACAATGGCGGATTCGGCCCAGTGGCCTTGAATATCGGTAAAGCCGGTACCGGCCTGCTGCGCGCTCTTCATTCCGAGTTTATGCAGGAGTACGACCATCTCTGCCCTGGTCAGCGCAGCGTC
The DNA here is from genome assembly GCF_030014955.1 of Cohnella hashimotonis. Lineage (NCBI taxonomy): Bacteria > Bacillati > Bacillota > Bacilli > Caryophanales > Paenibacillaceae > Cohnella > Cohnella hashimotonis. The sequence continues at coordinate 6,345,494 of NZ_JAGRPV010000001.1, forward strand.
GGGTCGGAATTTCCCGTCAGGATAGCCGCTCATCCAACCGTGCTTCGCAGCTTGGGCAATTGCCTGCGATGCCCAATGCGTCTCAGGAACGTCCTGGAAATGCGCTTCGGCGCCGGCATCGACGACGTTGCCGAACAGCTTGGTTAAAATGACAGCCATCTCTGCGCGAGTAAGGCCGGCATTGGGTCTGAAAAGGCCGTCGGGATAGCCGCCGATGTAAGCGATCCCCTTGTCCGGCAGATTTCCGCTTGTTTGACCAGGTCCTGGGCTTGGACTTGGGCTTGGGCTTGGGCTTGGGCCAGAACCGGAGTCCGGCCCGGGGCCTCCATCGTCTCCGCCATTAGATGCGCTTAAGGGCGTAACGGTGTTGGAGGCGGCCGAAGGTTGCGATGCTCCCTTCACGTTCACGGCCTTCACCGTGAACGTGTACGCCGTGCCGTTCGCGAGACCCGTCACAGCGACGGCGATCCTGCCGTCAGCCGCCGTACCTGGGCTCTCGACCGTCTTCGCTTCCGCGCCGTTCGACCATGCCGTCACCTTGTAGCCCGCGATCGGCTTGCCGCCGTCGTTCGAAGGCGCTGAGAACGACACCGTCGCCGATGCATCGCCTGCCGACGCGCTTACTCCGGTCGGCGCATCCGGCACCGTGGACGTATCCGGCACGATCGGCGCCGTCGGCGTCACCGCGTTCGATGGTGCCGAAGGCGACGACTCGCCGTACTCCGTCTTCGACATCACGGTAAACGTGTAGGTGCGCCCATTCGTCAGATTCGAAACGGTGACAGTGCTCGAATCGCCCGTCGCCCGGCCGGCTTGCTCGATGCCGTCCCAGGCGGTGACCTCGTAGCTTGCCTGCGTTCCTCCATACAGCTGTCCGGGGACAAAGCTTATCTCCGCGGAGGTGTCTCCGGCAGCCGCGGTCACCTCCGTCGGCGCATCGGGCGAGCCGTAAGGAACGACAGGCGCGGCTGCGGCAAAGTCGGACAATCCGATGTTATTTCCGGCCGCCACCTCGACCGTATAGGAAACGCCCTTTTCCAGTCCGCCAATAGTGCCCGAACGTTTGTCAGGAGCGATGGTTCTGGCAGAAACCTCCGCGCCGTCCTTCATCGCGCGGATCCGGTAAGCGACGACCGGCGTGCCTCCGTCCGCCTCGGGCGCTTCGAACGTGACCGTAGCGCTTCCCTTGCCCGGCACAGCCACGACGCTCCGCGGAATTCCCGGCTTGCCTAATGGGACGACCGGATCCGTCAAGTCCGATTCGGCGGACCAGCCGTTCGCATTCAATGCCCTGGCGGAGAACTTGTAGGCCGTCCCGTTCGTCAGCCCGTCAATGATCGCCGGCAGGAGATTGCCTTCACCGTCAGGGTCAAGATAAAGGTCCCTGATATACCCGCCGTCCTCGTCGTAAACGGTGATCTGATAGCGCGTAACCGCTGCTCCGTTTTCCCAGCTGGGCAGCACGTCCACGGACGCGCCGCCGTCTAGCGGATTCGCCGATACAAGCGGCGGCACGGGCTTGCCGCTCGCCACCGCCCGTGCCGACGGCAACGAGTAATCCGACAGGCCCACGGCGTTTTTCGCCTGCACTTTAAACGTGTACGCATACCCGTTGGACAGTCCGGTGACGACGATTGGACTGCCTTCGCCTTCCACGGTTTTCAAGATCCGGTCATTCTGATCGGGGAGTATGACCATCACGACGTATCCGGTAACCGTGCTGCCGCCGTCGTCGCCCGACAGGAATTCGATCTCGGCCTGCTGGTCCCCGACGTGTACGACGCTTAACGACGGCGCCTCGGGCGCGACTGCTGCCGCCGTATCGAAGCGCCAGCCCTGATCGTTCTCATAACCCGCGAAGGGATTCCCCTCCTGATCCTCGAACGCGCCCGGATCGACGAGCACGTAGACGGTTGACTGCGCAGGCAGCCGGCCGGGCAAGTTTATCGTCGCTTTTACCCCGTCGATCGCGGTCTTCGACGCATCCACCTCGGCGAACAGCGTATCGGGGCCGCTTCCGTTTTTGACGTAGACCCGGATCGATTTCCCCTCGACGGACCTGACCGCCTTGTCGAAGGTCAGCTGCAGCGCGGCGACGCCCCTCGCTCCCGTCGAATTGGCGACTGGTGTCATCGTGTACACGCGAGGCGCATTCTCGTTAAACGGGGAGAACGTCCACGCCGTTTTATCCGCGATTCCCGCGAACGCGATGCCTGCCTCATCCTTGAATGCGTCGCCGTCGATCAGCACGTAATAGCTTGCGCCGTCAAGCGGCAGCTCCGCGTTGCCCGAGACGACCAGCCATTCGTCCAGCAGCACCGTGCTGCTTGAGGTCACATGGATGCGATCGATCTCGGCGTCGTCGGACGCGCGGTACACCGTCATATAGCCGTCGTCAGGCACCGTTTTTTCGTCGAACTTCAGCATATAGAGCGGCCTGTTGGACGCGCTGCCGACGCCTGCGGGAGCGCGCTCGGTAAGAAGAGGAGGACGGGCGGCTACGGTGAAGCGCCATCCGCCGGACAATCCGGCGTATGCATTGCCGCTCCTGTCGGCGAACGCGCCTGCCTCGATCGTCGCGATCAGCGTCGCGCCTTCGCGCCATTTGCCGTCCGGGGCGATCTTGACCGTTTCCCCGTTCGCCTGAACGCGGACGTCGGAGGCGTCGATCTGTTCGCAGACGGCCTTTTCGTCGCATACGACGATCTTTTTACCGGCCACGCCCCTCACCGCTTCGTCGAAGGTCAGCTCCAGCGTACCGTCCTCGGCGAAGTCCTCGCTTCCGTCCGCAGGCAGCGTACCGATAAGCGACGGCGGCGTCGTGTCCATATATCCGGCGACCCGAAGCTCGTCGTCTGCCGATACATAGGCCACGTAGGGCGTTCCGTCCGGGCCGACGGCGAGCGACAACGGCATATACCAGGAATTGTCCTGCAGCGACAGCGCGCCCAGAGCGGGCCATGCCGAGCCGTCCCACTTGACGACATGCACGCTTCCTCCGGGATCGCGCGTCTCCCTGTACGCGACGACGGGCCGGCCGTCCGTCGGGTCGACATTCATCGCGCCGTCGAATCCTGCGAATTGGCCGATCAGGCTCCATCCTTCGGCCTGCGTCCATTTCCACACGTAATTTTGATTGTTGGTGCCGTTGCCTCCGTTATAATACAAAAACAATTCGCCATGCAGAGCCGGCTTCAGCGTGTAGGAATTTCCGCTGATGTAAGTAGATAGTCCGGTTGAACTCCACGGCTCGTTCGCTTCGCGGGACTTGACGACCGGCTCGTAGTATCCGCTGGCGCCGTTGCCGTAGACGACGAACGTCCGATCGGATTCGTCGATCGCGATCGCGGGCCGGAAGCCGTTGTTGCCCGATATGACTTCGGGCTCGCTCCAGACGCCGTCTTCCATTTTGCGCACCGTTGCAGCATCGCCGTTGTTCTTGTCTCTGTAGACGATGCTGATGCCGCGTTGCGAATCGACCGCGATGCCAGGCGGCTCATCGGAGGCGCCCTGCGGGATCGTGCCTCCGAGCTTCTGCCAAGAGCCGCTGCCGTCCGGCGACGCGACGGCGATCTTGTTGCCGTCGACCCGATCCTCATAAGCGATATACGGCCTGCCCCTGGCCGTGACGAACAGATCATAATCCCATACATTTTCAATCGCATACGTATCTTCGCTATCAAGCTCCCAGCTCCCCCCCGCCAGCTGATAGACCGACAAGCCGTTGCCGGACGTCAAGTACGACATGTAAAGTCCGCGTTCTGAAGCGGCCAGCTTGTAGCTCCGCGGGCCGTCGACGGGCAGCGCGCCGCCGACGGCCTGCCACGCTCGGCCGGTCGAAGCGGCGGCCTTCTCCGCCGTCCCAAATCCGGCCGCAAGCTGCAAGAGCAGCGCGAGCGCAAGGCCCGCGAGCAGCGGCCGGGATCTCTTCTTTCCGTTCATGAACGAAATCTCTCCTTTTCGTCCGATTCGGACGTTTGTCTGCATTTGTCGAAGATAGCACCGGCCGCTCACAAATCGCTCCCAAAAGAAAGAGAGATTTGCCATAATAGCGTTGAGAGCGTTTTGGGAGCGCAGAATTGTAAGCTATCGGGTAGACGAGTGCAGGCGGGGCGAGGACGGGATGACGATGGGACGCGGGAAAGCGGGCAGAGACAAGAAAATCTTCTACATAACGCTGGGAATGACGATCATTCCGCTGCTGTCCTTTGCCATATTGACCTGGATGTATCAATTCACGGTGCCGAACCGGGACGCGCCCAAGGCCGTCCGCGGGTCGCTCGACCTGAGCGACTGGGATCTGGGCGCGCGCGGGCTCGTCAATCTCGACGGGGAATGGGCTTATTACGCGGATCGTCTGCTTACGCCCGATGATCTAAAGGGCGTATCCGCAGCCCGGCCTGACACCTATATTCGAATTCCGAACGCCTGGGGAGGCGGCAAAGCGCCGGATCCGGCAAGCGGAGCTCGCCTTGGCACTTACAGGCTGAAGGTACTGCTGGGCGGGACGGAGAGCGGGTACGGCATTCGGGTATCCAACGTGAACCGGGCGCATCGGCTGTACGTGAACGGCGAGCCCGTCGGCAGCGGAGGCGTCCCCGCTGCCGACGCGAATACGTACGTGCCGGGCAACAAGCCGTACACGACGTTCATCCGGACAGGAGAGCGCGAGCTCGACGTGGTGCTACAAGTGGCCAACGACAGCTATTCGTCCAAGGGCGGCTTCGACGACATGCAGCTCGGCCTTCAAGACGCAATGCAATTCAAAGGCCATATCCAGTTCGCAGTGGAATTTTCGGGTCTATTTATCCTCCTTCTGTTCGCGGGGTACCACCTGAATATTTACGCGCTGCGGCCGCAGGACAGGGCTTATCTGTACAGTGCGCTTTACTTTCTCACGCTGCTCGCCCTGATCGTGATGGACGGGGATAAACTGGCGCTGCAGCTGTTCCCCAGCTTCTCCTACGAGGCATCGCGGAAAATATACAGCGTCGGCGGCTTCGGCAACATCGTCGTGCTCGGCTTGTTCCTCCACTCCCTGGACCGCCGGCTGCTGCCGCGAAAACAGCTGGCGATCGCATCGGCGCCGCTGGCGCTGACGATCCTCGCGGCGCTCGTACTGCCCTCGCGCTTGTTTTCCTACGCCGGCAACTGGCCATGGAACTACGTTTTGCTGCTCGTATCCTATTATCTGTTCCGGGCGATACGTCACCTTTTCCGGCAGGACGGACAGTTGGACCGCAAAGAGACGGCGCTGCTCGCCGGCATGATCCTCTCCATCGTCGCGATCGACGTGTCCGGCCTGTTCTACTCGCTTGGCATGCTGGAGACGGATCTCATCCGCCGCATCTCCTTTCTCTCGGTCATCTCTTTCATGAACGCGCTGCTCGCGCTTCGCCTCGTCCACGCTACGGGACGTACCGAGCAGTTGACGGAGCAGCTGATTCTGCGGGACAAGCTCAAGGACGAGTTTCTGGCCCAGACCTCGCACGAGCTGAAGACACCGCTGCACGGCATCCAGAACATGACCGCCTACTTGCTGGACGGCAAGGCGGGCGCGCTCACGGACCGGCAGCGGGGCGAGCTGTCGCTGATTCAGGACACGTCCACGAAGCTGGGAAGCCTGGTGAACGATCTGGTAGACGTCGTGCGGCTTAAGCACGGCGACTTCCAGCTTAAAAAAACCGTACTCGATCTTCGCGTCGCCGCGCGTACGGCGCATCAGGTGCTGGAGTACGAACTGGCCGGCAAGGATGTCCGCTGGGAGAACGCCATTCCGCCGGGCACCTGCTTGCAGGCCGACGAGAACCGGGTACGTCAGGTGCTGTACAACCTGATCCACAACGCGATCAAGCACACGCGGCAGGGTCGAATCGAGATCGGCGCTGCCGCGGAAGGCGAGCTGGTCAAAGTGTGGGTGGAGGATACGGGGGTCGGCATACCAAAGGAGAATCACGAGGCGATCTTCGGTTACTTCGAGCAGGGAGAGACGGCGCCGAGCCACGACGGCTACACCGGCATGGGGCTCGGACTCTATATCAGCCGCCAGCTCATCGAACGGATGGGCGGGACGATTGGCGTGGAGCGGTCCGCGCCAGGGCAGGGCACGCGGATGTCGTTTACGCTGCCGGCCGCCGCAGCGCCGGAGGTGCCGGACGGGGCGACGATCGAGGCGGCGGCCGCGGCGGAGCCGCCCGTTCGCTTCGCGCCGGCGACGCTCGACATTGTAGACGGCCTGCGGGCGCAGACTGTGCTCGTCGTCGACGACGAGCCGGCCAACGTCAGGGTGCTGCTCAACCTGCTCGGCGAGCAATACAACGTACTGGCTGCGCTCTCGGCAGGCGAGGCGCTGGCCAAGCTGGATCGGGCGGCGCGCGTGGATCTGTTGATTCTCGACGTGATGATGCCCGAAATGTCGGGGCTCGAGCTCTGCCGGATCGTCCGGGAGCGGTTCCCGGCGATGGAGCTGCCCGTGTTGTTCGCTACGGCGAAGGACTCCCTGCACGATATCGAGTTGTGCTTCCGCGCCGGCGGCAACGACTTTATCGCCAAGCCGTTCGATCCGCGGACGCTGACGGCGCGGGTCCGTACCCTGCTGTCCATGAAGCAGTCCATGGACCGGGCGCTGCGCAGCGAGATCGCCTTCCTGCAGGCGCAGATCAAACCGCACTTTTTGTACAATGCGATCAGCAGCATCGTCTCCTTCTGCTATACGGACGGCGAAAAAGCCGCGCATCTGCTCTCGAAGCTGAGCCGCTATCTGCGCATCGTGTTCCAGCGGGACCAGCGGACGGCGGACGTGCCGCTCGGCATCGAGCTGGAGCTGATCGGCGCCTATGTCGAGATCGAGCGGGCCCGCTTCGGAGAGCGTCTGCGCTTCCGGCTTGTGTGCGATCCGGGGCTCGAGGCGGAGACGATCCCCTCGCTTGCGATACAACCGTTCGTCGAGAACGCCATCCGGCATGGCTTGTTCGACAAGGACGGTCCCGGAACGGTGACGCTCGCGATCGCGGACGGCGACGGCTATATTCGTTGCGAGATCGCGGACGACGGCGTCGGCATGGCGGACGACCTGCTGTACCGGCTTCGCACGGGCGACCCGCCGGAAGGCGCGGGTATCGGCATCGTGAACGTCCGGCGGCGTCTGGCGGCCATGCCGGGCACGAGCCTGCTGATCGAATCGAAGCTCGAGCAAGGAACGACGGTCACTTTGTTTCTGCCGAAAAAAAGGAGAAATAGCCCATGATACGCGTCATCGTCGTCGAAGACGAAAAACCGACGCTAGAGCTGATGACTTTGCTCATCGGCCGCCATCCCATGCTGGAACTCGTCGGCGCTTATACGAGCCCGTTCGAAGCGCTCGAACGCTTCGCCGAGACGAGGCCGGACGCCGCGTTCCTCGACGTCGAGATGCCCAAAATGGGCGGCATCGCGCTGGCGGAAAAACTCAAGGCGATCGACGGGGAGCTGCAGGTCGCCTTTACGACGGCTTATCCGGCGTATGCGGTCGAAGCCTTCCGGGTCAGCGCCGTCGATTATTTGCTGAAGCCGGTGACGCCCGACGACCTCGCGCGCGTCGCCCTTCGCTTCGGGCGCAGTCAAGAGATTCGTTCGGCGCTGAAGTCCGCCGCTCCCTCGGGGAAGGCCCCCGCAGTACGCTGTCTGGGAACGTTCGAGACGCGCGGCGCGGACGGGCGTCCGATGAGCTGGCCTACCCGCAAGACGGAGGAGCTGTTCGCCTACCTGCTCGCCTATCCTGACCGGCTTCACGGGAAATGGCAGCTGGCCGATTTACTCTGGCCCGAGCTGGATGAAGAGCGGGCGCTGCACAATTTGCACAATACGGTATACCGCCTCAAAAAGTCGCTCAAGACCGCCGGCGTCGGCATCGAGCTCGCGCACGGCAATCAGGGATACCGCTTCCGTGCGCAAGCCGGGCTCTCGGACCTACAGCTGCTGAGGGAATATGGCGGAAGCGAGCCGGACACGGTGGCGGTCGCCCGCGAAGCGCACGAACGGGTGCTCATGCTGGTCAAGGGAGAATTATTCGCCGGCAAGGATTACGCCTGGAGCGCCGGCCTCGCTGTGGAGGTTGCCTCGCAGCAGGCCGCGCTGACGAGAAGGTTTGCCGCCAAACTGCGGAAAAGCGCCCCTTCGCTGGCCAAGTCGCTCATGTTCGCCTACTTGTCCGAGTCCCCGCTCGACGAAGAAGTGAACGAAGAGCTGCTTGAACTGCTCGCCGAGCTCGGCGAATCGGCCCTTTTCCACCGGCACTATACGCAATACGCAGAAAGGCTCGGCGCCGAATTGGACGCCGAGCCGTCGGCCGCGCTGCGGAAGCTCGCCGCGCGGATGAATGGTTAGTGGTTCCTGCCGCCTTCGGGAGGCTTTTATATCAGTCCGGCACGGGCCTGCGTCCGCGCCCTACCCGCGGTTCGCCTCCCGCACCGCCTCGGTCATCTTGTCGCCGCCATCCGCGTGCCAGCGCTGCGCATAGTCGTCGAACGCCGACAGCGGCAGCTCGCCCGTGATGATCTTCGCGTACGTCTCGGCCTCGAGACTCTGCAAGTTCGTCCACATCGTCGCGAGCGACGGCGGCGGATCCGCGAAGAAGCTCCCCACCTTGACCGTCTCCGCCTGCCCGACGCCGCCCCACAGCCGATAAGCCGTAGAGCTGGCCCAGGCGTCCAGGTTTTTCAACGGATAATCCCGCTCGGTCAACGAATCCTCGTACAAGCGTTTCGTCTCCTGGTCCAGCTGCTCGGGATCGAGGTCGCCGTTCAGCGCCTGCGTCAAGCGGTCGTGCCGCTGGGCGATCGCATCCGGATAGTCGAGCAGCAGGTCGAACGGATAATAATTGCGGAGCTGCGTGTCCAACTGCTCGGTCACCGCCAGCAGCCCTTTGGCTCCCGGGTCCTGATTGCGCTCGATCCGCGTGAACACATTCAGCAGCTTGAGCGCGGCTTCGGGATGCTCGTAGCCCTTGCGAACGACCAGATAGCGGTCGGTGACCGGCGATTCGCTCACGTTGAACCGCCCCGTCTCGTCCACCGGTACGGCATAAGCCCGCCAATCCGCCTTCGTATCTTGCGAGATGGACTTGGACAACGGGTAATACGGCGCCCACCATGGTCCGAAAAAGATGCCCGTCTTGTTCTCCGTCACCAGGTCTTGCGAATCCTGCCGCAGCATGAACTGCTGGTCCAGCACGCCTTCCTTGAACCACGCGGCGAGCAGCTTGAGGGCATCCTTGGCCTCGCGCTGGACCGAACCGTATACGGGCCGGCCGTCCGAACCGGCGATCCACTTGCGCGGATAAGCGCCGAAGGCCGCGAAGACACCATTCAGCCCGTTGTTGCCGGTCTTCTCCCCGTAGACCATCCCCCGATCGACCGGGATGCCGACCGTATCCGCTTTGCCGTTGCCGTCCGGATCGATCTGCCGGAACGCCTTCGCGATCTTGGCGATATCGTCCAGCGTCTTCGGCGCTGCGAGGCTCAGCTTGTCCAGCCAGTCCTGGCGCACCCACAGGTACGTCGGCGCGTCCGCCTCGATCGCGACGTTCGGCAGCCCGTACAGGCGTCCGTCTATCGATGCCTCCTGAAGCGCCTTGCCGCCGGTCGCGTCATAGATCGACTTGACGAGGGTGGACGCATACTCGCCGTAGGTCTGCGTAAGATCGGCCAGCTCGCCGGCCTGCGTCAGCTCGCGGAACTGCTGCCGGTCGACGACGAACGCGTCCGGCAAGTCGCCGCTGCGGATCGCGTAGTTCATCGTGGCCGCATACTGCACGCCGCTCGGCGTCTCCCAGGCGTACTTGATCGAGATGCCCGTCTGCTCGCCGAGATACCGGCTAACGAAGTTGTTCTCGCTCGTGTCGCCCTCGGGCAGGACGATATCCGAATATTGATGCGGAATGCGCAGCGTGACCGGCGTCTCGTACTTGGCGAACGCCTGACGGTCGGCCGGATCGACGCTTGCGCTCGCCTCGTCCTTGGCCTTGCTCCCGGCGCCGCCGAAGCAGGCGGTCAACGACAGCGCGCAGACCGCCAACGCGCAGGCGATCTTCGATAGCGCCGCAATCCCGGGCGCCCCGCCGTTGCGCACGCCCCTCTGGCTCTCTTCGGCGAAGCGTGCCATGCTCTGCTTCTTCGGTACGGCCGCAATCCCGGGCGCCCCGGCGGCGCCAACACCGCTTGCGGCCTCTCCGGCCATGCGTGCTTTGCTTTGCGACTTCGCGGCGCCGTTCACGGACGGCCTCCTTCGTGCAGCTCCTGGCCCGCGCTCCGGTATTCGGAAGGGAGCAGTCCCGTTCGGTCGCGGAACAAGCGGCTGAAGTACTTGTCGTCCTCGAAGCCGACGCGGCCCGCGATGTCGCGAATGGGCAGGTCCGTCCCGACCAGCAGCTCCTTCGCCGCCGTCAGCCGAAGCTTGCGAAGCGCGTCTCCGAACGCTTCGCCGGACGCGAACTTCTTGAAGCACTGGCTGAAATAGCTGCGGCTCATGCCGATGCGCCGCGCCACTTCGTCCTGGTTGAGATCGCGGCCGGCGTTGCTCTTCATATAGAGGACGGCGCGGATGAGGCTGCCGAACACCTCCCGCGACAGCGACAGCTCCGCAAGCCGCTGCTGGGTGAGAAGCGCGGCGGCGGACAGCCAGCTTTTCCACTGCTTCCAATCGTTCAGCGTCTCCGGGTCCCCGAGAACGTCCGCCAGCCCTTCCTCGTCTCCCGCACCGCCGCGCCATCCCAGATACGACGCCCCTTCGACCGCGAGCGAACGAAGCCACTCCTGCAAGCGAGCCGGATCGACCTGCCACTGCTCGACCCGCGCGGCGAACTTGCGCCAGTCCTCGCCGTACAGCAGCCAGCGGCATTCGGACCACTCCGCGAACGCAGCTTCCAGCTCGGCCGGCGCCGGCCCCGCATCGGCCTTGAGCTCGCTCAGCGCGACCGCGCGATCCGCCGCTTCGCCGCCGCGATAGAACAGATGGACCGGCAGCCGCTCCGCAATCGTGCGCTCCGCCTCCCGCGCCGAGACGCGGTCGTGCTCCCCGGCAGTCACGAGCGCCGCCTGCCATCTGCCTGCGACATGCGCCGGCAGCTCGCGCAGCCATGCCTCGGCCTGCTCAGCCTCCGCGGTCCAGATCCACAGCCCGCCTTCCAGACGGCGCGGCTTGCTCTCGGCCGCCAGACTTGCCGGCGGCGTCTCGTCCCTTGCCGCGCGTCCCTTGGGCGCCAGCACCATCGCAGACTCGAACGGACGCTGCGCCGTCCCTGTCGTCTGGCGCCGCTCCCATTCGAAGCGCTTCACGATGCGCTGCAGCGTTTCGTCCACGTTGCTCTTGTTCAGCAGCGTCTTGACGATGTAGTCGATTGCGCCAAGCCGCAGCGCCTCCTGCACGTAGTCGAACTCATGGTAGCAGGTCAGGATGACGGCCCTCGTCTTCGGATAGCGGCTCCGGGCCTGGTCGATCAGCTCGAAGCCCGACATGCCGGGCATCCCGATATCGACGAACATCATGTCGACCTCGAGCTCGCCGAGCAGCGTCAGCGCGGACGCCCCGTCCTTCGCCTCGCCGACGATGGAGATGCCGTAGGCGGACCAGTCGGGCAGCGCGATGAATCCGCGGCGCACGCGTTTTTCGTCGTCAACGACAAGCGCTTTGATCATAGAGCTCCACCTCGCTTCGAATCGGTATATGCACGGACAGCGTCGTTCCCTCTCCGGGCGCGCTGCGAATGCGCAGCAAGTCGCCGCTGCCGTAGTAGCTCTCCAGCAGCCGCTTGACGTACTTGAGGCCGATGCCCATCCCTCTGCGGGAGGCCCCCTCGTCCTCGAGCAGCGCGGCAAGCGTCTCCTCGTTCATGCCCGGACCGTTGTCGGTGACCCGGAGCGTCAGCATGCCCGGCGCGTCCTGCTCACGCTCGACGACGATGCGGATCTCCCCGCCTTCCTCGCTCTGTCCGTGGTAGATCGCGTTCTCTACGAGCGGCTGCAGCAGGAAGCGCGGCATCGCAACCCGCTCCGTGCCGGGCTCAACGTCAATGCTGAAGGTCAGCTCGTCCTCGTAGCGATAGCTTTGCAGCTCAATATAATGGCGCAGCGCCTCGAGCTCCTGCCCGACGGTGACGATCAGGCTGTTTTTCCCCATATTGTATTGAAGCACCTGGACGAGCAGCGTTACGATCCGGTCGATCTCCTCCTGACCGCCCGCTCTGGCGACCCATTGCACCGTATTCAGCGTGTTGTGCAGAAAATGCGGGTTGATCTGGCTCAGCAGCTTCTCCGTCTCCAGCTGGTACTTCGCCCGCTCGTTCTGGCCGATCTCCTGGATCAGCCCGTTGACCGTCGTCTTCATATGCTGGAAGCTGCCTAATAGCTGATCGAACTCCTCCACCTTCATATACTGGACCGGCGCTTCCCGGTCACGGGTCATGCGGACGATCTCGCGGTTCACCTTCCGGATAGACCCGTATACCTTGCGCCAGACGAGCATGGCGAGCACGATCGCGAGTCCGAATGCGAACGCGAACAACAGCGCCAGCCGTCGGAACCAGTCGTTGATCTCCCGGTTGAATTCGTTTTTGCTGACGGCCGTCATCAGCTTCCAGCCCTGCGGGCTCTCGTAGCCGAACAGGTAATAGCCGCGATAAGGCCCGCCGTCCGAGGCGGCGATCTCTTCGTAGCGCAGCTGCTTCGGATCGAGCGGCGGGTCGCCGTCGTCTGCGTACAGCGCGTCGCCCTCCTCGTCGAACACGTAATGCGATACCTTCATGCCATACAGCGCGCTGTTTAAAATTTTGCGGAACAGATTGTAATTCGATTCCAAATAAATGTAAACCGGCGTCTGCTGCTCCGTACGCACGACGCGCAGGGACGAGATGACCGTATTGTCGCTGTTCTTGTACTGGGTGCGGTGCGGTCCATGGAAAACGGCGCCCTTGTACTGCACGAACGGCGGCAGGTTCTCGATCGAGAAGCCTTCCGCTACAGGAAGGTTATTGAAAAGTACCGGCTCCGCGGCCTTCGGCATGTAGTACACGGTGAGTCCCACGTTCGGGCTTGTGAAGTTGACCAGATTCAAGCTGTCCTCGATATCCTGCTTGATCTCCGCTTTATCGTAGGTCTGGCTCGTCTTCAGATAACGGTTGACCAGCTCGGCCAGCCGCCCGTCCAGCGCGAATTGCTTGGAGACGAAGTCCAGGTCGTTCAGCATGTTCTCCATCCCCGTCGCCTCCTGCTTGAGGCTCGCGTCGATGCCGCTGCGGATCTTGCCGGTCAGGATGGAGTGAAGCGACGAATACGTGTAGGCCGAAAACAGAATCGGCGGAAACAGACAGGCGATCAGCAAATAGATGACGAGCGTACGTCTCAGCGTGCCGGACTTGAAGGGATGAGGCATCTTCAGATATCGTGACAGGAACAGTTGCGTGCATCCCCTCTCGTTGCGTCGGGCTCGCCGCCCCTGTATACGCTTTCTAGTTTAACAAATTGCGCGACTTCCCGACAGCGGAAGCCGTTTCCCGGCGACAATGCCGGAAAAGCTTACCGCCACCCCGACGAGGGCGGCGATAAGCTTCAGGCTCCGGCGTTTTCCAATCTTACTTGTTGCGGTACTCGAATACCTTTTCGTTCTGCGCTTTGTTCCAGTTGAAAACGTCGTCGTAGCCGAGACCCTTGGCCTTCGTAATCATTTCCTTCTTGAGCTTGTCGAACTCGGCCTGGTTCTTCGCGAATACCATCTTCCAGGAATATTGCTTGATGACCTGCGAGACCTGGCCTTGCTTCTGCGACAAGTCGTCGGAGATGACTTCCGGCGCGGTGCCGGTGAAGATTTGCTTGTTGATCGCGATCTTGTCGTTCTTCTGCAAGTAATCTTTGGCGCTCGTCGCGCCGCCCATCGCGGCTCTCCAGTTTTCCTCCAGCTTGTTCGGCGCCGCTGCGAGCGTCGAGGTCCACAGCGTATAGTCGTACGGATCGCCAGTCTCCGGATTGATGCCGGTCATCTTCAGCGTCGTGTTGTTGATCTGGTTCTGGCCGTCCTTCCACGTGCCGCCGCCGAACTCTTCCGGTACCGCCGTAGCGTTGGACGGGAGCGCCTGCTTGCCGAAGTCCGTCAGGACGGGCTTGCCGTTTTCGAGCTTCCAGTTGAGGCCTTCCGGACCGTAGTTGGCGACCATCGTGCCTTCCGGGCTGTACATCCAGTCGAGGAACTCGAGCACGCGCTCCGGATGCTTCGCCTTGGCGCCGATCGCCCAGACGCGGTTGCCGCCGTACGGATTGTAGCCGTAGGAGAACGTGCGCTCTTCTTCGAACGGCACGAGCGCGAAGCCCTTGCCTTCGGCCAGACGCTCAGGCGTATTGTACGTGTTGAGCCACGGGAACCAGGTGAACAGCAGCTGGCCGTCCGTCATCTTATTGACGACGTCGTCGAACTTTTGCGTCATGGAGTCCGGATCGACCAGTCCCATTTGGTTCGCGTCAAAATACAGCTTCAGACCGCGCATATAGTAGCCGTCTTCGTCGAGCACGCCTTGCACTTCGCTCTTGTCGGCCGAGATCAGCGTGAAGCCGCCGTTGTTGAAGCCGTCCGTCTCGTCGAAGCCGTTCAAGCCCGCCCAGGCCTTGGTGTTCATCATCATATTGCCGTCCCAATCCTGCCACATCGAGAAAGCGTAGGTCGGCCGGCCAGAGTCGCTCTTCGGCTCCAGCTCCTGCATCTTCTTGAGCACGGGGAGGTAATCCTCCATCTTGGTGATCTTCGGACTGCCGGCCTTCTGGTACAGGTCGAAGCGCAGGTTCGGGTTGTAGGTCATGTCCTTGCCTTCCGATGGACCGTCTCCTTCGCCGACGTCGAAGCCGATGCCGTATACCTTGGAGCCGCCGCCGAAGTTAACTTTGTTCTTCTCGATCGCTTTGGGCGCGTACTTCAACAGGTTCGGTCCGTACTTGTCCAGCAGGCCGTCCTGCGTCCAGTCGAGCAGCATGCCCGCCTTGATCGCATCCTGATACTTCTGCCCGTCGTCGCCGAACACGACCAGATCGCCCAGACTGCCGGCCGACATCATCGCGGAGAACTTCACGTCGCCGCCGCCCTCGAGATTCGAGGAGATGATGTTGAGGTCGAGATTGAACTTGTCCTTGACGACCTTGGCAAACCAGCCCTGCTGCTCGCCCGAGAAGTTGGACAGCATCGAGAACACGTCGATCTTATAGGCGTCGCGCTGCGGCGCGCTCGACGCGGAAGCGCTTGCAGAAGCGCCGGACGATGCCGAGCCGGATGGCGCTGCGGATGGCGAAGCGTTGTTGCCATTGTTGCCGCCGGAGCAGGCGGCGAGGCTCGTCGCGAGCAGAACGGCGACGGATGCGGTTAGCGCTTTTTTCTTTTTCATCTGAACCACGGGGTAGTCCTCCCTTTGATAGATAGCTATTGGTAAACGCGGTCTACAACATGAAGCTGTCTGCCATTCCGGTCACATCGCGGGCTCCGGATTCACCTCCTTAGGTGGGCCCGCTGGGACTGTCGGGGATTGCCGGCGACTGCCGTCTACTGTGAGCCGACGTTTCGACCCTCAGCCTTTAACCGCGCCGATCATGATGCCTTTGACGAAAAAGCGCTGGAAGAACGGGTAAACGAACAAAATCGGGATGACGACGATCATCGAGACGGTCGTGCGGATCGAGGTCGCCGTCTGCATCTTGGACAGATCGACGTTCGCCGATCCCCCGCTGCTGCGGATGATGGCCGCGAGCGAGTTGGATTCGTTCAGGTACTTGTAGAGCACGAATTGAAGCGTGTAGTACTTCTGGTCGGTCATGAGGAACACGGTGTCGATAAAGGAGTTCCACTGCGTGACGGCGGCGAAAATGGCGATGGTGGCGGCGATCGGCATGATGAGCGGCATAATGATGCGGAAGAACAGCGTCATCGTCCCTGCGCCGTCGATCTCGGCCGATTCCTGCAGTACGTCGGGCAGCGATTCGACGAACGTTTTGACCAGGATTACGTAGAAAGGCGAGACGATCATCGGCAAAATATAAGCCATGAAGTTGTTGGTCATGTGCAGCTTCAGCATGATGACGTACCATGGGATGATGCCCGCGTTGAAGTACATCGTGATCATGATGAACCGGTACCAGAACGTGCGGCCCCACATCTTGCGCTTGGTGAAAATGTAGCCGAGGAACGCGGAGCCTGCGACCGTAGCCAGCGTCCCGATAACCGTGCGTCCGACGGATACGATCGCCGCTTGCGACAGGCCTTTGAGTTTCAGCACCTGAAGGTAGTTATTGAAGTGAATTTCCTTCGGGTACCACATGACCATGCCTCTTGAGCTTAGATCGTTGCTGCTGATCGTATTGATGAACAGATAATAGAACGGAAACAGGCACAGCAGCGTAAAGATAGCGAAGAACAGGTAGTTGAACGTGTGGAACACTTTGTCCCCGGTCGAGCTGCGGATCTTCAAGTTCGGCCCCTCCTTTGCTTAGATGATCGATTCCCCGCGCACCCACTTCGACAGCCGGTTGGCGAAGAACAGCAGCCCGATGCTGATGATCGACTTCAGCATGCTGACGGCCGTCGCGAAAGAGAAGTTGGTGCCGAGCATGCCCGTGTTGTAGACGTAGAGGTCTAGCACCTCGATATGGTCCTTGTTGATCGGGTTCTGAAAAACGAAGTACTGCTCCATCCCGTTGTTGATGAAGTTGGCGATCGAGAGCAGCAGCAGCACGAAGTACGTCGGCATGATGCCCGGCACCGTGATGTTCCACATCTGGCGGAAACGGCCCGCGCCGTCGACCTTGGCCGCATCGTACTGCTCCTGGTCGATGCCGGTGATGGCCGCGATGTACATGATCGCGCCCCAGCCGAGACCTTTCCAGGTGGCCCACAGAATCATGGCGAGCCAGGTGTGGCTGTCGTTCGCCAGGTAGTTGAAGCCGCGGTCTTGAAGTCCGAGCTCGATCAGGAGCCGGTTGATAAGACCGTTATCCACGTTAAACATCATGAAGGCGATTGCATAAACGAGCACCCAGCTGATGAAGTTCGGCAGCGTCGTCAGGATCTGCACCGTCTTCTTGAAGCGCATCGACCGGATCTCGGACAGCAGGATGGCGAAGGCGACTGGCAGCACCGAGGTCAGAATGCCGAGCGCGCTCATCGCAACAGTGTTCTTCATGACCCGCAGCACCTCTTGGGTCTGCGTCGGGTTGGCGAAGATCGAGCGGAACCACTGCAGGCCGACGAACGGCGTGTCGCTCAGCTTGAAGCCGGGCCGGTAATTGTAGAGCGAGTAGATCCAGCCGTACAGCGGCATATAGCTGAATATGAACACGAGCGCAAGGAAAGGAAGCGCATACAAAAACAATCGGTAGCGTTCCGCGATGCCGCGTTTTTTGGCGGCTGGCTGGACGACGGTCTGAGAATGCTGCGAAGTGCCGACAGCCGAACTCATAAGATTCCTCCTTCTGGGATTGCGGATTGCGGGATTGCGGGATTGCGGATTGCGGGATTGCGGATTGCGGGATTGCGGATTGCGGGTTGCGCCTTCGGTCCGATCGAGACGTCCGGCAGGCTTGCTGCGTTAGAAAGGGCGCTCGGCGGCGGTGGCTGATGAGAATGATGACGGAAATCGTTTTCCATCCTGCGGCTCGCCATCCCTTTCCGCTCTTCTACGCCTCTTATTGTATCTGGCGCGAGTTATGTAAGGGGATACAAAACGGTTGCTGCATGCGGGACAGCCGTCGCCAGACATCGAACGGGATTCCGCCGGTTGTAAACGATTTTCTACCTTCGGGGACGTACCGGGAAGACGGCATGCCCTGCTCCAGCTCACCGCCGTGGTGGGAAATCCGTCGGTTGCGGCGTCTATCCGGGCTATTTTTGCGCATTTGAACGATATCCCCTTCGCACAGGAAGGGGGACGGCAAGCGCTTGGGGGAGGTTTGGTGTACAGCGGCGGATAGCTTGGAGCGGCGGGTGTGCCCGGTCCGGGAGCTGAAACCGCAGATTTTGCGCTTCATTGCATATAAAAAAGTACAGTGCCTCCAAGTTTCTCACCTGGGCACTGTACTTTTTTTGCATTATGCGGTGCGTTTGCGGTCGGACGGCAGCAGCATGGCCAGGAATCCGACGACGGGCAGGATGCCGATCGTGTGCATGACCTCTGACATGCCGAAGACGTCGGCGGCTTTGCCCAGGACGACGGCGCCGATGGCGCCCATGCCGAACGCGAGTCCGGTCGTCAGGCCGGAGGCCATGCCGACCTTGGTGGGCAGCAGATGCTGCGCGTAGACGACGGCGACGGAGAAGCCGGACAGCAGGATGAAGCCCATGATCGCGATGGCGGGATAGATCGCCCACAGCGGCAAATACGGCAGCGCGAGCGAAAAGGGCAGCGCCCCCACGATCGAGAGCACGATCATTTTTTTGAGCCCGATCCGGTCCGCCATGACGCCGCCGAAGAAGGTGCCTGCCACGCCGGTCGCTAGGAACAGGAAGAGCGGGATCTGGGCCGACGACTTGGACAAGCCGTAGTGGTCGATCAGGTAGAACTGGTAGAACCCGCTGATCCCCGAGTGGTACCAGGAACGGCCGAATACGATGAAGACAAGCAGCGTCATGGCGAACAGCGCTCGCGGATGGTTCGTCAGCTCGGCTGCGGCAGCGCCTGCTTTGCGCTTCGCGCTGGCCGCTGCGCTTTTTTCCCGCCAGGCGTTGAGCTGTCCCTTATACCACGGTATCAGCCACATCAAGGCTGCGATGGCGAATGCCGCGAACAACGTCCCCCAGATTGCGCCATGCTGACCGAAGGGGATAAAGATGGCCGCCGCCATAAGCGGCGCCAGCGAGCTGCCTGCGTTGCCGCCGACCTGATAGATCGATTGGGCCAGTCCTCGCTTGCCGCCCGCCGCGAAGTAGACGACGCGCGAGCCTTCGGGATGAAAAATGGAAGAGCCGAGACCGATGAACATGACGGCGATCAGCACGCTCCAGAAAGCCGGCGCGAAGGCGATGCCGACCATGCCGATCAGGCTGAGACACATGCCGAGCGGCAGCAGGTACGGCCTTGCGGTCTTATCCGTGTAGGAACCGACGACCGGCTGCATGACCGACGACGTCATATTGAGCGCGAACGTGATCCATCCGACTTGGGCGAACGACAGGCTTAACGACTTTTCGAGAACGGTGAACATCGCGGGGACGACCGCCTGCATCGAATCGTTCATCATATGAACGAAGCTGATGCAGAGCAGCACTGGCATGACGGCGAGAGAGGCGTCGCGGGCGCTGCCCGGCTCGGCGCGCGTCGATGCGGTGGATGCCATGAATGATTCCTTCTTTCAGTTTCTTTCGGATTTTTCCGCTTGTGAAATTAAAGTTTAGGAGCGGTTCTCCATGAAGTCAAGCGAAGAATATCGATCGGGGCCATCGGAATAAAACATGCATGGACGGACAGC
Organism: Cohnella hashimotonis; assembly: GCF_030014955.1. Taxonomy (NCBI): domain Bacteria; kingdom Bacillati; phylum Bacillota; class Bacilli; order Caryophanales; family Paenibacillaceae; genus Cohnella; species Cohnella hashimotonis. Next base: position 6,364,957 of record NZ_JAGRPV010000001.1, read on the forward strand.
CGCCGATGCGCCCTATGTCGATTCGTCCGTGGAGGGATTGCCGATGTTGGAAGCGGACATATTGACTACTGAGACGCTCTTCCGTATTCGTTTTCGAGGAGGTCTCTCCGATTAAGCGACATTGGGAGGCTAGACCGAACGTGCAAAAGCAAGTATTACGCGATTGGGCGATGCTTGCCGTCTTCGTGACGGTTGCGATTGTATTGATGCTGTCTTACCGCGGTCCCTCACAAGCCGCACATGGCTCCGCGTTGTCTGTCGGGGACGGACAGGTCAGCGAAGCCGCCGCCGTCCGGAACGTAGCGCTCTCCACTCGTCCTGCGGCTCCCAAGCTGCTGGACATGGCCCCGGACTTCTCGCTGGAAGGCTTGGACGGCGCCACGCATTCCTTGTCCGACTACCGGGGCAAGCTAGTTGTTCTGAACTTTTGGGCTTCCTGGTGCGGCCCGTGCAGAGAGGAAGCTTCGGCCCTCGTCAAGACTGCCGCGCACTATAAAGACAAAGCGACCGTCGTAGCCGTCAATCTGACCGCCTCCGATGACGAATCCTCCGCACGCTCCTTCGCAACCGACCAGCATTTCGCGTTTCCCGTGCTGCTCGACCGCCTGGGGACCGTGGGAGAGCTTTACCGGATCCGGCCGATTCCGACGACGTTGTTCATCGACGCCCGGGGCGTCGTCGCGGACGAAGCGCTCGGCGCGCTCGGCGAGGACGAGTTCGCACGGCGCATTGAAGCGCTGCTCGCGCCGACGGGCCGGGGATAGTCCCGCGCAAGCGCCGGGACTATCCCCGTGCCATTGCAACCTGCACCCGGACGGTTAATAATGAAGGAGTACGGTCTTGAGCGCGCGACGCAGCGCGGGAAATGCCGTGCCATCACCGCCCGGGAGGCATTGCCAGATGAAGCATTATCGAGCCTTGGTAGCCAGATTAAGCGGAGAAGAAATTCTCGCTTCAGTCGAGCAATTGGAGCTGCCGTCTCTGAGGGACGGCGAAGTTCGCATTCAGGTCGCGTACTCTAGCGTGAACTATAAGGACGCCCTGGCGGTCAGTCCTCGCGGCAATGTCGTCAAAAGGTATCCGCACGTGCCCGGTATCGACCTCGCCGGCACGGTCACCGCTTCGAAGGACGCGCGCTTCAGCGAGGGAGACGCGGTGCTCGTCACCGGCTACGGCCTCGGCGTATCCGCGGACGGCGGCTATGCCGAGCTTGCGCAGGTGCCCGGCGACTGGATCGTCCCCCTGCCCGCCGGCCTCACGGCGCGGGAGGCGATGGCCTTCGGCACGGCGGGCTTTACGGCGGCGCTATCTGTGCTGCGCCTGGAGGAGGCCGGCCTCGCGCCCGGACAAGGCCCCGTCCTGGTGACGGGCGCCACCGGCGGCGTCGGCAGCGTCGCGGTGGCGATGCTGGCCGGCCTCGGTTACGAGGTGGCGGCCAGCTCTCGCAAGGCCGACGCCGAGGCGCAAGCCTTCCTGCGGGAGCTCGGCGCGAGCGAGCTGTTGCCGCCGGATGCGCTGCGCATGCCGGAAGGCAAGGCGATCGCGCGCGAACGCTGGGCCGGCGTCGTCGATCCGGTCGGCGGCCCGGCGCTGCGGGACGTGCTGGGCGCGGTCCGCTACGGCGGCGGCGTCGCGTTGAGCGGATTCACGGGCGGTGCGGACTTCGCCGCGAACATCTATCCGTTCATCCTGCGCGGCGTGAAGCTTCTCGGCATCGACTCGGTGCTCTGCCCGATGCCGGAACGGCTGCGCGCGTGGGAACGGATGGCCGGCGATCTGAAGCCCGCCGGCCTGTCGGACGGGATCGCGCGCGAGGTGGCGCTCGAAGAGCTGCCCGGCGCGCTTCGCGCCATCCTGCGCGGCGAAATGCGCGGCCGCGTGATCGCGAGGCTGTAACCGAACCGCATGAAGAACCAGTAAAAAGCCGAGCGCGGGGTAGACCCGTGCCCGGCTTTTTTTATAGGATGAAGTCGAACATCTTAACGTTCGTCCGCGAACTTGAAGCTCCGCGCCAAATAGATGACCGGCGTCGATGCGGCGGAGATGACGAACTTGAGCACGTAGGTCGTGATGGCGATCTCCCACCAGACGTCCCAGGGGTACAAGCCGATAAAGGCGATCGAGCTGAAAATAAGCGTATCGACGAGCTGGCTGATCCCCGTACTGCCGTTGTTGCGGATCCACAGCTGGGAGCGGCTCGGATAAGCGACCTTGAGGCGGCTGAAAATGCGAACGTCCAGGAACTGGCTGACGAAGTATGCGCACAGGCTGCCGAGCACGATGCGCGGCGTGATGCCGAAAATGGTGTGCAGCGCTTCCTGGCTGAAGTCGTCGGCGCCGGGCTTGAAGTGAAGCACCATCTGCATGATGACAAGCGACATGATCATCGTGAAAAAGCCGAACCAAACCGCCTTCCGCGCTTCCTTTTCCCCGTACTTCTCGTTCAGCAGGTCGGTCGTGAGGTAGATCGTGGCGTAAATGGTGTTGCCGAGCGTCATGACGATGCCGAATATCTCGATCGTCTTGACGACCTGGATGTTGGCCAGCAGCGTCGCCGCGCCGATCCAGGTGTACAGCCCGTTTTTGCCGAACAGGCGATAGCAGACGAGGAACAACGCGAAATTGACCGCGACGAATCCCACGCCCCAGAGCAGGTTAAACATATTGGACTTCCTCCTAGTTTTGATGACGCGGGAGGTCTCGAACCGCGGCTCCGTATCCCGGAGCAATGCCTACCATTATAGCATAGCGTTCCGTGCGCCCAGCAAGAAAAACCTGCAGGGAAGATTACGGACGGCGAAGGGCTCATCCTCATCAACGTTCCAATCGATCGGCTTATATGTCGCCTGCATCGTACTTTTGCCGTAATGCCTGCAAAAATACATCTATTTCCGCCCACGTTTACCCTTTTGGATAGTAAAGATGCAACGGTGCATGTATTTTCTACGATCGGCCCGAATTCGGGCTTGTGCTTTGAACATACCTGCGCATTTGCAGGTATTTCTTGACGTGCCGTTGGTCGGCAGAAAATGCATGTACAAATGCAGGTTTTTCGAATCGCCAACGATCCGAAAAGCTCCGTCACGTAAAAAGCACGCCTACGCGTCTACAAACCGCCGCCGTCCGAGTCAGGAAGTAAAAAATCCGGCTCTCTCGGCTGCCTGAGGACAGCCGGAAGAACCGGATGAACGAACGTGCGCTGAAGTCCTACTCGCTAGGCTCCAGCGGCGGAAGGGCAAGCGTCGAATATTCCGCGACGTTGGATCTTCCCTTGTTATAGCCGTCACCGACGACGAGACGGAACTTATAATTCAAGCCCGGCGTCAAACCGCTCAGCGTGACGTGGTCGGCGCCGCGATCGATGTCTCCTACATAGAACGTAAAGTCATCTTTATACGTTACCCCATCCTGGTACTCGATGAAATAATAGGTCGATTCGACAGGTTCGGAAAATTTTAAGGTAACCGTCGTCGCATCGTTCGGCTGGTTGTCGTCTACGGCCAAATCGGAGATCGGGCCCAGCGAATCGAGTTCCAGAGGGATGAGCACGGGGCTCAGCTCAAACAACGCGTCCTCCTCGGCTTGGGCCTCGGCATCGGAGATCCAGGCTTTTAAAATTAGATCCCGATCTTCCGTCGACGGATCGATCCAAACGGTATAGCTGATGTCGAACTGGATTCCGGGCGGAAGCGAGTACGGGGCCTGCGGGTAATGACCGACGAATCGATCGGTGCCTTCGACTCTCTCCAGGTAGAACCAATCGGATACGCCAGGATAGTCATAATCCACTTCCAGCTCGTCCCCGTCATAATTCGGAAGCGTCAACTCGATGCCGTTCACGGCATTTTGAAGGTCGAGGCCTTGATTGTCGATATGCACGTCAACCTGCAGCACGCCTTCGAACTTCGTGTAGTCGTAATCGGCAACACTTAGCTTGACGTCGGCCGACAGCTTGAAGCGAATGACGGTCTCGCCGCCCGCCGCATTCGTCGCGGTCAGCACGTAGGCGCCGCTCTCGTAGAGCGCGCTGCCGAGTTCGTAGCCGGCAATCGGATTGCCGTTCCTGGTCAACTCGATAAACGCGATATCCTGTCCATCGCCAAGTTCGGGCGTAACCGCAGCCGTGTAGATTTGTTCGTCTTTGACGCCAATAATGACCGGTCCGGGCGTCGGCGTCGGCTCCGCGCTCGGCGACGGGCTTGGCTCCGCGCTTGGCGACGGGCTCGGCTCCGCGCTAGGCGACGGGCTCGGCTCCGCGCTCGGCGACGGGCTCGGCTCCGCGCTCGGCGACGGGCTCGGCGACGGGCTCGGCTCCGCGCTTGGCGACGGGCTCGGCTCCGCGCTCGGCGTCGGGCTTGGCTCGGCGCTCGGCGACGGGCTCGGCTCCGCGCTTGGCGACGGACTCGGCTCCGCGCTCGGCGACGGGCTCGGCTCCGCGCTTGGCGACGGGCTCGGCTCCGCGCTCGGCGACGGGCTTGGCTCCGCGCTCGGCGACGGGCTTGGCTCCGCGCTCGGCGACGGACTCGGCTCCGCGCTTGGCGACGGGCTCGGCTCCGCGCTCGGCGACGGGCTCGGCTCCGCGCTCGGCGACGGGCTCGGCTCCGCGCTCGGCGAGGGGCTCGGCTCCGCGCTCGGCGACGGGCTTGGCTCCGCGCTCGGCGACGGCGTAGCGCTAGGCGCTGGCGTCGACGTGGCGCCCCCGCTCGAGGAAGATCCGCCGCCAGTGCCCGTCTCGCCTGCCAGCTGCACGCCGGCCTCGCGCTCCAGGCTGCCCGGCGCATGTTCGAACGACGAGCCCGAGACGAACAGACGGGCGTTCCCGATCTGGCCGGCGCCGGTGACGAAGATGATCGCGTGCGCGTTCAAGGTGCCTACGGTCGAGCCGGACGGCACGACGAGCAGCCCTGCCGTGCGGAAATCGAGCCGCGCGACAACCGTAACGCCCTCCAGCACGAGGCGGAGCTTGCCGCCGGGCTTGTTCACGACGACCTGTCCGAGCTTGGCGTCGGACAGGTGAACGCTGTGCTCGCCGCCTCCGGCGACGTTCAGCGTGCCGGCTACGGTCACGCCGTCCAACTGCGCGTCGCCCTCGCCCACCTCGGCGCCGATGGCCAGATCGCCGCGGACGACCATATTGCGCAGCGTCACGCCCGGCGCCGAGATCGATACGCTGCCGGCGATCTCCTGCGTGCCTTGGGCCGGTCCGTAGACGCCTGCCTTGTCGTATACCGTCGTGCGCGTCCGTTCGCGCAGCGCCCATGCCTTGTCCAGCGCAACGACGGCTTCCGCGCGGGTCATCGCCTTGGCCGGCCGGAACGTCCCGTCCGGATAGCCCCCGAGCAGCTTGGAATAGACAGCTGCACCGACGGAGGCTTTGCTCCACGACCGCAGATCCGCGGCATCCGTGAATGCCGGCTCGACGACCTCCGCATCCGTCAGCCCGTTCAGCTTCGCGAGCACGACAGCCGCTTCTTCCCGCGTCACGCTCCGGGACGGCCGGATCGTACCGTCAGGGTAGCCCGACAGAATGCCCGCACCTGCAGCCGCGTAGATCGCGCCCGCATACCAGCTCCCTTTACCGACGTCGCTATATTCCCCGGCGCCCGTACTGCCTGCTTGAAGCCCGAAAGCACGCACGGCCAGCGCCGCGAACTCGGCGCGCGTGACCGGCTGATCCGGCTGCAGCCCGCCGTTCCCCGCGCCCGCCAGCCACCCTTTGTCCACCCAAGCGTTCAGCGTTTCCGCGGCCCAGTGTTCCGAGAGCCCCGCCGCCGAAGCTGCGCCTCCCCAACCCGCCCCAAGCACGGACAGCGCGATGGCGCATGCCGACAGCCTGACTCCTTTTCCCCATGCCACGACCGATCATCCTCTCCTTGCAAGCTTTGTCTGGTGCCCATCCTACCAGGGAAGCGGGAGAGAATCGATTTACTTTCGTTAACTTTCGACAGCATCTGCCAAAAGGAAAAAGCCGCGCACGCGCCGAATACCTTTCTAGAATAGTATACGTTTGACACTAAACATGCCGAATCGAGGTATGCAGCTTGCCTTCCGATATCATCCTGCGAACGAAAATACGAATCCCTCCCGTTCGCCGGGACGGGATCGTGCGAACGAGACTGCTCGAACGGATGGACCACGCCTTCAACGGCAGGCTGACCGAACTCGTGGCCCCCGCCGGCTTTGGAAAAACGACGCTGCTGACGCAATTCTTGACGGAACGGAAGGCGCCGGCGGCATGGCTCTCGCTGGACGACACCGACAATGACCCCGCCAAATTTTGGCGATATTTCATTCAAGCGATCGGCGCCGTGATCCCGGAGCTGCCCGCGCGGGCGCTTCCGCTATTGGACGCGTACCCGAACGTTTCGCGAGAAACGATGGCAGACATGCTCCTTGGGGAAATCGACGAATTTACCATGCGGACCGGGCAGCCGCTGGCAATCGCGCTGGACGACTACCATGCCATCCATGACGAGCGGATCCACGACAGCCTCGCCTATTTTATCGATCAATTGCCCGACGGGGCGCATCTGATCATCGCGAGCCGCACGCAGCCCCCGGTCAAAGCTGCGAAGTGGCGCGCGCGCGGCCAGAGCACCGAGATCGCCGGCGGTGAATTGACGTTTACCGTCGATGAGACGCGCCGTTTCTGCGAACATACGGCCAAGCTCAGCTTGACGACCGAGCAGGTCGACCGGATCGTCGCTTGGACGGAAGGCTGGGCGGCGATCGTTCAGCTCTTGTCCGTATCGCTCGAAGGCAGAGACGCCGGATCCTTGGATCGGCTTAGCGGTCATGCTGCTGGCGGTCATGGAGACATCATGGCGTATCTGGCGGAAGAGGTGCTGTCGCGTCTGCCGGACGAGCTGCGGCGGTTTCTGCTCGACACTTCCGTTACCGAACGGTTCGATGCCGTCACATGCGACGCCCTGACGGGCCGCGACGACGGGGCGCGCATGCTGGGCGAGCTCCGCAGGCGCAATCTGTTTCTCGTTTCGCTGGACGACGGCGGCGTTTGGTTCAGGTATCATCATATTTTCCGCGACGTTCTGAAGAATGAGCTGCTGCGGGAAGATCCAGCGCGTGCCAAGCGTCTCTCCCGCGCAGCGGCGCTGCGCTTCAGCGAGCTCGGACTGTATGACGAAGCGATGGAACAGGTCGTCCAAGGAGGCAACGACGAGCTGGCGGCAGAGCTGCTGCAGCGCCATCTATACACAGTGCTCGGACGCGGAGAGTTTTCGACCCTGCTGCGCTGGATGCAGGCCATTTCGCCTGCGTCGCTGCCGGCCGAGTTGCATTTGCTCCACGCGTTCGCGCTCGTTGTCACCGGTCAATACCCCGCCGCGGAGGCTGCGCTGATCACGCTCGAGCGGGACATTCATGCGCTTCCCGACGACGGGCGGCGCGGACAATTGCAGAGCGGCCTGTTTTTCGTCAAAGTTAATTATGCTTTCTCTACCGGCGACTACGACCAATGGTTGAAGTACGCGGACCGCATTCCGGATATGCTGCCGGAGAGCCCTTTGTTCTACAACTTGAACTACAACAAGAGCGAGCCGCTTGTCAGACGCACGCTGTTCGGCCTGAACGGCGCCATCCCGCCGAATACGAACGTCATCGCACTGCGGATGGTCGACATCATGAACGCGCATGGGTGGAAACAGTCGTTATTTTCGCAATACGTGGTTCAATCCGTCGCCGAAGGTTACTTCGAATGGGACCGGGTGTCGGAGGCGGATTCGCTGCTGAAGGAAGTCGAGACGATTGCTTATCTAAAAAGATGCGCCGGCTTGTACGTTCCGTGCCGCATCACGATGGCCAGAGTCCTGCAGGCCAAGGGACGCGGCGCGGAGGCTCGCAGCCTGCTGCAATCGACGGCAGAAACGACCGGCGAATGGGGCGAATCGCGTTGGGAGATGCCGCTGGCCGCGTATGAAGCGCGCTTTGCGCTAGCCGAAGGCGATCTGGCCGGCGCCGAGCGTCTCCTGAAGCGGACCGGCGTAGGCGCTGCCGACACCCCGGCGCTTTATAGAGAGACGGAATATATGACGCTCGCCCGGCTGCTCGGCGCACGGCGCAAGGAAAAGGAAGCGCTGAGGCTGCTGGAGGGCCTGACCATGCTGGGCGCCCGCGAGCGCAGCCTTATTACGACGGTGGATGCGTCCGTTCTTCGCGCGCTGCTGGAGTGGCAGCGCGGACGGCGCGAGGCGGCGCTCGACCGGCTGCAGGAGGCGCTCGCCGCGGGCGCCGCAAACGGATATGTGCGCAGCTTCACCGGCGAAGGCAAGCCGATGCTGACGCTGCTGCAGGCGTATCGCGCCAAGCGCCTGCAGCCCGTCTCCGCCGGCGAAGAGATGCTGGCCGGCGATGACGTCGTTCCGGCTGCGTACGTGGAAGGCCTCATTGCCAGGCTTGAGGCGGAGCTCGAAGCGGCCGGCGCCTCGCCAGCGGAGGGAGAATATGGCGTCGAACGGCTGATCGAGCCGCTTACGGACAAGGAGCTGGCGCTGCTGCAGGAGCTCGATCGGGGCGCGACGAACCGGGAGTCTGCCGCGAAGCTTCAATTGACCGAGGGCACGGTCAAAGTGTACCTGAGCCGCGTGTACGCCAAGCTCGGCGTCTCGTCGCGGACTCAGGCGCTCAGCCGTGCGCGGGAGCTGCGGCTGTTGGATTAAATTGTCGGGGCGAGCGGGTTGGACGGGGCGAATCGCCTTCCGCAGTGGGGCGATTCGCCTCGTCACGCCTCTGCTTTTTTAAACGACAATCCCCGCTCCGCGAGCGCTTGCTCCAGCGTATCGATTCCCTTGCGGCCCATGCCGTGCAGCTTGAGGATATCCGCCGCCCGCCAGTCGGCGAGCTGATCGAGCCGCTGGATGCCCGCACTAGCGAGCGCGCGCAGTGCCGGCTTGGACAGCCGTTCGGGCAAATCGCGTTCATGCTCCATTTCGACGCCTCCTACTATAAATAAGTTAATCGAACCCTCCGGTACTATTTCATATTACCTTGCCCTTCCCTTCCTCTTCCATCCTGCATCGCCATTTCTGCTCCCCGTCATCCGATCGGCAACTTCCCTTGCCGTCGGTTCGTCTAACTTCTTGAAGGTTAAACTACTACCATCACGAAGAAACGGAGATGAAATGCTATGCCGAAATTCAAATGGTTCAGCCTCGTGCTGGCCTCTTCCTTACTCGCGGTACCGCTCGCCGCATGCGGCCAGAGCGACGGAGCCACATCCTCCGGCGATGCAAGTGCGTCTGTGTCCGCCACGGTACCGGCTTCCGACAGCGCAAGCACCACGACGTCCCCGACGGCTTCGGCCTCCGAACCCGCAGCCGCTTCTCCTTCGGCGATCCCCGCGGAGACTGCTTCTGCGGCCCCGAGCGCCTCATCGACCGCAGCGCCGTCCGCGGCGGCGTCCGAATCCGAGCAGGCGGTATTGAGAATGCCGACCGCGTTTCGAATGGCAGGCACCAAGATCGGCTGGTCGGGCGGAAAAGGCTGGATTGCAAGAACCGACGACGGCGGCAAAACCTGGCATACGCAATACAAGCATAATTACGAGGTTCTGCAAATTTTCGCTTTGAACGACCAGCAGGCCTGGGCTACGCTCGACATCGGCGACTCCAAAGCCGTGAAGCTCGTGAAGACGACCGACGGCGGCAAAAACTGGAGCGATGCGGGGAAAGTGCCGAGCTACGACTTTTTCCACTTTATCAATGAAAAAGAAGCGTTCAGCGGTTCATGGACGACCCGGGACGGCGGCAAGTCATGGCAGGAGCTCTCCGTTCCGAAAGACCAGGTCGGCAGCGTTTATTTCCACGACCCCAGCAATGGCTGGGCCGTCACTCAGACCGCCGGGAAAAAGTTCAGCTTCCTGCGCACGCAGGACGGCGGGAAGTCGTGGACATCCGTCTATTCGAAGGCTTGGGACGGGGAACTCAATGGCGCCGTCATCCGTTCCGCCGGCAAAAACGACGCCTGGATCGAGCTGATCGGCGGTTCGGGCATGACGCAGACGTCGTATTCGCTGTTCCACACCGCGGACGGCAAGAACTGGCAGCCTGTCGTCGCCAACAGCACAGCGGGCGCGGGGCCTGCTCCAGGCTTTAAAATGGACGACAAAGGCGTTCCTTCCAACGAAGGCAGCTCGCCGGGCACGCTGTACGTGGTCGACACGAAGACGGCCTTTCTCGGCGGCCAATGCCAGGCTTGCGACAACTCCAATACGTTGGGCTACACGACGGACGGCGGCAAAACCTGGGTAAACGACAAAACGCAGCTCCCCGGCTACGGCAAGCAGTTGATCGCGGCCGCCGACGCCAAGCACGTCTCTTGGATTCTCACCGACGCGGAGAACCCGTCCGTCCTGTACGTGTCGCAAGACAGCGGCGCGCACTGGACCAAAACGCACTCGTTCGCCAAACCCGAAGACAGCGCCTCAAAGTAACCGTCTAAAGAAAAGAAGCTTCAAGACCGCTTTATGCGGACCTGAAGCTTCTTTTTTTCTACTTCAAAATGCTCAGCATTCCCTCGGCTCTCCGATGTCGGGCTCCGGATCTTTCTTGGCCGCCCGCGCGTCCAGCAGCATGCCGACGACGCCAAGCAGCACGCCGATATTGATCGCGATGTCTGCCAGGTTCATGATGCCTCCGCCGACCGCCCACTCCAGGAAATCCGTCACACGCGCGAAAAGCAGCCGATCGATCGCGTTGCCGACGGCGCCGCCGGCGAAAAATCCCGCGCCCGCAGCAAGCCAGGGGTTGCTCAGCTTGCCCTTGCGCTGCGCGTAAACGACCCAGACGACGACCGCGATCGCGACCGGAATAAAAATCCGTCCCCAACCCTCGAACGAGCTGCCCGCTGCGCCCGTATTTTCGTAATGGGTAAATTGCAAAACGCCGGGCCAAAACGAATGGCTGTCGCCGACAGGCAACGTATGACGGACTACAATCTTGGACAACTGATCGATCGCGATAACGGCCAGGAGCACGATGTAGACAAGCCCGAATCGAGGGCCTCTGCCCGGTTTGACGCTGCGCATGGCGATCCCTCCTTTATGCCAAGTATACGCGATCGTGGAGTTGGGCGTTGCGCATCATCGGCGCGATTGCCTTCTCCGAGATGTCCCGTTAAGCCGACCAACACCGCGACAGGCCCGGAATATCCGTTTTTAACCTAATGCCACCATAAGCGCCAGTACGGCAAACGAATGCAGTGTCGCAGCGAGCGGTGGTCTCCAGGAAGGCTTGTACTGGGGATCGAGCAACAGCCTGATACGCACGTTGACAGATGCGTCGGCGAAGGATGCGCTCGCGGCGGGCATCCCGCCAGCTCCGCCTCGTCGCAGCAGCTTCAGCAGCGCGCTTCCGAGCTCCTTGGCGCCGCCGCTCGACGACGCGATCGCATGACGGTCCGCCAGCACCTCGACAGCCGTCTTGTACTTGTCCTCCGCCCAGCCGAGCAGCGGGACGTACCATAGCGCCGTGCGGCTCAGCGACAAGGCGAACAGCGCGAGCGGATCGCGCCGCTTCAGATGATGCCGCTCATGCGCGACGACCGCCGCAATCTCGGCGGGATTCAGCATCCCGAGCAATCCCGTGGACAGCACGATCCGCGGCCGGACGAAGCCGACGGTCATCGCGACGGGCGCGTCTGCTCGAATAATCGTCAATTGCCGCCGGCCGAATCCGTATCGGCGCGCATATCGCGCTGTCATGCGGGAGTCGGCAGTCCGCCGCAGCATGCTGCCGAATCGCCGGACGAAGACGACCTCCCGGACGAGCTGTCTGACGCAGACGGCTAGCGTCGAGACGAACACCGCGCTCATCAAGGGCATCGATATCGGAAATCCTATGTAATGGAACCAAGCGACGCAATAGTCGAACAGCACGAACGGCAGCCTGATCCGAAATACGACCTTGAGCACGAACATCGCCATCTGCGCCGCCACGAACGCCGAGATGGACAACGATGCGGCGAGCAGCCATCTCGAGCGCGCTTCCCACATGATTATCGTTCCTTTTTATGTTGTTCGAGCTGCCGCTCCAACTGGTCCAGCAGATCGGGATCGACCTGCTCCAAGGCATCGACCATGTGCGCGACGGCACGCGAGCCAAACTCCTGTACCAGCTCGAAGGTCAGCTCCTTCGACTGCGCCTCGAGAAATTCGTCCCGGGTCAGCACCGGCAGATAGCGATGGGATTTAGAAACCGCCTTTTTGCTCAGTATCCCTTTGTCCACCAGCCGGTTCATCACCGTCATCACCGTGTTGAAGCTCATTTCCTTGTCTTTGTTCAGCGCTTGCTGCACTTCCTTGATCGTCAGCTCGCCCTCAACGTCCCAAAGCGCGGTCATGATCCTGGCTTCGAGAGGGCCGAAAAATCGTTCGAGTCCGTTGCCGTGAAATTTGAAATTTTGCAGCTTCATGTTCTACACACCCTTCACACTACAGATTATAGTTTTCTGTAGGCCCGCTCGTCAATGCTCGCTTGATTGCCTGCTGGCTCGCTAGCAGCGGTTTCCGGGTTGCGCATCCCGAAGACAATTGTTTATAATACAGACATAAGTTTACGATAAGGAGCTGCCTATGGACCGCGAGCAACAGATTATGTCGTTCATCCGGCGCAATCCCTTCGTCAGTCAGCAGGAGCTCGCAGACGCGATCGGCATCTCCCGCAGCGCGGTCGCAGGCTACGTCGCTGCGCTGACCCGCAAGGGCAGCATTCGCGGCCGGGCTTACGTGCTTGCTGAAGAAGGCTCCGTGCTCTGCATCGGCGGCGCGAACCTCGACAGCAAAGCCCGCGGCAAGCAGCCGCTGCGGCTCGGCGCCTCCAATCCCGTCGCGGTCGCGGAGAGCTGTGGCGGCGTCGCGCGCAACATCGCGGCCAACCTCGCTGCGCTCTCCGCCCGCGCCTCGCTGCTCACGGCGGTCGGCGACGACAAGGCGGGCCGCTGGCTGCTCGATCGCACGTCGAGCCAGGGCGTCGACATCGGCCCGTCCCTCGTGCTGAGCGGCGAGAAGACGGGCAGCTATACCGCCATTCTCGACGAGGGCGGAGAGATGTTTATCGCCTTCGCCGACATGGAGATCTACGAGCGGATCACGCCGCACACGCTCGAGGAGAAGTGGCCGCACATCGCCGCCTCGAAGCTGGTCGTGGCCGATGCGAATCTGCCGGCCGATAGCCTGGCTTGGCTGGCACGCCGGTGCGGCGACGCCGGACTCCCGCTGTTCGTGGATCCGATCTCGCCGGAGAAGGCCAAGAAGCTGCCGGCCAGGCTGGACGGCATCGCGGCCGTATTCCCCAACCTGGCCGAAGCGCGCCAGTTAGCCGGCGAGGTCGGCGGCGAGGTCGGCCTCGAAACGCTGCCTGTCGAAGGCGAAGCGGAATGGGCGGCGCTCGCCCGCAGCATCCTGGCGCGCGGCGCAGGCCATGTCCTGATCACGCTCGGCAAGCACGGCGCCTACTGTGCGGGGCCGAACGGCGGCCGGCATCTCCCGGCGCTGCCGGTCCAGGTCGTCGACGTCACCGGTGCGGGCGATGCGTTTCTCGCTGGCGTCGCCTATGGCGTGCTCCGCGGAGAATCCTTCGCCGACGCATGCCGATCCGGACTGGCCGCCGCGCGCATCGCGCTCGAGACCGCGAGCTCCTCCTCCGAGCACCTGAACGAAGAACGGCTGGCCGAAGCCATCCGCAACGCGCAAATTTAATTTCCCCAAATCCAATTAGCGGAAGGAAACGATCCCCATGAACCCATACCTTCAATTGACCAAGGAAGTCCAGGAAGCGCTGAACGAAGGCAAGCCGATCGTCGCGCTGGAGACGACGATCATCTCGCACGGCATGCCGTATCCGCAAAACATCGAGATGGCCCGCAAGGTCGAAGACATCATCCGCGAAAACGGCGCCGTCCCGGCGACGATCGGCATCATGAACGGCCGTATCCGGATCGGGCTCGACGCGGAGGGGCTCGAAGCGTTCGCCAACTCGCCGCAGGTCGAGAAGGTCAGCCGCCGCGACTTCGCGCACATCCTGTCCGCCGGCAAGATCGGGGCGACGACCGTCTCGGCCACGATGATCGGCGCCGCGATGGCCGGCATCGAAGTGTTCGCCACCGGCGGCATCGGCGGCGTTCACCGCGACGGCGAGAACAGCATGGATATCTCCGCCGACCTCACCGAGCTGGCCCAGACGAATGTCGCCGTCGTCTGCGCAGGCGCGAAGTCCATTCTCGACATCGGCCGCACGCTCGAATACCTGGAAACCCAGGGCGTCCCCGTCGTCGGCTACCAGACGGACGAATTCCCTTCGTTCTACGCCCGCGAGAGCGGCTTCGGCGTCGACTTCAGGCTCGACACGCCCGAAGAGGTCGCCGCCATGCTGCGGACGAAGTGGAACCTCGGCCTCGCCGGCGGCGCGATCGTCGCCAACCCTGTGCCGGCCGAATACGCCCAGCCGGCGGACAAGATGGAAGCCGTCATCCGCCAGGCGTTGGACGAAGCCGACGCCCAGCATATTGCCGGCAAGCGCGTAACGCCGTTCCTCCTCGGACGAATCAAGGAGCTGACCGGCGGCAGCAGCCTCGACACGAACATCCAGCTCGTGTACCACAACGCCAAGGTCGCGGCGGAGATCGCCGTGGCATTGAAGGCGAAGTGAGTTGCTGCCCTCATGTTGTTGCCTCAAGAAGAACCGTCAGGGCAGATCGCCCTGACGGTTCTTCTTAGGTGGCGGGTTTCCAAAACATGATTCGCTCGGACCGCTTATCGATAGCTCATCCCACAGCAGTTTCGACCGGTTAGCCTGTCGTCGCCGCGTCGTTCTTTCACCGTAATGCCTGCAAATATGCATCTAATTTCGCCGATGTTGACTATCTTAGACTGGATAGATGCAAAAGCTCATTTATTTTCCTCCGTCAGCCAGATTTCCGGCTTGTTCTTTGAATTTACCTGCATATTCTCCTAGGCCCCCTAATCGAATTGGAGTCCCCCCCTACAATGATTTAAACTAGGGATAAGGGAGATGAGCGGGATGGGAAAAAGGTTAAAGGAAGAAACACGGCTTAGAATTGTTAAGGAAGCATTGGCTGGGGTTAAGGTGGGGGTGCTTGCTCGCATGTACGACATTCACCCCGAAACCATTCGTTTGTGGATACGCGAGCATCGTGACTTTATTCCACCGGAGGACATTCCCTCGGCAGACGAGCATTTGCAAGAAATCCAGCGGTTGCAGGAAGTCGAGCAGCGGTATGACAGAGCGGTTAAAGCGCTTGGTGAAAAAGAACTCGAAATTGAAATTCTGCGTGAACTGCTAAAAAAAACAACCCCCGTTTATCCGAAAAATTCGAAGTAGCAGAACCATTTATTAAACGGGGGGAGCCTGTAGCACGGGTTCTGCGCATTCTCGAGTTGAATGAGTCCACCTATTATGAGCGGCGTAAGCGTGCCGCTCAGCCTGACGCAGAACGCGTCGAGCCGGTCCGCAGGGGACGCCCTGTGCCCGGATACGCCTACAACGAATCGGGCGAGAAAGTCTGCGACGAGCAAATCCAGGAATGGCTGTTGCTACTGCTGGAGGGCGAAGAGCACGTCTATGGCTATAAGCTGTTAGCGCGCTGTATTCGCAAGCAGTACGGGGTGAAGCTGAACAAGAAAAAGGCTTATCGCATGTGCAAGGCACTCGGCATTCTTCAAAAAAAGCGGCAACGCCTACAGACGCATCCTCGGCGATTGCCGAGAAATCACACCATCACCGCATCGAATCAACTTTGGCAAATGGATATCAAATATGGCTATGCCTTGGGTCAGGAGCGTTTCTTTTTCGTACTCAGCATCATCGACGTGTTCGACCGCGTCGTCGTAGGGCAATACCGCGGCCCTGTTTGCGAGGCCAAGCACGCGGTGCAGACCCTGGGGATCGCGCTGCAGCAGCGCCTTCAGCCGGGTGAAGCACTGCCTATCATCCGCACGGACAACGGCCCCCAGTTCGTCAGCAAGCTGTTTCAAGACATGTGCGAGTGCTGGGACATGGTCCATGAACGGATTCCGCCGCGGACACCGAATATGAATGCCTACATCGAGTCTTTCCACAGCATCCTTGAGCGTTGTTTGTTTAGCAATCGTACATTCATGACGCTGGAGGAAGCTTATGAAGCGCTCGACCAATTCATGGATTTTTATAACAACCGTAAGATGCACGGCAGCCTAAAAAACATGGCTCCAACAGCGTTCGCAGCGTGGGTTAAGACATTGGACGATGCTTCAGCCTTTTACAGATCGGTGTAATCGCTTGAAATAACGAGCTGCGCTATGAAATTGGAATCATTGTAGGGTATGACTCCAGTTTTAGGGGGCCTAGCCGTATTTGCATGTATATCATGATGCCTTGCCGTTCGGCCGAAAGTAGATGTACAATTGCAGTTCATTCAACCCGTACACCGCACACCTAGCACCAGACACCATACACCGCATACCGCCTACCGAACACCGCACACCAGACACCAGACACCAGACACCAGACACCAGACACCATACACCGCATACCGCACACCGCACACCTAGCACCAGACACCGCACACCATCCACGAAGATCCGGCTCTCCGAAAACGCGCTTGCCGTGCTCTACTTCTCCTCGCCCGCCTCCGCCAATGCCTCCGTCAACAGAAGCAATGTCAGCCCCTGTCCGTACAGCGTCGGGAAGATCGGAACGTCGCCATAGGCTTCGATGCTCGGGAGCACCGGCGTGCCGCCGGAGACGCCCCCGACGGCGCCGTCCGGCCCGATCGTCGCGAGCACGGCAGGCACCGCCCGGACGGCATGGGCCAGAAGCGCCACAGGCACAAGCCCCATGCGCGCCGCCTTGTACAGGCCGCAGGCGATGCCGGCTGAGCCCGACGTCTCCGCGTAGAAGCCGGGGCGGTCGAACACCGTTGGCCACAGGCCGCCTGCATGCTGCCGCTGAACGAGCGCATCGGCCAGCCGTGCATAGCGCCGTTTTATCTCCGCGAGCAGCGCGTCGTCCCCGCACAGCGCCTCCGTCTCCTCCAGGATCATCGGGACGCCGACGGCGATCCACGCGTTGGCCCGGTTCCAGCGGGCGCCCGACATCCAGTTCCCGGCCTCGCAGTCCCAACCGTGGAACAGCAGGCCCGTCTCCTCGTCCTGCAGCGCTTCGAGGTGAAGCCGGACCTGACGCAGCGCCTCGAGCGCGATCCGGCCGTCGCCTTTCATCCGCGCGGTACGGGCGAGGAACAGGACGGCCATGAAGATCGTGTCCGCCCAGATCTGCTCGCTGAACGACGCCTTCTCCGTCACCGTATGCTCGAATGCGCCGTTTTTCGTTCGCGGCGCTTCATCGATCAGCCACCGGGCCACTTCGCCTGCCTTATCCGCATAGAACGACCGCCCCGCGATGCGATGCAGCAGCGGGAACACGGCAAACGGCGCGATCGAGTTGATCGTCAGGATCGACTCGGACTGGCCGATATTGCGCTTCACCCATGCCTCGACCTCTCGCACGATCTCCTCGTTTTCCGTCTTCGCGCCGAATTCCGCGGCTGCGATCACGCCTACGCCCGCATTCCAGTCCCATCGGTCCGCGTTCATCGCCCAGTCGGTCCACGCGTGTCCGCCCCATTGCTCCGGCTTGCTGTGCATCATATAGCGGTAAACGCTGCGCGCAGCTTCATAAATTCGATTTCTGTTCCCATTCCCATTCCCATTCCCATTCCCATTCCCATTCCCA
Organism: Cohnella hashimotonis; assembly: GCF_030014955.1. Taxonomy (NCBI): domain Bacteria; kingdom Bacillati; phylum Bacillota; class Bacilli; order Caryophanales; family Paenibacillaceae; genus Cohnella; species Cohnella hashimotonis. The sequence goes on from NZ_JAGRPV010000001.1 coordinate 6,382,701, forward strand.
TTCCCATTCCCATTCCCGCTCAAGCTAAATCCTCCTCTGTTCCAGTCCGCGCTACAAGCGGCTGTTGCGGTATTCGGTCGGCGTCCGGCCGTACTGCTTTTTGAACACCTCCCGGAAATAATCCTGGTCCGTATAGCCGATCCGCTCGCAAATCTCGTAGATGCGGTTCGCCGGATCCTTGAGCAGCCGCGCCGCCTCCTCCAGGCGGTGCCGGACGATCCACGCATTGATCGTCGTCCCGGTCACCTCTTTGACGATCAGGTTCACGTACTTCTCGCTAAGGCCGACCGCGTCCGATACGTCCGAGAGCGCGAGGTCGCCGCGCGCATAGTTTTGTTTGATATAACCGATCGCCTGCTCGACGAGGCGCTTCTTCTTCAAGCTGCCCGACCATTCGTCGGGCGGCAGCGCCCCGGCCAGATTCGGCAGTTCGTCCCTCAGCTTGCTCTCTGCGACCGCCAGCTCATCGCGCTGACGCCGCTCTCTGCCCAGCTCCCGCACGACCTCGGAGAACACCCGGGTGATCTCGTCGGGATCGATCGGCTTCAATATATATTGCTGCACCTGCAGCGAGATTGCCTTCCTGGCGTGCTCGAATTCGTTCAGCCCCGAAAGGATGATGCAGCGGATATCCGGATTGCGGGCCTTGCACGCCTCAATCAGCTCAAGACCGTTCATCTTGGGCATCCCGATGTCGGTCAGCAGCAGGTCGGGCGTCTCCAGCTCCAGCCGGGCGAGTGCGGCTTCGCCGTTCTCGGCGGTGCCGAGAAGCGAGATTCCGATGCTCTCCCAGGGAACGGAGCGGGCCAGCGCATCCCGGACCGTCTTCACGTCTTCTGCGATGAGCAGCTTATACATGCTCAGTCCTCCCTTGATGTTGTCGCTGCGGTCAGATTCGGGCGAAACGGCAGCACCGCTTCGACGCAGGTGCCTTCCGCCGTTTGCACGTACTTCAGCCCGAACGCTTCTCCGCAATAAAGTCGGATGCGCCGATGGACGTTCAGCGTGCCGTAGCCCGAGCCGCTCCCAGCCTTCGCATGCCGCGACGCGACAGCCGGATACTCCGCAGCAGCCCCGACCGCCTCGTCCGCATCACCGCCGCTTGCGGAATCCGATCCCAGGCGCCCGGTCGCCGCCGTTACTGAACCGTCCGCTCCCGGGACTCCCTGCGGCAGCTCCTCCAGCATCCGGTTCATCGCCTCCGCATCGCAGCCGACGCCGTTGTCCTGCACGCGAAGGCGGAGCGAGATACCGTCGAGCCGCGCCTCAATGACGATCCGGCATCCTTCGGTCCGACCGGCGAAGCCGTGAACGATCGCATTCTCCGCGAGCGGCTGCAAGCAAAAGTGCAGCATGGTCGCGGTCAGCAGATCGTCCGGCACCCGAATATCGACGGCGAGATCGTCCATGAGCAGACGCTGGATATGCAGGTAAGCCTCGACATGCTTGATTTCTCCCTCCAGCGAGATCCAGGTCTGTCCCCGGTTCAGGCCGTACCTGAACATGTTGGCGAGGGCGCGTACGATCCCGCCCGTCTCCTTGTCGCCCGACAGAATGGCGCGGCAATTGATGAGATCCAGCGTGTTGTACAAAAAGTGAGGATTGATCTGCGCCTGCAGCAGCTCCAGCTGAAGCTGGCGGCGTTCGATCTCTTCGGCGAAGGATTTCTCGATCAGTCCGTGGAGCGTCACCAGCATCGTCGCAAACTTCTGCCCCAGCTCATCCACTTCGTAAATGCCCGAATTTTGCTCCGGCAGCGGCTCCTTGAACGCCAGCACCTCGGGACGATGCATTGCGCCGACGAGCCGCGTGATCGGCACGGTAACCCGCACCACGATCCGGTTTAAAATGAAGCCCGCGATCAGCAGCGCAACGATGGCGGTCGCCGCGCCGATGGCCGATATCGCGAACGTGTACTGGCTGAAGTGGCTCTCCGGCACGATGGTCAGCAGCTTCCAGCCGTTGGCGAATGTCTCGTACATGACCCGGTGCGGCTCGCCGTCGATTTTCCGGACCAGCGATCCCGAAGCGCCGGCTGCCGCGTCCACATAGGGCAGGTCGCCGGCCGGCGTCAAAAACGCATAACGCTCGCTGAAGATGACCCGGTCGCTCTCGTCCAACAGCAGATGGTAGCCCTTTGCCAGCTTCGCGTTCTCGAATATGCTCCGAATGCTGCCCGTGTCCGCCCCGACGATAACGGTGCCGATATGCCGTCCGTCCTTGATGCTCGTCTTTTTGCGCGCCGCGTAGATCATGGCCGGATTGAACGCGCCCGCCCGCTGGCCCCACCATTCCGCCTGCCGCTTCCCGTCGCTCAAATTGCGGTACCAGTCCTGATTGTGCAGATCGACGGATTTGTAAATCCCGGTAGACGGGTCGTAGCGGTCCGGCGCCATGGCATATAGCCCGCTGGAAGGCTCGAGCGCGATAGATACGACGTAAGATCGGGTCGGCACGCGATCGGACCCGAGGCCGTTAAGCAGCGACAGCAGCGATAAATTTTGCAGATTCGTCTGCAGCGCGAAGAAGTCGTCCACGGCCTCGTAAGCCGCCGGATATTCACTCTCCAGCAAGCCTTCGATCGACGGATTGGACAGGATAAAAGCCGCGACGTTGTTCATCGTGTCGAACTGGTACCAGATGTTGCGGTAGACGAACTTCATCGATTGCTCCGCCGTGTCGCGCGTATGATCGTTCTGCACGCGGATGAGGATGTAGCTGGCGGCCGTGGCGAAGAAGGCGATGATGACGACGATCAGCGCAAAAATCGGCAGCCGGAGCCGCGACAGCAAGCCGGCGCTCTGCTTGGAGCGTCCATGCACGATCGTTTCCCCCCCTCTCCTTCTAGCCGGCCGAAAGCCTCCGGGCCGCCATAAGGCGGCAAGGAGGCCCTTCCGTGCATCCGTTATTTATGGGTTCGATTCGGAAAATAGCAGACTGCCGATCATCCGGGCAGCCTCGGCGCGAGTAGCCGTGCCTTTGGGGACAAACAGGTTGACGCCCCTGCCCTGCGTCCAGCCGAGCGCAGCCGTCTCTCCCACGTAGGACAGCGCCCAAGCCGAGATGCCCGCTTCATCCGCGAATGCGGCTGCCGACGCGGATGAGGGTACGGATTCAGCCGGCTTCCCATGCAGCAATCGATAGGCCCTCATCGTCAGCGCCGCCATCTCTTCGCGTGTCAGGCGTCCGTTCGGATCGAACGCAGTCGCGGTCTTGCCCGAGGCGATGCCTGCGCCGTAAGCGGCGGCCACCGCCTCCGCGTACCAGCTGTTCGCAGGGACGTCGGCAAAAATCGTCTTGATCGGGACCGCCGAGTCGGCGGGCTGCGAGAGCCTGAGCGCCTTCGCCAGCATCGCCGTAAATTCGGCGCGCGTGACCTGGCGGCCCGGCTCGAATGCGCCCGAGCCGCTGCCCTGTACGATGCCTCGGGCGGCCAGCGCCCGAACCGCGTCGTACGCCCAATGCGCGGCCGGCAGATCGGAGAAATCCCGCTGGACCTCGAGCACCGCATAGATGCTGAAGTGCCGGACCTCCGCGGTCAGGTAGCCGTCGTCCCGCTCGCCGCCGCCCCATACCGGGCTGCCGTCCTCGGCGATGGAATAGATCGCCGACAGCTTCGGATCCAGCGACGGATCGATCTGGAATCGGATTGTGACCGGCTCTTCAAACGGCGTCAGCCGAGTCGTGCTCCCCGACGCCGTTTGGATCGACAATGCCAGTTCGTACGCTTCGCTGCCCGCGCGAACGGCTGTCCCCGGCGCTTGCGCCTTGGCAAGGAGCGCCTGCGAAGCGTCGGACGCCAGCGGGCGGAAGCTGAGGGAGAGCGTGCTGCCCTGCCGAGCCGCCGCCGGCACCTGCTCCGTCAGCTGCTTCAGCACGCCGGACGGAATCTGCAGGACAAGCTTGCCCGCCTTCACTTCAAGCTTGTTCGCACCGAGCAGCGCGGAGGCATCGGCCGGCAGCCTGAGCTCGGTCGTGCCGACCGGCGCTTCGACGATGCTGACGCCGTTTGCGGCGCTTTGCAGCGCTGCGGCCGATACCGTCAGGATGCCGGCAGAAGTCGCAGGCTGCCTCGAAACAGTGCTTGTCGTAGGCTGATTGGACGGCGATTCGCCGTCTTCGCCGCCATTATCCCCACCGCCCGGCGGCAGCGGAACGTCCACGAACGCGAACGCGTCGTACAACGACGTGTTCTTCGAATCGGCGGTGCCCTGCGTCCATTGGATGAAGTTGTCCCGGCCGTTCTGGTAGTCGGCGTCGTTGACGGCGACGTTGAAGCCGAGCTTGCCGCCGAGCGCGGGCCTCAGATCCTTGACGTAGGCGCTCGGAATCTTGAATTCGTATCGCGTGCGCTTCGCCGCCTCGTCGCGAACCGCTTCGAACGGCACATTGCCGCTCATGTCGCCGTTCGGATTCGGGGCCGTCGAGTTGAAGACGTTGACCAGATGCGTGCCGTCGTCGGCGAGCGCGAAGCTCCATTCCACGTCGTCCGCCCCGTACGGAGACTCCCGGTTGTTGAGCGGATCGAGGCTGATCTGCACGGAATCGTTTTTCCACATGTTCGCGGCATTCTCCGACTGCTTGTGCACGTCGTCCCGCACGTCGACCGCGACGTACAGGCCGTCCGCAGCCCACTTGGCATAAGCCGTCGCCTCGAGATTGACCGAATCCTGGTAACCCGTCGCATTCTGGTCCTTCCTGCGAAGATGGACCGGATAGGCGTCCTGCCAATCCGCCAAATTCCCGTCTACCGCGATCGCGACCTCGTCCGCCGACTGAATCAGATCGAAGTCCAACGGCAGCTGCGCATCGTGGAAGATGCTTCGGCCGTCCGAAGCTTCGTCTACCTCGAGGTCGACCTTGTATTCATTAAAGGGGGCCGTCTGGCCGTACGTCCATCGGAAATCCAGTTGGAGGCGGTCGCCCTTCTTCAAATCGCCGAACGCGTTCGTCGTCACCGGCTCGAGCAGGCTGCCGTCCGGCCCCTTGAGCGTGACCGTGCCCGACTTGACGGCCGTCGACGTGCCGGTCAGCTGCACCGAGACGATGTCGAGATCCTTGATCGTCTTCGCGACCGGGAGCAGCCTCACGTCAAGGCCGTCCTCGACGGTCAGCTCCACCTTTTTCGTATCGAAAAGCGCGCCGCCGTGCTCGATCTCGAACGCGACCTCGTAACGTCCCTTGATCGCGGACTGCGGCACGTTTACGTTGTAGATCCGATCTACCGCGTCATGCGCGGGAATCGTAAGCTCGACCTCGGCCGGCTCGGTCTGGGCGGATGTCCAGCCCGCCGGCACCTTGAGCCTGGCCTTCACCTGCTGCGGCGCGTCTGTATCGTTCACGAGCGAGAGCGTCAGCGGCGTCGCGTAGCCCGCTTCGCCGGTCGCCACGCTTGGCGTGACGTTCGCCATGACGCCGATGAATTGCGCAGGCTCGGAGGCGATCATCGCCGTCGCCGCGCCGACGAATTCGCGCGCCAGCAGATTGTAGGCGTAGCTCTCGCCGTAGCTGCCCCGCGCCTTCGCGGCTTCAGCCAAGCGACCATAACGGTTCATGCGCAGCACGGCCGACGCGGACACCGGCATGACGCTGTCGCTCCCCTTTTTGCTCTGGAAGGCGGCGTCCGCAGCCTGCGTGGCAGCGGCATAATCGAGCGCGTTCGCTCCGATGCCGTCCTTGGCGTAGGCCAGCGCGACGGATGCGGTCTCGGCGTAGTTGTACAAAGCCTCCAGCGTCACGTATCCCGGCGCGGCGATCAGATCACCCGCTTCGATCTGACCGGCCATCTCCGCCATGAGGGCATATATATCCTTGATGCCTTGCTCTAGTCCGACGGCTGGCGACGCTTCTCCGGTCGCCGTCTGCAGCGCGGCGGCGATCCGGGCGATCTCGGCCGCGTCCGCGTCGACGAGCGTCCCGTTCGACGCCGTCCGCGTCAGCGCCAGCTTGGCGAGCGCCTCCTGCTTCTTGACCTGCAGCAGCTGCGCGGCAGATGCGTAGACGAACTCGGCCGGCGCCCCCGTCACGTAAACCGGCGAACCGGATACGACGAGCTGCAGTCCGGCGCTTCCCGCCGTCGCCGGCAGCTCCACGCCATTGATGTCCATCACCTTGGCGCCGGCCGCCGCGAACGGCAGCCCGATCTCGCTCGTCGGCGGCTTGACGGCCGGATCGTCCTTGTGGTCGACCTTCTTCCAGGCGACGACGACGGGCTTTCCGTCGTTCAGGAATACCTGGACCGCGACGTTCGGATCCCCCGTATTCCAGGTGCCGACATACCGCGCGCGATCCAGCTCGGTCATCAACTGGTTCACCGCGGTGTAAGCCAGCTTGGGCCGGCCGTCGTTATCCGTGATCCCCCAGAAAATATCGTAGTACCGGTCGTCCGTGCCGTCGTTTTTATAATCGTAATATTCGTAAGCCTTCACCTGGTCCGTGACCATGTAGTTCAGGAAGGCGCGGACGATATAATCCCGCTGGACCTCTTCCGATACCGAAGGATAGCCGCTTCTCGCCGTCGGCCACCCGCCTTCGGTGAGATAATAATCTTTCCAGCCGCCATATGCGTTAACGAGTGCCTTCACGCCGTCCGTCAGCTTCTGCAGATTGCCGTCGGGCATCGCATTATAGACATATGGGTGGTAAGAATAAGCGTCCGCAAAATCGTACGAGCCGAGCTCGAGCTCCTTCGGCAGCACGCTGAGCACGCTGGACGTATGGTCGCCCGCGAGCAGCATCGCGTTGGGATCGGCCTTTTTCATGTTCAGGTAGGCGACCTTCTGCAGCTGCACGAACTCCGCCGGAATATACGGCTTGGAGAAAATCTCCGGCTCGTTGGGCATCTCCCACTGGCGGATGCGATCCTTGTACTTCGCGACCGTGTTCGCCACGAAGTCGCCCATCGCCTTGAGCGAGGAGGTCGTATTGGCGATGCCCGCCTGGTAGTTTGCGTTTTTCTCCAGCGACAGCACCGTAATCTGGTTGAAGCCGTAGGAAAACAGCTTGTCGAGCGTCGGATCGATCCGGCTGTAATCGTAAATGGGGGCGCCGCTGCCGTCCTTGGCGTTTTTGTCGACGTCCTCCCAGACGATGCCCGAGCGGTGGCTTCGCGCCCCCAGCTTGCGGGCCCCGTCGATGATGTCGTCCTTCCAGTTGAGCGCGTAGTGGGTGTTGAGCCCGAACTTGCTCTCGTTGTCCAGATCGATCCCCTGGACCGGCGCGGCTTCCTTCGCGATCGCGAGCCGCATCTTCTTGGACTTGCCCGGTTGTGCGACGCCGTCCACCTCGAAGTCCGCCGTTACCTCATAGGTGCCGATCGCGACGAGCTGCGGGTCGAAGGGGATGAGCTCCCGTTCGTTCGCGTACTTTGCCAGATCATAGGTACGCGTGCCAGTGGCCACCACCGCCTTGTCGCCGTCGGCGCGGCGCACGGTGTAATCGATCTTGAACGTATGCGCCGCCGCACCCGCGTCGAGCGCCAGATCCAGCCCCGGCGTATCGCCCGGCGCGTAGATGCCCGAGAAGTTGCCCGACGGCTGCAGGTCGATGACGTAAGGGGGCAGCATCGGCTCGATCGAGAAGTCGTCGATCATCAGGTTGATGCCGCCGACGACGTTCCATTGGAAGTAGCCCTTGAGCGGCGCGAGCGGATCGGAGTCCTCGCCGGACACCGTCTCGACGCCGTCGATGAACAGCTTGTGCGTGATTCCGCTGACCTGCAGCTCATAATCATGCCATTCGTCGAGCAGCGACTTCACATAGTTGGCGATATAATAGTTGCCGCCGAGCGTCGTTTTCCGCATGATAAAGTACTTCGAATTGTGCGTCGCCCACTCCAGCGCGTTATTGTTGTTGTCGTCCTTCGCGCGGTAGCGGAAACGCCACGTATTTTGCAGCGCGGTGCTCGTGCGCTCGTACTTGACCTTGAACTTGACGATAAAGTTGTCCGCGTTCTGGTACATCGGCAGATTCAGCCTGGCGCTGCCCGAACCGTTCAGGTTCAGCACCTTGTTGCCGTCCGGCAGCTGAATCACCTTCGTCGCGCCGCCTACGGTCCAGCCCGGCGGCGCGGCATTCGCCGTCTCGCTATCGAAGTCGTTGACGTAAGGTTCGATTGCTCCGATGGCGACCGTCACTTCGCCGGTTGCCGGGTAGCGCGCCTCGCCGCCCGTCCCGTTGTGCGCGGCGATGTAGTAATGAATCAGGTCGGCTCGCGCCGTCCCCGGGATCGTTCCGGAAAACGCGCCGCTGCCAAGCTGCGCCGCGGACAAGATCCGATCCGGCGCCTCGTCTCCATAGCCATAGTGGATCTCGGCCGTCGTCGTCCCGTAGGTCGCGTCCGTCACCGAAAATGAGACGGCTAAATCCGCGTTATACGGCACCTGCAAGAGCGGCGCATGCGTGATCGCGTATGCCGGCGGTGCCGCGACGATCGGCAGCACCGCGATGTCGTCAACACTCAGATTAACGGCCGGGCCGATGCTCCTTAGCCCGAAGCCGACGCCCCCCGCTGCCAGCGAAGCGTCAGTGAATACGGTTACAAGAGCGCCGTCGATCGACAGCTTGAACTCGCTTCCCTTGACCTCCAGGCTGTATTGATGACGCTCGGCCACGTTGAAACCCGGCAGCGTCTGCGCGATCGGCACCGGTGCGCCGACCTGCTGGGCCGTGGCGGAGTTCGGATACTTCCACAGCTCCACGCTGCTCGTGTTCTTAAATTCCAGGAAGTAATAGGCCGTCCCGGACGCGTACCTGAACATCACGCGGAAGCGATCCCCCTGCGCCGCGAAGGTCAGGTTGTAGTCGGTCGATGCGTAAGACAGCTTGGCAGGCTTCACGATGGCGCGCTGGGGATTGCCGCCCGCGATCGTGCCCGTCAGGCGCGCTTCCGCGCCGCTGCCCTGAACCTGCCAGGCGTTACTGCCGAACAAATCCCAGTTGCCGAGTCCGCCGGCGAAGCTGTCCTCAAACAGCGGTGCCGGCGCTTCGGCTCTTGCTGCTGCCGGCAATGACGGGAGCAGCAGGGCTGCGACGAGAAGCATGAACAGGCTGCGATATCTTTTTCTCATTCGTCCAACCACCTTCTTCGGCAAGAGTTAAAGCCCCCCGCGGCTTCAACTGGCGAATGCGGGGGACTTTTCGGATCAAAAGGCTGTTACTTGCCTGCTTTCTTCTGGAAGGAAGCTTCGAGCTCGCTCAAAATTTGCGTGCCGCCCTGGGATTTCCACTTTTCGACGAAGTCGTCGAACTTCTTGATATCCCCGCCCATGATGATCTGCGTGAAGACCGAGTCGCGCATCGTATCGAGCTCGACCAGCTTGGCGACCTTGGTCGGCGAGTCGAGGTAGTTGGACGCGTCGGTGATCTGGTACGGGTTGTTGATCGCGACGTCGAGCGATTGGGAGAAACGCAGCGGCAGCGACTCGAGGTAACGCGGCCAGCCGTTCAATCCCGGCGCGAACAGGTAGCTCTGCGTGCCGCGGTAGTGGCCATTCTTGTCCTGCTTGGTCGTCGGATCGAGCAGATCCGTGACGGTGACCATCTTGCCGTTTTCGATGTTGTAATCTTCGCCCTCAATGCCCCAGACGGTCAGCATCTGGTTTTCGGGAGACAGGGATTCCTCGATGATGGACAGCACTTTCTTCGGATCCTTCGTCTTCGCGCTGATCGCAGTCATCTGGGAGAACGGCGCGCCTGCCGGAGCGACCGCCTTGCCATCCGCGCCTGTCAGCGAACCAGTCAGTGACAGATACTTGAACGGCTCCTTGGATTGGTCGGGAAGCTTCTCGTTCGCGCCGAGCTTCTTGTTCTTGATCAGCTCGCTCGTCTCGACCTGCGTATCGTAATCGCTCGCCGTGGACCACCAGCCCATCCAGGAGAACAGCTTGCCGCTGTACAGCTTGGCGCGAAGCTGCTCTTCCTTGATCGTGGCGAATTCCTTGTCGATCAGGCCTTCCTTGTACATCTTTTGCAGGAACAGCAGCGCGTCCTTCATTCTCGGATCGATATCGTAATTGCTGAACTTGCCGTCTGTCTCGGTGAAGTAGCCCGGGGTCACGCCGAACGCGCCGAAAATCTGGTCGAAGGAGTTGTTGGCGAACTTCACCTGGCCGATCTGCGCCGTGTAGCCCCCCAGCGGGATGACGTCCGGGTGGTCCGCTTTGATCTTCTTCAGCAGGTTGTAGTACTCGTCGAGCGTCTTGGGCACCGAAGCGCCCGCGGCCTCCAGGTAATCCTTGCGCATGACGAGATCCCAGCGATAGCCGGCACCCGGTCCGCCCTGATACGGAATGCCGTAGATGCGGCCGTTCACCTTCGCCTGCTCGAACACCTCGGGCGGCACCTCGCGCATGATGTTCGGCGTGTCCTGTTCGTTGATCAGGTCGGTCAGGTCGACGAAGGCGCCGAGCGGCGCGTACTTCTGGAAGTCGTCGGCGAAGTCGATCCGCACGACGTCGGGGATGTCCTCGCTGGACATCTTGAGGTTCAGCTTTGTCTTGTACTGCTGGACGTCGACCATCTCGGCGTCGATCTTGACGTTCAGCTTCTGCTCGATCGCCTGCTTGACGACGTCGTTCTCCGGGTCGTAAGGGACGGAGATGTCCTGCGCCTTCAGCCACTTGAGCGTGTAGGGCTCCGTCGACGCGCTTGCGGAACCGGACGGCGATGCGCTAGCGGATGCCGAGGCCGATGAAGATGCCGGCGCCGACGCGCTCTCCGAGGCGGCGCCTTTGTCGCCATTGCCGTTGCTGCAGCCCGCGACGGCGAGCGTGCCGACGAGGACGGCGGATGCCAGGCCGATCGTCTTTTTCTTTTTCTTTTTCTGATGAGACATGTTCAAGTGACCTCCTAATAATGAGCTGTATATTTACCCTTGGGGGATAAACCGAAGTGAGTGCCCAGCCGCGCGTTTGCGACTGCCCTACCCTTTGACCGAGCCGACCATCATGCCCTGATCGAAGTACCGCTGAATGAGCGGATAGATGATGAGCATCGGCAGCGCGACGATGACGATGGCGGCCATCTGAATGCCGACCGTCGGCGGCGGCGTGCGCCCCGCGGTCTCGAGCAGCTCGGGCGGCAGGCTGGAGCTCGCGATGATCGAACGAAGCACGAGCTGTACCGGCGCCTTGTTCCAGTCCGAGACGTAGAGCATGGCGCTGAAGAAGTCGTTCCAGTAGACGACCATGTAGAGCAGGCCGACGGACGCGATGGCGGGCATCGACAGCGGGAGAATGATCTGCCGCAGGATGCGGAACTCCGAGGCGCCGTCGAGGGACGCCGACTCTCTCAAGCTCTCGGGGATGCTCTCGAAAAACGACTTCATGATAATCATGTTGAAGGCGCTGAACGCCATCACGAGGATGAGCACGTAGTTCGTGTTCAGCAGGCCGAGCTGCTGGATCGTAATGTAGGTGGGGATCATGCCGCCCTTGAACAGCATCGTGAACACGAAGATCAAGATGATGCCCTTGCGGCCCGGCAGCCTTTTCTCGGCCAGCGCGTAGGCGACGGTCGTCGTCAGGAACAGGGCGAGCAGCACGCCCGCGACCGTATTGCGGATCGTATTGCCGTAGGCGTGATAGATCAGCGAGCCTTTTTTCAGCAGATAAGTGTAATACTCGAAGCTGAAGGACGTCGGGAACAGGACCATGCCGTCCTTGGCGCTGAATTCGGAGTAGGGCGTGATCGATACCGTGATGACGTACCAGAACGGAAGCACGATCACCAGCGTGAGCAGCGTGAGTACGATATAGTTGGTCGTCGCGAAGGCGGATTCGCCTCTTGTGAGCTTCATCTGTCGTCTTCTCCTTCGTCAGAAAATGCCGGAATCGGAATCGATCCGCTTGGCGATGCGATTGGCGGCCAGCACCAGCGCCAGACCGATGACGCCCTTGATCACGTCGGCGGCGGCGGCCAGGCTGAGGTTGAACTGCTCGATGCCGATACGGTAAATATAGGTGTCGAGGATGTCCCCCACTTCGAACACCATCGGGTTGTACAGGTTGATGACCTGGTCCAATCCGGCGCTCATGACGAATCCGACTCTCAGAATGAAGATGACGATGATCGTAGAGGCGATGCCGGGCAGCGTGACGTGCACGATCCGCTTGAAGCGCGTGGCGCCGTCGACGACGGCCGCTTCGTACACTTCGGGGTTCAGGCCGGCGATCGCGGCGATGTAGATGATGGCGGCCCAGCCCATCTCTTTCATGGCGTCGGTAACGACGAGGATCGTGCGGAAGTACGCGGGCTCGACGAGCAGGTAAGCGGGCGTGCCGCCGAAGAGGCTAATGACTTTGTTGACGATGCCGGTCTCCGGGGACAGCAGCAGCGTGATGATGCCGCCGTAGACGACCCACGATACGAATCTCGGCAGGTACACCGCGGTTTGCAGCGTCTTTTTGAACCAGCGCGTCCGGATCTCGTTAAGCGCGAGCGCCAGCAGGATCGGGGCGACGAAGCCGCTGATCATCTTGTACAGGCTGATGAGCAGCGTGTTCTTGAACGCGTGGACGAACATCTCCGACTCGAACAGCGCGCGGAAGTGCTTGAGCCCCGCCCAGTGGCTGCCCGAGAAGCCCTGGATGACGTTGTAATCCATAAAGGCGATGCTGACGCCGTACAGCGGCAGGTAGTCGAAGACGAGCACCCACAGCAATGCGGGCAGCAGCAGCACGTACAGCAGCTTAAACTTCCAGATGCGGCGGAATCCGGGCCCCGCCTTCAGCCTCGTTCGTTCCGTCTTGCCGGCGGTCTTGCCCGTCGTCTCTCCGGCGGCCGTGCCGGGGGTTGCGAGCTCCATGCGGTAATCCTCCTATCCTTCTCTCTGTCTCTCTGCGTATGGCGCACCTTCGCTTTGAAAGTGCTTACAGTAGCCAGTTTATCGGATAGAACTCGGCCGGAACACCGGAGCGGAGAACGATATACCCGGTGAAAAGTCGCATTGTCGCAGCTGCCTTTCCTACTTCCGCGTCAACGTCGCATGGCCGGCCGGCGGCACGTTCACCAGCTCAACACCTGCACGTGGCGCCCACACGGAACGCTCCACCGTTTTTCCCCGGCAATCCCGGATCTCCACTTCCCATTCGCTCTGCTCACCTGTCGTCTCCACATACACGCCGTCGGCCCGCGTGCCGTTGACGAGGATGACCGTCTGCGGCAGCTCGCGGTTCAGCGGAACGATCGTGCGAGGCTGATAGACGGCGGCAAGCAGCTTGAATGCGTTAGACGCGACGACAAGCGGATACAGCAATTCCGGTTGATGCGGCTCCAAGTGTCCGTCCAGCAGAACGTCCCGGTGTTCCTTCCAGAAAGTGAGCAGGTATGCAACCATCTCCGCATGAGCGGCTGGCAAGCGATCGAGCCGCACGGAAATTTGGGGCACCGCGAACAAAACGTTGATCAGCTGCAGCGCCGCGCTCTCGGCCGGCTCGTCGAGATGCCACATGAGCATGTCGGCGTGGGCCGCCGTCTCGCCGCACAGCAGACGGATATCCAGCGTCCGCAAGCGGTTCTCGACCGCGTCGTTCGGGCAGTCCGCCGCCCTGAACATATTGCCGTACTTGCGCATATAGGGGCCTACGTAGGCTTGGCGGAACTCGATCATCACGTCCGGATCGATCGCGGAGAGCCTCGCCATAATATCCAACATGAGGCGATCGACCGCCTCCGGCACGGCATCGAAGTCGCGTCCGTCCCCGAACGCGAGCTCTCGATCCGGAGGCAGGTTGAAACTGTCGATGAAGTCGAGCTTGAAGCCGTCGAGCTTCCACTCGCGCATCGCCCGCTCGTAGATGCCGATCAAATATTCGCGTACCTCCGGGAACCGCGGGTCGACGATACCCCAGCCGCGCTCCTCGACCGTGTACAGCATTTTGCCGCCAAACCGCTCCCAAGTCCGGCTATGCACGCCGACAAACGGCACGGAATACCACAGCATGTACTTCATCTCCAGCGCATGAACGCGCTCGATATGGGCCGCCATGTCCGGCATCTTCTCCGCGCAAGCCTCCCAGTCGCCGCAATACGCGTACCCGCGCTCGTTGTTCGCCGTTTGCCAGCCGTCGTCCACAATTACGGTCCCGCAGCCCAGCGCCGCGGCCTCGCGGCATTGCGTCTCGATCGCTTCCGGCGTCAGATGTTGATGCAGGCTGTACCAGGTCGAGTACATCGGGTCGCGCGCCGCCGCGGGCACCGGCGAAGGAGCAAGGCCGGGAAGCCCGCTCCACCATCGCTGCACTTCGTTCAGGCTGTCATAGTAAGGCAGCTCGCGCAGGTCCATCCGCAGCGTCGCCTCATAACGGTCCAGCGGGGCGCCCGGCTCCTCGAACAGCGTCACCGAGCAGTGGAATTCGGCTGTCTCTTCATGGACGCCTGCTTTGCAGACGACGGGGTTCAGCGTATCGGAAAAAGCGAACGTCATGCGGCTGCGCCCGTCCCCGCCGAATAGGCAGACGACCGGCGCGGAGCTTGCGGCATTGCTGCGGAAGCCGGCGAACCAGTCCGGCGACAGCCCGCGGTTCCGGTAGCCGTTCGGATGCCAGACGCCCTGGACATCGACGATCGGACGCTTCCAGGACAGCCGGATCGCCGGCGGGATGCCCGGACGGTCCGCAGTTATTTTCAAATGCACGAGCTCGACGCCCGCCTCTTGAACCTCGACGGCAAGCGTGGCGCTGAACCGGTCGTCCGCGCCGGATATACGGTACTCAAGTGTGCTTTTGTTGTGTGTTTGCTGCATCGGACTAGAACCTCCGCTTTGGTAAATGAGTTGATGACTCGAGCTGCAACGGCATTGCAGCATGCCCCCGACGCGCTGCGCGTCGACGGCATGCTGGCTCCGTTTCGAATTCGTTACACGCGCGCTGCGTCCTGGGACGCACAAGCGGCGGATCGCTGCTGCATTACACGTTCGGCATGACCGTCACGTCGTCCACGAGCAGCTGCACGGGCGTCGTGCCCGCTCCCTTGACCGAAAACCCGATGCCGCCGGCGGTCAGCGAAGCGTCGGTAAACGTCGTCACTGTCACGCCGCCGATCGACAGCTTGAACGCGCTGCCGTCGATTCTGATCTCATACGCATGATGCGCCGTCATATCGAAGCCCGGAATGACGCTGCCGATATCGACGGTCGTCCCCACCTGCGCCGGCGTCGAGGAGCCCGCATATTTCCACAGCTCGACGGTATCCGTATTTTTGAACTCCAAGAAGTAATAGTTCGTGCTTGAGGAATAACGGAACAACGCCCGGAACCGGTCGGACTCGGCGCCGAAGGACAAGGTATAATTCTGCGCGCTGTACGGGAGGACGGACGTCTTGGTCACCGCCCGCTGAGGACCGGTCGACGTCGTCGTGCCCTTCAGCACGGCCGCCTGCCCGGTGCCCTGGATCTCCCAAGCCGTGCTGCCGAACAGATCCCAATTGCCGAGGCCCCCGGCAAACGTATCCTGGAACAGCGGCTCGGCGGTAACGGTGACCGCGGCGGTCGCCGTAAAAGCACCGTCCTCCGTCGTCGCGGTAATAACGGCGCTGCCCGGCGCGATACCCGTCACCGTGCCGCTGGCGCCGACCGTGGCAACGGACGGGGAGCTCGAGCTCCACAGCACCTTCTTGTTCGATGCGTTCGCGGGCGAGACGACCGCGGTCAGCGCGGCGCTTTTCCCCGCACCTACCGTCAGCGCCGAAGCGCCGAGCGCCACGCCGGAGACCGGCACCTGCGCGGTCGGATCGCTGGCTGCGATCGTCCAGCTGCCGAAGTCGTAGGTCAGCCGTTCATTGCCCTCGGTCGCCGTAAACGTCGTGGCGCCGCGCTCCTGCTGCAGCCATGGCGTATCGAACAGCTTAAACGCCGCATAGTCAATCGGCTGGCCGTTCACCTTGTGCGTGCCGGCGTAGGCGCCGGAAGCACGGTCGAAGGTGATGTCCATCGTATCGCCGCTCAGATTCGTGTAGATCAGCCGCGGATTGTTCTCGTCGATATGCGAGCTGTCGACCGTCGTGCCCATCAAGACGGCGTTTTTAAAGGCCGCGAAGTCTGCATATTCGGAGGCTCCCGCCGTCTCCAGCACCCAGCCGTTTTTGTCCGCCTGACTGCGCAGGATGTTGTAGCTGTAGGACAGCTGCGCGGTCGGATGGAGCTGTGTCGTCGTCTTCACCTTGTTGGACGGATCGGTCGGCGACTGCGTATACCAGGCGTACGGCTTAATCATCTTGAAGGCGAAGTACATCGGACCTGTCTTGCCGAACACCCAGCCGCCCTGTTCCTCCTTCGCGAGGATCGACCCCGTATCCGGGAACATGGCGTTCAGGTAGTTATCGGTCGCGCCGGCTCCGCTCAGCGATTTGTAGACGCCCACCGCCGTCTTGCCGTCCTGCATGATCCGGTGATTCTCGATCTGGTCGTAGTTGCCGATCGGGCTGTTGCCCTGGTCCGCGTTGATTCGGAACAGACTGTCGGGTTTGTCGGACTGCCAGCGCAGCACCGCCTGCATGTTCTCGATCCAGTTGTCGACCCGGTTGTACGTCACCTCGGTGGCGAGACCCCAGGTCGGCTTCACGTAAGCCTGGCGATAGACGTTCATCGCGCGCCCGCTGGAATTTTGCAGGTTCGTTTTGCGGGACTCGTAATCCTTGTCGGTCTTCTGTCCGATTCGAACCGCCATGGCAGGCGGCGTATAGCTCATCGAAGGCGCGAGCACCATGCCGACGTATTCCAGAAACGGCCGATAGGCTGCCGGCACGCCCGCGTCCGTGTCGCCGAATCCCTGCTGCGCGCGATGCGCGCCGAAGTACATCCAGGACAGCAGCGTATGGTCGGCGCCTCTCCAGGTCGGGTCGTTGGCGGAGGTGGCGTCTCCCTTGGACCGGCTCGTGCTGGAGATGAAGTTGCCGTCGATCCAGTCGTTCGCCCACTCGAACCACATGACGTCCATCGCCATCTTGACCTTTTGCTTGAAGTCCGGTTCGTCCGAATACTGGTAGAGCGCGTTCAGGCAAAAATACGTCATAAACGTGTACTCCGGACTCTCGTACTCCGCCCAGCCGCCGCGGACCGCCGCATCGAGCATTTCCTCGATGTTGGCCCGGTTCGCGCTCTTCAGCGCCGCGCCGGACGCGCCGTTCAGGTCGACGACGTCGGGCAGCAGCTGGCCGACCAGATAGCCCGCCGTATAATTGCTCATCCGCAGGTTCTCGGTCTGCGGAAGCTTCGCGTACGCATAACCCGCGAAGTAGCTTTTCACGTGGCCGATCATCGTGCTATCCATCTTGTCTCCGGCGAGCAAGTAGGCGTACATTTTGCTGACCGTCTTGTACTGCTCCCAGTCGTAGGTTTGGAACATCGTGTCCAGCTTCTGCAGGTTGACGGCGACATTCTGATTGTCCACGAGCTGCGCCGCGATCTGCGCGATGTTGGGTACGCCGCCCATCTCGGACATCGACTTCGTCTTGTTCCAGAGCCACTGCTTGCGCGTCTCGAGCGTGCCCGGGAACGGCGCGTAATTGCTGTCCGCCGGCGGAACCTCGCCCACCGCGACATGGTCGAACTTCGTCGTGCTGAGCCTGTTGGCGTCGTGGCTTGTCAGCGCCAGGCCGATGTATACCGTCTCGGGCAGGTTGACGGCCTCTCGCTTGACGAGATTCCAGGCGACCCCATCAGAAGACTCGTAACCGCTGATGACATTGCCTACGCGCGTCAGCTTCACCCAATAAGGCGCCGGCGACTTGGTGCCCGACGTCAGCACCGTGGCCCCTCCCTGCGTCAGGCGATCCTCGAAAATGACCCCGTTCGTCGGCGACACGGCCATCAACGCATGCGGTGATTGACTTGTTATATTGGCCCTGATCATGACGCCCGCCTTGGTCCAGGCGACCGTGTTGGTCATCTCGCCCACGCGCGCCACGATCTGGCCGTCGCCCGTCCACGGCCGGTATACGTAGTGGAACGCGTCGTCCGTGCCCCAGATGTCTGCCCCCGAGGCTTTCACCGTAAACGTGCCGTCGGCAGCCGCATAGCTCGCGCTGCCCGCTACGTTGACGGTGCCGACATCGCGGTCGCCGAACGGTTCCGGCAATCCCGACGCAGACGGGTTGGTCGTTACCGCCAGCGCAGCGCTCTGGGTTGATGCGTTGCCGGCCGCGTCACGCGCCTTGACCGTGTATTGATAGGTCTTGTTCGGCGTCAGGCCGACGGCGCTGTAGCTCGTTGCGGTTCCGGGCGCGGAGCCTGCGAGCTGGCCGTCCTGATAAACATCGTAGCGGTTCACGCCGACATTGTCTGTCGAAGCCGTCCACGAGAGGCTGACGCTCGTATCGGTCTTGGCCGCGACGGCCAGGCCGGTAGGCGCCGTCGGCGCTTCCGTATCCACGGCCGCATCGTGCGTCGCCTCGTACACCGCCAGGTCGTCGACGACGATCGCTTCGTCGGTGCCGCCGGTGTTGACCCGGACGCCAAAGGCGATCTTGATCGAGCTGACGAGTCGTTGCCCGCCGTTCGGCACGATCTGGAACCGGTAGGATGCGATATCGTGATCGTTAACCGTCTTCAGTTCGTTCGGCGTCGTATTGAGATAAGCCGCCGTTCCCGTGATCGTTTGCTTGTCGGGTACCGGAAACCGCGGGACCAGCACGTTGTCGTAATTGCCGAATTGCAGCTGGCTGTAAATGTCCGCATTGACCGGCTTGTCGCTCGCCGCACTGCGCCTGAGCCGGTATTCGTATACGAACTCCACCGGCTCCGCCCCCGTCGGCAGCGAGTAGATCGCGTTGATCCGCGATAGGAGCGCTCCGCTCGACAGCTGATAGTAAAAGTAGCTGCCTGCGTTCGAGCCCAGCGAAGCATCGCGGAACTCGATTGCATTGTTTCCGCTCACCTGCACCACGGACTGTGAAGTTCCCGCTATGTTCGCATCGTACACAAACGGGCTGACGCCGCCGTCGAACCCCGTATCCATATCCTGCTTCAGCCAGTTAACAAGTACCTCCTCGCCGCTTGCGGCGGCTTTGTCGGCGGCCGGCCAGTAGCCCAGCGCCAGCGCGCAGAGCAGCAGGCTGCAGACGGCTTTTTGAGTAAGCGCGGCTAGTTTGTTCGTTCTCATGCTCATTTTCGGTTAACCTCCTCATGAAATGGGTGCTACCGATTGCCGGAGAAAGCGCTTGCGAATGATGCCATCGGAGCGCGTCGGCTCCGTGGCGGAGGGCTGGCGAGCCGCCGGGGAGGCACTTAGCGGCACGGAATGCCGCTATGGGTGCTCGCGTGCTACACGCTTGGTGCTCTCAGCTTCCGGCGAGGCAGCTTCACTTGTGCGCACGCCCAAAATGCCCTACGGCTGCTCTACGCGCATGTTTAACCAGAACCGCCGTTCCTCTCGGGGGGCCAACGTGATGCAGTTGTCGTGGCGCACGCAATCCCCGATATCCGAGTACCATGATGTCGACGGTTCCAGCGCCACCGTGTACAGATCATCGTCGTTGTTCGACCAGTAACGGAGACATGGAAATAAGAGATGGTCCCACTCCAGCAGCAACCTCACGTTCAACGCCGGCTGATAGATGCCCGCGAGACCCTCTTCCAGGTTTTTTAGCGGCATATAGCAGGCTTCCCCGTCCGGCGCCGGCGGGTCCACCGCTCGCAGGTCCTTGTTGCTCCCGCTCGGCAAACGAACCGCATCCACCGCTTCTTCAAAGCTCGCTGCAGGCGTCGTTTCCCGTTCACGCTCGTACCGCACCACGTTAAACGCGCGGCTGCCCTTCGGCAGCAAGATCTCGGCCCCCTCGCCCACCAGCGGGCTGCCGAATGCCGGATGATGCGTCCATATAAAATGGACGTCATCCCGCCCGACGTTGACGACGCGCTCGGCGATGCGCAGAACGCTTTCGCCCGCTGCCAGCGAGAGCGTCTTTTCCACCGCCAGCGGCGTGTACGGAAGCGTGAGCCGACAGCGCAGCGTCACGCACGAACCGCCGTCCTCTTCGACGGCATAATCCCAGGGCACTCCCGCCGCCTCGCCTTCCCGGTCCCGCCCGACTTCCTGCCGCCCGCCTTCGAAGGAAGCCCGGTTCGGCAAAATCTCCTGCCATCCGCCCGGGTAGTCTTCGGCGTAATGCGTCAGTCTGTTTTTCCTCAAATCCCTCCCTTCGCAGAGCGACAAGCCGGCCCGCGTCTTCATCAACAGCTGCAAGTTCAACGGCTTGTAAGTCAGCTCCCAAACATCGGTGCCTTTGCCTACCAGGATTACGGCGCTCAGCCATCCGTTTTCCAGCCTCACCCCCTCGATGCCGTTTACCGCGACGACCGTCGCCGCGCAAGTTTTATCCTCGCGAGTCATGCATTCATCCCGCCGATCCCTGTTCAAATGCGGAGGGCATCCGGTGCGAGATGCTGCCGAATGCCCTGCCGCCGTGCGCTTAAACGATAGGTGCCCGAATCTTACTTCTTCTGCGCCAGGAAGGCGTCGATCTGCTTCTGCAGCTCGACCTGGATCTTTTTGGCGTTGGCCGCGCCTTCCTTCTTCAGCGAAGCCCACGTGCTGTCCGGATCGGTGACGCCGTCGAACAGCGAGTTGTAGTACTTGGCCTCCGTCGCATTGTAGAGCGAGATCTCGTTCATGACCGGCGTCGGATCGAACGAGAAGCCGGTGAGGATGCTCGGCGTCAGGTTGGCGGCGTCCTTGTTGAACTGGTAGTGCTTGATCGTTTCTTCGTCAAAACCGGCGTTCAGTCGGTCCGTCGTCGGATTCCAAACCCACGCGTACGGGAAATACGAGTAGTCGGTGCCGATCTGCTTGTACTGGTCGTCGCCGACCGCCTCGTAGTTTTTGCCTTCGATGCCGTAGGCGAGCAGGTCGTAGTTTTCCTTTTGCGCGGTCCAGTTGAGGAACATCATGGCGCGCTCTTTGTTTTTGCTCACTTTGGGGATCGCCTGGAAGTTCGCCTGCTTGAAGTTGGTGATGTTCGCGCCCTTCTCCATCTTCACGAAGGTGACCGCCTCCAGCTCCGCGCCGGGAACGTTCTTGGCGAGCGCCGTGTTCAGGCTGGACGGAACGCCGAATTCGTTGTATACGGCCGCGCCGACCTTGCCGGAGTTGATGACCGAGTCGATGTCCTTGAGCGCCAGCACGTCCGGATGGATCAGACCGTCCGTGTACAGCTTCCGGGCGTCCTGGATCCAGGACCAGATCGTAGGCTCCATTTCGTCGAACAGGTTGTAAACCTTGCCGTCGTTGTTCTTGTAGTAGAGCACGAGGCTCTGTCCGAGCGCGTCGGAACGGATGTACTGCGGGTATTCCATGTATTCCCGGAATGCGCCCCAGGCCTGGTCCGTCGAGGCGCCCTGGCCGTAAGCGAGCAGCGGGATGACGTCCTTTTCGTTTTCTTTGACTTTATAAGCGTATTGGATCAGTTCGTCGTAGGTCTTGATCGGCTGCAGCCCGTATTTCTCGCGCAGGTCCTTGCGGACCAGATACGTCCGGCCGGCCAGGTGCGTGTTGCCGAGCGGCAGGCCGTAGATCTTGCCCTGGAACTTGTTGGCGTCGAACATCTGCTGCGAGCGGACCTTGATCGCGTCCTGCCCGTACTGCTGCAGCAGATCGTCCATCGGCTCGTAGTAACCCGCGCTGATCATCTGCTCCATATGCAGCCACGGGGCGTCGAAAATCAAGTCGACATTTTCGCCCGATGCGAGCATGACCTGCGTCTTCTGCGCGAGATCCGACCAAGGCACGAACACCAGGTCGAGCTTGACGTTGATATTGTCGGCCATGCGCTTCTCGGCTTCCTTGATAATGACGTCCATATCCGCGGGCCGGTCGCCCGGCATGACGATTTTAAGCGTCACCGGATCCAGCTTGGTCGCCTTGCTCCCTTCGGATGCGGCAGCGGACGAGGCCGGGGCGGAGGACGAAGCGTTGCCCGCGTTGCCCGTGTCCGATTCGTTTGCTTTGGAGCTGCAGCCGGCGAGCGTAGCCGCGAAGGCCGAAGCGATCATGAGCGCGGTCAGGCTTTTTCTAGTTTTCATTCTGTGACCTCCTAGAGTGGTGGTGATCTATTCTCAACCGGATGGCTCCGAATCAAGACTAACCTTTCAGCGCGCCGATTGTAATGCCCTTGACGAAATATCGCTGAATAAACGGATACAGCAGGAAGATCGGGCCGATCGTGACGCATACGGTCGCCAGCTGGACGCTGTAGGTCGGCAGGGGCTGCCCGTAGTTCGTCTGGCTGCCGCCGACATAGGCGCCGATGTTGATGTTGGAGATGAGCTGGCGGATCATGATCTGCAGCGGATGCAGCTTGTAATCGTCGATGAACAGAAGCGCGAGGAAAAAGTCGTTCCAGTATTGCAGCGCGTAGAACAGGCCCACGGTCGCGATGACCGGCTTCGAGATCGGCAGGATGATGCCGAAGAAGATCCGCAGGTCGTTCGCGCCGTCCACGGTCGCCGCTTCGTTGATCTCGTAGGGCAGCGTCCGGAAAAACGACACCATGATGAAGGCGAAGAACGGGTTGAGCAGGTACGGCAGTATGAGCGCCCAGAGCGTATCTTTCAGATGGAGCCAGTTGGCGATCAGGATGTAGAAGCCGACCAGACCCGCGCCGAATATCATCGTAAAGTAAGTCAGGAAGGACAGCGCGCTGCGGTACTTTACTTTCGGATGCGCGAGCACATAAGCGTACATCGCCGTGATCAGCACGGCGAGCGCGGTGCCGGCTACCGTGACGGTCGTCGAGACCATGTAGCTGCTGGCCACCTGCTTGCCGCGGAACAGGAACTCGTAGGCGCCGGTGGAGAAAATTTTGGGAATCAGCTGATAGCCGTAACGCTTGATCGCGGACTCGTCGGCGAACGAATTGATCGCCACGATCCAGAATGGCAGCAGGCAGACGAGCGCGAACAGCCCGGTGAAGGCGTAGATGAAGCCCACGAACGCCCTCTCCGACGGGGAGCGGTCCGCCTTGATCTTCATGGCCTTTCCGGCTCGGCCAAGCTTGCCGGATTGCGCTTGGGTGATGGAGCTTTCCATGCGTGGATGCCGCCTTTCTATTGGACAAATTCAGAATCTAAAATAAGCTGGAGTCTTTGTCGATCCGTCTGGCGATGGCGTTGAAGATGACGATCGTCACAAGCCCCATCACCGACTGGTACATGATAATGGCCGATGACTTGCTGAAGTCGCCCAGCTGCCGCAGCGCCCGGTACGAATACGTGTCGATGACGTCCGTCGTCGGATACAGCGGCGCCGTATCGCCGACGATGCCGTAGATCATGCCGAAGTCGCCGTAGAAGATCCGTCCGACGCCGAGCAGCGCGAGCACGATCAGCACGTTGCGGATGAGCGGAATGGTAATATGGATGATCTGCTGGAACCTTGTCGCTCCGTCGATTTTGGCGCTCTCGTAATATTCGCCCGAGATGCCCGTGATCGCCGCGAGGAAAATAATCGAGTAGTAGCCCGCGAATTTCCACACATAGATGAACGTCAGCACGCCCGGCCAGATGCCCGGCTTCAGGTACCAGTTCTGCGGGTCCATCCCGTTGTCGATCAGCAAGCGGTTCAGGATGCCGTCCGTCGTATTGAGGAAGGCGAACGTCATCATGCTGACGACCAGCCACGAGATGAAGTAGGGCAGGAAAATGAGCGACTGCGCAATCTTCTTGTAGAGCCGGCTGTGGATCTCGTTCAGGAAAATCGCCAGTAGCAGTGCGATTCCGAGGCCGCAGACGATGAACAGTCCGTTCAAAAACACCGTGTTGAACGTCACTTTGTACCAGTCGCTGCTCATAAAGAAAAATTTGAAATTGTCGAAACCGACCCACTCGCTCCCCCATAATCCGTCGGCAAGCCGATATTTTTTGAACGCGATCAGGTGGCCGGCCATGGGTACGTAAGCGAATACGATCAGGAACAACAGACCGGGCAGCGCGAGCACGTATAAATATTTGTTGCGTACGATTTCTCTTACGATGGGCACCTTGAATCCCTTCTCCTCTCCTGCTGGCTGCGTTTGATTGGCGATGTCCCAAGCTTAGGTCCGGTCCGAACGGTCTGTATAGTTCTGGTTGAGGAAATGGGGCGGAAGCGGCGTTCTGCATACGGAAAAAGCCCGCGGCGGCGCGGATTCGTCAAGGTATTGAATGCGGAGATCGGGTTCGAAAACGGGAAATACCGCGGAAAACAGGGCTAAATTTCTCCCCTCTATCCCTTCGGCCTGCCGGTCCCCGCTCGTGTCGCCCATCGTGCTGCTTCCGACCGCAGATCGTCCGATCATTCGAGAGGAACCGTTACACGTCCGCTTCAACTCGCCAACCTGCCCAATCATCCGACAGCCATTCGGATGAGCCGGCCTAATGCCTGCCCGCGTCGTTCCTTCGCCATAAAGCCTGCAAATATACATCTAATTTTGGCGATGCCGACCCTTTCGAGAAGAAAAGATGCAAAAGCGCATGTATTTTCGTCTATCAGCCCGATTTCAGGCTTGTGCATTGCATTTACCTGCACATTTGCAGGTAGTTCATCACGTGCTGTTGATCGGCAGAAAATACATGTACAAACGCAGTTTTTTTCGCCCCGCCCTACGTCCGATAGTCCCAATCTTGTGGACTTCATGTCAAAAACCGCTCTTCAAGTCATTCACATGACTTGAAGAGCGGCTCGCTCCTTACCCGTTCGCTTTAACTTGCTTGTGTCACCTATGTCCTGGCGGGAAGCGCGACGCTCCCCTGACGTTCCACTTTACATCTATGTCTCTCATCTACGCCTTACTCGCTTTGCCTTGCCCAAATCGCTTCCCCCTGCCCCTATCCCCCCAGCGTGTCCCTGTATTGGGTGGGCGTCAATCCTGTCGCTTTCTTGAAGATCGTGAAGAAGTGGCTCTTCGTCTGGAAGCCCGCGCGCTCCCCGATGTCCGTGACCGTCCAGTCCGTCGTCGCCAGCAGCTCCTTGACCTTGGCGATTCGCTCCTGCAGGATGTATTCGGACAACGTCACGTCCAGCGACTCCTTGAACAGCTGCCTCACGTGCCGGGAGGAGAGCGAGACATGCTCTGAGATCTCCTCGATCGTGAGCATCGGATCGTGCAGGTGGTTGCGCACGTAGTCCACGATATCCCTCACGATCTCGTCCCGCCGGCTCGCTCCCTTCTTGCTGCTCAGCTCCTCGACAATGACGAGCAGCTCGCGCTCGAGCCATGCCCGTACGCCCGTCAGCGTATCGAACGACTCGAGAATGCTCTCGATCCCCTCGATCGACGAGACCGACGGCAGCTTGTTGAACGTCTTGAACAGCGTATACAGCATAAGCGACAGCTGAATCTTGCTCTGCGCATAGTGCATCGTCTGCATATGGGCGAACAAGCGATCCAACCCTGCGGCGGCTTCGTCGGCTTTGCCCATGCGCACGCTTTTGATCAACTCGTCGAGCAGTTGGTCGTCCGGCAGGGGCTGCACGCTGCGCATATAATTTTCAAAATCGCGTTCCAGATAGATCTTGTCCTCGCCTGAAACGAACTTGAGCATCGTCAGCTCGAGAATGTGCTGGTACGCGGCCCGGATATCGTCGCCGAACGCCCGCGCCTCGCTGACGGCAACCGTCACCCGAATCTGCGTCCACCGGTCGATCTGCGACTTGGCTTCCTCGAGCAGTCCAGTCAATCGCGCCGCCTGTACCCCGTCCCCGGAGAGCAGCAGCACGACATGGTCGCTTCCCAGGTCCACCGCCTCGGCGCCTCCGTTCCGCCGCAGAATCTCCTCCTCGATGTTGCCCATCGCGTACTTCATCAGCTTGCGCGAGGCAAACTCGTACTTCTCCTGAAACGCGCTGTACCCGTCGATGCGGATCACGCCGATATACAGGTTCCCGTACGCGAACAGTTCCGAGTGCTCCCGCAAATACTGCTCGACAGGCGGAATCAGCTTACCCTGAAGAATCCACTGACGCAGGTATTCCGACTTGATGACGTCCCGGTGCTCGCGCATCGAAGAGTCGAGCTCCACCATCCGGCTCTCCAGCATCTCGATGCCGTACCGGATGACGCTGTGCTCGGCCAGCGGGCCCTCGTCCTGCCTGCGTTGCAGCGACGGTCCGAGCTTGGTCTCCAACTGGCTCGCCAACTGGGAGAATGGCTTATAGGTACGCCTCGAATTCCAGAACAGGATGCCAAGAAGCAGCGCTACCAGTCCCGCCAGCACAATCATCAGCTTGGTGCGGAACGCGTAAAAGTCCGCATTGATTCCCTCCAGCTTGGCCATCTGATAAAGGGTCCAGCCCTGCGGCTCGATCCTGGCGTACTGTACGGACCACGATTCCTTTTCGAATCGCTGCTTGAAGCTGCCGGAAGCGCCGGAAGCGCGAGACGCGAGCTCCTTGTACAGCCCCTCGCTCGATCCGGACGCCTCCGCCGCTCCCGACGCGGCCCCCTCTTCATCCGGACCGAGCATCAGCCGCCCTTCCTCGTCGAGCATAAAGGAGATAAACCCCGCACCCTTGTTTTCCTTGAGCAAATACTGCTTCATCAGCGCGTCGTCGAGCAGCAGCACCAAATAACCGTACGAGGGCTGGCCCGACGGCACGGTGGGGATCATCAGCGCCAGCGAACGCGTACCGGACGTACGATGAACGAAAAAGCGCTGGTAAGCCTTGGCCGGCGTCTTCGCAAGCCGCAAAATGTCCTGGTCGTCAAAATCGGCGAACGAAGTAATGCCGTATGCGATGTCGATCACGTGCTCGGTACGCATATTGAGCAGGTACGCGTTTTTCAGAAAAGGCTCGGTCGTCCTGTACTTGGCCGCCGCCGCGATCGCCTCGATCTCGTGGTCCTGCGTCTCCGCATCGGCCGTCATCCAAGCCTGCACGCTTTTGTCGGCGTACATGGTGAAGCCGTAGGCGATCATTTTATCGAGGATGAAGGCTGCATTGTCCCGGGAATGCGTAATCTCGGTCTTGTTCACCTTGTCGATCTGGTTCAATGCGAAAATCGAGAACTGCCGAGTCATAAAAAACACGACGGGCACGGAGACGAGGACGAACAGCAGGCACGAGCCCAAGAAAATGCGGATATGCGTCCTTCTCGGCATAAGCTTCTTCATCGACGTCATTCTCCCCGCGCGCTGGTAAATTCATCTTGCCCATAAACCCATGTTCTTTTAGAACATTATCGCATGAAAAACAAACATTACAATCCCCCTAAAAGTCGTTCTTCCGCGCAAAAAAGACTCCACTCCGCGCTTGCCGGAGTGAAGTCCGTGTCCAATAAAGCTGTCAGCCTTCTTTACGCATAAAACGAAGATGCCATCGCAAGAACAGCAGGCCAAGAAAGTAAACCGCACTGGAATAGTAAAGCGACCACCCTTTATACACCAGATACCCCGTCTTGATCGACAGCCATTCGAAAAAGAGAGCCGCGGCGACTGCTGCAACTAGATAAAGCACGAACAGCTTTGGACCCGACGGCATGAAGTTCAAAGCCAATACGCCGGCGGTAGGCGGGAGCGCGATCTGCAGGATGAGATCGGACAGAGACACGTCGGGATTGATAAAATCGTAGAGATCGAGCAGCAAACCGAATGAGAGATCGGTATAGATCGTGAGCGCGATCATGACGAAATACGTGATATAAATTTCCTTCCCGGTTAGTCGCTTTGGCGAAAAAATCAGCGCGGCGACGGCCGCTGCGGCGCTGGAATAGGCAAACCAATTTCCGGCATGCATGGCATCACCTCCCGTTTCGATGTGGATTATTTCGTTTTGGCCAATCCGAGCGCCTTGTGGTCCCACAGGATATCGGTCACAATCGAGGTCTTATCCTCTTCGCAGGTCACCACCAGGATGACGTCCCCTCGGTTCCCCTTGAGGATCGCGGTCCGTCTTTTCCGGCGCTTCCTCAGATATAGAAGCCCGTTGATCGCGATGCCTAGAACGAACCCGGCAACTGCCCCGATAAGACCCCAAATGACCGGTCCCCAGGCCCAGACGAACCCTTTACTCGCCCCGACCGTAGCGAACATAAAGGCCAGGACCATGCCTTTGTCCAAGAAGGACAAGCCGTCCGCGCGGTGCAGGCTGTCCATCAGCCGCGGCTCTTCCTTGCGCATGTCGAGCGGCACTGCGTAGATTGAAGAGACGCCGTGCGCCTCCAGCTCCGTAATGGCAATCTCGAGCAGGGTCGAGTAATCGAACGTCGCGAATATCTGCATCAGTCCACTTTGCTCCCGATCGTTAATGTGACGCCTGGCGGCTGGTAGTTTTGAACGAGGTGGCGTTTTAAGGAATGGTCAAAAAGCTTGTTGTTCTCCACGGTGGTGACATAAGCGTCGTAGATCGTAAAAAAGTAAAATGAGGGAACGTACAGCAGCCACTGGGCGTCCACTGCCTCCTTGGACGACCGAAGATCGCCAAGAATCAGGTCGTGCACGGCGAGAATGATATGGGACTCGCGTACGAGCACGATCGTACTTATCAGAATAAAGGTAGCGAGCACAATGCGATGAAGGTAAAGCTGTCCGACGCTCGGTATGCCGATCGACCAGATGACTGCGATCCATGGCTTGCGCTTGTCGAGATAATTGACCTCGAGCGCGCCGATGCTGAATTCGCTGTACCTCGCGTTCTCCCTGCGCGCCAGCACGTACACTTTGTTCATATCGACCGCCGTACGGTAGCTGTCCCAGATCGCGAACAAATAGACGGGGATATACAGGGACATAAACCTGGGGTCCAGCGCGTCTCGCGCCGCTTGGAACTCGCCGTTGAACGAATGGATGATGGCGAGATTCAGGTGAATTTTCTGGTTGATATAAAACTCCCATAGGATCAGCAAGTACCCACGGATATATTTGTTCAGCAGCAGATGGCCGAAGCCCGGGAACGCCGTCGACCAAAAAGCGATCGTATACGGATTGCGTTTGTGAATCTGCGTCGTCCCGAACATGCTGACGTATGCCTGGTAGCGTCTGGCGCGAAAGGGATTGGAGAAGTTGTCCATCGATTCACCCCGAAGTCCATGACCGATATTAAGCGAAAGACGCGATTCGCCGCAACGCTCGCAATTGTAGATTGTTCCTTGGCAGGATGAATTATTCATCCATGATGCCATGAAGGAAGCGCAGCATAAAAAAGGACGAAAGAAGAGAGCCAGCCTCTTTATCGTCCTTTTTATGATACGGAATATTCTCAAACGGTCAGGCTTCGGTCGGATACTTGAGCCCCCACGGTTCGCGGACCCGGTCGAGCGTCTCCATGATGCGCACCGTCTCGTCGACCGTCAGCGTTTCGCTCTCCTTACGGCCCTCGCGCAGACACTCCATTGCCTCGATTGCCTGGTAGAAGTGACCCGAGGGCTCGAGCTCATGCTTGAAGTCGACCGGCTCCTCGCCGTTTACATGGAGCGTAGCGGCTTTTGCGAAAAGGAAGCCCGGCACGACGATGCGTCCCTTTGTGCCGTAAATAACGGCCTCGTTGGACATGGCCAGCCGAACCGCGCCGTGCAGGGAAGCCGTACGGCCGCCGCCGTACTCGAACAGCAGCGAGAACTGCTCGTCCACGCCCGTCTCGCCGATGACGACGGAGCTCGCAATCTTGGAAGGCTGCTCCCCGCCGTATACCATCGAAGCGAACGACACCGGGTAGATACCGGCGTCGAGCAGCGTGCCGCCGCCTTTTTCCTTGTTCAGCAAGCGCCCCTCGGGATTCCAGCCCGCGTCGAAGCCGAACTCCGCCTTCACGATGCGCACGTCGCCGATGACGCCGCTGTCCAGCCATTCCCGCACCTTGACGATCGCGGGCAGATAACGCGTCCACATCGCTTCCATAAGGAAGAGCCCCTTCTCGCGCGCCAGATCCGCGATTTCCTTGGCCTCGGCCGCGTTGATCGTGAACGGCTTCTCGCAGAGCACGGACTTGCCGCCGCGCAGCAGCGTCAGCGCGTTCTCCTTGTGAATCGGGTGCAGCGTGCCGATGTAGACGATCTCGACGTCCGGGTCGGCCGCGAGCTCCTCGCAGCTGCCGTAGGCGCGCGGGATGCCGAACTTCTCGGCAAAGGCCTGCGCCTTGTCCAGCGAGCGTCCGGCTACCGCGACGAGCTCCGCGCCCGGCGCGTGCGGCAGCTCCGTGGCGAAGTTGTCCGAGATGCCCCCCGGCCCCATA
Organism: Cohnella hashimotonis; assembly: GCF_030014955.1. Taxonomy (NCBI): domain Bacteria; kingdom Bacillati; phylum Bacillota; class Bacilli; order Caryophanales; family Paenibacillaceae; genus Cohnella; species Cohnella hashimotonis. The sequence continues at coordinate 6,412,838 of NZ_JAGRPV010000001.1, forward strand.
ATGCCCCATTTTACGATGCGTTGTTCCGCCATGATCGAGTCTCCTTTTCCAATCAGATAACTCTACCTTAACCGATTCGGAAGAGGAAGCAAAGCGATTCGGCGAAAAATTAACACGTGTTCACAAACGAGCGGAAGCGAAGGGGATCTCGCCCCTCCGCTTCCTTAAGCACATGCAAGTTTAATGCCGCTGCTTGTAAACGCCGTTAACGCAACCGCTTATCGCAGCGATATCGTCCGTTTCTCCTCATGCGAGCGGACGATCGCCTCCAGCACCCGCTGGTTCTCGTAACCGACCGCAAAGTCCGGAAGTCCCGGTCCCGGCACGCCGGCGAGCATCGCCGCGAAGTCCTGCCATTGATTGAGCCGCTCGCGCTGCGGCGACCGTCGGATCTCCCTCACCAGCTCGCCCGTCTCCGCGTCCACGCGAATCCACGCGATCTCCTCCGGCCGCTCCGTACTCGCCATCAGCGTCCCCTCGTCGCCGAAGATCGACACCTCCAGCTGGTTGCCGGAGCCGATCGCATTGCGCGTCGTCTGGAACAAGCCTGCCGCCCCGTTCGTCATCAGCGACTGAAAGGATGCGAAGTCGTCCACCTCCACCGTTCTCGGCTCGCCCGTGCGCGGATCGGTCCGTTCGGGGATCAGCGTCTGCAGGCGCGCGGATAGCTCCTCGAACGTCCCGAACAGATAGTGCGCCAGATCGATCATATGCGCGCCGAGATCGCCGAGCGTCCCCGTGCCGGTGACGTTGCGGTCGAAGCGCCAGACGTACGGCGTCTTGTAGACGGCCGCGCCCCAGCCCTGCAGGTATTGGATCGAAAAGCTGCGCACCGCGCCGATGCGGCCCTCGTCCAGCATCCGCTTGACCAGCCGGAACGCCGGCGTGTAGCGATAGCTGAAGCCGATCATCGCGGGCACCGGATGCGTCGCGAACAGCGCGTTCAGCTCCTCGGCTTCTTCGAACGTACGGGTGAACGGCTTTTCGGATAAAAACGGCTTGCCTGCCAGCAGACACAGACGCATGACCTCTGCGTGCAGCGCGTTCGGCGTGACCGAGACGACGGCATCGACGGCTTCGTCCGCGATCAGCCTGCTGTAATCCGTATGGCGTCTCTCGGACGGAATGCCGAGACGCTCGCCGACTTCGTCCAAGGCGGTTTGCTGCACGTCGCAGATCGCCGAGATCGCGATTCCCTCCAGCTTGAGGAGGCCGTCGATATGGGCCATTGCCATGCCGCCCAGCCCCACGACGCCCAGACGCCGCGTCTGGCCGGCTCCCTGCGCAACCTGTGCGTCCGCAGCCTCTCCCGCCGGCCTGTCGATCGAAAAACCTGCCATCTATCGTCCATCTCCTTTGCCTATCTTCTGCCTATCGTTTGCCTATTGTTTGTCCCTCCCAGTATAGGCCGTGTTAAGATGAAGGAGAATGTCCGATCGAGACTGCTTTTGTACAAAAGCGACTTTTATAATTGCGAGAGAGGAGTGTGCCGCATGCTGTCCATCCGCGCAGACATGGTCCCGAGCATCAGGGTCGCGGGGTTCGTCTCCTACCGGACGCCATGGCTTCACTTCAAACGGAAAACGGACGAATACATCCTGTACTTCATCAAAAGCGGAGAACTGCATTTGACGGAGGACGGCACTGCCTTCAGGCTTAAACGCGGCGAAGCGGTCCTGCTGGAGCCGGGCTATGAGCATGAGGGGTTGGAAAAGCATGCTTGCGATTACTACTACATACACTTCAGCCATCCGGATATTCGCAGGCAGGACGACGACGATCGCGATACGGTCGCGCTAGCCAGACGCACGATGCTTCAGCAAGAAGCGGAGACGCGAGAGGACGGCGGGGACCGCGGGGACGGGAGATACTATCTCCCCAAGTTCATGTCTTTCGCGGGCAAGCCTTATGTGCATCAGGCGCTCCATGCGCTCGGCGAGCTCCTGCAGCTAAGCGGACGCAGGCAGTACAACCGCCATCTGACCGCGCTCAAGTTCGCCGAGCTGCTCGTCGGTCTGGGGCGCCAGCATCTGCTCGAGGCGCTCGCCGACTCCGGCGGACACGGCGCCAAGGCGCTGGTCAAGGTCAACGCCCTGCTTGAGTACATTCACCGCAACTATGCGCAACGCATCACGGGCGAAGAGATCGAGCGCGACCTCGGCGGCAACTTCGATTACCTGAACCGCGTCTTCAGGCAGACGACCGGCTTGCCGATCATCCGGTACATCAACCGCGTCCGTATCGGACATGCCAAGGAGCTGATGCAGGCGACGCCGCTCAGCTTCGGCGAGATCGGCTACCTGACCGGGCTGGGCGACCCTTATTACTTCAGCAAAGTGTTCCGCAAGCACGCGGGCATGTCGCCTACCGAATACTGCAGGACGGTGCGGGAGAACGGATGACGCCGGTATTTAACTGGCCACGACGTTAAAGGGAACTTTTTGCCCTTACAGCACCTTTTCGACCGCATCACCAGCCTGTAGAGTAACTTTTTGACCCTACAGACCTATAACGACTGCAGGAAGGCGCCCCCATACATTGTTCTTCTCGAACAGCTTGCGGGAATAGCCGGTCGCCACCGCGAGGCACGGCGCGAGCGCAAACAATAAAATGCCGTTGAGCGCCTGGCTGGGCTAAAGCGCCACGCCCCTAATGAAGTCCTTGCCGTATTGAAAAGCGAGCCACAGCGCCAGCCCGCCCATGTTCAGCACGATCGCCCAGAAGCAGCCGCCGCGCTGCCCTCTCGTATTCGCGTTCAGCGCTATCAAAACGAGCGATGCGACGATTTTGACTGCCACCTCCTCCAAGCTAGCGATGTCTGCAAGCGATCGAGCCCGTACTTATACCTATCAGGTTGTCTCCGCGATCATGCCTAGCTTTGGCACCGCAACCGATGAAGCGAGACATGCCAAGAAAAATGCGGGCAACAACTTGGTTCGGCGCCATAGCGTTTTTTCAGCGGCTTGTCCAGCGCGCCGCTGCGGCCAGTTCTTCCCTGCCGGCCGTTTCCCGCTGGCGGTCGACCGGGTCGTGCAGCGTCAGCGTCCTGGCATTGCGGTAGAAGCGGTCGATCCCGCATTCGCGCGTCGCCGCACGCGCGCCCATGACCTGGAACACCCCGCCGGTCACATCGAGCGCCGCATCGGTGGCGGCGATTTTGGCCTGGGACGCCGCGAGCCGGATGCCGCGCCGCAGCTCCGGGCCGCCGTCGTGCGTGCCCAGCAGCCGCGCCGCCCGCAGCACGAGCTCCCGCGCGCCGGCGATGCGCGTCGACATGTCGCCGACGCGCAGCAGCGTATACGGATCCTCCGCGGCGCTGCTCGCGCCCGGCCATGGACGCGCGCGCTCGCGGACGTAGGCCAGCGCCTCGCGGAGCGCGCCGGCGGCCATGCCGACGAACTGGGCCGCGAAGTTGATGTGGAACTGAACGGCAAAATACGCGGCATGTGCGCTGTACGCACCAGGTCCGCCCATCACGTGGGCGTCCGGCACGAAGACGTCCGCGGCCTCGACCTTGCCGCTGCCCGTGCCGCGCTGGCCGATGCCGTCCCAGTCGTCGATAACCGTGACGCCCGGCCCGGACAGCCCGACGACCGGCATCATGTACCGGTCGTCCTGCGAGCCCGCCGCTTCGGCGGACACCGAGCGCCAGAACGCCCATTTCGCCCCGGGCGAGCCCGTCGCGAAGATCTTGCGACCGTTCAACAGATAGCCGCCTTCCGCGCGGGTCAGCACGCTGGCCAGCGCCATGCGATCCGCGCCGGCCTCGCTGCCGAAGCTCGCGAACAGGTGGCCCGCCAGCGCCTCCGCGAAGAAGAACCGCCGCTGCTCCGCGTCGCCCATGGCATGGACGAGCTGCACGCCCGTGTTGTGCAGGGCGAACACCTGCGACGTCGATGAGCACCATGAGGCCAGCTCCATCAGCACGAGCGGGAGCAGCTCCGCGTCGCCCCGGTAGCCTGCGCCCCCGCCGCCTTCGGCGATCGGCACGCACAGGCCGGGCAGCCCCGCGGCCTTGAGCGCGTCGATCGCCTCATGCGGGTACCGCGCCTCGCGGTCGATGCGGATCGCCGCCGGCCCGATCGCCTCGATGCCGAGCCGACGCACGCGCGCGAGCAGATCGCGCTGCGACGGCGAGCGCTCGAGCAGCTCCTCGTCCGCGCTCAGCAGCCCTGCGTCTTCCAACGTTTCATTCTTCCGGGTCATCGTGCGCGCCCCCGGCTCAGGACAACCGCGACACGTCGCGGAACGCCGCGCCCGGATGGTGCTCAGGCAATCGGGCCACGCCGTTGCCGAACAGCCGCTCGCGGAACGTGCCCTCCCCGTACTCCCGCTTGAACAGTCCGCGCTCCTGCAGCACCGGCACGACCAGCTCGATGAAGTCTTCGTAGGAGGCCGGCAGAATGTACGGCTCCAGGTTGAAGCCGTCGACGTCCGTCTCCTCGACCCAATCCTGGATCTTGTCCGCCACTTCCTCCGGCGTGCCGACCACGGTCAAGCCGCGGAACCCCTTCTTCAAGAAATCGTCGGCCACCTCGCGGACGGTTTTCTTCGTCTTGCTGTGCTTGGTGAAGCGGTCCGTGTGTGTCTGGCCCATCTCGGTATGGATGTTTTCAAAGTACGAATCGGGGTCGAGCTCGGTCAGGTCGATGCCCGTGACGCCGGCATAGCTGGACAGCGTGGCCTCCGCGCTCTGGTAGGAGAGATACTCCGCGTGCTTGCGTTCGGCTTCCTCCTTCGTCGGCGCGACGACGACCGACAATCCCGTGAACACCTTCACGGCGGCCGGATCGCGGCCGTACTCGGCGGCGCGGCGGCGGATATCGGCGACCTGGTCGCGCAGTACCTCGATCGTCGGCGCCTTCAGGAACACGCCTTCGGCATGCTTGGCAGCGAACGCCCGGCCCCGCTCCGAGCTGCCCGCCTGGAAGATGACCGGCGTCCGCTGCGGAGACGGCTCTGCCGCGTGGTAGCCCGTCAGCTTGAAATACTTGCCCTCGTGCACGATCTTGTGCACTTTGTCCGGATCGGTGAAGACGCGGTTCTCGCGGTCGATGCGCACCGCGTCGTCCTCCCAGCTGCCCTCGAACAGCTTGTAGCTCACATCCATGTACTCGTCGGCCATGTCGTACCGCTCGTCATGCGGCAGGAACAGGTCCTCGCGGCCGAACAGGTCGGCGGCGGATTTGTTGCTGGTCGTCACGACGTTCCAGCCGATGCGGCCGTCCGTGACATGGTCGAGCGAGGAGAATCTGCGCGCGTTGGCGTAAGGCGCTTCGTAGCTCGTGGAGGTCGTCATCGTGAACGCGAGGTTTTTGGTCACCATAGCCAGCGCGGGAATGAGCATCATCGGATCGTTGCCCGGCAGGCCGGTCGCCTCGCGGAAGGCGAGCTCGGTCCGCGCCTTCGGATACCCGTACGTATCGGCGAAAAACATGAAGTCGAACTTGCCCCGCTCGAGCAGCTGCGCGATGTTTTTCCAATACTCGATCTTGCTGTAGTGAACCCGATTCTGATCGGGATGCGCCCAGATGCCCTGGGTGAGATGGTTGACGCTGTTCACTTCGAATACGCCAAGATGAATTTGTTTCATATCGGTTCCAGCCTCTCGATCTAGGTTAAGTGGCACGCGGCAGAATGGCCCGGCGCGACCTCGCGATAAAGCGGCGTCTCGGTCCGGCAGCGATCCATGGCAAAGGGACAACGGGTGTGAAAAGCGCAGCCGGACGGCGGATCGATCGGCGAAGGCAGATCCCCCTCAAGGACGATCCGCTCCGGCTTCGCGGTCGGATCCGGTACCGGGACGGCGGAGAGCAGCACCTGCGTGTACGGATGACGGGGATTCGCAAAAAGACTGTCCGTGTCGGCCTCTTCGACGAGCTTGCCGAGGTACATGATGCCGATACGGTCGGAGATATGCCGAACGACGGCGATGTCGTGCGCGATAAACAAATAAGTCAGCTTCAGCTCCCGCTGGAGCTTCTGCATCAGGTTGATGACCTGCGACTGGATGATGACGTCGAGGGCGGATACGGGCTCGTCGCAGATGACGATCCGGGGATTGAGGATGAGCGCCCTGGCCAGCCCGATGCGCTGCCGCTGTCCGCCCGACAGCTCGTGGGGCAGCCGATAATAATGCTCCATCTGCAAGCCGACCGTTCGCAAGATTTCCATCGCCCGATGGGTCCGCTCCTTGGCCGAACCGATGCCGTGGATCGCCAGCGGCTCCTCGAGCGCGAGGCCGACGATCCGGCGCGGATTCAGCGAGGAAAAGGGGTCCTGGAATACCATCTGCAGCTCGCGGCGGTACTTCTGCATGGCTTGGCGCGATTGCTTGAACAGATCGGCGCCCTTGTAGAACGCCTGACCTGCGGAAGGCTCCGTCAGGCGGAGCAGCGACTTGCCCAGCGTGCTCTTGCCGCAGCCGGATTCGCCGACAAGGCCGTACGTCTCGCCCTCGCGCAGCTCGAAGGAGACGCCGTCGACGGCCTTGACGACCGAGCGGCGGAAGCCCGCCTGACCGGCGACGTTATAATGCTTTTTTAGCCCCTCGACGCGCAGCAGCGGCTCACCCTTCGCGGCGGCTCGCGGCCGTGCTCGCAACTCGGCTTGCAACTCGGCTTGCGACTCCTTAACGTTCACGGTTGGCATCCGCCAGCCTCCCTTCGGCGATCTGTCCCGCGTACCAGCATCTCACCTGCGTATCGGTGCCCGGCAGCGTCTCGAGCTCGGGCATCTCGGAACGGCACCGGTCGTCCGCGAAGGCGCACCGCGAAGCGAAGCGGCAGCCCGGCGACACTTGGCCAAGCGTCGGGACGCTGCCCGGCACCGCCGGCAGCTCCTGCGTCCGGTCTCCGTCCAGCCGGGGCACGGACCGCATAAGGCCGATCGTGTACGGATGAAGCGGCTTCGCGAACAGCGTGCGCACGTCGGCGGCTTCGACCACCTGGCCCAAATACATGACGACAACGCGGGTGCACGCTTCGGCGACGACGCCAAGGTCGTGCGTGATCAGCATGACGCTCATGCCGAGTCGGCGGTTCAGGCCCGCGATCAGCTCGAGGATCTGCGCCTGGATCGTGACATCCAGCGCGGTCGTCGGCTCGTCCGCGATGAGCAGCTTTGGCTCGCAAGCAAGCGCGATCGCAATCATGACGCGCTGCCGCATGCCGCCGGACAGCTGATGCGGATACTCGCGCGCCCGGCGCTCCGGCGCGGGAATGCCGGTCATGCGCAGCAGCTCGATTGCGCGCGCCGCGGCCTCCTTCTTGCCGATCGGCCGGTGCAGCCGGAGCGTCTCGACGATCTGCTGTCCGACCGTATGGACGGGATTCAGCGAGCTGAGCGGATCTTGGAAAATCATCGAGATCTCGTTGCCGCGAATGTCGCGCATCTGCTTCGGCGACAATCGCAGCAGGTCCGTGCCGTCGTAGTCGATCTCGCCTTCATAGCTGGCGAGACGCTTCTCGTCGAACAGCCGCAGCACCGACTGGGCGGTCGCGCTCTTGCCGCAGCCGGATTCGCCGACGATGCCGACGATCTCGCCCTTGCCCACGTCGAACGATACGCCGTCCACCGCGGCCAGCCGGCCCCGCTCCGTGTGAAAGTATGTTCTCAGTCCTCTGATGCGTAAAAGGGGTTCGGCCGACATGCGCATCCTCCTCTCTCTGGCTCGCGTGCATCTTCTCTATCGCAACCGGCAGAGCGCTTTGCCCCTGCCCTCAAAATCAGCGCTTCTTGCCCGACCTGCGCGAATGGGGATCGAGCAGATCTCGCAGCCCGTCGCCGAACAGGTTCATCCCGAGCACGACGACGACGAGCGCGAGGCCGGGGAACACGACCATCCAGGACGAATTGTAAATGAACATTTTGCCGTCGGAGAGCAGGTTCCCGAGACTCGGCGTCGGCGCGGGAATGCCCGCTCCGAGGAAGCTCAGCGCCGCTTCGACGATGATCGCCTCGGCGAAGACGAACGTCCCCTGCACGATCAGCGCGGACAAGGCGTTCGGCATGATGTGCTTCCAGATGATCCGGGTATGGGAAGCGCCCAGCGCGTGCATCGCCTCAACGTAGGTTTGCTCCTTGGCGACCAGTACGGACGAGCGGACGATGCGCGCGATCGAAGGGACGAACACGATGATCAGGCAGACGATCAGATTGCCGACGCTCGGTCCGAGCGCCGCCATCATGGCGATCGCGAGGAGAACCGCCGGGAAGGCGAAAAGGCCGTCCATGACGCGCATCAGAATCTGGTCGAGCCATTTGAAGTAACCGGCGTAGAGGCCGATGACAAGTCCGATCGCCGAAGCGCCCGCGGCGACGGCGAACCCGACCTCGGCGGACATCCGCGTGCCGTAAACGACCCGCGTCAGCAGGTCCCGGCCGAAGTTGTCCGTGCCCAGCGGGAATGCGGCGCTCGGCGCCTTGAGCCGATTAATGACGTCGAGGGCATAAGGGTCCCCGCCCGCGATCCACGGCGCGAACAGCGACACCAAGGCAACGATCGCGATGAGCGCGCCGCCCGCCACGACCGGCTTGTTCGCCAGGAAGCGCCGCGCGAACAGCCGCCGGTTCTCCCGCTTCAGGCGCAGCCGCCCGGCCGCGATCTCGGCCGCTTCCGTTTCCAGTGAGCGCATAGGGTCTCCTCCTTTCCCTCCGTTATTTGAGCCGGATCCGCGGATCGACGGCCGCGTACAGCAGGTCCACGACAAGATTGACGAGCACGTACGCGAAGGCGACGAACAGCACGACGCCCTGGATGACCGCGTAGTCCCTTCGCTGCACCGAGTTGACGAGCATTTGCCTCATCCCCGGAATGTTAAAAATGGACTCGATGACGGCCGCGCCCGCGATCAGCGTCCCGAACGAGCCGCCGACGACGGTCAGGATCGGCAGAAGCGCGTTGCGCAGGACGTGCTTGTAGACGATGCCCCGTTCGCTCACGCCCTTGGCCAACGCCGTCTTGACGAAGCTCTCGTTCATCGCCTCAAGCATGGAGGCCCGGGTGACTCTCGCTAGCAAGGCGGCCTGGACGATGCCCAGCGACACGGCGGGCAGGATCAAATATTTAAGATGCGTCCACAGCCCGTCGGAGAGCGGTTTGTAGCCCGATACGGGCAGCCACTTGAGTTGGACCGAGAACAGCAGCACGGTGAACATGCTGAGCACGAAGCCCGGCACCGTAATCCCGAACAGGGAAAAGCCCGTGAGCGCCTTGTCCGACAGCGATCCCTGGCGGGAAGCGGCGCGGATGCCGAGCGGCACCGCGACGGCGACGGCGACGATCTCGGCCAGCACGGCGAGCGAGAAGGTCGGCCCGAGATGCTCGGCCAGCGCCTCGGAGACCGGCTGCCGCATGAAGAACGAATCGCCCAGGTTGCCCTGGAAAGCATGGCCGACCCACCGCGCGTATTGCGGAAGCAGCGGCAGATTAAGGCCGAGCTGCTCCCGCAGCGCCTCGATCGTCTCCGGACTCGCCCCGTCGCCGAGCATGACGGCGGCCGGATCGCCGGGAATCAGGTAGATGATCAAGAATACGATGACGGACAACACGAAGAGCACGGGGACCGTGGCCAGCAGCCGTCTTGCGATATAGAACGCCATCCTTCGCCCCTCCTTCGGGTTGCGTCTGCTAAGAACAAGGGCCGCATGAGCGCCTGTCGGCATCCATGCGGCGTGCTTGTCTTACTTCGCCAGCTTCGTATTGGCCAGGTTCGGATAACCCGCCAGCGTCGTGAGTCCCGTCAGCTTATCCCGCGTCGCGCTCTGGGAGTATGTGTCGCCGATCTTGACCGCCGCGAGATATTCCCATTCGTACTGCTGCAGCGCATCGTTCGCCGTCTTGATCTCTTCGTCCGTGGAAGCCGCGGTGAGCTGCTTGGTGAGCTCGGCCAGCTTGGCATCGTCGGCGAACCCGTACGTCGGGTTCAGATAGAGCAGCTGCGAAGGCGTCGACGGCATCGTGAACAGTCCGACGTAGATGTCCCAAGCGTTGGCGTCCGCGCGCTTCTTGAGCAGCGTCGCAAAGTCGTTGATGTCCAGCTTCGTCTTGACGCCGATCGACTCGAGCTCCTTCTGCACGACGATCGTCGCGTTGTAGAACGAGCCGCCGAGCTCCTTGGTCGTGAGCAGCGTCACTTCCTGCCCGTTGTAGCCAGCTTCTTGAAGCAACTGCTTCGCCTTGTCCGCGTTTTTCTGGTTATAATTTTCCTTGCCGGCTTCGCTGTACCAGGTTTTATTCTCCGGATACATGTAACTCGGGTTCAGACGGTACAGATCAGGCGAGTTCACCGTGCCGAGCAGAATCTCGTCGGCGTCCAGCACGGCCGCAACGGCCTCGCGGTACTTAACGTTCGAGAACAGCGGCGACTTCTTGTTGAATACGAGGTTGATGTCGGAGCCGAGGTTCTTGTTCAGCTTCACGTCGGACAGGCCTTGCACTTGCGGCAGGTTGTCCAGCGAGACGTCGACGTAATCGTAAGTGCCCGCGAGGAACGAGGAGAAGCGCGTCGCGCTGTCCGTTACGATGTCGAAGTAGACGTCTTTCAGGAAGGCTTCCTTTTTGCCCGACAGGCCAGACGGCTCTGCGGATACCGGCTGGTAGTCGTCGAACTTGGCCACGTGTACATATTGGTCCTGCTTCCACTCGACGAACTTGAACGGTCCCGTGCCGATATATTCCTTGACGCCGTCCGGTCCGGCCGCCTCGACGACCTCCTTCGGCATGATCGCGGCGTTGTTCAGCACGTGGCTCAGCTGGGCGAGAATGTCGTTGCGCGGTTCGCCGAGCGCCAGCTCGACCGTATACTCGTCCTTGGTCTTGAATTCGGAATCGCCCAGCGAGGCTTGCGCCCGTCCGGTGACCGACTTCCAGCGGTTCAGGGAGGCGACGACGTCCTCGGCCTTCATCTCCTTGCCGTTGTGGAACTTGACGCCGTGGCGCAGGTGGAACGTGTAGGTCTTGCCGTCCTCGCTCAGATCGTACGATTCGGCGAGCATCGGCACCGGCTTGAAGTTGGCGTCGAAGGCGAACAGTCCTTCGAAAATGTTGAGCGTCACGTAGACGTTCGTATTGAGCGCCAGGTGCGGGTCGAGCGTCGGCACCTGCTGCGCGAGCGGGAACCGAAGCTCGGTCGCGAGATCGGCCGCTGCAGGCTCGGCCGAAGCCGCAGTGCCCGTCGACGCGCCGGCGGAAGCCCCCGCCGATGCCGAGCCGGAAGAGCCGGCGTTGTTATTGTTCGAAGAGCAGCCGTAGACGGCGAATAACGCGATAACGAGCAGCGCCGTCAGGAGGTTGCGATACTTTTTATTCATTCGAGTTCTCCCCTTGTCTGAATTTCTACAAATCCGACTTCTGTAAAACTTATAATTCCAACTTGTTTAATTGGTTTTATAAAAGCAATAATAGCGGATCTTGTCGAAGTTGTACATTAAAATCTATTAATCGCAGCTATTAATAAAAGTAAACTATCATTCGTCCCACGCGAGCAGCTTCTCCGCGGCACGCACGAACAACCTTGCGCCGATCTCGAGCGCAGACTCGTCGAAGTCGAATTTAGGATGATGGTGCGGGTACATGATCCCCTTGTCCGCGTTGCCGGCGCCGATGTTGACGAACGTACCGGGCGCTTTCTGCTGATAAGCGGAAAAGTCCTCGCCGCTCATGCCCGGCGGCGTGTGCACGACGGCATCCGCGCCGACCAGCCCGACGGCGGCTTCCTCCAGGATTCGGGTCAGCGTCTCGTCGTTCACCACCGGACGGTAGCCGAGCACGTAGTCGAATTCGTATTCGGCGCCGTGCGCGGCCGCGATGCCCTGCACGATCCGCAGCAGCTGCTCCTTCGCGTCCTGCCGCACCTGCTCGCCGAAGCTGCGGACGGTCCCCTTCAGCACGGCCGAATCGGGAATAACGTTGTGGGAGGCTCCTGCGGTGAACTGGGTGACGGAAACGACGAGCCGGTCGAGCGGATTCGTATACCTTGACACGATATGCTGCAGGTTGGACACGATCTGCGCGCCGATCGCGATCGTGTCGACCGCCCGGTGCGGAAAGCCGGCATGACCGCCGTAGCCCTTGATCACGATCGTGAAGTTGTCGGGCGAAGCGGCCATGTCTCCGTAAGCGACGCCGATCTGGCCGACCGGCAGCTGCGAAGCCAGATGCTCGCCGAACACCCAGTCGACGCCGTCCATGACGCCCGCTTCGACCAGCTCGATCGCGCCGCCCGGCGGCAGCTCCTCGGCATGCTGGAAGATCAGGCGGATCTCGCCGTGCAGCCGACCCCTCCTTGCCGCCAGCAGCTTGGCCGCGGCCAGCAGCATCGCCGTATGGCCGTCATGCCCGCAGGCATGCATGACGCCCGGATTGCCGGAGGCGTACGGAAGTCCCGTCTCCTCGGCGATCGGCAGCGCGTCCATGTCCGCGCGCAGGGCCAGCGTCCGCCCGGGCTTCGGGCCGATCAGGCGCGCCACGACGCTCGTCGGCGTCGGCCGGCTGAGCTGAAGACCCTCGATGCCGGACAGAACCTCTTCCACGTAACGAGCCGTATCGACTTCCTTGAAGGACAGCTCGGGGTTCGCGTGGAGATGCCTTCTCCAGGCCACCAGCTGCTCCTTAAGACCTTCCGGCCATTCCTCGAATCGCTGCGTCGTTTCGCTCATCTCCCCGGCCCCCTTCCGTTATTCTCTCTCGAACGCCTGCAAGGCGTTCACGCGGTGCGCCATTGCGGATCCGGCCTTTAGCACGGTCGCGACGAGCGTCGTTTCCGCCAGCTCCTCGATCGTGATGCCGGCATCCTTGGCCTTGCGCGTGAAAATCTCGATCGAATAGGCGTTGCCCTCGGCGAGCGATGCGCCGACGGCGATCAGCAGCTTTTCCTTCTCGGCGATGCGCCCGCTCCGCAGCGAGATATGCACGAATTCGTGGAAGCCGTTGTACAGCGCCTCATTCGCATCCTCGAGCTTCTCGGCCAGCTCGATGTTCGACAGCGGGTACAGATCTGCCTCCTGGCTGCCCGCAAACGCTTTGAGCGCATTCGCGCCGTTGAAAAACGCGGAGTGGGCCTTAACCGCCGCAGCGACCGTGACCGATTCGAAGATCTCTTCGAACGAGGTCTGCTCCGCCTTGGATTTGCCGACGTGCGCTTCGATGCAGTACGGGCATCCCGTGATGTGGGAGACGGCGACGGCGATCAGTTCCTTCGTCTTGACCGACAGCTCGCCGGCGGCGAGCGCTTGTTTGTTGAATTCGCCGAACGACTTGAAGCCTTCCGGGGCGTAGCCGAAGATTTTGGCCGAGAAGCTCGGCGAGTGGCGCACGTACAGGCTTTCGCCGCCGGCTGCTGCGCCGTTTGCAGGGGATGTCGCGTTGGATGCATTCGTCATGATGGATAACCTCGCTCTATGGAATTTTTAATTCATTGTAATCCGCTTGGATTATTCGAGAACATGTCTGTTATAATAGAGCAAAAGGCTGGGCTTGTATAATTGATATGTATAAAGCGTTCCTTTAAAAATATTTAACTGTCAGAAAGAGGGCGGCCCCCGTGGAGATTCGGCTTATCAAAACCTTTCAGACGATCGTGAAGCTCGGCAACTTCCAGCGGGCTGCCGAAGCGCTGCAGTATTCGCAGCCGACCATCACGATCCAGATCAAAAAGCTCGAGGAGGAGCTCGGCGTCAAGCTGTTCGAGCGCGGCAAGACGATCACGCTGACGACGGCGGGCCGGCTGTTCCACGAACGGGCGGACTCCTTGCTGCGCGAATACGACGACCTGAACGTCGCGCTCGTCGACTATATCAAGGGCGAGGCGGGCCTTGTGCGCATCGGTGCTTCGGAGCCTTCGGCCAGCAACCGGGTGCCCGAGATTCTCGCCGCCTTCACCAAGCTTAAGTCGAAGGTGCAGGCCAAGGTGACGATCGGCACGACGAAGGAGCTCGCCGGCATGCTGCTCGAGGACCGGATCGACCTCGCCTTGTGCAACCAGCCGGAGCCTCATTTGGAGCTTGCATTTCACCCTCTAATGAACGAGACCTTCAAGCTGATCGTGCCGGACGACCATCCGCTGGCCGCGCGGGACGACATCCGCCTCCGGGATCTGCAGGACGAAAAGTTCCTGTTCACGCCCGGCTCCTGCGCCTTCCGCATCCGGATCGAAGAGATGATCACAAAGCAGATTGGCAAACTGCGTCAGAGCAGCATCGAGGTTGCCGGCATCACCGCGATCAAGTACTTCGTGCAGTCCAGGCTCGGCATCGCCTTGGCGCCCGAGGTGGCCGTAACGCCGGCGATCCCCGGAACCGCCGTCAAGGACGTGGCGGATTTGTCCGACGGCCCTTCGCTCGGCATTTTGACCCGCCGCAGCGCGTCATCCACGAGCCGGATCAGCCTGGAGCTGGTCGAGGAGATCAAGCGGATCTATGCCCCGCGCGGACTGGCGCAGGCTGACGGACCGGTACGGGCTGGCGAACAAGCGCAAGCCGGCGGGCAGGCGCGAGCTGCGGGAATTTAACGTTGCTAAACTCCGCGTTTAGTTCTTTCTATTGTACTTTCGGCCCGCGGTCCTCTATCCTCTCTAGTTAATGACGTGAATTCCGAGTGAATCGCAAGGCATTCGGATGGGAAGGATCGGTGGACGAGGATGAAAAAAATCCATTTGGGCATTTTCGATATCAATACGCTGAATCAGATGACGCAGGGCTTGTGGGCGCATCCGGACAATCAGTCCTACCGGTACAAGGAGCTGTCATTCTGGATCGAGCTCGCGCAAATTTTGGAGCGGGGACTTTTCGACTTCATGTTTTTCGCCGACTCTTACGGCTATCCGAATCACAAGACGGAGCTGACATACCGGGAGGCGGTCTATGCGCCTTCGAACGATCCGATGCTGCTCATCCCCGCGCTGGCCGCGGCGACCAAACACCTGGCTTTCGTCACGACGGCGTCCCCCGTCTACGAGCTGCCGTTCCCCAACGCGCGCCGGTTCTCGACGCTCGACCATCTGACGGGCGGCCGCATCGGCTGGAACGTCGTCGCCACCGGCGGCATCAGCGGCGCGGAGGCGTTCGGCCGCAGCGGCATTCTGCCTCACGACGAGCGCTACGAGCAGGCCGAGGAGTTCATGGCGGCCAGCTACAAGCTGCTCGAGGGGAGCTGGGAGGACGGCGCCGTCGAAGCGGACAAGGACAGACGGTTCTACGCCGATGCGTCCAAAGTGCACATCGTCCGGCATGAAGGCCCCTACTACAAGATGACCGCCGCTCATTCGAGCGAGCCGTCGGTCCAGCGGACGCCCGTGCTGTTCCAGGCCGGCAGCTCCAACAGAGGACGGGACTTTGCCGCCAAGCACGCAGAGGGCGTGTTTTTGAAGGCGCCGACGGCAGAGGCGCTGCGGGCGCAGGTGCAGGACATCCGCCGCAGGGCGGCGGGCTACGGCAGACGGCCGGAGCAGATCAAGATTTTCACCGGCCTGTCGGCCGTCGTCGGCAGGACGCGCCAGGAAGCCGAGCTGAAGCTGGCATCGTACAGACAATATGCCAGCCGCGAGGCGGCGCTGCTGACCTACGAGAACTCAACGGGCATCGATCTGTCGGCGCTCGATCCGGATGCTCCGTTTACCAATGTGAATACCGAGCAGGGCCGGACGCATACGGAGCGATATACGAAGCACAGCGGCGGCGTGAAAACCGTGCGTGAGGTGGCGGACAATTTCGCGTCCAAGGAATTCCGGGGCATTACGGTGGCCGGCACGGCGGAGGATATCGCGGACGCCATGCAGTATTGGGTGGAGGAAACCGGCGTGGACGGCTTTAACCTGGAGCGCTACGTGCTGCCCGGCGGCCATCGGGACTTCGTCGATCTTGTCGTGCCGGAGCTGCAAAAACGCGGCATGTTCCGAGAGCGTTACGAGGAGTCGACCTTGCGCGAGCGGCTGTTCGGCAAAGGCGAAGCCCGCCTGCCGGACACGCATCCGGGTGCGGAATACCGGCGGCTTTGAGGAAAATGGTGGTCCAAAAGCGCGTCTAACGAGGAATTTCCGTGGACAAAAGCCATCGCCGCCGCAAGCAAAAAGGACGAAGCGGGTAAACCCCGTTTCGTCCTTTTGCTTGTCTCAGCGCCTCAATCCGTACCGGAAGCGCTCTGATTGTTTTCGATCCCCGTCAAGGTCTTGCCGTAAGTCGCCGTCGGGTACCAGCTGCTATTGTAATAGAGCAAAAGCGAGGAAGCAGCGGACTTGCTCTTCGTGGCGAAGACGAAGCGCCCGCCCGATTCCGACACATCGACCACTTCGGACAGCTTCCTGCCGCTGCCGTCGCTCGCGGTCGCATTGTTGAACAAATCGATCATTTGACCGGAATTACGATAAGGGTCTGCCCCGTTCCATACCTCGAGCACGACCACATACGTATGGCTGACATCCGTGCCATCGACCCGGAAGTACAATGCCGTCGTAGTTTCGTTGATGTTGTAATTAAGATAATAATTGGCTTTGCCGACCACGACGGCCGGCAGACCGACGCGCTTGACGGTGACGGTGAACGTCTTGGATTGCGAGGCCCCGTCCGCTCTCGTGACAGTAGCAGTCAGGTGGACCTCGACATCCGATGCGCTATGGGCCGGCTGCGTCACGCTGCCCGTCACCGAGTCGATCGCCGCTTCATCCGAGCTCCATGTGATCGTCGTTCCGTATTTTCCTGACGTGCTAAGGTCAAGATTCGTCCTAACGTCACCCAGTCCCGTATTGGCGAGACGGATCGAATCCGCAGTAAGCGCCGCGTATGCCGCAGCGATCGCTTCGTCGTCGGTCGGATCGACACGCAGCACCGTCACAGGAATCGTGACCGTCTGCGGCGTGCCCCCTTCCTTCGAGACGACTGCGGTCAAAGTCACTGCCGTGTCGTCCGCTGTAAAGGCCGCGCGCGTCACTTCTCCCGTAACCGCGTCAATCGCCGCGTTATCCGAACTCCAGGCGATCGTCGTCCCGTATGTGCCTGCGGCAGCCAGACGAAGCGCTGACGTCACCGTACTCAAGGACGGGTTATTTTGAACGATCGCGACTGCAAGAGAGGCTGCGTCGGCCGCGATCGCTTCCTGTACGGACGGATCGACAGCCTTTACGGTGATATGGAACACCTTGGTCTGATCTGCTGCGCCCTCCAGCGAGATCGTAGCGGTCAAATTCACCACGGCATCTCCCGCCCCAAACGCCGGCCGCGTCACCATGCCCGTAGATGCATCGATGGCGGAACTGTCCGAGCTCCAGGAGATTGCCGTGCCGCCTATACCGTTCGTTGCCAGATTCAGCGTCGTCTTGACGGACGACAGCGCAACGTTGTCTTCTCGAATCGTATCCGCCGTCAGCGCACTTGCAGCGGCCGCAACGATATCGTCAGCCGTCTCTTCCAACTTAAGTACCGTGACGGCGATCGTCTTGGAGGCATCCGCGCCTCCCGCCTTGGAGATTGTCGCCGTGAGATGCACGATCAGATCGCCCTTCAGATAGCCGGGACGAGTCACCGCGCCCGTCGCCGCATCGATCGCCGCATTGTCCGAACGCCAGACGATTGTCGTGTCCCTTGCACCGCTCGTCGGCAGCTCAAGATTCGTCGTTATTTCGTACTGGCTTACGTTTTCGCCCAGAATAGCATCGGCTGTGAGAGACTCGAACGCAGTCTCTATTGCGTCATCCGCCGTCTCGTCCTGCTTGACCACGATTACGGTGAACGTCTTCGTCAAACTCGTGCCGCCTGTCTTGGATATCGTCGCCGTCAGGGTCGCAGTCGCATTGCCCTTGTTGTAGGACGGACGCGCGACCGCACCCGTGCTCGCATTGATTGCCGGACTGTCAGAGCTCCAGGTTATTGTCGTCCCCGCCGCGCCGGATGCCTTCAGATCAAGCGCGGTAGTTACGGCGTTCAAGTCTGGATTGAGCCCTAAAATCGTATCCGCATCAAGCGCCGCACGGGCGGCCGCAATGGCCTCGTCCGCCGTCTGATCGAGCTTGCGCACGCTAACTGTAAACGCTTTGGTTTGCTCTGACCCGCCTTCTTTGCGGAATGTTGCGGTCAGAATAACCGTCTTATCGCCCATACCGTAGGAGGGGCGCACGACCATCCCGTCCGTCGCTATAACGGTCGGCATGTCCGAGCTCCAGGATATCGTCGTGCCCTGCTCGCCCGTCGTCGGCAGCGTCAACGCCGTCGTCACGTTGCCGATCGTCGCGTTGGCTCCGCGGATCACGCTATCCGTCAAGGCGGAAGCAGCAGCCGCGATGGCGGAATCTACCGTGCTCTGATTATTCGTGAAGCCGGTTAACGTAGAACCGTAAGTGGCGGTCGGCCACCAGCTGCTATTGTAATAAACCTTGATCATCGAAGCCGCCGACTTGCTTTTGGTCGTGATCTGGAATCGTCCTCCGATGTCAGTGATCGTGGCCACACTCGACAGTTGGCGACCCGTGCCGTCCGTCGATTCCGCCGATTCCAGCAGCGCAATCATCTGGGCGGACGTCCTATACTCGGCCAAGTCTGCGTTCCAGACACTGATATCCTTCACGTACGTGTGGCTGGCATCAATGCCGTCCACCTGGATGTACAACGCCGTCGTCGTGCCGTTAATGTTATACCAAAGGTAATAGCCTTTTGATGCGCTCAGGATCGCCGGAAGCCCGTCTTTCTTGATGATGACGATGAACGTTTTCGTAAGCGCAGTGCCGTCTTTCTTGGAAATGACAGCCGTCAAAGTCACCTCGACATCGCCCGCTGCGTTGTTCGGACGCGTGACAATTCCCGTCTCCGGATCTACTGCGTCACTGCCGGAGCTCCAGACGATCGTCGTGCCATGCGCGCCAGACGTTTCCAGCGTCAAGTCGGTCGTAATCGCGTCCAGTGCGTCATTGTCGCCCAGGATGGATGCCGCGGTCAGCGCCGCCTTGGCTGCCGCGATCGCTTCGTCCGCGGTCTCGTCGAGCTTGAGCGCCGTGATCTCGAATGTCTTCGTCGCAGTCGTGCCGCCAGCCTTCGTAATCGTAGCGGTCAGCGTCGCCGTGACGTCGCCCGTGGTGAAGCTCGGGCGCTTTACTTCGCCGGTGGAAGCGTCGATCGCCGCATTGTCCGAGCTCCAGGCGATCGTCGTGCCATGCGTGCCGGACGTTTCCAGCATCAGATCGGACGTGACGGCTGACAGCGTGTCATTGTCGCCCAGGATGGATGCCGCGGTCAGCGCCGCCTTGGCTGCCGCGATCGCTTCGTCCGCGGTCTCGTCGAGCTTGAGCACCGCGATCGCGAATGTTTTCGTGGCCGTTGTGCCGCCAGACTTCGTAATCGTAGCGGTCAGCGTCGCCGTGACGTCGCCCGCCGTGAAGCTCGGGCGCTTTACTTCGCCGGTGGAAGCGTCGATCGCCGCACTGTCCGAGCTCCAGGCGATCGTCGTGCCATGCGCGCCGGACGTTTCCAGCATCAGATCGGACGTGACGGCTGACAGCGTGTCATTGTCGCCCAGGATGGATGCCGCGGTCAGCGCCGCCTTGGCTGCCGCGATCGCTTCGTCCGCGGTCTCGTCGAGCTTGAGCACCGCGATCGCGAATGTTTTCGTGGCCGTCGTGCCGCCAGCCTTCGTAATCGTAGCGGTCAGCGTCGCCGTGACGTCGTCCGCCGTGAAGCTCGGGCGCTTTACTTTGCCGGTGGAAGCGTCGATCGCCGCACTGTCCGAGCTCCAGACGATCGTCGTGCCATGCGCGCCGGACGTTCCCAGCATCAGATCGGACGTGACGGCTGACAGCGTGTCATTGTCACCCAGGATGGATGCCGCGGTCAGCGCCGCCTTGGCTGCCGCGATCGCTTCATCTGCAGTCTCGTCGAGCTTGAGTACCGCGATCGCGAATGTTTTCGTCGCCGTCGTGCCGCCAGCCTTCGTAATCGTAGCGGTCAGCGTCGCCGTGACGTCGCCCGCCGTGAAGCTCGGGCGCTTTACTTCACCGGTGGAAGCGTCGATCGCCGCACTGTCCGAGCTCCAGGCGATCGTCGTGCCATGCGCGCCGGACGTTTCCAGCATCAGATCGGACGTGACGGCTGACAGCGTGTCATTGTCGCCCAGGATGGATGCCGCGGTCAGCGCCGCCTTGGCTGCCGCGATCGCTTCGTCCGCGGTCTCGTCGAGCTTGAGCACCGCGATCGCGAATGTTTTCGTGGCCGTTGTGCCGCCAGACTTCGTAATCGTAGCGGTCAGCGTCGCCGTGACGTCGCCCGTAGTGAAGCTCGGGCGCTTCACTTCGCCGGTGGAAGCGTCAATCGCCGCACTGTCGGCGCTCCAGGCGATCGTCGTGCCATGCGCGCCGGACGTTTCCAGCGTCAGGTCGGTCGTAATCGCAGCCAATGCGTCATTGTCGCCCAGGATGGAGTCAGCGATCAGCGCCGCCTTGGCTGCCGCAATGGCCTCGTCAGGAGACAGCGTCGGCGTTGGGGTTGCACTCGGCGTTGCGCTCGGCGTTGCGCTTGGCGTTGCGCTCGGTGTCGCACTCGGCGTCGCGCTCGGTGTCGCACTCGGCGTTGCGCTTGGCGTCGCACTCGGCGTTGCGCTCGGTGTCGCACTCGGCGTTGCGCTTGGTGTCGCACTCGGCGTTGCGCTCGGCGTCGCACTTGGCGTTGCGCTCGGTGTCGCACTCGGTGTCGCACTCGGCGTTGCGCTCGGTGTCGCACTCGGCGTTGCGCTCGGTGTCGCGCTTGGTGTCGCACTCGGTGTCGCACTTGGCGTTGCGCTCGGTGTCGCACTCGGTGTCGCACTCGGCGTTGTGCTCGGCGTTGCGCTGGGTGTCGCACTCGGCGTTGCACTCGGCGTTGCACTCGGTGTCGCACTCGGCGTTGCGCTCGGTGTCGCACTCGGCGTTGCGCTCGGCGTCGCACTTGGCGTTGCGCTCGGTGTCGCACTCGGCATTGTGCTCGGCGTTGCCGTTGGCGTTGCGCTCGGTGTCGGTGTCGCGCTCGGCGCAACTGTTGGCGTCACCGTCTCTCCTCCGCCTCCGCCTCCGCCATTCGGTGCAAGCGTCGGTGTCGGTGTCGCTCCGGCAGATGTCTGTGTCTGCTCAGGCGGTTTTTCAAACGTCGCGCCCGCCGTGTTCACGGTAGCCAGCACAATCGTCCCTTGACCCAGCACTTTGACGATCGCGTTCAGAACGAGCGACTGAACCACCGTTCCCTCCGGCACGTCCACTTGAATTTGCTGCGAACTGACGTTAATCGTATTAAATGAGCCGATCAGCGTCACCTTTGAATTTTCAGGCAGATCGGCACTCATATCGATATCCCCGAAGCCAGTGCCTGTAGCGTTTACTTCTTGAAGCGTCGCAGGCGTATTCACCTTGACGAGCGCCACGGTCGTAGATCCCTCCGAGACAATCCGAACGATGCCCGTTCCGGATGTCTTGTCGATAATGATGTCGACAAGCGTAGAGTTGTTAAAGTGAATACTGTGCTCGCCGCCGCCCTGCACGGTGACATGCCCCTTCACCGTAACTTGGTTCAGGACGGCGTCGCCCTCGCCGATGCCCTCCCCGAGCAACAGGTCGCCATTGATGACCATGTTCTGCAGCGTGACACCTGCCGTATTGACGACAACGTTCTTGTTGATCGTCTCAACGCCGGTCTCCGGGCCGTACGTGCCGGGAACGTCATACGCGATCGTACGCGACTTGAGGGCGCGATCCAATAGGACGACCGCCTCCGCACGCGTCATAGCGGCCGCCGGCTTGAAGGTCATATCGCCGTAGCCCTTCATGAGACCGCCTTCGACGACTTGCCCGACCGCCGCCTTGCTCCAGCTGCCGATGCGGTCCGCATCCTTAAAGCCGGAGACCGTTGCGCCGTCCTTCGCTTGCAAGTTCAGCAGGCGGCTCAGCATGACAGCCGCTTCCTGCCGCTGAACCGGCTTGTCCGGTCCGAAGGTTCCGTTCGCATAGCCCGTGATGTATCCGGCTTTGACCGCTGCGGCCGCTTCGGGATAAATCCAGCTTGTCGCGCTTACGTCGGCAAATTCCACATCCGACTTTCCAGCAAAACCGAACGCACGATTAGCCAGCGCGATGAACTCGGCTCTGGAAATAGATTGATCAGGTTTGAACGCCCCGTTTTGATAGCCCTGAACAAGCCCCCTGTTTATCCAATCCGTCAGCTCGCCCTCCGCCCAGTGGCCTCGGATGTCCGACACAGAAGCAGTCGCCTGCGTGCTGGCCGCGAAAGCGGAACCGAACGGTGCGACAAGCATACATATTAATAGCAATCCGACTAGTAATTTAGATGACCTGTTTGTAAGCATATAGTCCTCCTCGCATTCTATCCCCCAACTATAGAACGATTAAAAAGACAAAAAAATCCCCCTTTCGGGGGAGAAGCTCCGGTGTGCAAAGGGGGAGGGGGAGAATGAGCGGGATGAGGGAATGAGAATTTAGGCCTTTTAGACCAAGTTAAGCTCTTTTGCCTGCTGCAGCGCCTGAATCCGCGTGCCGGCGTTCAACTTGCGGTATATATTTTTAATATGAGATTTCGCCGTCTCGCTCTTGATTCCGAGCGCTTCGGCGATTTCCCTGTTCGATAAGCCTCGGCTCAGCAATCCGATCACTTTCGCCTCTTGCCCGGTCAATGCGACTGAAAGCGGGGGTGCATCGGCGCTTTCGGGCTTTAGCGAACGGAGAAGCTCCCCCGCATATACCTTCTCGGCCGATAACGCGGAGAGCTTCGGACGTCCGCGAGGAACTCGCGTATAAGCGATCAACAGCTCGGTCATATCCGTTCCTTCATCCAGGAAACTGCGAATGTACCTCTGCGGCCGCGCCAGCCTCAGCGCCGCGTCCAACGCGGCGAGCGCAGCTTCCGCCCGGCCCGCCCGATGCTCCGTCAGGCTTTGCTGAATCTTTACCTTGATCCGGTCCCTTAATCGATCTTCGACTTGAAGAAAATGGTCCAACCGCCTCAGCAGCTCCAATGCCTCGCCCGCGCGGCCCAACGCGGCCAACACTCTCGTCAGAACGAGGTATTCCGGTACCCGATTCGGCGAGATCTCGTCCTCTGCAGAGAGCCCGCAGGTCTCAAGCCATTCCCGAGCCGGTCCCGGCTTGCCTTGCTGCAGAGACAAGTCGGCTTGCTGCGCTTCGATCTTGATCATGAACAAAGCACGATCGGGCGAGACAATCTTCTCTTTTAACTTCGCCAGCAACGCATGCGCCTCTTCTGGTTGGCCGAGCGCCTGCCGAATGCGGGATGCGGTCATTGCCATATGAATCTCGATTCGCGCGAAGGGCTCTACGTCTTTTCTGCCGAGCGCCCTGCCAATCACTTCAGCGGCTTCGTCCAGCCTGTTCCACTCGTACAGCAGTTGACTATATGAGGCATACAAATAACCGACAAAAGGATACTCTTCCTTGACGCCCCATCTTCCGATCCAACGGGTGAGAAAGACTTCTGCCGCACGCAGATCGTTAATATAGCCCAGATGGTCGTCGAACGAATCGAAGCCCTGATAACGATTGCGTCCCATTGTTTGAAAGAGGCTGCCCTCGGGCATGCAAGCCTCCATCCGCTCGAAGTGCACGGACATCTCTTCCAAATCCTTTTGCAGATAGGCCGATACGGCGCAAAAATAGTAGATATTGCCCATCGCCCGGTTCCATTCTACGGCGAGCATTTTGTCCTGCAGCCATTCATATCGCAACCGCGCCGCGGCGACTCTGCGGTAGGCCGCCTCCCACTCGCCGACACCGAACAGCACCGATATATAGAACACTTCGAGCATCGGCTTTTCCGCAAAGGCGTCGTCCGGCAAGGATGTAATCCATCTTTTCAATGACACGCTCTTGGATTGCATGAGGACGGCCATGTTCTGTTCGATAAGCCGAACGGCATCGGCATATCGTTTGCCGGCAATGTAATGCTCGACCGCTTCTTCGTCGAAGCCGGAGGCCTCCAGCCACTTTGCGGCCCGCTCATGAACCAGCAGCCACCGTTCGACGTTCATGCCGTACAAACGGCGCTGCAGATATTCCGACAACAAATGATGATATCTGTACCATTCTCTGTCCTCGTCAAGCGGTATGATGAACATATTGTAACTTTCAAGCTGCTCCAGCTGCGCCTGACAATCGAGCTTGCCCGTGACGGCTTCGCACAAAGAAGCGTTCATTCGGCTCAAGATCGAAGTGTCCGATAAAAAATCGCGTATCTGCTCCGTCTGCCCGTGCAGAATCTCCTGGAGCAAATCATCCGCTACCCTGTGCTGACGGCCCGCAAATCGCTCGACATATTTGGCGATATCGCGCGACTGCTTCATCGATAACGCCGCCAGCTGCAAGCCGCTGACCCAGCCCTCGGTCCGTTCGACTAGTTGTCGTACCTGTTCCCGCGTCAATTCCAGATTTGCAGCATCTCTGAAAAACGAGTAGCCCTCGTCCAATCGAAAACACAAATCCCTCATGTCGATCCGGACAACCTGTCCCTTGGCGAAAAGCCGGGCGACGCGAAGCTGAGGCTCGGCGCGCCCAGCCATATATATATGTATGCCTTCAGGCAAATGCGCGAGCAAGAAGCTCATCGAACGATGAATGGCCTCGAGCTCGATCGTGTGATAGTCGTCGATTACGATCGCGAGGCGGCCGGCCCACCGCTCCAGTTCGTTCAACAGCGTGCCGATCGCAGGTTCCATGAGCTCCGAAGGTCCCGATGCGAGCATCGAAGGGATCTCCGGACCAAAGCCGGGCAAGCGCTCTTGAACGGATGCGATCACATAGCTCCAGAACTGTATCCAATCATTATCTTGACGGTCCAGCGACACCCAAGCCACTGGTATCCCGCTCTGCTTCGCCCACTCGGCCATGGCGGTCGTTTTCCCGTATCCCGACTGCGCCGAGATCAGTGTCAGTCTGACCTCCATCCCCTCATCCAGTTTAGCGATCAGGGCAGGACGCGATACCACAGGAACGCTAGAATGCGGGATGCGGAGCTTGGTACGGACGATCATGGCTAAAGCCTCCCGGCAAGGTCAAACATAAGTAATATAATCCTACCATATAAAAACGTGAAAATGTCGAAATAAGTCGAGTCGCGGGCAAGGTGCGCTCTACGCGTAGCCGGCATGCAGCCTGCGGTACGCCGCGGGCGACATCCCCGTCTCCTTGCGAAACAGACGGCCGAAATAGTTGGGATCCGCGATCCCGACTGCCTCCGCGATTTGCTTCACGGACAGCTCGGGGGAATGCTCGAGCAGCCTGCGCGCGCGGTCCACCCTGACGTGGCGCACGTACTCTACCGGGCTCATGCCGGTGTGGCGTCTCATGCAGCGGGCGATATAGTCCGGGTGAAAATGAAATTCGCGTTCGAGCGCTTCGATGTCGAAAGGCTCGCAGGCCAGACGCCGCAAATACGCGGATACTTCCTCGGCCAGGCGGCTCGAGCGGGTCTCGGTCGCCGCGCCCCGGACGAACTGCTGCATGACGGACAGCAGCTGCACGAACGCTGCCTGCAGGCGCCATACCGCCTCGACCGTCAGCCTGTCATGCAGCTTGACCAGCCGGTCCAGCGCCGGCCAAGCTTCGTCCATCCGAAAAGCGCCGAACTTCGGAATATAAACGGGCTGCATGCCCGGCTGGAGATCCTTGTCCGTGCCCTTACGGAGCACGAGCGACCACGGGATCTCGTCCGAAGCAACGATCCGGTGTCCGGAATCGTGCTTGACGTGAAACCAATACAGCTCCGTCGGCACCTCGCAAGGCCGAAATCCCTCATGCGCCTTACCCGGCTCCAGCACCAGCAGACGGTTAGGCCCGATCGCATATTCCGCGCCGTCTTCCGTCATGTACAAGCATCCCGATTTCACGAATATAATGTCATAGAGATCGAAGGAACGCCGAAAATGTTGCATGCCGGGCCGCCAGGTTCCATGTCCCGCCGTCACCAGCTGCGGCATCGGCGGCACTTGCCACTGAATGCAATCCAACTCGTCCCTCCTCGTTCCTTGCGGCTTGTACCCATGATAAACTGAAAAGTCGTTATTGTGCTAGATATTGTCGTTCCTATAACTATCGGTCGGCCCGCGGACGCTCTACACTGAAAGGCAAACAGAACGTTATGCGGAGGTTATTTTATGAGATTTCGTCAGGTACATCTGGATTTTCACACGTCCGAGCTCATCGAAAGCATCGGCTCGTCGTTCTCGGCGCAGCAATTCCAGGACATGCTTAAGCTCGGGCACGTCGATTCGATCACCGTATTTTCCAAATGCCATCACGGCTGGGCTTATCATCCGACAACGGCGAACGAAATGCATCCGCATCTCTCGTTCGATCTGCTCGGCGCACAGATCGAAGCCGCGCACGCGATCGGCGTCAAGACGCCGGTGTATCTGTCGGCAGGCCTCGACGAGAAGCTGGCCCGCGTTCATCCGGAATGGCTGGTGCGCCGCGCAGACGAGTCTACGCAATGGGCGCCCGATTTTCTCACTGCGGGTTACCACGAGTTTTGCATGAACACCCCCTATCTCGACACCCTTGTCGCCCAGATCGAAGAGGTCGTCCAAAAGTACGACGCGGACGGCATCTTCCTCGATATCGTGGGCATCCGCAAATGCTACTGCCAGTCCTGCATCCGATCGGCGCGTGCAGAAGGCATCGATCCCCGCGACGAGAGCGCGATGCGGCCGCTGTGGGAACGGACCTACCTACGTTATGCGGAGCGGACGAACGAGGCCGTCCATAAGTATCGCCCGGAGCTCCCGGTGTTCCACAACGGCGGTCATATCCCGCAGGGCAGACGGGAGTTGGCCTTCCTGAACACGCACCAACTGGAGCTGGAGTCCTTGCCGACCGGCGGCTGGGGTTACGACCATTTCCCGCTATCCGCGCGGTACGTCCAGCAGCTCGGCCGTCCTTTTCTCGGCATGACGGGCAAGTTCCACTTGTCCTGGGGCGAATTCGGCGGCTACAAGCATCCGAACGCCCTTCGGTACGAGACGGCGCTGAGCTTGGCAAACGGCGCAGGCTGCTCCGTCGGGGACCAGCTGCATCCGGACGGCCTGATGGACGAAGCTACGTACCGGCTGATCGGCGAGGCGTACAAGGAAGTGGAGGCAAAAGAAGCATGGTGCGCGGATACGGTCAATGTCGCGGACATTGCGGTCTTTGGCCTCGAGGCTTCAGGCCGTTTCCGCGGCGTCGGCGGCAACGTTTTGGATGCAGACAAAGGGGCGGCGCGTATGCTGCTGGAGACCAACCGGCTGTTCGACATTGTGGACCTGCAATCGGATTGGACGGCCTACGCCGTGCTTATCCTGCCGGACCTGATCCCCGCCGACGCCGAGATCGAAGCGAAGCTCGCGGCCTATGTCGGTCAGGGCGGCCGAGTGCTCGCCACGGGAAGCGCCGGCCTTCGCCCCGACGGCTCCGGCTTCGCCCTCGACTTTGGCGCGCGCTGGATCGGCTCCAATCCGTACAAGCCGGACTACTTCGTGCCTGCCGCCCCGTTCGGTCCGGGCGAAGGCGCATCCGCCGTCATGTACGGCGAAGGCCAGCGCATCGAAGTCGCGGGCGGCCGGGTGCTCGGCTACCGCGAGAATCCGTACTTTAACCGGGACGCCTTCTCCTTCTCGTCCCATCTTCACACGCCGAACGACAAGAGCAGCCGCGAGCCCGGCATGATCGAACACGACGCCGGCATCTATATCGCCTGGAACGTCTTCGGCGCCTACGCCGAGCACGGCAATCTCGTGCTGCGCCAGATGGTGGACTATGCACTCGGCCGCCTGCTCGCCGCGCCGACGCTCGCGACCTCGCTTCCCGCGCAGGGCGTGACGACTGTGCAGGAACAACCGTCCCATCGTCGTCTCGTTCATCATCTGCTGTACGCCTCCCCCGTCCGCCGCGGGCGAAATGTCGAGATCATCGAAGACGTGCTCCCGATCTACGACGTCGCGTGCACGGTGCGCACCGACCGTCCGGTCGGAAGCATCTATCTGGCGCCGCAGATGACCGAGCTGCCGTTTACTGCGCAGGATGGCGCGGTCAGCTATACGGTCCCGGTAGTCGAGTGCCACCAGATGGTCGTGCTGCAGTTCGCGTGAGTGCAGCATAGGACATTGAAGCCTGTTGCGTCCGCAGGCGCAGATTTTGCTCTTGCAGCGCTGCTGCGGCCGTTTGCTGCGGCTGTAGCGCAAATACTAAAAAAGCTCGCCCTCCGCCTGGCCATGAAGGCCATGCGGAGGGCGAGTTATTTTTCCATCTTCCCGCTTAATGAATCGTCAGATTAAACCCAGGCTGCAGGTAATACAGGCTCGGATACGCAACATTGCTCGTCGTCAATCCGTTGAACGTCGCCGAGCCGTTGCCGGTGTAGGTGTAGATGGCCGCGCCTTGGTGCGGACCGGAGAAGCGCGAAGTCGTCACGCCGTCGAGTCCCGTGCCGTTGATGTTGATGTTGTTGAACACGATATTCTCGAAGCCGCCGCCGTAGCCGAACTGGATCGCGTCGCGCTGCGTATTGAGGATGTCGATGTTCGTGAACGTCACGTTGCGGATGGCGTCGTTCGACGCTTCCAGATCGATCGCGCCCCGTTCGCCGTTGTACAGGTCCTGGCTCGTGCCGCTATTAATGATCGTCGTGTCCGAGAATACGATGCCGGTGTTGTTCTGGAAATGGTAGCCCGGGAACACGGTGTTCATCCGGATGCCGGAGCCGCCGACCGTGTCGACGATCAGGTTGTGGTCCGCCTTGTGGCCGCTGCCGCCGAAGAAGGCGATGCCGCCCGCGCGCCAGTTGTTCTCGATCGTGTTGTAGGAAAACGTGTTGTTGACGCCGGCCGGCGCGCCGTTCGTGTTGCTGGTCCAGACGGCCAGCGCGTCGTCGCCGTTGTTGCGCAGATTGCTGTTGCGGACGATCGAATTGCTCGTGCCCTGGGCGAAGTTGACGCCGTCGGCCAGGTTGTTGCGGATGCGGCTGTTCTCGATCGTCAGTCCGTTCGCATAGATCGCGGGCGTATGCGCATAATCGCCGACCCAGAAGCCGCATTCGAAGTGCTCGACCCATACGTCGTGAATCGTGGAGTTCGAGCCGAAGTTATCCATGAAGCCTTTGTAAATCGCATTTTGGCCGTAGCGCGACCGAAGCTTGGAGTTCATATAGACGTTGCTGAAATCCAGCTTGCCGGAGATGCGCAGCGAGATGCCGCCGCCAGCCGCGTTGGGGTTCGTGAACTGGATGTTCGTATGCCAGATGCCCGCACCCGTAACGGTCAGGTTGTTGATCATGCTGCTGGCAGAGCCGATCTCCCACATGCTGCTCAGGTTAAACGTACCCTCAGGAATGTAGAGCGTCTTGCCGGCCGCGACGGCCGCCGTCACCGCGGATTTGAACGCCGCGAGATCGTCCTGTCCGTCATTCGCCACAGCGCCGTAGTCGGTTACCGATACGGCGCCCGACGGACGGGCAATGGCGGTCGGCACCGGCTCGATTTCCAGGAAGTCGACGCCGTATTCCAGGCTGTCCCCGTTGCCCTTCTGAATCCGGATCGTGTCGCCCGGCGCAAGCGGCGTATCCATCTTCCAGTGCACTTCGTCGAATCGGAAAAGCGGTCTTCCGCCGCCCGGCGCATCCGCCGGCATGTCGCCGGAGAAGTACTGCCAGTTGTAATACGACGAGAGCGATACCGTCTTCACCTTGGTCCCGTTGACGTAGACGTCAAGCGCGCCGTTCAGGCCCATGCCGTCGCCGGAGTCGGGCATCGTAAACCGCATCGTGACGCCCGCGCCGCCCTGTCCCTGGCGCACGGTCCACTGCGCATAGGAGCCGTTCGACGGCAGCGCCACGTATTTCTGGCCGGACGCCTCCGAGGCGATCAGCGCCTGGTCGAAGTTCGGCGCAGCCTGCAGCGTCGCGCCGCCCCCTCTCGTCGCATCCTCCGTGTCGTACCGGAAGTACGGCATGCTCGCGCCGCGCGCCGCATAGACGGTGAGCGTGGATGCGCTTGTATTATTGGTCTGCTTGGTCGGGACTTCGTTGCCGTCCGCGGCGACGGTCGTCGTCACCGTGTAGCTGCCGCTGCCCGCCGTCCACGTGCCCGGGATGGCGACGTTGGCGGAAGCGCCCGCTGCCAGCGATCCGCTATAAGAGCCGTTCAGCGTCTGGACGGTCGTGCCTGCGCCGTTTTTAATCGCGAGCGAGATCGCGTGCGCGCCGGCTGCCGAAGCGATCGTGCCCTGATTTTTCAAATTGACCGTGAAGCTGACGGCGCTATTCGCGGTCGGGGTGCCCGGCGACCACGATGTCGCGGCGACCAGATCCGAGCTAGAAACGGGCGCAACCGTAAGCGGTGCGGCATTTGTATAGCTGTTGTTCGCTTCGTTCTGTTCGATGACGGCGTTGTTCTCGTCGACCTTGGCCGAGAGCGTATAGGAAGCCGCGGTCTTGGCGCCCGCGCTCACCGAGACGTTCGCCGTAGCACCCGCGGCCAGCGCGCCGACCTGCGCGGTGCCGGCGGCATCTCCGTTCAGGTAGAAGTTGACCGTCGTGGCGGCGGATGCCGCCGTGCCGATGTTTTTAACGGTCGCGTTCAGTGTGAGAGCGTCGGTCTCGATCGGCGAAGCCGGCGACCAGGACATGCCCGTAATCGTCAGGTCCGGATTGGCGGCCGGCGTGCCGAACACCTGGAATTCGGCGATCTGTCCGGCCGGCGCGCCGGTATTCGCCGTGATGTTCAGCTGCAGACGCTTCACCGTTGCCGTCACGGGAATCGTCACCGTGTTGCCGGATGCCGGGTTAAACGTGTAGGTCTGCGAGGAGACCAGGTTCGAGAAGGTTGTGGTCGACTGATTGTGGCCGAGCACCTGAATCGTCTGGGTCCTCGTGCCCCATTCCGTAGCGGGGTTCAGCTTGAGCACGATGGAAGTGATATCCTGGTTGGCGCCGAAATCGAGCGTCAGCGTGCTCGGATTGCCGCCGCCTTCCCAGTACGTGGCGGTGTTGTTGTCGTTTGCGTTGGCGGCCACGAAGGATTGCGTATTTGAGGACGCAACGATCGATTTGCCGATCGCAATGTTGCCGCCCGGCGGCGGCGTAGCGGTCGGCGTCGCGGTTGGGGTTGCCGTAGGCGTCGCCGTCGGGGTCGCGGTTGGGGTTGCCGTAGGCGTCGCCGTCGGGGTCGCGGTTGGCGTTGCTGTCGGGGTCGCCGTTGGCGTGGCGGTCGGCGACGTGCCGGCATCGACCGTGATCTGATCCAGATTCACGTTGGCAGAATCGCCTGCGTCGAATTTGTACGCAATCGTATTGCTGCCGGCGTTCAAGGTCAAGGCTTCCGTTTGCGTGCCCCAGGTGTCCCAGTTAGCCAGACTCGCGAGCGTGGTCTGACGGATCTTGACGCCGTTGACGTAGACGGACAGCGTTCTGGCGGCGCCGTTCGCGTTGCCGTACTTCAGCGTCACGTTCCGGCTGCCCGCTGCGGCTGCGTTGACCGTGAACGTCGTCGTCGCCCCTTGCGTCCAGTAGCCGTCGACGAAACCCGTTCCCGCGTAGCCCGCATGGTCCGTATTCACCTTGGCACCGCCCGATAACGCGGCATTTTCTGCTTGGTACGTACCCGGAGGCGGCGTTGGCGTCGGCGTCGTGCCGGCCGCAGCGTAGATCTCGAACTCCGACAGCTGTGCCGCCGGCCAGCCCGTGTTGGCGGTCACGTTCAAACGAACGTACCGGGTGGACGTCGCCGTGAAGTTGATCGTGACGGCGTTGCCGGCTACGGCCGGGTTAAACGTATAGTTCGCAGAACTCACGATGTTGGCAAACGTTGAACCGTTCGCGCTGCCCTGAACGGCCAGCGTCTGCGTGCGCGTTTCCCAGCTTGACGGCAGCTTCAGCACGATCTGGTCGATGTTCACGCTCGCGCCCAGATCGACCTGAATCCATTGCGGGAAAGCGTTGTTCGCGCTCTCCCAATAGGTGCTTGCATTGCCGTCTTTGACGTTGTCCGGCGCATACGTCTGCGATTGGCCGCTCGCGGTAATCGTCTTGCCGATCGTCAGATTCGCGCCTCCGGCCGCGAACGCCGGAGAAAAAGAACCGGCGGCAGAGATCCATCCGGTGATCAGCACAATAAGAGCGAGCATCCATGCTGCGTGCTTTTGTCGCATTATAGTCCTCCTTAAATGGGATTGGGCCGATGTTCGAAGTCTCATTCGCAATGATAGCGGTTACAAGTAGTGACGAACCGATATAACCCGACTGCTTCGGTTTGCTCATGCGCGGCTTGCCTCCATCCTCCCTTCCTCAACTTTACGTACAGCTTTATTATAGTGAGGCGTTCCGCTTGACTATAAGGCGTGATATTACGAAGATGGTAGCCGATTCCAAGCACCTGGGAAACGAAACGTAAAAACAGGCCGACCAGGGATCCTGGCTGACCTGCATCGATAAACCGTTTATACGGCAAGTTACTGCAATCCCCGCGACTGGTCGATCCAGCGAAGCAGCGTCTGCACGTATCGCTTCAAATACTTGAGCGTCGTCTCGTCCGTCAGACGGCCGCGCTCGGCATCCACTTTTTCCATGACCTGAGAAATGTACATTTTCTGAAAAGGCAGCACCCAGGCCTGCGTCGCCTCCAGCGTCTGCCGGATCTGCTGCTGCGAAAGGATCGTGCCCTTGGGACCCGGCGTCGCGCCGACGATGCCGACAGGCTTGTGAATCAACGCGGCCGAGCGGGTGGGCGTGGACGCCCAATCCAGCGCGTTTTTCAGTACGCCGGGAATGCCCGAATTGTACTCCGGGCTCACGATCAGCAGCCCGTCCGCGCCCCGGATCGCCTCGCGGTAAAGCCGCACGGCCTCGGGGCCGTCGCCAACGTCGATATCCGCATTGTATAAAGGCAAATCCGCGATCGATATGTATTCGTAAGCCGCTTCTTCATCCAGGCTAAGCTCCGGCACGGTGGCCGCGATCATGCGATTGTACGACTGCTCCCTCAGGCTCCCCACGATGATGCCGATCTTTTTCATCCCGATACGCCTCCCCCTTAAGTTGAAGTTAAAAACCGCATATATACATCTATTTGCGCCGGCACGGCCCCTTTTAGGAAGCAAAGATGCAAATCAGCATCTTTTTCCTCCTGCCGCCCGGATGAACATCGTTTTCATCCAACCGAACGACTCCGGCACGCCGCCCCCGTAGAAAGGGACGACCGCTTGACTGGCCGGCCGTCCCTTCGTTGCATTAGCGGTTGGCGAGGTAAGCCGCGACTTCGGCGAGTCGCGAGGCGTAGCCCCATTCATTGTCGTACCAGGCTGCGATCGATACGATGTCTCCTTGTACCTGCGTCAGCGGCAGGTCGATGATCGAAGAATGCGAATCGCCGACGATGCGCGAGGACGCCCATTCGCCTTCCAGCACGTCCAGCACGCCCTTGAGCTCGCCTTCGGCAGCCGCTGCCCGGAACATATCGTTGATCTCCTGCGCGGTGACCGGCTTGTCGGTGATCAGGTTGAGCTCGGCGATGCTGCCGGTCCGGGTCGGAATCCGGTAGGCCTTGCCTGTAATCTGAAGATCGGGCCAGATGAACTTGAGCGCCTTGGCCGCGCCGGACGACGACGGAATGATGTTCTCCGCCGCTGCCCACGAGTCGCGGCGGTCCTTCATCGGCTGATCGGTCAGCGACTGGGTGTTCGTGTACGAATGGACGGTCGAGAACAAGCCGTGCTTAATGCCGAAGTTCTCGCGAACCAGCTTGACGACCGGAGCCAGCGCGTTGGTTGTGCAGCTCGCCATGCTGATGATCTTGTGCTTGTCCGGATCGAAGTGGTCGAGATTGATCCCCTTCAGCAGCACCGCGTCGCAATCGTCCAGCGTCTTGCTCGGGCCGCTGACGAGTACGCGCTTGGCGCCGCGGTCCAGGTGAACCTGGGCGACCGAACGCGTCACGGCACGGCCGGTACAGTCGATGACCAGGTCCACGCCGAGCGCCTGCCAGTCCGGCACCTCGCTTGCGGAGTTGATGTACTGGATGTCCCGGCCGCCGATGACGATGCTGCCTTCGCCGCCGGATACCGCCTCGGGCCACCTTTTATAGTTAGTGTCGACCTCGAACAGCGCGGCCAGCGTGGCCTCGTCCTTGATGTCCGAGATGGATACAGGTACGAACAGATTGTCTTGAAGGGCGACTCTGAGCAACTGTCTGCCGATGCGTCCAAATCCGAATACCGCTATTTTGCCCATGTTAACCCTCCGCTATGAATAGAATGAATTTTCCTTGCCTCTTCAATTTACACCGAATCCCGGTCGGATTGAAGAGCCTGGGGAATTAATTCGCGCACTTCGATCTGCAGCAGGTTAGCTTCGATCTGTTCGCGGTGCGGTTCGTACCACGAAGGGAGCATCAGCTTGCCGCCCAGCGTTTCCGCAGGCTCGTCGTTCGCGAATCCGGGCGGATCCGTGGCGATCTCGAACAGAATGCCGCCGCTCTCGCGGAAATAGATAGCGTTGAAGTATTGGCGGTCGATAACCTCCGTCGGGTAGAAGCCGGCTTCGCTTACGTGCTGCTGCCACTGTACGTGTTCTTCAAAGTCCTTGGCCCTCCAGGCGATATGATGAATCGTGCCGGCACCCGGCGTCCCCCAAGGCATGTCGGTCGTCGGAATGTCGACGATGTTGCCGATGTCGCCGAATGCCCGGAAGCGGGTATACCCGTCCTCTTCGCCGATGCGGGTCATGCCGAGCACATGCTCGAGGACCGCCCCCGTCTGCTTGACGTTTGCGCTGAACAGGATGGCGCCGCCGAAGCCCTTGATGGCCTTGTCAGCCGTGATGCCGCCGAACGACCATTCGCTGTTGGCGCCCGCTTCGCGTTCGACGAGCTCCAGGCGCAGGCCTTCGTTGTCCTCGAACTGTACGAAGTTTTCCCCGAAGCGCGACGTCTTCTCGAACGAAATTCCGAAGCTTGCGAGACGTTCTTCCCAGAAAGCAAGGGCGCCGGCCGGCACGACATAAGTCGTTACGCCGACTTGGCCGCCGCCGACCTTGCCCTTGCGGGAGCCGGGATGCGGGAAGAAGGTAATGATCGTGCCAGGGCTGCCGTTCTTATCGCCGAAGTAGAGGTGGTACACTTCGGGGGCGTCGAAGTTGATCGTCTTCTTGACGAGCCGGAGGCCCAGGACGCCGGCATAGAAGTCGACGTTTTCCTGCGGATTTCTGGCGAATGCGGTGATATGGTGGATACCTGCGGTTTGGATGGTAGTCATGATTGATTCACTCCTCGTTTATGTTAGGAAACGCACGATTGGGTTAGCCGATTAAAATAAGTTGAACACGTTGTCGAGCGAGTATGCGCCCGCGCCGGTCAGCGCCACGCCGATCGCGATGGCGAGCATGACGAGCGGGTATTCGTAGC
Organism: Cohnella hashimotonis; assembly: GCF_030014955.1. Lineage (NCBI taxonomy): Bacteria > Bacillati > Bacillota > Bacilli > Caryophanales > Paenibacillaceae > Cohnella > Cohnella hashimotonis. The sequence goes on from NZ_JAGRPV010000001.1 coordinate 6,448,233, forward strand.
CATTTGCCGTCGACCATACGCCGTTAGGAGCGTGGACCTTGATGGCGCCGATCATGGCAAGCGCGATCAGGACCGCGGCGACCGGCGTCAGCAGACCGACCGTGAACAACGCGCCGCCCAGGAATTCCATGAGCCCGGCGATGACGGCCATCGCGACGCCCGGCTTGATGCCGACCGATTCCATCCAGCCGCCCGTTCCCTTCGGTCCGTAGCCGCCGAACATGCCGAACAGCTTTTGCGCCCCATGCCCCACAAACAACAAACCTACAACGATTCGAATGATCAGCAATCCCGTATCCATCATGATAATTCTCTCCTTTAAAATGTTTATTTTAATTTTCTTTAATTAAAGATATTAGGTCGGCGAAAACTTGATCGTCTAAATCGGTTCGCGCCATCCCTCGCCTTGCTGCTGACTCACTAGCGTCGTCTTTTCCATCGTCGTTGCCATTGCCATCGTCCTTGCCATCGTGCCAGCCATTCGTTATTCCTCATTTCGCCGTTTGTTTTGGTTCGCTTCACTGTGTTTGTTTGGTTCGTTCATCTCTTGAATTAAAGATAATTGATTTGAAGCATTTTGTCAACACCCCTTTTAAAGGTTTTGGGAAGGCTCTCTTTCGCGCAGGCTCGGTTTGTTTCTAGTTAGGAGTTCTAGCGGTATGGCGACGTCCTCGAGGGTTGGTTTGTTTCTAGATGGGACTTCCTGCCACGTGGTCGCATGACGGAGGGCAGGTTAGTTTCTAGATGGGACTTCCTGCGATGTGGTGGTATCCTCGAGAGCGGGTTTGTTTCTAGTTGGGACTTCCTGCGATGTGGTGGCATCCTGGAGGGCGGGTTTGTTTCTAGTTGGGACTTCCTGCGACGTAGCGGCATCCTGGAGGGCGGGTTTGTTTCTAGATGGGACTTCCTGCGATGTGGTGGCATGCCGGAGGGCGGGTTTGTTTCTAGATGGGACTTCCTGCGATGTGGTGGCATGCCGGAGGGCAGGTTTGTTTCTAAATAAGACTTCCTAGGATGTGGTGGCATCCTGGAGGTGGGTTTGTTTCTAGTTGGGACTTCCTGCGATGTGGTGGCATGCCGGAGGGCAGGTTTGTTTCTAAATAAGACTTCCTAGGATGTGGTGGCATCCTGGAGGTGGGTTTGTTTCTAGTTGGGACTTCCTGCGACGTAGCGGCATCCTGCAGGATTGGTTTGCTCCCATATGAAGTGAACTGCGCCCTGCGCCGTCCGGACTCTCTTCCCCGCGTTTCCGTTTCGCGCAAAAAAACGCCGGAACCATCCATTCGGATGGCGCCGGCGGTTGATTGCTAAATCGATTGGTTCATCCGTGATGCTTGGGCACGAGCGTGCACAACCGGTTGGAAAACCGGCTGCCCCATACGGCGACCGCGATCAGAACGATTACGGCGGAGGCCGACAGCGCCAGCGGGGTTAGCGAGTGCGAGAACAGTGCGAGTACGGCCAGCGCTGCGAGTCCCGTTGCATGCGGTACAGCGAACATTCGGGATACGATCCATATAAAGATCGCGTTGCTCAGCAGATAAAGTGCCGGGGAACCCAATACGACCAACGCTACGCCGGGCTCCAGATGCCCGGTCGGATGCGCGAGCAGAAATTCGTCCGCGACGGCCGACAGCACGATGCCTCCCGCCAACAGCAGGTGCGTATACGTATAGGCCGCTCTCGCCAGCTGTCCCGGGACGCTCGCGTTTACGATATAGTGATGGCCGATACGCGAGGTCGTCTCAAAGTAGATCCACCACATAGACACCGTGCCCAAGAACGAGACGAGAAACGCCAGCACCGTCTCCGCGTTTCTCTCCAGCCCCGCAAAAGTGGCGCCCATGACGATAATGGACTCTCCGAGCGCGATAATAATGAACAGACCTGCGCGTTCCGCCATATGGGCGCCTTCGACCGCCCAATCCGCGGCCGTGGAGCGGCCGATCCGCGGCACCCAGAAGCCGAGGGAAGGGGCCACATAATCGATAAGCAGCGCGACGCCCCAAAGCGCCAGACGCATCTCGCCCTCCTGCGTCCCGCCCGCGACCCAAAAGACGCCCGACAAAATGAGCCAGCACAGGATGCGCACCAGATTGATCTGATTGACCGGCGCGCCATGCCCAAGCGCCCATACGGTGAAGGCGGTACGCCCGATCTGGAATGCGGCATACGAGATGCCGAAGTACAGTCCTGCATGCTCGAACGCCTCGGGTATCGAAGTGGACATGATCAAGCCGATCAGCATGAGCGCGAACAGCATAATGCGCACCGGGAGCGCATCCGGGCTCAGCCAGTTGATGACCCAGGTCGTGTAGTTCCACGCCCACCAGACGGCCATGGTCAGCATTGCCGTATGCAGCGCGCCCATCCACGTGAAGTTCTCAAGCAGCGAATGGGACAGCTGCGTGACGGCAAATACGAAAATCAAATCGAAAAACAGTTCGATAAATGAAACCTTGCCAGAATCGCTGAGGCCTCTGCTGCGAAAAAGCTCTGGTCTGTGATGTCTGCGATGCGCTTGCGCCATGCCGGCGATCCTCCTCCTGTTCGCTCTCTAATCATTTAAAGCTGAGTATAGCAGAGAACGCCGGCTCTTTGGCTAAAGTTTCGTCCTCCATCGTTATTCGCTACTCTGCGTCTGGGACGAAGCGATCCCCGAATTCTCGTTTTCGCGGTCCAGCGCCGACTGCATTTCGGACTCCATACGCTTTAACGCGTCGGAGACCGTCATATCCCCCGACATCGCTTGCGGCGTATACGTTTGAGAGATCTCTTCGATTCGGTTTATTACCGGCATCGGCAGCACACCTAAGGAAGCAACAGGCGACAGATTACGGCGCTGGAGCTTGTAAAAAACCGCCTTGTCATCGTCGGACTGGTCCTCAGCCGAACTTCTGGCCGCCAAGCTCGATGGATCGATGCGCGGGAGCACCTTGGCATAGTCCTCGCCGCCGATATATTGAAGGAGACGCCACGCCGCGGCAGGCTGAGGCGCATTTTGGGCGATCGAGAATACGTCTTCCGGCACCGCTGCCGCTCCCGTATCCGGCTCCCGCTCGCTAACCGGCACGGTTGCCATGCCCCATTCGAGCGACTCATATCCGCCCCCGCCCAGCGTTCGAAAGAGCCGCGAGTCCGAAATCGCCATCGCTACCCGCCCGGTCAGGAAAGGCATGGCATTCAACTGGCTTTCCTTCAGGTTTAAAGCCGCGGTCTTGTTCGTTTTAGCTCTGTCCAGGCAAGCTCCGGACGAGAGGCAGGACTTCACGTTCTGAAAAATACGTTCCCACGCCTCCGTATTTAACGTGAACTTGCCATTCGCATAAACGCTTATCCCGTCAGTTTCGCCAATATTTAACGCCATCATGAATGGATTTGCCGTAGAAGGGTAGTCGAGCCCGAATTCGGCAGGCTCATTGCCGGCGGGCGCCTTGGCGAATCGGTTCGCCAGGGTGAACACCTCGTTCCAGCTCATGTAGTCAGTCGGATAAGCGATCTTATAACGATCAAAGAGTGCCTTGTTGTAATAAAGCGCATATCCGGTAAACGTCGCCGCTATTCCGTACAGCTTTCCTTCCGCGCTTAACGCATCGGTTACCGCAGGGGCGATCTCCGCCAGATCGAACTTGTCCTTCTTGGCGAGATCGTCGAGCGGCTGCAGCGCGCCCTTGTCTCTCGCCCGCTCGAAAAAGTTGTGCGGAAGCGCAATCACGTCCGGGTTTTCCTTCTCGATCAGCTCGTCCACGACCGTATCAGGGTTGCCGCCGCCCGCTTGTTCGAGCCGCTCGACGACCGAGATGACTTCCAGATCGTCGTCGGGATGCGTCGCGATATAAAAACTGCCATATCTCTCATTGAACAGGTTCGCGTTCCAGGCGAGCACCTTGATCGTGGCCGGCTCCGGCAGCTCGGGCTCCTTGGCGCAGCCGGCGGCTATTAGAGAAACCATCGACATCGCGATTACGATTTTTTTCAACACCAGCACCCTCATTTCGATCATATTTTCCATTTTTTACTTTAAATGATGGTAAGGCGATTATCCACCTTTTTTACTTCAAACGGATAATAACAGCACAAAAAGGCCTCGGCACCGTGGCAGAGACCTTGTTATCGATCTTCGCAAATTAGGAACTTTCTAATGGCGCGCCCGGCTGGAAGCGCCTATCTCTCCCGCAGCCTGCCCGTCCTGCTCATCGGAACGACGAACGCTGCGAGCAAACTGCCGAACAGCAGCAGGATACCAGCCGACTGCAGCCCATCCGGCCGAAAGCCGTCGACGAGGATATCGAGCAGGATGGCCACCGCGGGATCGACAAAAACGAACACAGCGACGACCGGAGACGGCAAGCGGCGGATGCTGCCGAAAAAGAGCAGGTACACGCCCCCGGTATGGACGATGCCTGTCGCGACGGCATATAGCCATTCGCCGCGCGCGAGCTTTTCATAAGCTTCGAAATGCACGAACGGCAGCAGCAGCGCCAGCCCGATGGCCATCTGGATAAACGTCGTCGCATACACGCTCGTCTGCCGCACGCTTTTGCCGAACAGCATCGTCGCCGCGTAAAAAAAGGCCGCTAGTACGCCGCACGCCATGCCCTGCCAGCTTGAAGGGGCACCGTTGAAGCCTGCCGCCCCCATGATGAGCAGCGTGCCCGCGAAGCACCCTGCAAGCGACAGGATCGCGGTTCTGCCGAGCTTGTCCCGGAAGATGAGGCCGCCCGCGATCAGCGCGAGAATCGGAGCCAAATGATAGAGCGAGATCGCGATCGTCACGGATATAAGTCTGAACGCGGTGAACAGGAACACCCAATTCAGCAAGTTGGAAACGCCGCACGCGACGACGATGAGCGTCTCCCTGACGTCCCACCGCTCACGTCTAAAGCTGCCGGTGAGCAGCCAGGCCGCCAGCAGAATGGCGAAGGCGCAGACGCATCGGACAAATACCAATTCCACGGCCGGCAAGCCCGTTCGCGAAGAAAAGAACCCGACCGAGCCGAATATGGCCATCGCTATAATGAGCTGCGATAAAGCGGACTTGTGCATGATCTGGATGATTCTCCCCGGTGTCTGATGGACCTAACTCTACTATAGAAGCGGGGATCGGGACAACGCGGAAATCCGTGCCAGCGACACGGGAAATCCGAACTAAACCGTTTGCCGAAATACCTCCGATAAATTCATAGCAAGGCACGGAACTGCCGTTGAGACGATCTCGTCCTCCGTCGTCCAGGTTCTGAAGAGCCGGTACTCGCCTTCGGTCAGTACGAACTGATCGACCAGCCGGTACTCGGGTTCGACCAGCCAATATTCGGCTACGCCGAATCGCTCGTACGTCGCCTTCTTGATCGTCTTGTCGTTGCGCGCCGTGCTGTCGGACAAAATCTCGACGACCAGGTCCGGCGCGCTATAGACATAGCCGTCCCGGATGATGTCGCTGCGCGTCCGGCTAATATAGAGCAAGTCCGGCTGCAGGATGTTGTCCTTGTCGAAGTGAACGTCCATCGGTGCGAGCAGGATCACCCCGTCCTGCATGCAAGAAGCATTAAATGCTAGAAAAAGCTGTCCGAGCACATCCTGATGCACGAACTTCGGCGAGGTGAGAAAGTCGTACCGCACGCCGCCGATGATCTCGTAGCGTTCGTCGATAAAATACGTGCCGTGCGTCTCTTTGACCTTGCCGTTGCCTCCGCTTTTCTTTTCGCTCATTTTACCATCCTCCTCACGCAAAACACCCCGCAAAGCGCCGCGATCCATCGCGCGCTCTGCGGGGTGCTTCCCCGATCATTTCCCTCATTATGGTCGAAAAAGGACGAAACTGTCAATCCCCCGCGGCGGGATCCTGCTTTACTTTGCCAGCTCGCCGAACCGCGAGAACACCGCCAACGCCGGATCGATCGGCACTTCCGCCCGCTGCAAGCCTTCGGGCGTCTCGATCGTCGGCGTGGGACGCGGCAGGCGCCCTTCGAACTGCGGCAGCCACTGCTGCTGCGCCTTCAGCATCTCCGTGACCATGTCGCGGATTTCCTTCAGCGTCAAGACCGACGACGTGAGCGGATCGAGCGCGATCGCCTGCACGACCGTCTCCGGATCGCCGGACTTGGCAGCCAGCACGGCCAGCCGCTGCACGTTGATGTTGGTCATGTTAAGCGCCGCGCACTGCGGCGGAATCTCGCCGATGACCGTCCGGTGGATGCCCGTACGGTCCGCAAACACCGCGCCCTCGGCGCAGCAGTCTGCCGGGAGGTTGGCGATCATGCCGTTATTGCGCAGGTTGCCGCTGAACTTGAACGTTTTTCCCGTTTCCAACGCCTCGATGATATAAGCGCAATACTCCACGCTTCGGGGCGGCAAGTCGTACGATTCGTCCGCCAGAATGTCCTGGTCCTTGTACTTCTCGGCGACGTACGCGCACCAAGTATAGTACGCGCCGGACTCTCCGCCGAAGGAAGGCTCGTCGCAGTACAGGTCGAGCGCCTTTTGGTTTTTGCGGAACCACGGCACGTACTCGGACAGATGCCCCGTCGACTCGGTCATGAAGTAGCCGAAATGGCGGAACACCTCGCCGCGCACCTTCTCGTTGACGTAAAATTCAGGCTGTTCGAACTTGTCGCGAAGCGCAGGGTACAGATCCTCGCCTTTGTGGGACAGCTTCGTGAACCAGCCCATGTGATTGATGCCGGCGGAGACGTAATCGATCTCTTCCTTCGGCACGCCGGTATAGCCCGCGATGAGATCGAGCGTCGTCTGCACGCCGTGACACAGGCCGACATATTGAATGTTGGTCTCGCCGAGCGCCCAGCAGATCATGGCCATCGGGTTGACGTAGTTAAGGAGCGTCGCGTTCGGGCACAGCTCCTCCATATCCCGCGCCACGTCCAGGATAACCGGAATGCTGCGCAGCGCGCGGAATACGCCGCCTGGGCCGAGCGTATCGCCGATGCACTGGTCGACGCCGTACTTCATCGGAATCTTGTAGTCCAGCTCGAACGCGGACACGCCGCCCACCTGGAACGACGTGATGACATAGCTCGCGCCGGCCAGCGCCTCCCTGCGGTCGGTCGTCACGAGCACGCGCGACTTGAGCCCATTCTTCTCGATGACCTTGTCGGCGAACGCCTTGACCTGCGACGTTTTGCCCGTGGAAGGGGCCATTAATACGAATTCGGTGTCTTCGAGCTCCGGCGTCGCCATGATGTCGAGCATCAGCGTCTTGCAAAAAACGATGCTGCCCGCTCCGATGATCGCGACTCTTCTCATGGTACGATCCCGTCCCTTCGCGCTTTATTGGTATTGCTGCATCAAGCGGATGTAATCCCTGGCGAGCTTCAGATCTTCCAGCGCTTCCTTCGAGTCGCACGGCGCCGGCCGCTCGCCGCGAACCGCGGCGATGAAGTTCATCGCCTGCTTGCGCATGGCGTGCAGATTGGGCATCACAGGAATCTCGTAGGAAGGCGCGCCGTTGCCGTCTCGCATGATCGTGACCTTGCCGGCTTGCTGGCGGGCGAGCGGCGGCGGCAGATCGACGCGGACGAAGCCGCGTTCGAAGCAGACGAGCAGGCTCTCGTGCCATTCGATCGACGTATTGTACGGGGCCATCTCCAGCGCGATCGTGACGCCGCCGTCGCTCTCTCCCGCGAGCAGCACGCCGCGGCGGTCCGCATACGTGATCTTGTACGGCTCGCGCAGCAGGAAGCGGATGGCGTTGACCTGATGGATGTAATAGTTGACGAAGGAATCCAGATGGCGGGTCTCTTCGTCCGTGAAGTAATCGGGTCCCGGCTCGACCGCGACGTTCGGATACGGTTCGTCCGAGTTCAGCGGCGCGTCCGCGCCTCCGATCCAGTCGCCCGGCGGCATCGTGACCCGGACGTACTGCATTTTGCCGTACTCGCCGCTTGCCTTCCACTGCTCGATGACGGCGCTTGCGTACTCCATCGCAGGATCGGAGCGCTTGTGGTAGCCGACCATGTGCAGCGTCTTGTATTCGTCCGCGAGCCGGACCAGCTCCTCGCCGGCCTCGACGGTAAGCGAGATCGGCTTCTCGGTGAACACCGGGATGCCCGCTTTCAGGATGTCGGGGATGAGGTTGATATGCGTGCGGTACTGCTGCGGCGCGACGATCGCGTCCACCTTCGCGTCGCTGAGCAGCTCCAGATGATTGTTGTACACGGTCGGTACACCGTAGCGGTCCGCGACCGTGCGCGCGAGTCCCGGACGGACCTCGGCCAGCGCCACGACCTCGCACTGGTCGCGCAATACCGCGTAGTTGGACAAGTGCGCCATCTGCCCCATGCCGCCGACGCCGACGAATCCGATTTTCAATTTGCTCATCTCGCTCACTCCCTGGGTCCCAAGTTTTCGAATAAATAAAGGCCTTCCGTGCCGGGCGCGACGATGTCGGGGTAGCCGTTGCCGGTGATATCCTGGATCCACATATAGATGCCGTTGCCCGAGCCTTCGCCCGCGGGGCCGTAATCGATGACATGCTTCTCGAAGGCGCCGCCGTTGATCTTGAAGTAGTACAGGAACAGCGGATCGTCGAAGCCCGGATCGTTGTCGTGGGCCAAGTAGCGCTTGCCGGTGACCAGCTCCAGCTCTCCGTCGAGATCGAGATCGACGAGCATCAGATCGTGATACTGCGAGGCGGTCGTATCGATGTCGTGGCGGATCCAGCTGCGGGAGCCGTCCGCTTCCAGTCGCTGCTCGTACCAGTGCAGGCCGTAGTCATGCGCCTGGCCGACGATCAGATCGCACAGGCCGTCGCCATTGACGTCGTAGCCGAGCACCGGCACGCTGGCTGAGCCAAGCGAGAACTCGGGGTGGAACGTCCACGGTCCCGCGAACGGGTCTTCCGGCTGTTCCAGCCAGCCGTTCGACAGCACGATGTCCGTGCGCCCGTTGCCGGTAATGTCCGCAAAACCCATGCCATGCCCGCTCGGACCTTCAGAGATGACGGTCTTGCCGAACTTCCCCGTCCCCTTGCCGTTCTCGTCGACGATCAGCTTATAGAAGGCTTGCGGCGCTCCCGGCGTGTTGGGAAAAATCTCGGGCACGCCGCAGCCGTCGATATCGAAGTAGCGGATCGTCTCGATTGGGGTAGAGGGATCGATCTCGATCGTCTCCCATTCCGCGCCGGCGATCCCCGGGTTGCGTCGCCATTTGAGCGCGCCTCCCCACCAGGAGCCCGTCACGATATCGATCTTCCCGTCCCCGTCCACGTCCATCGGGAAGTCGGAAAAGTCGTCCCGGTAATGCGCGTAGGCCGCCAGCTCGCAAATCTTGTGTTTTTGGACGAAGTCGGGGCCCTGGTACCAGTAGCCGCCGCTGACGATATCGAGCGTGCCGTCGCCGTCGACGTCGAAGACGGAGCAGGCTTCGAACGTTTCGTCGCTCAGCTTTCGTTTGTTGAATTGAATAGGCATGCGCATGTTCCTCTCTTCGCAAATCTATGGATTCGTTGTGAAAGCGCTATTGAATCTTTCGTCGCTTATAATCTACAATACAGACAGATCAAGGAACAATGCGGAGAGTTGCGGGATTTAGCTATTGAAAATTGGGTTTTGGAGGCGTACGTGCATGAGGCACTCGATCATAGCCGGGAAGCCGGAGATTCTGAGCGGATCGCTCATTCACGGGAGCAAGGAATCGCCCTTCTACTTCCCGCTTCACCAGCACGAGCTGAACGGCGAGATATTCCTGATCATGGAGGGAGAAGGGGAATTCCGCGTAGACGGCAGGCAATACCGCGCCAAGGCCGGCAGCCTGCTCCTGTATAATCGGGGCATCTGGCACGAAGAACGGTCGATCAGCGACAAGTTCGCCGCCGTGTACGTCGCGTACGCGGGCCTGCAGCTGCAAGGCATGCTTTCCGACTGTCTGTCGAGTGCCGCCCAGCCGGCCATGCTGGAGCTCGGCGAGCACTTTTTGCCGGTGAAGAAGTTGTTCGTCGACATGATCGAGGAATGGAGCAGCCCGCTGCCCGAATCCGCCGTCGTCGCGAACGGACTGTTCCATGCGCTGACGGGCCGGCTCGCACGGCTGCTGCATTATTCGGCTGCGGATCAAGTAAAAAAGCGCCCGCATAAGGAGACCGTGCATCTCGCGAGGCGCTATATGGAGGAGAATTATCCGTTCGACGTGACGCTCGAGACGCTCGCCGGCCTGACTTATACGAATCCGTACCATTTTATCCACGTGTTCAAGGCGGAGACGGGCATGAGTCCGATCCAGTACTTGATCCGGTACCGCATCGAGGTGGCCAAGCAGTATCTGGAGTCGACGCGGCTGCCGATGGCGGAGATTGCCGAGAAGGTCGGGTACAAGAGCGAGACGTATTTTCAGAACTTGTTCAAAAAGACGACCGGGATGTCGCCGGGGAAGTATCGGGCTGCCAGCCGCGCATAATGGAGCAGGGGCTAAACGCTTCGCCTCGGCCGGTCCTGCGTGCGTGATCACAATCCGGATCGGTACAAATGAGCTACGCAAAAACCCTGCGACCGGCTCTCAGCTGACGTCGTGCCGTTCTCCCCGTCTTCGGCGTGCAGCACGTCGCCGGACATGGCCGAAGCGCGTCCGATCGTGTCGGAAAGCCGAGCCGAGCGCGGAGCCACCCTTGCGTCTATTCGACAGACGTTCCGATGAGCCAGCGTACCGCCGCCAATGTCGTTCTTTCGCCCGCCAACGGTCGCTCTTCACCAGACAACGTCGTTTTTTCGCCAGACAACGTCGTTCTTTCGCCCGCCAGCGTCGCTCTTTCGCCAGACAACGTCGTTCTTCCGCCAGCCAGCGTCGCTCTTTCGCCGCAATACCTGCATATATACATCTTTTCCAGCCAGTTTCAGCCCTTTTGAAGAGAATAGATGCAAACGTGCAGGTATTTTCCTTCATCAGCCGGATTTCCGGCTTGTGATCTGCATTTACCTGCACATTTGCAGGTATTTGCTCCAGTGTCGCGGGCCGATAGAAAATACATGTATAGATGCAGGCTTTTGGGGCCTGCAAGCTACCGAAAGCTCCACCATACCGAAGATGCGTCTACCTTCCTATGAATCGCCGCCAAATTTATACTTTCTGTTCTAAATAGCAAGAAAAAACCGCGGGATCGCGGTTTTTAGAGGAGTTTGCGCTCATCCGATTGAAAACTGAAAGGAGCTAGACGCCAACTGCCCGCTTCTCGCTGCCAGCCATCCGCGCCTCGCGCAGGACCCGGCGCAGCGCCGACGCGCCGGCGGCCAGCGAGATCAGGAAACAGACGCTCGCCGCGACCGGCAGCGGCGACCATTCCATCAATGCGCGGCCCTCTGCCGTCTGCCAGCCGATCGCGACGAGACCGAGCAAATAAGAGATGCCGGCGGTATGAACCAAGGCGCGCCGCGCCCGCCCGTTCGCGGTGGTACGCTCGACGAGCCATGCGACCAGCGGCACGGCCTGAAGCGCATGGAAGCCGAGTCCGTGCAGCCAGATGATGTTGCCTTCCACGCCGGTGAAGCGGCCCTGGTTGGCCGAGATCCAGATGCCGGCCGCGAACGAGACAGTAACGGCGATCATGGCGTAACGGATGCCGATCGCCATTTCCGGACGAAGCTTATAGACGTTCGACCGAAAAAATTGAATGCCCAGGTACAGGTAGAACAGCACGAGAAATAACGCGACGAACGTGAAAATGTTGCCGGCCGCTTGATCGAAAGCGGAATCGCTATCGACGAATCTCGGGTTGACGCCGCGGAAATTTTGAATCGTCTCCGCGCCGTATGAATAAAGAGCAAGACCGATATAAATCCTTCTGAACCAAAACCGGCTTCGTTCACCCATGGCCGACAGCGGCAGAATCGCCGCGGTCGACAGCAGAAAAATGCCCAGCGCCGCGTCGAATGAGAACGCCTTCGAGACGTCGCCGCCCGGCGAGACCTCGCCACCGTTAACCAGCGTCCAGATCCCGCACACCGCCGCCAGCACAAATCCAAGGAGGCCGGTCAGAACCAGCCCCTTTTCGCCTTCGAACAATCGCCTTCCTTGCTTCGTTCCTTGATCGTTGTCGCCCTGCACCCGCATATGCCCGCATCCCTTCCCGTGAGTTGATACCCTCACTGTACTGGAAAGGACTGGCATGCCGGAACGGCCCTGAGATGCGTTCGCGGCCGGACCTGAAGCGGTTCTTCCGATCCGCCGGAGGTCGTGCACGTGCGTCGGTCCGCGCTTATCTTTGTTCGAGAAACGCCTGATCGTGAAGCTCCACGCCGTAGGACAGGTCCTCCAAATATGCGAGCTGCGCGGCTTCGTACGCCGCATCTCGGTTCACGATCCGGTTGTTCCGGATGGAGAGCGGATGAAAGGAAACGCCGACTTTCCCTTTGTCCAACGTAAGGTTGAGCAGGCCCGTGTCCGCCTTCTTTCCTTTGACATAGTCGGGAAAAAGGAAATTGCCGATGGAGTACGCGATCGGTTTGCCCTTATGGAACTCGAAGCCCTGCAGCACATGCGGGTGGCTGCCGATGACCGCGCTCGCTCCCGCGTCGAGCATGTCCGCCGCCAGTTTGCGCTGCCAGGGCTGCGGAGAAGTCGTATTTTCAACGCCCCAATGGATAAAAATCAGGACATAATCCGCATCCTTGCTTGCGGCGCGAATCGCCGCCAGAATCTTGTCCGGCTCGTAAGCGCTCGCTACGCCTGGCTTCTTGTCGGTCGCTTTCCATGCGGTCGTCGGCATGAAGCGCGTCACCGCGCCTATTTTAACCGTAGCGCCGTTCAACTGAACGCTCTCGAAGCGAAACGCCTCCTCCTCGTTCAGGCCCGCGCCGACATGGCGCAAGCCGGCCTTTTCGACGTTTTTGAGCGTGTCTCTTAATCCTTTCTCCTTATAATCGAGCACATGGTTGTTGCCGAGCGAGACCATATCGAAGCCCGCATGCTTGATCCCGTCCAGCGAGCCCGCTTCCGATTTGAAATTAAAGCGCTGATTCAGATCTTTATCCGACGCCTCCGTTACCGACGTCTCCAGATTAAGCACGGCATAATCGGCCTTGCTTACCTCGTCCTTGATCTGACTGAACGGATAATCGGCGCCGTGCCGGCGAATCGCATCTTTGACGCTGCCGTCCATCATCGTATCGCCCGCGAAAATCATCTTGATCGGCTTCTTCTGCTTGACGGAAATCGGGATCGGCGTCGCTCCGCTCGCCGGGTTGCCGATCTGGGAGACAGCCTGGGAGATCGGTGCGCCGGCGTGCGACGCTGGCGGCGTATGGGGAGCGCCGGCGTGCTGGGCCGCCGAGCTGCCGGGCGGCTGCGCGCCGCATCCGCTCAGCGCCGCAACAACGGTCAACAAGACCAAGGGTCTGCGCCAACGATTCAAAGTCGATCACCTCGCAATCTTTTTCTATCAATGTATCAACCGAATATTTCAAAAATGCAGAAAGTTTGTATCCATTCGGTAACGAAGCGGTAAACAAATTGAGGCTGTCTCCAAGCCCGCCCGAAAGCTGAAACGAACCAAAAAAACGCAAACGGGACGAAGCAAGGAATTTCCCGCTTCGTCCCGTTTGCGTTTTTGGTCTATGGCCGCTTTCTTGAATGGGCTAAGCAAAGCCATCCGGTCAGCCTTTTTAATTCGAGTCAATAAAGTTTGCGCTCCGATAAGGGGCGTTTAAGCCGTTCGGGTCATGCTCCTCAATAGCACAATTTTGCGCTATTCTCGCATGCTCGGAGTTCAGTCGACCGCCGCCTGCTCGCTTCATGTTCGATAATAGCGCAAAAACACGCTATTCTCCATGCTCGGAGTTCATTTTCGACTATAGCTCCACCGTCATGCCGCCGTCGGCGACCAGCGTGGCGCCCGTCATGAACGAGTTGTCGGGGCTGGCCGCGAACATGACGACGGACGCGATCTCCTCCGGCTGCCCGACGCGGCCGATCGGCTGCGACTCGTCCCACTGCTTCATGATCTCGTCCCGCGGCGTATCGAGATTTTTGACGCTGCTCTCGAGCATCGGCGTCCGCACCGCGCCCGGCAGCACCGTATTGGCGCGAATGTTCTGCTTCGCGAAGTCGAGCGCGATCGCCCGCGTGAGCCCGGCAATGCCCGCCTTCGACGCCGCATAGGCCGAGTAGCCGTCCAGCGTCGCAAGCGCATGGACCGAGCTGACGTTCACGATCACGCCGCCGCCCTGCTCCAGCATGACCGGAACGACGCCCCGGCAGAACAGGAAGACGGAGGTGAGGTTGTTCGTAATGACGCCGTTCCACTGATCCAGGCTCATGTCGGTCAGCCGGACCTGCGGGCATACCGCAGCGTTGTTGACCATGACGTCGATCCGGCCGAACGCTTCTCGCGCATCCCGAATGACCCGCGTCACGTCCGCCTCGGACGAGACGTCGGCAGCCATCGCGACCGCGCGTCCGCCCGCCGCGGCGATCTCGTCGGCGACGTCCTGGACCTTCGACAGCGTGCGGCCGACCGCGACGACCGATGCGCCGGCGCCCGCGAACCGCATCGCCACCGCGCGTCCGATGCCGCCACCGCCGCCCGTGACGATCACGACTTTATTTTCCCAGCTCATCGCCGCACCTCGCCTATGTTAGATTCGCTCGGACACGAACGTATTGCGCAGCGTGCCGATCCCTTCGACCGTCGCCTCGACGACGTCGCCCGGCTTCAGCCACACCTGCGGCTTCTTCCCCATGCCGACGCCCGGCGGCGTACCCGTGCTGATAATGTCTCCCGGCTGGAGCGTCATCGTATTGGACAGAAACGAGACCAGGTACGGGACGTCGAAAATCAGTTCCTTTGTGTTCGAATCCTGCATCGTCACGCCGTTCAGCTTGAGCGAGATATCGAGCTTGCCCGGATCTCCGATCTCGTCGGCCGTCACGATCCACGGCCCCGTCGGCGCGAAGCCGTCGATCGCTTTGCCGCGCGTCCATTGGGGCTCGTTCAGCTGAATGTCCCGCGCGCTCACGTCGTTCAACACGGTGTAGCCGAACACGTAATCCATGGCCGATTCAAGCGGCACGCGCTTGGCCGTCTTGCCGATGACGACAGCCAGCTCTACCTCGTAGTCGCACTGCGTCACTTCGGCCGGGATGGCCACTTCGTCCTCGTGCCCGGTCAGACAGTTGTTGTATTTGGGAAACAGGACCGGCACCTTGGGCACCTGCATGTTGGACTCGATCACGTGGTCGTGATAGTTCAGCCCGATGCAGACGATTTTCTCCGGATCGGTGAGCGGCGACAGCAGCTTCACGTCCGAAAGGCGGTAAACGGCTCCTTGCTCCAACGCCCCGACGCCTCCCGACGCGATGACGTCCCGCATCGTCCCCGCCGCGTTCAAGGCGACGATCTCGTCTTCTCCTCTAAGCACGCCTACCTGAAGCTTGCGCGCTTCATTCTGCCGTTCGTAAAATTGCACGAGCTTCATCCTAGCTGAGCCTCCTATTCGATCGTTAAAAAGATTTTCGCGATTTTGCCCGGTCCGCCGATCAGCTTCTCGAAGGCGGCGCCGCCTTCGCCAAGCGAAGTCGTCTCCGTCCAGGGCAGCAGGTTGATGCGCCCCTGCCCGATCCAGCGCAGCGCCGTCTCGAAGTCGTCGCGCGAATAGGCGAAAGCGCCCTTCGTGCCGATCTCGGCGCGGATCATGTCGTTGACCGGCAGCCGGCTGTCCGCTTCGTGCAGTCCGGTGAAGACGACCGTCCCCCCGGGCCGCGCGGCCGCCACGCTCCGCTGCCGCGTCGCCTCGGCGCCGACGGCGTCGATGACCGCGTCGAACCCTTCGCCGATGCCGCCCGGCAGGTCGTCCAGGCTCGTTACCGCGATGCCGCCGAGCTCCCTGGCGATCTCGAGCCGCGACGCGTTCAGGTCGACGATGACTGCATCGCGTACGCCGTAGGCAGCCGCCGCCTGGAGTGCGAACAGTCCGATCGGACCGGCGCCATAGATGAGAAGGCGGTCGGTCGGCGCGAGCGCGAGCAGGCGGCAAACGTGGATCGCGCAGGCGTACGGCTCGGCCAGCGCGCCCTCCGCGAACGAGACATGATCGTCCAACCGGTATACGTTCCGCGCGGGCACCGCTACGAATTCGGCGAACGCGCCAGGCCGGTGCGCACCGAGCAGCTGGCGGGCGCCGCACAGCTGCGACGCCCCGTTCAGGCAATACCGGCACTGGCCGCAGGTGACCAGCGGATTCGCCGTCACCCGCTCCCCGACTTGGAAGCCTCTGGCCTGGTCGCCGACCTGCTCGATCGTGCCTGAGAACTCGTGCCCCATGATCAGCGGCGGCTTGCGCAGCGAATTGTGCCCGAGATATCCGCCCAGCTCGGAGCCGCAGATGCCCGCATGCGACACGCGCACGAGCACCTCGTCCGGCTGCAGCGCGGGCAGCGGAATGTCCCTCATATTCATCGTGCGCGGTCCTTCATACACTAACGCTTTCATGCCTGTTTCCTCCTCACGATTCGACCGGCTCCCGCTTCTCCCAGCCCTGCTTGAACAGCGGCAGCCAGTGACCCGGAGCGTACGGATACTTGGCGGCTTCCTTCAGGTTGAACTCGACGCCGAGACCCGGCCGTTCGGGCGGCTGGAGATAGCCATCAACGACCTTGAACGGCGGGCTAAAAATATCCTGTGCCCAAGAGTGGTTGAAATCGTCGAAAATCTCGTGAATGAAGAAGTTCGGCGTCGCCATGTTCAGGTGGGAGCAGACGATCGAGCAGATCGGGCCCTGGGCGCTGTGCGGCGCGGTGACGCCGTTGTGCGCGTGGACCATACCCGCAATCTGCTTCGAGGCGGTCAGGCCGAGGAACTGCGGCTCGAGCTGGATGATATGGACCGCATCATGCTTCAGCAGCTCGGCGAACTGCTCGCGGTTGTAATAGTCCTCTCCGCATGCGATCGGCACCGGACTGCGCTTCGCCACTTCGACGACCGACGAGACGCGGGACGGCGGCACGGGCGCTTCGAACCAGGTCGGGCTGTAGGGCGCCATCGCTTCCGCGAATTGCAGCGCGGTATGCACGCTGAACCGGTTATGCCCCTCGATGAGGATGTCGACGTCCGGTCCGACCGCCTGGCGGACGGCGGCGATGTTCCGGACAGCGTTTGCAAAATCGGCCCGCTCGACGGTGCGCCAGGCCGCGCCGAACGGATCGAACTTCAGCGCCGTATAGCCCTTTTCGACAACTTCCTTCGCCTGGTTGTAGAAGCTCTCTTCGTCGTTGCCGCCGCGGTACCAGCCGTTCGCGTAGCAGCGCAGCTTGTCGTGGCACCTGCCGCCGAGCAGCTTGTAGATCGGCTGTCCGGTGGCCTTGCCCATGATGTCCCAGCATGCGGTCTCGATCGCCGCCAGCGCGGAGCCTTGCACCTGTCCGCCGTCCGAATAGACGTCGCGGATCAGCTTGAGCGAGATCGTCTCCACGTCGAACGGATCCATGCCGAGCACGAGATGCTTCAGCTCGTGAATCGCCGCTTCGACCGTTTTGGCCAGTCCGTTCAGCGTTCCTTCGCCCAAGCCCGTCAATCCCTCGTCCGTATCCAGCTGCACGAACAGCCAGTTTTTCCACGGGTTCCCCACGATATAAGTGCGCACGTCCGTAATTTTCATGCCGCTTAACCTCCGTCTGAAAAGGATGGTTTAAACGTAGCACGACGGAATTAGACGCTCAAGATGTCACACTTGTATACATCAGCGAATCCGACGCATCGCGCATGAAAGCATGATCCCATCAGAGCATAATCTGCTTCACGAATTCGATATGATCGCGTATCAGCCGTTCGCTGCGCGACGGATCGTTGCCGGCCAGCGCGTCCCGGATTTCCCGGTGCTCCTCGAGACTGCCCCACAGCCGGCTTTTGTTTTTATAAAAAGTCGTACGCACGGCCATCAAAAACTTGTCCTGAATGCGCGACATCGCGTCCGCGTATTCTTCGTTGGCCAGCCCGGCGATGATCGCTTCGTGGAACTGCCGGTCCAGCTCGACGTAACCGACAATATCCTCGCGCTCCGCCGCCTCCGTCTGCTTGTCCAGATTTTCGTCCAGCCTGCCGAAAAAAGCCCTGTCCATGTTGCCCGTCAGCCTGCCGACCGCGAACGTCTCCAGCGACAGCCGCAGCTCGTAAATGTCCATGATCTTCCGCAGCGAGATCTCCTGCACGACGAAGCCCTGGTTCGGCATCAGCTTCACCAGCCCCATCATCTCCAACCGGTCGAGCGCCGACCGAATCGGCGTCTTGCTCATCTGCAGCGTCTCGCTGAGCCGCCGCTCCGACAGAAACGTGCCTCCGCCCCATTCCCCCTGAACGATCCGCTCCTTGATTTTCCGAAAAGCCTCGTCCCTTAAAGTCGTTCCGGTCTCGGGCATCGTCTGCGATCTTCCTTTCCGATTGCGCATGTTCTATGATTATCATACTCGATCCCATTGAATCTGCGAGAGAGAAGGGCTTCACGTATGGGCAAACCGACCTTGCGCCAACAAGCTTACGCGCGCATATTGGACATGATCGAGACCGGGGAATGCCCGAAAGGCTCGGTCACCTCGGAGGTGCAGCTCGGGCGCCAGCTCGACATGAGCCGTACGCCGGTCCGCGCCGCGCTGCAGCAGCTCGAGCTCGAAGGCTTCGTTCGGATCGCCTCCAAGCACGGCGTGCTGATCCTCGACTCCTCGTCGCAGCGCGTGGGCGATCTGCTGGAGCTCATTGCCTCCATGGCGTTATTCGCCGTCAGCGCAGTTTTCCCTGCCGGGCGGGAATCGCTGCGGGCGTGGTCGCGCGATAGAGCGGAAGCGTACCGCACCTTGTGCGACGGGGACCCTGAGAACCACGGCGCCTTGGCCGCGTTCGAATACGAGCTGCTGAACGGACTGGTCCAGCGCTGCAACAACGGCGAGATGACCAAAACCTTTCAGACATCCGCCTCCCGTCTGTTCTGGCATCGCAACGTCCGGCGGTGGCAGGCGCCGCATGCAGGCCGGACCCGCGAGCAGGTCGCCAAGCTGATCGAGACAGCCGGCGAGCCTCCGGAGGCTTTTAGGGAAGCGCTGTTCGACTACCTGCATACGCTCAAGCTGACATGGCAGTAGCGCCGCGCGTTCGCGTAGAGCTTTTTTTGCAAGCATCGTTCGCATGAATCCGAGTACGACCGCTTGAGCGCTGCGCGCTCGCGTGTTAAGTTAAGCGCATACAAGCATGAAAACAAAAATGGAGGTTCGATAGGATGACGGCAGATTCGAAAATAACGGCGGCGCTCGCTAGCGACGCGCAAGCACAGTTGGGCGAAGGGCCGATGTGGGACGCGCGCGACAACAGCCTGTACTGGGTGGACATTCTGTCCCATCGCGTGCACAGCCATCGCCCCGCGGAGCCGAATAGCGACCGCAAGAGGGAGCTATCGCCTTATGTCAGTTCGATCGTGCCGCGGCGCTCGGGCGGGTTCGCGCTTACGCTGCAGGACGGCTTTTACGGCTATGATCCGGCAACGGCCGAACTGACGCTGCTCGTCAAGGTCGAAGCGTCTCTTCCGGGCATCCGCTTCAACGACGGCAAATGCGATCCCGCCGGGCGCTATCTGGCAGGCACGATGGCGATGGACGAAGAGCAGGGCCGAGGAACGCTGTACAGCCTCGACGTGGGGCATGCAGTCACGCCGCTCGTGTCCGAAGTGACCATCTCGAACGGACTCGCCTGGTCGGGTGATGGCGCCACGCTGTACTACATCGATACGACGACGCGGTGCGTTTTCGCCTTCGACTACGACACGGCGTCGGGCACCGTGGCCAATCGTCGCGTCGTTGCGGAGATTCCCGAGGAAGAGGGCTTCCCCGACGGGATGACCATCGACGCCGAGGGCATGCTGTGGATCGCCCATTGGGGCGGCTGGCAGGTGTCCCGCTGGAACCCGGCGACCGGCGAGAAGCTGCTGTCCGTGCCGGTACCGGCCTCGCAGGTGACCTCCTGCGCGTTCGGCGGCGAGCAGTTAGACCGACTGTATATCACGACGGCACGCGTCGGTCTGGGCGAGGACGAACTGGCAGAGCAGCCGCACGCGGGCGGACTCTTCTGCGCGGATGTCGGCGTGCGGGGGCTGCCGACGAATCTGTACGCCGGCTGAGCCATGCACGGAGGACGCGCCGGTGGCCTTTGGCCGCCGGCGGCATGTCTCGAATGATGCCGCCGCACGCCTTGCCTCCGCCGCATCCGTGCACCATTTATGCACTAGCCTTGCATAAACCCTGACATCCAACCAGCTCAAGTTGTAAAATGTATGAAAAATACGAATGATGTATATTTTTACATTCGCGATTTTGCTCGACAATGCGAAAAGATTGAGCTCTACTTAGATGTAGACGTGAGTATCCATTTTCAGGAATTTATGTCTTCTTTCGCGGCTTCCGTTTTCTTGGATTCGAATTTCTTTCTTTAATCCATCCAACGCGGCTTTCAGGGGGCGAGTCGCGCGTAGTTGGTTTGCTCGCTCGCTGTCGTCCCCGAGAATGACGGCTTGCTTCACGGTTCATCTCTTCACATAGCTCAGTCCATGCCCGCATCAAGTATGCGTTTACAGCCTGCAGCACTTTCCAAGTTCGCTGACGCCAACCTTGCTCTTCTTGAAGCTTTAGGAGGAGCAAGCTGCAGATCAAGGCGAGAAACAACTGGTTCCAAATCCCCTGCGCCTTGGTGCTGTACAGCTTCGTCAACTTCAGATGTTGCTTCATCCATTTGAAGTACAACTCGATCCACCAGCGACGGCGGTAAATATCCGCGATCTCCTCGGCCGTCAGATCGAAACGCGTGGTGGCCAGACGATAACGGCGCGCTTTGTCGTCGAGAAACTCAACCACCCGCAAAGCACCTTTCATACGCTTGGACCCGCGGCCGAGCCGAACGATGGCGTCTAGAAGGATCGGTGATGCATGAGGCACTTCCCTTTGTTCCAGCAGGGTTATGCTCATGTTATGGTTGATGCGCATCACGAAACGTACGTTGTCATGGACCCATTGGTCCATCGTCTCATACTTCACGTAGCCACGATCCATGACGTAGGTGAGATCGGGATCGGTGACCATCGATACGGCCACTTCCCGGTCGTCATAATTGCGCGTCGATGGAATCATATGATCCGGATAGACCTCGTCGGGCGAAGCCGCTACGATTCGCAGGTGCATTTTTACACTGCTGTCGAACACGGAAAGCTTGGCGAAATCGTGTACCGAGTAAGGAACGTGAATCGACGTCGAATCAATGATGCCGAGCTTCCCAATCTTCTTGGAAATACCGCTTTTAGGCTCGACCGGACACTGGCGCTCCACGACCAACTGCGCGAAAAGTGTCTGAAAGAATTCCGTCGGAATCTCATTAAACTTACGACTGAGTTGAGAAGCGCTAATTTGCTTTAAATCCAGCGCCTGCTGCAAATAAGGGTTGGCACGCACTTGCATGGAAATCGCGTCGTAAGAGGGCCATTTGGCCATAACCGCAATCGCGAGCAGCCCCATCGTCTTAGCGACAGTAAGCTTTTTAGCACCGTGGTCGAAAAAGGAACACTTATGATCCATATCAAATGGAAGCAAAGAAAACAATTGCGATATGACGGTATTTTGAGTTATGATATCCACGCTGGTCTCCTAAGCTAAAGGGATGTGTGGATACACGTCGACCCCTTTAGATTAGGAGATTTTTCTATGTTTGTCCTTGAAGATAAGTAGAATACTTCAAAATATAGTAAGTTTAGTAGAGCAAATTATACATGTGAGGTTTAATGCAAGGCTAGTGCCATTTATGTGCATGGTTGCGCCCGCCGACTCCGCACGCCTCGCCTCCGCCGCATCCGTGCACCATTTATGTGCATAGTCGCGCCCGCCGACTCCGCATGCCTCGCCTCCGCCGCATCCGTGCACAATTTATGTGCATGGTTGCGCCCGCCGACTCCGCTCGCCTCGTCTCCGCCGCATCCGTGCACCATTTATGTGCATGGTCGCGCCCGCCGACTCCGCTCGCCTCGCCTCCGCCGCATCCGTGCACCATTTATGTGCATGGTTGCGCCCGCCGACTCCGCACGCCTCGCCTCCGCCGCATCCGTGCACCATTTATGTGCATGGTCGCGCCCGCCGACTCTGCTCGCCTTGCCTCCGCCGCATCCGTGCTCAATTTATGTGCATGGTCGCGCCGGCCGATTCCGCACGCCTCGCCTCCGCCGCATCCGTGCTCCATTTTTGTGCACGATCGCACCCCGCCCGCCTTACCCGCCCACGGTCTCCGCACTTCATACCTCCCCCCTCCCCGCAAGCGCACAAAGAAGCCGCTACCGAAGTCCATATCGGACTTGCGGCACGGCTTCTTCTCTTATTGTCGCGCCCTCTTAAGGCAGCGCCTCCAGCTTCGGCTCTCCCCAGAAAGCCCAGTCGTAGCCATAATCGCCCAGCGAGTCGGTAATCAAGGTGATGACGACGGTCTTGCCCGCATAGGCGGAAAGAGAGACGCTAAACGGCGTCCATGCGCCGCCGGGCTGCAGGTCGTCGGACCAGCGCTCGCTGCCATTTACGGCGACGCGGAAGCCGACGCCCTGCGAATCCTCCGCGCCGTCCTTGATGCCCGCGAACCCGGTCAGCTTCGCGCCGCCCGAAGGCAGCGTCACGACGTAGTCGATGCGCGTCTGCCCATGCTGCGGCGGATGCGCGTCGAGCCCCTGCTTCTGCACGCCCAGCACGGCGCCGGTGCCGACCTTGCCGCCGAACGGATCCTGCGGCGGCGCCGTCGATCCGTCCTCGAACTGCAGATTCGAGTCGAACGCCTGCGCGGACAGCGACAGCGGGAGCTGCACGGTCCCGCCCGCGCTATAAATCAGATACACTTGATCCGTCGCGGGTGCCGTGATTTTGTAGCGGTTCGCGCCGAGCGACGTGTACGTCGCCAGCCCGGACGCCGAAGCCACCGATGCAAGCTGCCGCGGGCTGACGAGCGTCAGATCCACACTGCGTGCAGCGCCCGTCTGCGACAGCGCAACATGCGGCGCCACCCAGACGGCGGAGTCGTTGTCGACTGTCGTGCCCGGATGCGTCTCCATGCGGATCGTAACCTCCTTGCCCTTGAACGACGACAGATCCAGCGATACCGGCGTCGGCGTCGCGCTGTGGCTGAACTGCTCCTTGCTCAGCACCGGCCGTGTGGCGGCGGGCGCCGCCTTTTCCCAGGCATACACCTTAAACGTCACGCCGTCGCTGCTCGCCACGTTCACCTCCGAGCCGAGTTGAACGCCCGTCTCGAACGTCGGCGTGCGGTCCGCGGGCAGCGTCACGTCGAACTCGAGCCATGTATGTCCGCCCTGCCACACGCCCGAGTACGGCGGATGCGCGAGGATGCGATCTCCCCAATGCTGCACGGTCCCGCCTTGCGCAAACGTATACGAGAATCCGTTCGTCGAGGAAAAGAACGTTGCCGTCTGATGAACCGTACCGTCGGCGAGCTTCTCGCCCGCGCGGATCGGACCGGCGTAGTTCATGAAGTCGACGCTCGCCGGCTGCTGCAAGTCCTGCAGAGAGAGCACGGTATGATTCGTATGGACGGCGACCGACTTCATCGCGACGTCTGCGGGCATCCCGTCGATATGGAAAGCCGTCTGATCGCGCAGTTCATCTTTATATAGATACGTCTTGCCGGGGTTCAGCCCGAAAAGTTTGGCGCTGTCATACAGATACCAGCCTGGGATCCGTCCCGGCAGCGTCACGCTGTCCGAGCCGTACAAATATCGCAGCACGCCGACGTCCCCGCCCGAGGCCCCGGCCCCGTAAGCGGTCAGCTTTTCCCCGTAGGCGTCCCGCTCGTACTTGGCCGACTTCCCGCTTGCCGTCTTGAAAGCGAACAACGAATTGGCATCCCACTGGCTGAAGTCGATCTGCGGCTTGTTATCCTGGTACCAGCGCGCCTCCGCGAACAGCTGCGCCATCAGCGGCGACGGGTTCGCGACTTGCGCGTAGTTCGGCCGGGTGAGCATCGGAATGGCGCCGAGCCGGTTCTGGACGACCTTGTGCCAGGCGATGAAATAGTCCTCGGTCAGCGGGTTCGCATGATCGGGATGTCCGTAGATGGTCGTATAAGGCGCGAAGATGGCCGAGCTCGCCGGTACGACCTGGTCGATCTTGCTGTCGTCCCAGGTGCCGGTCTGCGCAAAAATGCCGTACGCATGCCGCTGGGCGAACGACTCGTACCGGGTCGTAATCTCGTTGAGACTCTCGCCGCCGAGCGCCACATTAGATGGAAGCTGCTCTCTCAGCTCGCGGTGCAGCGCGATGTTGCCCTGCAGCATGTTGCGGCCGTCGATGGCGCCATTGGCATCGTTGTACATGAGCAGCGACTGGTCAAGATGGATGCCGTCCGGATGGAGCGACTGGACGAGCTGCGCCATTTTGCCGACGAACAACGTCCGCCAAGCCTGCGAAGCCGGATTGATCTGCGCGAACTTGATGTGACTCGAGCCCGCGGTATATTCGGAGAAAACAGGTTGGAGCGAGAAAGGATCCTTGACCTGGTAAGGCTGCATCGACGCGAACGCCGGATTGTTGGGGTCGACGCCGAAAATGTTGACGTACAGCATGACCTTGAAGCCGAGCGCCTGCGCCGCCTGAATCTTGGCCGCGATATCGGCCTTCGGCGTGTAGTCCGGGAAGTCGACGTCGTACGGATCCTCGCGCCAGCCGGGCACGACGAGCAGCGTCTGAGACGGTTCCACCTCCTGCGCCAGCGCGTTCAGCGTCTGCGCGTCCTCCAGATCCGTCAGCACGGTGAACTGCACGTCCTTGGCCCATGCGGGCTGCAGCTTCGACAGCTTGGACAGGTCGAACTTTTTGTCCGCCCACGTCCGGTACAGCGTCGCCCCGTTCACCCAATCGCCCGTATAAGCCTTCAGCCGCCAGCCGGTGGACACGGCCTTGCGCACCTGAGCGAACGGCGCAGGGGCGTACGTCTCCACGCCGACGTAAAAGTTGCCATTCTCGTGCTTCACGTGCAGCGACTTGAAAAACCGGGCGTCGTCGTCGCCGTGGACGAGCATGCCGCCGCCGCTGCCCTGGATGATAAACATCTGTGCTTCCCAGATGTTCGGATAGTCGAACTGCTGGAAGCCGTACGCCGCGTCCGGCGATTCGGCTGTCAGCCGGATGCCGCCCAGCACCGGGATGATCAGGTCGTACGTATCCGGCACGACGAGTCCCCACTGGACGCCCGATATGCCGCCCGCCTGCGTATCGGCGTTCTGGCTGACCGTGAGCGTGCCGTCGTACTTGGTCGCCACGGTCGTCTCGAGCTCGGCCAGGCTCTGGCCGCTGCCCCATGTCTGTCCGTAGGTCGTATGCCCCTTCTTGACGGTCGAGGCGGAGACGGCCGTGTCGTTCCACAAGCCGCTGCCACCGCCCAGCGTCCGGTGCCGGATGCCCGTCAGCGCAGTACCGCTCCCCTTGGCCAGCGTCACCGTGCCGTAGGTGAAATTCAAAGCGCCCGTCGAGGCGTTCAAGGTCACGGCGGGACCGTCGGCCGCAGCCGGGCCGCCCCCCGCGAGCGCGCCCGCCCAGATCATGACGGCCGCAAGCCCCGTCATCATCGTCTTCTTCCATTTCACGCTCCAACTCGCATTCATCGTCGCATCCCCTTCCGATCGTTGCTTTCCGAGCCTTACGGTTCAAGCAATACGGTTTCGAAGCTTGCGCTGCCTTCGCTCACGAACAGCCCCCATCCCCCCTCTCGGTGGTCGTACAGCCGCGCGCTCATCGCGACCGTGTCGTCCACGTACACCTCGCAAACCGTGCCGTCGATCACGACGTCGAGCCGGCAGGCGACGCCCGGCGTCAACGCGACCGGACGCTCGAGACCGACCTCGAAGGGAACGTCTCCCTTTCTCGGCCAGCGGTCGAAGACGAGGCGCTGCCGCCCGGGTTCGAGACGGATCATGTAGCCCCGGTCCAGCGCTGCGTCCGTCCGCAGCAGCACGCCGCAGCCGCGCGTGTCCGCCCCGAAGGTCACGGTCGCCGACAGCCTGCATCGGGAAGGCAGCGATGCCGCAGCGGCAGCCGCGAACGAATCCGGCGCTTCTGCGGCAGCCGTGCATACGCCCGCAGCTTCGCTACTCTCGCCGGCATCCGCCGCTCGAATCGATGTCGCGCTCGCCCCCCCGCTTATCCCCTCGCCTTCCCCGCCAATCTCCCACCTGCCCACGACCTCGCGCAGCGCAATCTCCGCCCGCCGCGTCATCGCCGCCCGCACCGTCTCGGGCATCCGCACCGTCAGCGAGCCGTCGGCCTGCTGCGCGAGCTCGTGCACGACCAGGTTGCCGCCCCACTGCCAGGTGCCTTCGTCGTGCTCGCCCTCCCGCGTCGGGTTCCAGCCGAACGCATAGCGCCGCTCGCCGTCGGTCCACGTTTTTGCAGCATAGAACGCCCGGTTGTCGAACGTGTCGTTCTCCGGCGCCAGCCAGGGCCCCGCCAGCGACTTGCTCATCCGGTAGTGCGTGACCGTGCGATCCGAGAACGTCGAGTACACGAGGTACCACCAGTCCCCCATCCGGAACAGATCCGGACATTCGTGCGTCGTATACAGCGACGGCGCCCAGAACGGCTCGCGCACCTCCCAGCCGCTCAGATCCTTCGAGGCGCACAGCGCGACGCAACCCCTTCTCCGGCTCGGTCCCTCCTTAAGCCGCGCGGCCAGCAGCATCCAGTACTCGCCGGCCTCCTCGTTCCAGAAGACGAACGGATCGCGCCAGTCATGCTGCTCGTAGCGGTCGGCGGGCGCATAGAAGGCGTCCTCCGGAAGCTTGGTCCAGTGAAGCAGGTCGGTGCTGGTCGCATGCATGACCGCCTGCTGGAGCTTGCCCTGGGCGGGATAATGGAAGTTGTTGCCCGTGTAAAAAATATGATAGAGCTCGCCGACCTTCAGGATGCAGCCAGTATAAATGTACAGATCCTGCTCCGACTCGCCGCCTCTCGGCAGCACCTCGCCGTATTCGGTATAGTTTACGAAGTCCTTCGTCCCTAGCAGAAACCAGGGCGTCCCTTCGCCGAAGTTTTCCTTGTCGCGCCAATCCTTCAGATACAGCAGCTTGAACTCGCCGTCCTCGTAGAACGGGATGACGTCCGCCAGCACGCCGTCCGCCGGCCGGTAAAAAAAGTCGCTCATTTACTCCTTCACGCTCCCCAGCACGATGCCTTTGACAAAGTATTTTTGCAAAAACGGATAAGCCAGCAGGATCGGCAGCGCGCCGACGATGATCTGCGCAGCCTTGGAGGTGCGGGTCGAGATCGACGCCAGCTTGTACAGGTCTTCCTGCTTCACATGAGAAAAGTCGAAGTTGATGATGATCGTCTGCAAATAGGAGGACAGCGGATAATGCTCCGGCTTGTTCATCAGAATCAGGCCGTCGAACCAGGCGTTCCAGTGCCCGACGATCGTGAACAGGCCGACGGTGGCAAGACCCGGCAGCGACAGCGGGACGTAGATCGTCCAGAGCGTGCGCAGATGGCCGGCGCCGTCGATGAAGCACGACTCCTCCAGCTCTTTGGGCAGGCCGCGGAAGAAATTCAGCAGCAGGATGACGTTGAACACGGGGACCGCGCCGGGAATGACGAGCGCCCACACCGAATCGAGCAGACCCGTATACTTGATCGTCATGTACCAGGGGACAAGTCCGCCTGCGAAAAGAATCGTGAAGACGAAGATCCAGACGTAA
Organism: Cohnella hashimotonis; assembly: GCF_030014955.1. NCBI lineage: Bacteria > Bacillati > Bacillota > Bacilli > Caryophanales > Paenibacillaceae > Cohnella > Cohnella hashimotonis. The sequence continues at coordinate 6,475,931 of NZ_JAGRPV010000001.1, forward strand.
AACGTGCGCATCCGAAACGTCCGTACGTCCTTGGACAGCGGATAAGCGATCATGATCGTCAGCAGCATGTTGATGGCGGTACCGAGCAGCACCCGCTCGAGCGTAATGACGAAGGAGCGCATGAACTCGGGCCTGCTGATGATAAAGTCGTACGACTTGAGCGTAAAATCGACCGGCCAGAACGTGACCTGGCCGGCGGCGACCGCGGCGCTCTCGCTGAACGACACCGCGAGGACGTGGACGAGCGGCAGGAAGCACAAGACGGCCAGCAAGCTGAGAAACGCGGCGTTCGCTACTAGAAACACTCGTCTGGCCGGGGAGATATGATGCACGCGGGATCTCTCCTCTCTCTAGAAAATGCGATAGTTCGCCAGCCGGTAGGCCAGCCAATAGGAGACCGATATGAGCAGGAAGGACACGACGGACTTGAACAGGCCGACGGCCGTCGCCACGCCGTACTGCGCGTCGTTGAACGCGATCCGGTAGATCATCGTGTCGAGAATGTCTCCGCTCTCGTATACGAGCGGGTTGGCCAGGTTGAACACCTGGTCGAAGCCGGCGTTCAGCACGTTGCCGAGGCTCAGCGTCACCATGAGCACGATGATCGGCATCATGCCGGGCAGCGTGATATGGCGCGTCTGCTTCCAGCGTCCGGCTCCGTCCATGACCGCCGCCTCGTACAGCGTCGGATTCACGCTCGTGATCGCGGCCAGATAGACGATCGTGCTGAAGCCGAACTCTTTCCAGACGTCGGAAAGGATCAGCACCGCCGGGAACCAGCGATTGTCCGCCAGGAAAAAGATCGGTTCGATGCCGAGCTTGCCCAGCATGGCGTTTACGATGCCCTCGGACGGCGACAGCAGATCGATGAGAATGCCGCCCAGGATAACCCAGGATAGAAAATGGGGCAGGTAGATCAGCGTCTGCACGCCGCGCTTGATGAACGAGCGGGTCACCTCGTTGAGCAGCAGCGCGATGACGATGGGGACGAACAGCCCCGCGATAATTTTCATACAGGCGATAAACAGCGTGTTCCAGATGACCTGGCCGGTGTTCGGCATATCCAGCACGAACCTGAAGTTGTCCAGCCCGATCCACGGCGAGCCGAACCAGCCGCTGAAAATCGTGAACTTCTGAAACGCGATCACGACGCCCAGCATCGGCACGTAGCTGTACACGAGCACCAGGACGAGGCCGGGCAGGAGCAGCAGGTGCAAAGGCAATTCCCTCATCCATTTTGCCGTTTTCATTTCGTACATCACCGCCTTTTTTTTCCTAATCTCCGCTTTCGAACGCCGATTCGGGGCATGACGGAAGAAGGGGAGAATGGTCAGGACCGTCTCCCCTTCGCCTGTCTATGCTTCAAGCGTCCGCGCGTTCGCTTCTACTTCTGCGCGCTCAGCCAGTCGTTGATCTCCTTCAGGATCGCCTCGCCGCCGAGCTTGTTCCAGTCCGCCACGAACGTATCGAATTCGTCGACCGAAGCGGCGCCCATGATGATCTTCGTGAACGTCTCCTTCTCCAGCTTGTCGAGCGTCGCCCACTTGTCGGTCATCGTCGGCGTCTGTCCGCCGAACGCCGTCATGAGCAACCGGTCGCCGGTGTAATTGTCCATCGTGGTCACGAAGCCGAAGTACTGGTGGGCGACCGCCCAGTTTTCGATATTGCCCGTCTTGAGGTAGTCGACCGTCGGACCATACTTGTCGGTCTCCGTCAGCGCATCCTTCAGCAGGCTCTCGTCCTCGTTCTCGATCGCTTTGCGCAGTAGGGTCAGCGACTCCAGCACGCCTTGGTCGGAGACGCCGGACTGCACGAGCGACATCGGAGACGTATTGATTCGTTCTCCGTTCTCTTCGACGGTAATGAACTGTCCTTCATTGCGGCGCGAACCGTGCACGACCTCCTCGTGCAGGTTCAGCATTTTAATGGCCGCTTCCGGATGCTTGGCTCCCTTGCGCACGACGACGTAGCCGCTGGCAGAGAAGCCTACGTTCGCTTTGGTCGGGGTGCCGTCGACGGATGGCACGGGAAACGGCATCCAGTCCATGCCCGGATTTTTCTTGACGGCGTCGAGGAAAACGTACGGGTTCCAGTTCGCACCGAACGCCATGCCGAACTTGTTGGCGGCGATATCCTCCGCGACCTTGGTGCCGTCCTTGACGCCGAATTCCCGGTCGAGCTCGCCTGCCTTGTACATTTCCTGCAGCTTGGCCAGCGTCTGCTTCATCTCCGGCTGCGTCGAGCCGTAGACGACCTTGCCCGAAGCGTCCTTCACCCACGTTTGCGGGTAGGCGTGGAAGGCGTTGGACAGCCCCGTGATCGAGGTGATCGGGCCGTACAAGTAGTTGTTGACCGCCAGGCCGTAAGTGTCGGGCTTGCCGTTGCCGTCCGGATCCTGCTTCGTAAACGCTTCCGCAATCTTAAGCACATCGTCCAGCGTCTTCGGCTCGGACAGATTCAGCTTCTTGAGCCAGTCCGTGCGGATCCACAGCAGATTCGGCTCGTAGATCGGCGCGTTGACGACCGGGATGGCCAGCAGCTTGCCGTTAAAAGTTGCCGATGCCAGCGCCGCGCCGCCGTCGCCGTGCTGCAGCTCCTTCGTATGGTCGGAGGCGTACTGCTCGTAGACACCCGTCAGGTCCTCGAGCTGGCCGGCGTCCGCGAGCTGCTTGAGCTGGCTGGCCGATACGGAGAACAGCTCGGGCAGGCTGCCGGAGGCGATCGAGACGTTCAGCTTGCGGTTGTACTCGCTCGTCAGCGCGGTCCAGTCGTGTACGATCTTGATGCCAAGCAGATTCTCGTACTCGCGGTACCAGACATTGTTGTCGATGCTGTCGCCCTTCGGATAGGTCCAGGTCTGGTCGACGGCCCGGGCGACGTGGAGCTCGATCGGCGGGTCGTACTTGCCGAACGGATCCCCCTTCTCCGTCGGCGCCGATGCGGACGCCGACGCCGTGCCTGACGCAGTGCCGGATGCGGCAGACGAGCCGCTCGCCTTGCCCGACGGCTCGGTGCTTGCCGCGTTTTTGCCCGAGTCGCTGCAGCCGGTCGCCGCAAGCGCGCAAGCCAGGATGCCGCAGACGAGCGCGATTCGTTGATTTCTTTTCAAACTCGTTTCCCCCTTCGAGCTCATGAATGAATGCATCGTGCCTTGCATGAGCTCATTATAGAGCGGGCGCCGAATCGCTCTCTACTCGCCGATTTTTACATTCCACTATCCGTTTTGGATATTCGGGAAGTCTGCGATATTTTCACCCCTTCTGGGAATCGAGCCATTCGTTGATCTCCTTAAGAATGTCCGCTCCGCCAAGTTTGTTCCAATCGGCAACGAAAGCGTCGAACTCGCCGACGGACGCGGCGCCCATCACGATTTTCGTGAACATTTCCTTTTCCAACTTGTCCAATGTCGCCCATTTTTCCGTCATCGTCGGCGTCTGGCCGCCGAACGCGGTCATGAGCAGCCGATCTCCCGTATAGTTATCCAGGAGAACCTCCAGACCCTGGAACTGGTGGGCCATCGTCCAATTCTCTATTTTTTTGTCTTTCCTGTAATCGACCGTCGGTTGATAGAAATCCGTGGCGGTCACGGCGTCTTTCAAAAGACTGGCGTCCTCGTTGTTTACGGCTTGTCTCAGCAAGTCGATTGAATCGATCGCTCCTTCGTTGGAGACGCCCGACTGCACGACGGCCAGCCGGCTTGTGTTGATGCTGCTCCCGTTCTCTACGACCGTGATGAACTGACCTTCATCCCTTCTTGAGCCGTGTACGAGCTCTTCGAAAAGATTAAGCATTTTAACGACTGCTTCAGGATGCTTTGCGCCTTTGCGCACGACGGTATATCCGCTTGCCGAGAAGCCGACGTTGGCTTTGACCAAGGCGCCGTCCACGGCGGACACGGCATACGACTTCCATTCCATGCCCGGATTCTTGCGGACGGCATCGACGAGCACCGCCGGATTCCAGAAGGCGCCGAATGCCATCCCGGACTTGCCGGCCGCGATATCCTCGGCCACTTTGTTGCTGTCCTTGACGCCGAATTCGCGATCGATCTGGCCGGCCTTGTACATCTCCTGCAGCTTGGCCAGCGTCTGCTTCATCTCCGGCTGCGTCGAGCCGTAGACGACCTTGCCCGCGTCGTCCTTCAACCAGGTCTGCGGGTAAGCGTGGAAGGCGTTGGACAGCCCGGTGATCGAGGTGATCGGGCCGTACAGATAGTTGTTGACCGCCAGGCCGTACGTGTCGTCCTTGCCGTTGCCGTCCGGATCCCGCCTCGTAAACGCTTCCGCGATTTTGAACACGTCGTCCAGCGTCCTCGGCTCGGACAGATTCAGCTTTTTCAGCCAGTCCGTGCGCACCCACAAAAGATTCGATTCGAAGAAAGGCGCGTTAACGACCGGAATGGCCAACAGTTTACCGTTAAACGTGGCGGAAGCGAGCGCCGCGCCCCCGTCTCCCCCCTGAAGCTTCTTCGTATGGTCGGAAGCGTATTTCTCGTATACATCCGTGAGATCTTCCAATTGTCCGGCGTCCGCCAATTGCTTGAGCTGGCTCGCCGATACGGAGAATACCTCAGGCAGGCTTCCCGATGCGATCGAGACGTTCAGCTTGCGGTTGTACTCGCCCGTCAGCGCCGTCCAGTCGTGCACGATCTTGACGCCGAGCAGCTTCTCGTACTCGCGGTACCAGACATTGTCGTCGATGCTGTCGCCTTGCGGATAAGTCCAGGTCTGATCGACGGCCCGCGCGATATGGAGCTCAATCGGGGGATCGTACTTGCCGAACGGATCGGCATTGCCGGCCGTTGCCGATGCCGAGCCCGTCTCCTTGCCCGACGGCTCCGCGTTAACCGCGTTATTGCCGCCGTCGCTGCAGCCCGTCGCTGCGATTGCGCAAGCCAGCAAGCCGCTCATGAGCGCCTTTCGTTGATTGTTCTCCAAACTTTTCCCCTCCCATGGACTCCTGCAAGAGCAGGCTGCGTTCTCTTACTGAGCCCATTATAGAGGGGGGGCACAGACGTCCTCTACTCGCCGATTTTCATATTTAACGATCCGTTTTGGATATCGCCGACCGCTCTTTGTACTCCTGGGGCGTCAGGCCCATCTCTTTCTTAAAGAAGCGGTAAAAGGACTGCTCCGTCATAAATCCGACGGCCCTCGAGATGTCCTGGACGGTCAACTGATTGCCCGCGAGCAGCTTCTGCGCCCGCGCCAGACGGGTGGCGGCGATATAATCCGTCAGCCCCTCGCCGGTCAGTTGCTTGTACAGACGCGTTAGGTAATACGGATTGTAGCCGACGACTTCACCGATGCGGGTGAGCGACAGGTCGCCCGCCAGATTGTGCTCCACATAGCGCCGCACGTGGCGGATCAGGTCGTCCTCTCGGTCCGAACGTTCGGCGCGCTTGAGCGCGAACAGGCGCTCGGCCAACTCCGCGAAGTATTCCTCCGCCGCGTGCCAGGACGGATGGGCGTCGTAGCGGGTCAGCCTGCCGAGATCGACCGTCTCGCTCAGCTCCTCCTGGATGCCCCAGCGATTGATCTCCGACAGGAAGATCGGGACGAGCGAATAGTAGATCTCCAGCCTCAGCAGCTCGGCACGCTGCTCCTCCACCGCTCCCAGCGCCATCAGCCGCGCATACTCCGCAAAAAACCGCTCGCTCTCGCCGTTCTCCAAGTAAGCCGTCAGCGTACCGACCCTCTCGAGCCGGCTGCGCGTCTCGTGCGTCCGGACGTCCGGCTGCTCGCCGGCGACGTCCTGAGCCGCTCGATCCAGCAGGATCAGTTCCTGACCCAGGCCCAGGCCGCGGCCGAGAAGACGCTTAAGCGCGTGGAACTGCCCGGGGATCCGCTCCCAGTCCTTCGGCTCGTCCGCAGCCGCGAAGGAAACGCTTAGCTGCAGCATTTGCTTGCACGCCCCCTGGATCGTCTCGATCGTCCCCTGGACGAACCGGACGAGACGCTTGCGCGCGTCCTCACTCGCTTGCGGCCGACCGCCGGACGCGACGTCCTGCTCCGTCTCCGGCTCCGGCTTCGACTGAACGAACCACAGCAGCTTGTTCTGCTCGAAGCTCACGGTCGCGCAGAACAGGTTCTTGGCGAAGTATTCCTCGGCGATGTTCGCGATGGCGTACAGCATCAGATGCTTGTCCCCGCCGCTGAAGCCGTCGCGCCAATCGTCCACGCGCCCGAGGACGAGCAGCGTCTCCGCGCCGCCGTCCAGCGGCAGTCCGAGCTCTCCGAGCCGGGTATGGCGCTTGCGCAGCGCCTCCGGGTCGCCGCCGGCCAGCGCCAGCATGTATTCGTTTACGAGCAGCGGCCTGGCCAGCCGCATCTGACGCTCCGCGCTGAGGATCAGCTGACGCGACTCCACCGCCTCGTACAGCTGCGCCGCCGCCCGCTCCACGGCCGCGACGACCGCCTCGTGCCCCTCCGTCTTGAGCAGGTAGTCGACCCCGCCGCCCCGCAGCGCTTGCTGGATATAGTCGAAGTCGTCGTAGCCGCTCAGGAAGATGATCTTGCACCACGGCCACTGCCTGACGATCTCCCGCTGCAGCGCCAGCCCGTCCATGCCCGGCATCCGGATGTCGGACAGCACGACATCGATCTTCATCCGGCCGAGCAGATCAAGCGCCTCATGGGCGGAATACGCGCCGAACGTCTCCAGCTCGAGCTTGCCCGGGCGTCCGAACAGGTCCAGCAGACTGTCGACGATCCAGCGCTCGTTGTCCACGATCAGCAATCGAATCATGCCGCTTCCCCCTTGTCTTTTCGTATCGACAGCTCCGCCTTCAGCCCGCCGAGCGCGCTGCGCGACAGCGACAGTCCGCAGTCCGGTCCGAACTTGAGCTGCAGCCTGCGATGAATGTTCAGCAGACCTGTCGTCTCGATCGCCCGGTCCGCCGCGGAGATCGACTCGCGCAGCCGCTCCAGCCGAAGCTCGTCCAGCTCCTCGCCGTTATCTTCGATCTCGATGCGCAGCCGGCCGTCCGGTTCCTCCCGGAAGCCGATCCGCAGCCGACCGTCGCCGGTCTTGTTTTCGAGCCCATGCAAATAGGCGTTCTCGATCAGCGGCTGTACGATGAGGCGCGGCACTTGCGTTTGCGCCCATTCGGCGGGCAGCTCCTCCTGCTCCACCTCGATCGTTCCCGAGAACCGGAACTTCTGAATTTCCACGTACGAGCTTGCGTGCTTCATCTCCTGCTCGAGCGTGACCGTCTCCGCCCCGTTTCGCGTGATGAACTGGAAGTAGCTGCCCAGATGACGGAACATCTTGTCAGCCAGCTCATGCTCTCGCATCTGCACCAGTCCCTGGAGGATAAAGAAGCTGTTGTAGAAAAAGTGGGGATTGATCTGCGATTGCAGCTGCTTGAGCTCGGAGCGCTGCGACCGGATCTGCTGCTCGTACACCTCGCCGATGAGCGTCTCGATCCGCCCGAGCATGTGGTTGAACTGGTTGTACAGGTAATGGAACTCGTCCTGGTTGCGATGATAAACCCGGACGCCGAGGTCGCCCTTCTCCACCTTGCGGAAGGAGACGACCAGCCGCTTGATCGGCTTGTGGATGAGCTGGTGAATCCAGTAGGAGAAAACGACGACAAGCACCAGCGCGATGAGCGAGAGCAGCCAGATCCAATCGCGATGGCGGTTGAGCGGCTGCATCACCTTCTCCGCCGGCACAAGCACCGCAAGCGTCGAGTCGATAACCGAGGAATATTCGTGGGCGACGAAAAAGGACCCGGCCTCCGTCTTCATCGTGAACTGACCGGGCGCGGCGGCGCGGTCGTCCGCCCGCTTGGTCCTGATCGCCCCCGTCAACTCGGACAGCACCGTCGGCTGAAGGCCCGATGCCACGTCCCAAGTGCCGTCGGCGCTCAACCACACCGCGCCGCCCTGCTCCCCGTTCGCCATGGACGAAAGCGTGCGGACGATCTCCGCCTTGGACAGCTCGATCTCGATGGCCAGCACCGGCTGGCGGTTCACGTAGATCGCGTCCGGATACACGCCGCTCAGCAGCAGCCGGTCCCGGAAGCCGAAGACGGGCGAGCTCATGTTCCGCGGCTCGAGCATGGCCTCAAGCTCCGCCTCCGGAATCGCGTCGTCGTAATTGTTGGCCATAATGCTGCGTCCCAGCGCCGGAACGTACAGCTTTACGTTTTCCACGAAAGGGCTGGAGCTCTTGAGAAGATACAACTTGCTCTTCACCGACAGAATGGTACGCGAGCGCTCGAAGTCGTTCATCCGGGAGACCGCCGTGCCCAGGCTGAGCAGATCGTCGTCGCTCACGTACTCCATCTGAAGACGGCGGAGCCGGGCCAGCTCCGTCTCCAGAGACGACAGGTAAAAATGGACGCGCGACGCCATCGAAGCCGAAATCTGCTTTTTGACGACATCATGTCCCGACTGGTTCATGAGCAGGCTGGACAGATAGATGGGGATGATCATGAGCAAAAAGGACAACACGAGCTTGGGATAAATTGTTAGCGCTTTCAAAAATGTTCCCATGACAACCCTCCGCCGCGATCTGGCAGGGCCGGGGACATCGCCGGCCTGCCGCTTCAACAACAGAATAACAAAAAAGAGGGGCGGCGTCGCTCCTCTTCGTACCGCTGCGCGCCCCGCCCCCTCCCGCGCTACATGCCCAGCATGAATTGCAGCGCCTTGTCCTCGAAGTCGGCCAGCCGTTCGTGCACGTAATCGTGATAAATTTCCAGCCGCTTCTCCGCGACGATCTTGTTGTAGGCCGCGAACTGCGTGGACGGCGGACATACGGTGTCCAGCAGACCTACACCTATCATGACGTCTCCCCGGATCCGGTCCGCCAGATGCTGCACGTCAATATAGCCCAGCCGCCCGAAAATCTCTTCCTCGCGCTTATGCTGAGGGTCGAACAGGCGAAAATAGGTTCGCAGCTCCTCGTAGGCGTCTCTCGCCAGATCCATCTCCCATACGCGCCTGTAATCGCACAGGAACGGAACGCTCGGCGCCGCGCGCCGGATGCGCGGCTCGAGCGCCGCGCAGGCCAGCGCGAGCCCGCCGCCCTGCGAGCCTCCGATCGCGCCCACCCTGGCGGCGTCCACCTCCGGCAGCGACATCGCGATGCCGGCCAGCTGCGCCGCGTCGAGGAAAATATCGCGGAACAGCAGCCGGTCCGGATGGTCGTCGAGCCCACGGACGATATGCCCCCTGAACGTGGTCCCCTTGGTTCCGCCCTTGTCTTCGGAGCTGCCGCCCTGCCCGCGGCAGTCCATCGCCAGCACGGAAAAGCCCGCCGCCGCATAGCCAAGCTTGTCGATCCAGTCGCCCGAATGATGCGCGTAGCCGTGGAATTGCAGCACCGCCGGATGAGGCTCTTGGACGTTTTTCGGCCGGACGTACTTGGCATGAATGCGCGCGCCGCCTACGCCGGTGAAGTAAAGATGCAAGCAATCCGCGCCCGGAACCTTGAAGTCGCTCTCTACGATCTCCAGCGCCGGGTCGATCCCCTTCATCTCCGCGAGCGCCCGCTCCCAATAAGCGTCGAAGTCGGCGGGCTTCGGATTCCTCCCTGTATACATACTTAGCTGCTCGAGCGGCATATCGATCGTCGGCATCTTCCATCGCCCCTTTCCCGCATAGTACAATATTTGCAAATATTGCGTTGATAATTTTGAATGTAGGCCATATTTAACCTTACTTCAATCGCAAATAATTGAGATGGGGGTCGCATTATATTGCTCAGGACCAACTTTGGATTCCGGTATGCGGAGCCGACGGACGCCTTGATGGCGATTCGGACGATCGGCTGGGAGAGCGCCGTGAGCGACAGCTACCGCTGGAACGGGCGGACGCGGGGAGACAAGTTCGCGCTGTTCCAATATACCTTGTCGGGCGAAGGCAATCTGACGATCGGGGGCAAGCATTATCGCATCCCGAAGCATCACGGCTTTTTCGTCACCGTGCCGGACAATCATGAGTATTATTACAGCCCGGATGCGGGCGGCGAGCCCTGGGAATTTATATTTTTGACGGCGGCGGGCCGGCATGTCGGCGGCTACTGGAACGATATCGTCGCGAAAGACGGACCGGTCGTCTCCTTCAAGCCGAACGCGCAGCCGATCGCCATGCTGTGGGAGATGATGGAGAACGCGCAGGCGAAAACGGGGCTCGACAAGTACGAGCTGTCCGTCCGTCTGTACGAATGGATCGTCGCGTGTCTGCGCGCCGTCGACGGCAGGCCGGACGCCGGCCGTCCCGTTCCGGATTCGGTAGCCGCGGCCTTGAAGTTCATGGACGCGCAATACCACCGTTTCCTGACGCTGGAGCAGATCGCCGCCGAAGCCGGCATGTCCAAGTACCACTTTTGCAGGCTTTTCGTGAAGCATACCGGGATCACGCCGATCCATCATTTGACCAAAATCCGGATCGAAGCGGCTTCCCGGCTCCTCCGGCAGACCAACCAGCCCATCGCGGCCATCGCTGCGGCAACGGGCTTTGACAACAGCAGCTATTTTGGCAAAGTGTTCCGCAAGCTGATGGGCGCGTCGCCCCAGCAGTTCCGCGACAGCACAGACGACATCCCCGAGCATCACATTTTTATCGACTGACACACCGTTTGCGAACGGCGCAATATTTTATCAATCCGGTGAAAATATTATGCTATTTACGCCTCTTATATCAGGAATCTATGATATTAACCGAGAGGAAGTAATGCGCAATTATTTCATACGGAGGTCGATATAAAATGTTAAAAATCGCAATGATCGGGGCCGGAAGCATTAACTTCACCCGCAGGCTGATCATGGACTTGATGGCGGTGCCCGAATTCCGCGATACCGAATTCCGGCTCATGGACATCGATCCGGAGACGCTGGAGATGGTCACCAAGCTGAGCGAGCGCATGCTCGAGACGAACGGCCTGACGGACGTAAAAATCGTGCCGACGACCAGCCAGCGTGAAGCGATCAGGGACGCCGACTACGTCATCTGCCTCGCTCGCGTCGGCGGGCTCGAGGCGTACCGCCACGACATCGAGATCCCGCTCAAGTACGGCGTCGAGCAATGCGTCGGCGATACGCTCGGCCCGGGCGGCGTGTTCTTCGCGCTGCGCACGATCCCGGTGCTGCTCGACATCGCGAAGGACATGCGGGAGGTCGCGCCGAACGCGCTGCTGCTCAACTATTCCAACCCGATGGCGATGAATACGTGGGCCGTCCGGCGCGCCGGCGGCGTCCGGGTCGTCGGTCTATGCCACGGCGTACAGCACGGACACGAGCAGATTGCAGAAGCGTTTAACCTGCCGCAGGACGAGATCGACCAGATCTGCGCGGGCATCAACCACCAGACCTGGTTCATCAACATTTCGCACAAGGGCAAGGATCTGACGCCGCATCTGCTCGAAGCGTTCGAGAACCACCCGACGCTGCCGCAAAGAGAGCCGTGCCGCATCGACGTGCTGCGCAGGTTCGGCTACTACTCGACGGAGTCGAACGGTCATTTGAGCGAGTATCTGCCTTGGTACCGCAAGAAATCCGCCGACATGTCCAAGTGGATCAACGATAAGGAATGGATCGGCGGGGTTACGGCGGGTTATCTGGAGCACTGCCTGACGCGCTTCGTCGACTATAAAGAGATGTACCCGAAGATGCTGAGCGGCGAGATCGCGTCCATCCCGCTCGGACAGCGCTCGGAGGAGCACGGCTCGTACATCATAGAGGCGCTGGAGACGGGCAAGACGTACCGCGGCAACTTCAACATCGAGAACCGCGGCATGATCACGAACCTGCCGGACGGCGCCACGATCGAGATTCCGTGCTACGTGGATCGCAACGGCATCGCGCCGACGTACATCGGCGACCTCCCGATGGCCTGCGCCGCCACCTGCCGCGCCAGCATCAGCGTGCAGGAGATGGCCGTCGAAGCCGCGCTGACCGGCAATCGCGAGCTCGTGAAGCTGGCCGTGCTGCACGACCCGCTCACGGCCGCCGTCTGCAGCACCGAGCAGGTGTGGCGCATGGTCGACGAGATGCTGGAGGCGCTGGCTCCCTGGCTGCCCCAGTTCAACGGCGAAGGCCGCACCTGGCAGGACCTTCCCCAGCCGGAAGGCGGCATGTACCACTTCACCGGCACGAAATAAATCGGCGCGAAGTAAATCGTTGGCGGCAGCCCTCCCGGGCTGCCGTTTTTTTTGCGCGTTCCCCCGCCGCTCGGCACATCCGCCCAAATAACGTTCTACAGCGCCTCCTTGCCACCGCCGCTCGGATATTCGTCCAAGTAACGTTCCACAGCGTCTCTTCGCCCGCGCCACCTGGCACATCCGCCCAAGTAACGTTCCAAAGCGTCTCTTCGCCCGCGCCACCTGGCGTATCCACCTAAGTAACGTTCCACAGCGTCTCTTCGCCCGCGCCACCTGGCGTATCCACCCAAGTAACGCTCCACAGCGTCTCTTCGCCCGCGCCACCTGGCATATCCACCCAAGTAACGCTCCACAGCGTCTCTTCGCCCGCGCCACCTGGCGTATCCACCCAAGTAACGTTCCACAGCGTCTCTTCGCCTCCGTCACCAGGCACATCCGCCCAAGTAACGTTCCACAGCGTCTCTTCGCCACCGCCGCTCGAAGTAACTATCTCTTGTTTTCCTGCACGAAAATCCCTGTCACAGAATCCGCAGCTTAGTCGTCATATGCATGCAGAACAAAAACAACATTTCCGAGGAGGCCCATACCCTTATGACGCAACGAATCAATTACATGGCGCAATCGCCAGAGTTTTTCAAGAAAATGATGGAATTCAGCAATGCGGAGCACAACAGCTCCGTCGAACTGAAAATTCTCGATCTCGTTCACATCCGCGCGTCCCAGATCAACGGCTGCGGATTCTGCCTGGACATGCACGTCAAGCAGGCGAAGATCAATGGCGAGAGCGAGCTGCGCCTGTATCATCTGCCGATCTGGCGCGAATCGACTTTGTTCAGCCCCCGCGAACGCGCCGCATTGGCATGGACCGAGATCCTGACCAAACTGCCGGAGCATGGCGTGCCGGACGACGTGTACGAGCGCGTTCGCGGACAATTCTCAGAAAAAGAGCTGTCAGACCTGACGTTCTCCGTCATGGCGATCAATGCGTGGAACCGGATCAATGTCGCCTTTAAAACCGTGCCGGGCTCGGCGGACGCGGCGTTCGGATTGGCGAAGGCGGGCTTGAGCTAAGTCGGACGCGTTAACTACAAAAGGTACAGTCCCTTGGAACGTTCAGGGAACTGTACCTTTTGCTCGTTATTAAACTTATGCCGCGCCGGAGCACCGGAGTCGGGTTTCATCGCCGCACTAGACTCAGATTTTGAAGTTACAGTAACCTGTTCCTCCTTCAGCCGCCGACAGCGTCGCTCCAACCACGCATATCTCGCTTACAGCAACCCTCCCCTTTTGCAGCTGCCACATATCATGAACAAAAGTTGATTATTCAACCGATGTACATGATATTCTATTAGCAAAACTGCGCAGAGGAGATCGTGCGAAAATGGAGAAGCCGGCTAAGGTGGACAGACGAATCCTGCGCACCCGGGACGCCATTACGAAGGCGTTCCTTGCGCTCGTGTCGGAAAAGGACCTCGACCATATTACGATCAACGATATCGCCGACAGAGCCAACGTCAACCGGGGCACCCTTTACCTTCACTATGCGGACAAATACGACCTGCTCGACCAGTGCATCAAAGACCATCTCGACAAAATGCTCGCCGCCTGCGCCGCCGAGGACGTCAATCCGATCGACGATCTCAAACCGATGTTTTCCTACTTCGAAGCGAATTTCTCTTTTTTCTATACGATGCTGTCCAATCAGAAAACGTCCGTCTTCCGCGATCGCCTGCTCGAGAGCATCGCGGACGACACGAAGGCGAAAATCGGCGCTCATGCGACCCGGCAGCACATGGACTTGGAGCTGGTGTCCCGCTTCTTGGCCTCCGCCTTCGTCGGTACCGCGGAATGGTGGATCCTGAACCGGATGCCGCTGCCCGCAGAGCTCGCAGCCAGGCAGGTCGGCGAGTTGTTCGAAAAATACGTCATTTGACCGCAATGCCCGCTACGTCGCCCATGAGATATTAGACAATGCGCCCGCGAACGTCGGATATCGTACAAAACGGCATGGATTAACGATTGAACGGCCAGCGCTTCTCTTTATAATAATAGTTAACGATAGTCAGATATGCGACTGTTGTTGATTAAAATAAAGAGGAGTGGATTCCATGTCAAACGTAAACGATAAAGTCGTCGTCATCACAGGCGCTTCCAGCGGAATTGGGGAAGCGACCGCCAAACTGCTTGCGCAGCAAGGCGCCAAGGTCGTGCTGGCAGCCAGAAGGCAAGACCGGCTACAGGCCATCGCCGAAAAGATTCGGCAGGACGGCGGACAAGCGGTGTCGATTCAAGCCGATGTCGCCTCGTACGACGATATGCAAAAGCTCGCGGACTTCGCGCTGAAGCATTACGGCCGCATCGACGCGCTTGTCAACAATGCGGGCGTCATGCCAGCCTCCCGGCTCAGCGAGCTGCGGGTCGACGAATGGGACCGCATGATCGACGTCAACGTCAAAGGCGTGCTATATGGCATCGCGGCGGTGCTGCCCGTCATGAGAGAACAGCGCTCGGGGCACATCGTCAATCTCTCCTCGGTTGCAGGCTATCACGTCAATCCGACATCCGCCGTTTATAGCGCGACCAAGTTCGCCGTCCGGGCGATCTCGGAGGGGCTGCGGCAGGAAGAATCACCCGCTTCCGGCATCCGTTCGACCATCGTTTCTCCAGGCTTGACGGAGACGGAGCTGCTTCACTCGATCGGCAGTCCCGAGACCAAGGCGATGACCAATCAGATCGCCGGCATGGGCATCTCTCCGTATGCGATCGCCAGAGCAATCGCGTTCGCCCTTAACGAGCCGGATGATGTATCCGTGAACGAGATCGTCGTCAGGCCGACCGCGCTGCCTTAATCCAAGCGCTCGAACAATCCGATTTCCTCCGAAAATCCGCCTTGCGCCACATGCCGGAGCTTGTCCGGATTCCGAATCAGATAGAGCTCCCGAATGAGATTCCCCTCTACGCGCAGCAGCCCGAGGGTCAGGATGTCGCCCGTCTTCGACCGGATAACGAAGCCCGGCTGTCCGTTCATATGCCCCATTTCCATCAGCGCTTCGCTGCCAACCATCGCGGATTGAAGCACCGGACCGAGCAGGAACTTCGCCACGAGGTCGCGGGATACGATAGGTTGGGCGGCGGCGAGCACCTTGCCCCCTCCGTCCGCGACGAGTACGACGTCCGGATCGAGCATCGTCAGCACGCGATTGACGTTGCCGGCCTTGAGCGCGTCCAAAAAGCCGTTCACCCACTGTTGCTGCTCCGCTTCGGGCTGCGCAAGCTCTTCCTCATCCGACAGTCCCATCTTCGCGCTCGCGCGGCTGAACAGCTTGCGGCAGTTCGGTTCGCTTTTCTCGATGAGCTGTGCAATCTCCTTGTACTCAAACCCGAGCGCCTCGCGGAGAACGAACACGATGCGCTCCGACGGCGACAGCCGCTCCAGCAGGACGATCATGCCATACGTGAGCAGATCCTCGCGAACGACCGATTCCATCGCGTCGTCGTCCGAGCTGGGGAACGGCTCAGGCAGCCACTCGCCGAAATATTCCTCGCGCTTCCTGAGCGCGGATTTGAGCAGATCCTTGCAGCGGTTCGTCACCATTTTGCATAGATAAGCCTTCGGCTCGGCCAGCCGTTCGGGCGGCACGTCCGCGATCTTGATGAACACGTCCTGCACCGCGTCCTCCGCGTCGGATACCGATCCTGTCAGCTGATAGGCAAGCTTGAACAGCAACGCTTTATATTTCGTATATAGTTGCTCTTGCATGGATGTCTCCACTTCCATTCGTATGGGCTTCGGCGCAGAGTCCGCCTGTCAATAAAACGAGGCAGGCGCTTGCTTTGTGACAGGATTCGCCGAATTTTCCGCCTACGGTCACGCGTAGTCTTTCCTCGCGCCAGCTTCATATGCTCTCTGTCACAAAACGAAAACGACCGTCGTTCTATGTCCGTCATCCCGTAATCATACTCCCTTAGAAGGACGTGAATCTCATGAACAAAGTATTATATATTACCGCCAATCCGAGCGAAGACGAAAATTCCTATAGCCTCTCCGTCGGCAAGGCATTCGTAGAAGCATACCGCGAAGCAAATCCTAACGACGAGATCGTCCACATCGACCTGTTCCAGGCGGATATTCCGTTCCTGGACGGAGAAGTTTTCGGCGCCCGGTCCAAATTGCACGCAGGCCATGCCTTTAGTCAATTGTCCCCGCCCGAGCAGGCCAAGGTCGGCCGCCTCGACGAGCTGGTCGAGCAGTTTCTGGACGCGGATAAATATATCTTCGTTAACCCGGTCTGGAACTTCTCCTACCCGCCGGTGCTCAAAGCTTATATCGACGCCGTTTTCGTCGCCGGCAAGACGTTCCGCTACACGTCCGACGGTCCCGTCGGATTGCTCGCGAAGAAAAAAGCGTTCCAGATCCAGGCCAGCGGCAGCGTGCTGTCCGAGGGCGCATACGCGGACTTTGAAATGGCGCATCGCCATCTCGAGGCGGTCCTGAAATTCCTGGGCGTCCCGAGCTTCGAGGCCGTCTACGTGGAAGGCATGGCCGCGCAGTCCGACAAGGCGCAGGACATCAAAGCCGGCGCGATCGCGAAGGCTCGCGAGGCGGCGCTGAGCTTTTAAGGTCGGCGCTTTGTAAGCTACAAGATTGAATCGCCAACCATCAAGAGGAGCTGCCCCAAAAGTCATGAGCTGACGGGGCGGCTCTTCGCTTTTCCGGCTATCGCTGCCCAACCTGCGTTCATGTGAGCTGGCTTGGGCCAAAGCGTTGGCGTGGGTACGAGAATAGCGCAATTTTGCAATTTTGCGCTATGCTAGAGCATCATGCGAGCGGCGGGGAAACGGGCCGGGAAGTTGGTCGAGTATAGCGCAATTTTGCGCTATGCTAGAGCATCATGCGCGCGGCGGGGAAGCGGGCCGGGGAAGTTGGTCGAGTATAGCGCAATTTTGCGCTATGCTAGAGCATCATGCGCGCGGCGGGGAAACGGGCCGGGAAGTTGGTCGAGAATAGCGCAATTTTGCGCTATGCTAGAGCATCATGCGCGCGGCGGGGAAACGGGCCGGGAAGTTGGTCGAGTATAGCGCAATTTTGCGCTATGCTAGAGCATCATGCGCGCGGCGGGGAAGCGGGCCGGGGAAGTTGGTCGAGTATAGCGCAATTTTTCGCTATGCTAGAGCATCATGCGCGCGGCGGAGAAGCGAGCCGGGGAAGTTGGTCGAGAATAGCGCAATTTTGCGCTATGCTACAGTATCGCGCGAGCGGCGGGGAAGCGGGCCGGGGAAGTTGGTCGAGTATAGCGCAATTTTGCGCTATGCTAGAGCATCATGCGCGCGGCGGGGAAGCGGACCGGGGAAGTTGGTCGAGAGTAGCGCAATTTTGCGCTATTCTACAGCATCATGTGAGCGACGGGGGTGCGGGTCAGCGAGATGATAGGAATATAGCACGAGCGGCAGACGGGCACGGTGGCGGCTGCGCAAGCGAGCACACGGCAGGACCGCGCCTCCAACAAATACAAAGAGGCTCCATACAGAGCCTCTAAGCAGGGCGCGCCATGAATCAACACGCCGGGAATCTTTTAAGACACCTCTTGATTACTTACTCGCAAACCACGCGTTCATCGCATCGATCGCGTCCTGCCCGCCCTTGGCGTTGAAGTCCTTCACGTAGCTGTCGAACTCCGACAAGCTGCGCTTGCCCATGATGAACTTCATGGAATTCTCCTCCATGTAGTTGCGCAGCTCCGTGAACTTGGCGTCGTAAGCTTCGACGGACGGCGCGTAGTTCGTTTCTTCGCGCAGCTTCTTGTATTGGAGCAGCGGCTCGTAGTACGGCAGCAGTCCCTTGGCCTTCAGCCGCGCCGCGAACCCGGCGTCCGTGTCGCCGAGCGGGTAGATCGAACGCCATGGGATGTTGGCGCTTTGCTCCGGCGTTTGCGTGATGACGCCGTCCTTCTTCGTGTAGTCGGTGCCTTCGATGCCGTAATTGACGAGCTCGTCGGTCTCCGGCGTGTACAGGAAATTCAGATACTGCGCGGCGCCGAGCTTGTTCTTCGCCTGCTTCGGGATGATGATGTAGGTCGTGGAAATCGAGCTGTCCTGCAGGCCGGACTCCCCGTTCTTGCCGACCGGCGGCGCGATAAAGCCGACGGTCCCGCCTTCTTTCTTCTCCTTCAGCGCATTGTCGATCTCGGGTACGCTCCCCCAGTACATCGGGGTAAAGACGGCCGTGCCGTTGATAAGCGTGTCCTGCGTGCCCTTCTTGATCGCGAATTCCTGGTCGAGCAGGCCTTCGTCATACCATTTCTTCATCGTCTCCAAAAATTCCTTGTACTCCGGCTGCACCCACGAGAACACCAGCTTGCCATCCTTGATCTTCGTCGGCGTGGCGACGCCGAAGGCGGCGGCGAAAGGCGTGAAGCCGTCGAAGAAGTAGCCGGGATTGGACGTCGCGATCGACAGCGGCGCGATGTTTTTCTTCTCCTTGATCGTCTTCATCGTCTCGTAAAACTCGTCGAGCGTCCCCGGCTCCTTGAGGCCAAGCTCCTTCAAGACATCAGTTCGCGCCAGCAGGCCGTTGCCGACCTTCTGGGCTTGGCGATACGGAATCGCGTAAATCTTGCCGTCGAACTTGACGGCGTCCAGCGCTTCCTGGCCGGCCATGTTGGAGACGTTCGGCATCTCCTTGGCGATCAGATCGTCGAGCGGTTCAAGCGCGCCCTGCTTGGCCAGCTTGAAGTAGTCGGATTTGCCGGCGATCGTCATAATATCGGGCACGTCGCCGGAAGCGAAGATGATCGAGATTTTCTGGGACGGATTCTCGAGCGGGAGCGCTTCGTATTGGATGTTGAAGCCGGATGCCTCCCGCAGCTTGTCGATCAGCCGGTTGCTGTTGATCGTGTCGGCGCCCTTGAACGTCTCCATCGCCCCGTGATAGAGGCGGGTGATCTTCAGGTCCTTGAGCGCCTTCGCTTGCTCCGTGCTTTTAGCGTCTCCCTTGTCGCTCGCCGTTGCCGCGGAAGTAGGCTGCCCTTCCGTCTTGTCCGCGGTCTTGTTGCCGCTATCGTTCCCCCCGCATCCTGCCGCGAGCAGCATAAACGCCATGACGCCGATGCCGACAGCCGTTCTTTTCGTTCTTTTCTTTGTCTTCAACATGCTTGCGCGAGCCTCCCGTAAATGGAATGTCTAACTCTACACTTGCGACTGCCATATGCCGGCCGGGAAAGGAAGCTCCTCTACCCTTTCACCGCGCCGAGCATGATTCCTTTGACAAAATAACGCTGGATGAACGGATACACGCACAGAATCGGCAGGACGACGCAGATGATCGCCGCGGCCCGCATCGACTCCGGCGTCACGCCACTCAGCACGTCGTTGACGACCATGTCGGCCGGCTTGTCGTTCGACACCAGCTGCAGCAGGAACACTTGCAGCGGCATGAGGCTCCTGTCCGTGAGGTACATCATCGCCTGGAAGAAGCTGTTCCAATAGCCGACGGCGTAGAACATCGAGATCGTCGCGATGGCCGGCATGGACAGCGGCACGTAGATTTGAGCCAGAATCCGCAGGCTGGAGGCGCCGTCCATGCGCGCCGACTCCTCCATCGCTTCCGGCAGCCCGCTGAAAAAATTGCGGATCAGAATCAGGTTGAACGGCGCCAGCGCGCCAGGCAGAATGACAGACCACAGGCTGTTCAGCAGGCCCACGTCCTTCACGATCAGGTAGGTCGGAATGAGGCCGCCGCTGAAAAACATCGTGATGACGAAGATTAGCATCATAAAGCGTCTGTACGGCAGTCCGTTTCTGGCAAGCGGGTATGCCGCAAGCAGCGTGACCGCCATGCTGATCAACGTGCCGACGACGGTGATGAACAGCGAGTTGCCGAACGACACATAAAACTGCTTGTACGAGAGCACGAAGTCGTACGAGGAGAAGTTCAGCCCCCTCGGCCACAGCCACACGTCCTTCGCCACGACGTAGGACTGATCGCTTAGCGACTTCGCCGCGATATGAATGAACGGCAGGAGCATGGAAACCGAGATCAACGATAAAAACGCTGCGTTCAGGAGCTGAAAAACCGAATCGCCCCGGATGCCCTTGACGCCAAGCTTTTGCGTTTGCACGGTCAGTACACCCCCTCTTCGCCCATCCGTCTCGCCAGCGTGTTGGCCAGCACCAGCAGGATGCAGCCGATGATCGACTTGAACAGCCCCGCAGCCGCCGTCAGGCTGAATTGCATGGTGCCGAGCCCGACGCGGAACACGTACGTGTCGATGATGTCGGATACGTCGTAGACGGTCGGATTGTACATGACCAGCACCTGCTCGAAGCCGGCGTCCAAAATGTTGCCGATTCGTAGCAGCAGGATCACGATAATCGTCGCGCGAAGCCCCGGCACCGAGATATGCCAGATCTGCCGCCAGCGGTTCGCCCCGTCCACGGTAGCGGCCTGATAGAGCTCGTCGTTGATCCCGATGAGCGCGGCCAGGAAGATGATCGCGCCCCAGCCCGCTTCCTTCCAGATGTCCGACGCGATCAGGATCCAGCGGAACCAGCCCTCCTCGGTGAGGAAGAAGATCGGCTTGAAGCCCATGAGCTCGATCGCTTTGTTGACCATTCCGCTGCTCGGGGACAGCAGGTCGATCGCGATCCCGCCGATGATGACCCACGAGATGAAGTGGGGCAAATACGTCATTGTCTGGATGGTCCGCTTGAGCCGGATATATTTCATTTCGTTAAGCAGCAGCGCCAGAATAATCGGTACCGGGAAACCGAAGACCAGCTTCATCAGGCTGATCGCCACCGTGTTCCGTACGACCTGGGGGAACTCGTCGAACAGGAACAGCTCTCGGAAAAACCGGAATCCGACCCACTCGCTGTCGAGCACGCCTTGCATCGGGTTGTAGTCCTTGAATGCGATAATGACGCCGTACATCGGCAAATATTTGAAAATCACGATCAACGCGATCGCGGGCAGCGCCATCAAGTACAAATCCCAGTGCTTGCGAATCGCCCTCAGCGGACCGCCCGTCGCCGCCAAGTCGGGACGCGGCAGTCCCGTATTCGTTTTCGCCATGTTCGTCTCCTTCGTCAGCCGTTTGGGTCCCTGCATCAACTATAGCGCGGGCCCGATCGCGGCAGTAGACGAATGGTTTTACTTTAAACGCAACATATTTGCGGTTGTTCGCGAAAAACGGCATCCGACCGGGTTCGTCGAATGCCGCTGCCCTTGATTGCCTCTGCCTTGCGCGGTCAAGCTTACATGTCGCTCGGCTTGATGCCCCAATATTTCTGGAAGCTCTTGGAGAAATAATTAACGTGCTTATAGCCGACTTGCTCCGCCGCCTCGTACACCTTCGCGCCTCCCGCGAGCAGCGCCTTCGCTTTCTCCATCCGCAGGCGGAGCACGCTCTCCGAGAAGGAGCTGCCCGTCACTTCCTTGATGATACGGCTAGCGTACGAGTAATTGATATACAGCTTGGCCGCGACAATATAGAGACTGAGTTCCTCCTCGCCCAGATGCGCTTCGACGTAGGCCATGATCTCTCCGACGGTCACGTGCGTGCCGGATCGGCGCCGCTCGGCGACGGAGCGGCCGATGCGCGTCATCATCCGCTCGAGCCAGGTCATCACTTGCTCCTTCGTCAGCAACTGGTTGAAGTTCATAAAATCCTCGTAGTCGGCGCCAAGCGTCTCCCGCAGGCTCCAGCCGTGCGCATGGACGATTCGCGTGAGCAGCGCCGTAATCCGCAGCAGCATCTCCTTGGCGTCCGCGAGCTGGCGGCCGGGCGAGAAGCCTTTCTCCATGAGCGCCGCGATCAGCTCCGCCCGCCTACCCTCGCTGTCGGTATCGATTGCGATCTCGATCTCCTTTTCCACATCGTTCATGTTGAGCCAGGACGCGTCGGCCGGGACGTCGTGCCGATAGCGGATGATCGTCTCGCGGCCCAGCACGATCCGCTCCTGCAGCGCCATGCGGCACTGCTTGTACGCGACCGGCAGCAATGCGGGATCGGTCACCTCGGCACCGATACCCACACTCGCCGTCAGCTTCAGACAATCCTTCACCGTGCCGAGCAGCTTCCCGAGCCGCTGATCCGCAAGCTGGCGAAGCGCTTCTCCGCCGGCCGCGGACGAGGCGATAAAGATGACCGCCGTCAAGCCGTCGTCGTCCTGCAGCGCGATGGCCTCGAACGCTTCCTCCTCGGCATCCGCCAACACATCCTTTGCGATATTAAATAAAGCAAACTGCAGCAAGGCGCGCTCGTCCGACGGGAACCGGGCGTCGTCGCCCGCGGTCGGGTCCATGTCCACGACGGCGGACAACAGCATTTTTCCTTGCAGGGCAAAGCCGATCTCCTCGCTGCGTTTGGCTAGCTCCCATCCGGAGTAGCGGCCGTTCAGCCAGTTTTTGTAGAACAGTTCCCTCAAGCGGGGCAGATGCTCCTTCCACCGGCGTTCGAGCTGCGACAGGTTGTGGTGGTCGTACAGCTCCTGCTCGCGCAGCTGCTTGGCCTTGAGGACGGTGTCCAGGATCAGCTCGTTCTCCGCAGGCTTCACCAAATATTTGAACACGCCCTGGTCGATGCTCTCTCTCGCGTATTCGAACTGATCGTAGCCCGTCAAAATGATGACCTTCGCGTGCGCATAATCGCGCTTCAGCAGCTTGGCCAGCTCCAGTCCGTCGATGTCGGGCATATGGATGTCCGTAACGACGATATCGATATGCGCCTCGCGCATCGCGGCGATCGCTTCCCTGCCGTTCTCCACCGCCCCGGCCACCTCGATGCCGTGCGCCTCCCACGGGATGCCCAGCGCGATCCGCTCCCGGACGCGGTACTCGTCTTCGACGATCAGCAAGTTCATGCGCGCTCCTCCGTCCGGATCGGAATGATTAACGTTACCTTCGTACCGACATATTCCTCGCTCTCCACGAGCAGATCGGCCGCCTCGCCGTAATAAAGCTTGAGCCGGGACTTGACGTTCTTGAGCCCGAAAAACCGGCTCGACGGACTGTCCTGCGGCAGCCGGTACAGCTTGCTCGTGATTGCGCCAAGCTCCCGGCGAATCTCCTCCAGCCTGGACGGCGGCATGCCGGCGCCGGTATCCGCCACTTCGACGATAAGACCGCGCCGGTCCAGTCCAGACCGGATGCGCAGCTCGCCGTCCATCGCATCCTTTTCGATCCCGTGGATAATCGCGTTCTCGACGATCGGCTGCAGCAGCAGCTTCAGCATCGGAATGTCCTTCGTGTCTTCCGCAAGCTCGATATCCGCTGTAAAATGCGCCGTGCGCATCTGCTGGACGCGAATGTAATACATCAGATGCTCCGCCGTCTCCGCCAGCGTGAAGTCCTGCCTGCCCTTGCCGAGGCTGACCCTGAAAAACTTGGCCAGGTTCAGCACCATGTCGCTGATCTCCCGCATGCCGTGCTTGACGGCGACGGAATAGATGGAATCGAGCGTGTTGTACAAGAAATGCGGGTTGATCTGGGACTGCAGCAGATTAAACTCCGACTTGGCGATGCGCAGCTCCTTCTCGTAGTTCTCCTCGATCATGATCCGCTGGGCGGCCGCCATCTGATTGAATCCGTCCATGACATGGCCCAGCTCGTCGCGGCGGACGTGCTTGATCTGATGCGTCAGATTGCCGTTTTTGACCAGCTTGAACGCGCCGGACAGCTGATAGAGCGGCCGTAAAATCTGGATGTAGACGAGCCAGGCGATCCACATGGCAAGCAGGATGCTGAGCACGATCGTCAGGTAGGTGAACAGCTGCAGCCGGTGCGATTGCTTGAAGATCTCCGCCTTCGGCTGCTCCAACTGAACGGACCATGCGCCGCCCGACTCGCGAATCGTGAACAGCTCCTGTCCGCGGACGCGCGCCGCCCCGGCGTTCGTCTCGAGAATCCGCTTGTCGCCGTAGAACAGCGAGATGTTCATGTCCGCGGACGTCTGCAAATGCTGAATGATGTCCTGCAGCGCCGTCTTGCGGACGGCGAAGATCAGCACGTTGGGCTCGGGCGATTCACTCAGCACATCGAGCAGCCGGATGTAGTAAAGGCTGTCGTCCTTCAGATACCGGTTGGCTCCGCCGCCATTTCCACTGCCATCGTCATTGCCATCGTCATTGCCATCGTCATTGCCATCGTCATTGCCATTCCCCTCGCCGTCTCCGCCGCCGCCCGGTTCCGGGACGTACATCAGCAGCGCGCCGACACCGCGCACCGCCTGCCGGAACCAGGCTTCCTCCTTGATCCGCGGCCAGCGGATGCCGCCGAGCGTCGTGGAGACGCCGTTGCCGCTCTCGCCGTGCAGGATATAGGCCTCCTTGATCGAACCGTTGATGTTGGTCAGGGAATTCAGCTGCTGCTGCACGGTATGGACGTCGTACAGATTGTCCGGGGTGAACGGGTCCCGCTTGTCCCGCCAGATGTTGACGATGCTGGGGTTGGAGCTGACGAGCAGCGTCTGCTGATCCATGTTGTTCGCCATCTGTTCCATGTAGGCAAGCGTCGTCTGGAGGGCGCCTTTCGTACGCTCGCGGATCTGCTCGTTCATGATCCGCTGCGAGTAGTTGTTCGCGAAAAGACTGACGACCACGAGCGGGATCAGAATCAGGATAAAGGTGAGCGACAGCTTGAACTGCAATCCCTGCGTCTTTTTCAATCCGTCGCCTCCGTCCCGGCCTTACCCGTCTCGCCGCGCCTTGCCTTCCGCCAGTGGCCGGGCGGCATGCCGTAAAATTTGCTGAACGCGTGCGTAAACGCATAGGCGTCCGAGTAGCCGAGCATGGCGGCGATCTCCACGATGGCGTAGCCAGCGCTTAGCAGGTCGGCCGCCTTGTCCATGCGCAGCTTCTGCAAATAGTGGATGGGAGAGATCCCCATCCGCTCCGTGAAAAGCTTGGAGAAATAGGCGCGGTGCAGAGACAGGTAATCCGCGACGTCGTGAACGGAAATTTTCTCCGTATAGTGGGTATCCATATAGGCGACGCTGCGGGCGATCCAGCTGTCGATGCCTTGGCGCGTCCGCTCCGCCTCTCCCTGCGGAACAAGCAGCGCGAACACCTGGTATAGAATGGCGCACAGCTCGAGATGGCGTTTCAAGTCGTATTTTCGGGGATGAAAAAGCAGCCGCAGCGCGGCTTCGAGCTCCTTGCCCAGCACGCCCGTCAGGAAGGGCATGTGCCGGCTGAGGCCCGCGCGCTCGAACAGCCCGGGGACATGCGGACCATCCATGGAGATCCAGATCATCTGCAGCTCGCGATGGCCCGGCGCCAGGCGGTAGCGGTACGTATCTCCGGGGAACATGCCGAAGCAATCGCCCTTGGACAGTACGACCCGCTCTCCGCCGTGATCGAACTCGACCTTGCCTTCCGTGATAAAGTGCACGTTGTAGTATTCCAGGATCTTCAGGCCCGTCCGATAAGTCGGCTTGGCCACGTTTCGGCCGATGCGAAGCGGCCAGATGCCCCCTTTGCAGGCAAGATCGTCGGGGATGAACAGCTGCGATTCGAACCACTCGATGGCGGTCTCCTGCATGACGCCTCCCCTTTCCGCATAATCCCCCCTATTATAGCAAGCGCTTTCCAAACGCTGTCAATCGGCCTTCAGCATAAAAAACCTCATCGCCCGAAGAGGTTTCTTATGCTTCCATGCCGCTATCGATCATGCCGCCTCGTTCATGCCGCTATAGATGAATCATCACGTAGTCTTCTTCGACCGATACGCCGAATTTTTCCACGGTCACCTCGTAAGACTTCGTTCGCACCTTCCCGTCGACGACCATGCAGCCCGTCTTGATGTCGAACTCCCACTGATGCCACGGGCAGCGCACGATCTCGCCTTCCCGCTCGAAGCGGAAATCGCCCGGCCCCGAAGACACGACGGCCGCGGTCACGAGTCCCTTGCAGAGCTCCGCTCCCTGGTGGGGACAAACGTTGCGCAGCGCGTGAAAGGCGCCCTGGATATTATAAACGCCGATGCTGCGCCCTTCCACCTCGACGATCTTGCGCGAGCCGGGCGGAATCTCGGATACGCGCGCGGCGCGGAACCGCTTGTCTGACGAACCGGCCGGACGCATCGACTCGGCCGAATCCGGTCGCCGCGAATCTGAAAGCCGCCGCTCCGTCGCGCTCATCCTTCCGCCTCCTTCTCGCGCGGCGGCAGACCGTACAGTTCGGCGGCGTTGTCGTAGTAGACCCGATCCGCTAGCCCGTCGGCCAGCTTGGGCAGCGCCTGCTTGGGCGAATCGTAGTCCCAATGCGGGTAATCGCTGCAGTACATCAACGTTTCGTCGGCATGGATGCTGTCCAGCAGGGAGTCGAATATGGCCCGGTTCGGCGTCTCGTCGATCGGCTGCGTCGTGACGCGGACATGCTCGCGGAAGTATTCGCTCGGCCGCTTGCGGACCCACGGCGTCTGCACGCGCAGCCCCTTCCATTCCTGGTCCATCTTCCACAGCAAGGGCGCCAGCCAGAGGACGCCCGCTTCCTGCAGCACGACCCTGAGCGTCGGGAAGCGCTCGAACACGCCTTCGAAAATGAAGCTGGCCAGATGCGCCGCCATCGTCGACGGCCGCGCGCAGCGCGTCTCGATGTAATTCGTCACGTACCCGGCGCCCGTCGGCGGGCTGTTGATGCCCTCGCCTTCCAGGCCGACGTGGATCGTAAACGGCAGGTTGTGGCGCACGCACGCTTCATAGATCGGATCGTAATACCGGTTGCCGTAGGGCAGCGTCGCGCCGTTGCAGACGATGACCTGCACCATGTCGGCTCTGCCGCCGACGCGGTCGATCTCCTTCGCGGCGAGCCGCGGCTCCTGCTTCGGGATCATGACCGAGCCCCGCAGCCGGCTGTCCCGCGACAGCCAATGCTCGATCGTATAGTCGTTAATCGCGCTGCAGGTCGCAGCCGCGTAGTCGTAGTTGATCGTCGCCTGAATGCCGTAGCCTTCCCCGGTCAGAATGCCGTACGCGACGTTGTAGCGGTCGAGATGCTGCCGCTGCATGAGCGCCAGATCGCTGCCGGCGCGGCCGCCTTCCTCCGGATAAGCGTCGGCCATCCGGCCGCCGACCCCGCCGTTAAAGTGCATGCCGCCCGGATAGGCCGGTCCGTACGCCTCGACCAGCTCCCGGTAATGCCGCGGCAAATACGGCTTGATCTCTTCCAATCCCGAAATCTGGTGAATGTCGCAATCGATGATAGGTCGTTTGGCTTTGCTCTTCTTGTCCGCCGGCGCCGGCGTCTCGGCTTGCGAAGTCTGCATGCGAGGTGCACCTCCAAGGTTTCAACGGAACCGCCGGGCGGCGCTTAGAAAGGCGTCCGGCGATTCGATTGCTTGACCTTCATGTTAAAGCGCAGGTCCTCGAACGCCAATGCTGCCTTGTCTGGCGTTTTTGCGACTTTGTAAGGTCACCCTCCTTAAGGTTCTAACGGTTCATACCTGCTTCACGACGAAATCGTCGAAATACGCCTGGGCGAAATGGGTGTACGCGCCGATTTTCCCGCTTGCGAGGGAAGCATCCGTCGCGTTGATCTTGAGCGTTCCGTTGACGTAGGCCTTGATCGCGGTCCCGTTCACCTCGAGCTTGAAAAGATGCTGCGTGCCAGTGCTCAGCGTCAACGAGGTTGAAGCGACGGTGCTCTCCGTGCCGCCTACGACCTTGCGGAGCGTCAACTGCCCCAGATTGTTGTCGTAGTAGACGTAATAGTAGTTGTCTTTGTCCGCGAATCGCGCTACAAGTCCGATCCTCCCGTAGAGGCTCTGCCACTGGTCGGCTTTGATCTTGGCCTCCACGCTGTAATTCGTCCAGGCCGTGTCGCCGGCCGTAGACTTGGAGCCGCCTTTGTCGAAGTTGTCGGCCAGATAGGCGTACGAGCCCCCGTTCGTTACGACGCTGAAATTGCCCCAGGAGCTGGCGACCGTCCAGCCGGCCGCCGTGCCGCTCTCGAACTGCTCCTTGAACAGCAGATCGCTCGTCGTGACGGCGGTCGGGCCGCTTCCCGCAGAAACGTTGCCCGACGGATCGAACGCCTTCACGACATAGTGATACGTCGTAAGCCCCGTAACGCTCTTGTCGACGTAACGCGTGACGTTGCCGTTAAGCGAAGCAATCTGCGTACCGTCGCGATAAATCTTGTAGCCGGAGACGCCGACGTTGTCCGTGGATTTGGTCCACGACAGCTCCACCTTGGCGGCCGTGTCGGACACGGCGGTGACGCCGAAGGGCGCCGTCGGCGCGGTCAGGTCCGTGCCGGCGACCGAATCGTACACGAGCTCGAACGCATAGCCTTTGTCGGTTTCCAGCGGCACCGAGATCGTCGTGCCGGTCACCGTGACGGGCACCTCCGCCAGCCGCACGCCGTTCTGCGCGAGCTTGTAGGCTTTGTAAGCCGACGGCGTGCGCGTCGTATCGAGCTTGAACTCGCCCAGGCCGTACTTCACTAGCGTCGGCAGCGTGCCCTGGTGATACGTCGTGAGGCCGCCGGACGTCACCTCGTACTCGCCGGTCCCGGCGGCGTCGGTCGTATAGGTGAGCAGGATTCGGCCGCTCTCGTCCAGCGGCTCGTCGTCGAGCGACAAGGCTGACACCGTGCCGTGCGCCAGATCGCCCTTCAGCGTGACGGCGCCGAGCTCGTAGCCGCTGCCGTCCAACGTGCCCACGGCCGCCGCCGCGTAAGGCGTGTTGATCAGGTACGTATTCGTATTCATGTCGAACACGAGCTCGCCTGTATCCGAGACCAGCAGGTCGTCGTCCAGGGCATCCTGCATGGATGCCTTGAGTCCCGCGTCGTCGAGCGCGTCGATGAACGTCTCCGCGACCTCCTTCATCGTCATCGCGTTCGTAATCGTAATCTCGTTGGCGCCCGGGATGTCCCCCGCCGCGATATCCGCCGGCGTCAGGTCGGGCGTAATCTTGTAGATCGCGTAAGGCGCGGCCGGATGGTCCGCGTACACCGTCACCGTCTTGAACAGATGCGGAATCATCATGCGGTTGCGCTCCTGATCCTGGTTTTCGGTCGCGGAGCCATGCGTCACCACCCACGTTTTATCCCTGACGATAACGAACTTCGGATCGCTCTCCGCGACGTGTCCCCGTCGGAACAGCAGCGCGCTCTGATACTCGGACATCGTCGCCAGCGTATCCGTGACGGAGTCGAAGGAGATGGCGCCGCCGAGCGGCGCCTCGTTGACCGCCTCGTTCACCCGGCTGCTGAAGTCGAAGCGGTTCATCATATCCCAGCCGTTGTAAGCCCCGGCCGCGGACGAGATCAAGCCGAGCTCGTCTCGTCCGTCGGTCGGGAACTCCTGGTTGAACTCCGTCAGCGCGAAGGGCTTCCGGTACAGCTGGCCGAGCGCAAGGGCGGGAATGTAATTTTTGATAATGGATGAACCGTACTGTGGCACGTAGCTTGCCGCCGTCGCCGGATCGAACACGGTGCTGTAGCGCGGATGCGTGAGCGGGTTGTAACTAAAGACGCCTCTGCCGTTAACCAGCCCGTTGTACAGATGCGTCTCCTGAACGTCCGTCTGCGTCCGCCAGTAGTTGGCCAGCGAATCGTTAATGTAGTTGATGCCGCCGATCGGCGCCTGGACGCCGACAACGTTCTTCAGGTAGGACTTCATGTCGCCGTTGGCCGCGAACTGCTTCTCCGTAAAGTACGCAGTCATGAGGTCCCGGACGCCGGACGGCGCCCCCCAGAAGCTCGTCGGAAACGTCGACACCGTCGGCAGCCCTTTGCCGGTCAGATAGGCGTTGAAGTCCGTCTTGATCCAGTTGTTGAAGTTGGCGTCGGAAAAGCTGGCGTTGTAGAGCAGCGATTCGTTGACCGGAGAAAGTCCCATCAGCTGGGGATCGTCCTTCAGCGCAAGGCCGGTATACGGATTTACGTGCGACAGGAGCTGGCTCGCGAATGACTTCCAGATGGCGATCCCGTCCGGCATGAGCGTCGCCAAATACTTGGACGCGGTCGCGCCGTACGTATTCAGGCTCGAGACGCCCGAGAAATCGGCATACGCCAAAATGTCCATGTCGATATAAATGCCGCGCGCCTTGAGCAAAGCGTTGAAGTACTCGAAATTGTCGAGCTTGGCGGCGTTCAGCGTCACCGTCGTGGAGGTAGGCTTCGCCATCAACCCTTTGGCCCAGTCATAGTTCTGGTCTACGGAGGAATACCGCACGACGTTGTAGCCCATGGCGGCGAGCCGGTCCGCGATCACGACCATCTCCGCGTGCGTCGGATCGGTGCCGTAGCTGCCGTTCAGGTTGCCGCCGTAGAACTTCACCTTCTTCGCGGGTTCGTCATCAAATACGTAATCGCCGTCCGCGTCGATCTGGACGAAGCCCTTGTCTCCCGCGGGCGCGTCGTTCAGGAACGACAAATCCAGCGCGCTGCCGGGCGCCACGGCCATCGTCGTATCGATCGCCCGCCAGTCGCTGCCGGCCACGATCGGATCCGCGCTCGCCACCTCCGCCTTGCCCGCGACAGAAGCGACGGGGACAAGCAGGGCAAGCGACAGGGCGACGGCAGTCGGTTTGGTCATTCTTTTCATCATTCAAGCCTCCTCAGTAGGTTGAATACGCACATTGAAGGCGCTTACAAGTTATGCAGTCGCCTTCCGGCTTCTCGCGCTTCATCTCCTTTCCGCCATTTCAGCATTATCATAGAATCGGGCGGATCAACCGACAATGTTCGGCCGTCGGCTGTTTTTTGCGAGTTCGTCAGCTTGCCTTATTCAACAAAAGAGGCCAACCGGAAATCCGGTTGACCATCGACGAACGCTATTCGATTTTTATATCTATTTCTTCTGCAAAGCCAGCCATTCCATCAGCGACACTTCCCTGCCATTAACCACTACAGGCTGCCCGTCGTAGTCCAGGCGGCAGTCGTCGTTCAGCGCGTAGATCCACGAGAAATGCCCGTGATAGACAAACGGCTCTCCCCGCTCGTCGGCGAACCGGCCGTGAAGATCCGCAACCCGGTCGAAATACGAGAAATGCACGTCCTTCGCGCCGGCCTTGATCAAGCGCTCGTAGGTCGGCACCGCCGTCTCTTCCGGCCTCACGATCGAATCGTCCTTGGCATGCGTCAGCCAGATCGGCAGGTGTTTGATCCGCTCGATGTCCGCGTCGCCGATGACTTCGTCGTACAGCGCCTCGCATACCGGAAAAGCAGCCGCGAAGTACGCCGGGTAATCCAGCACCATCCGCATCGTCATGAATCCGCCGTTGGAGCAGCCGCCGATATAAATCCGGTCCGTGTCGATCGCGGCCTCGTTGAGAGCGACGAATTCGTCGATCAGCGCTTTTAACGCCTCAACGTACTTGGACTTCCCCGTCCTGCCGTATTGCCCGCTGCCGTCGTCCAGCCAAAAGGTCCGCGTCTGCGGCACCAGCACGAACGTGCCGCCGAGCTTGGCCTGAATGTCGTCGCCGGCCAGGTTGACCACATTGTTGCCCGTATAGGCGATGGCCGGATCCGTCCCGCCTTCCCCGCCACCGTGCAGCCAGATGAGGAGCGGCCTTTTTCCGTTTCCGGTCTGCGGCACGAAGTAGCCGTAGTTTAGCGGTTCCGCTTGAAAAGAAGAGATGCCCTGCAGAAACCGCTCCGCCTGCTTGGCTGTATTCCCCGCACACCGGTCGAATACAAGTCCCGTCAGCGCCTCCCCCGTTTCCGACGCGATTTCCGCGATCTGCGTAATCCGGTAATCGCTGACGATATATTCGTTCATGCCGTTCAGCGGGGCGATGGGCGCGGCCAGGGGATCGAGCGGTCCGTGCTTCATCTCGAGCGTCACGAACGCCCCTTCTTCCCCGCGCGCGCCGTCGATCCCGGAAGGATAGGCGTCGAGGATCGTGCCGTAGCCCTTGCTCGGCGCCTTGAGATCCGGCTCGGTCCAGCTCTTGGGAAGCAGGAGCACCTCGCCTTGTTTATCCTTCCGTTCCACGTAAACGCTAAAGCAGGCCGGTTTGACCGCTTCCGCCTTCACCACGGCCCGCATCGGCAGCACGAGCTTCGTAATAAACGGGCCGTAATCCGTGACTTCCGTAATCGTGTAGTAGATGCTTCCCATCTCGGCCTCCCCTTCTCCGGCGCGCTATTCCGTCTTCGTCAGCCTGACGGCCATAAATTGCTTGCCCGGCAGCTCGATGCGAAATGCGCCTTCATACGTCCCCTCGAGCCGCTCGATCGTCATGTTCCACGTATCGATGACGTCGACGGCATACTTCGTGCCCGGCTTGCGGCTGAAGTTCCGGAATCGTGGCTGATTGAAGCCGAAATAGTACAAATAGTATTCGTCCTTCACGCCGGCGCACGGCACGTCCCAATCGGACGGCAGCGGGTTCAGCACGCCACCCGGGCTCTCCTCGGTGATGCGGCGCAGAAAGGCGATCCGGTCGGGACTCGTGCCCGTCAGCTTGCCGCCTTTGGACCACCACAGCACCTCTTCGGTATTAAGGTACGTTTCCCCGTGTCCCACATATCCCCCGCGGACCGCGCCTTCCCAGAAGCGGCGCGTCATTTCTTCGCCGGTGATATTGCCCCAGCCCTGGTCGATGTCCCCTTCGTAGGCGCACTCGTCAATGACGATCGGTTTTTTCCACTTTTCCCGCCATTCGGTCGTCGCCTCGGACGTCTTGTACACGTCGACCCGCTGGATGCTGCAATGCGTGACCCAAGGCTTGCTGTAGTCGTAAAAGGCGAAGCAGTTGTGATTGGAAATGAGGTGTCCCGCGGGGTCGTTCGACGTGACGATCTCGGCGAAGCGCTCCCAGTCGGCCAGCTCCTTGTTCCACATGAGATCGTACTCGTTCGCCAGCGACCACCACACGTTGCGATAAGCGGACAGGCGGGCCGTGACGTAGCGAAGGTAACGGTCGTCGGCCGCCGGATTCATCTCCGAATAGCCCCAGCGGTCGTAAGCGTGGAAAAGGATCAGGTCCGCTTCGATGCCCAGCTTGCCCAGATCGGCGATCCGATCCTCCAGATGGCGGAAGAATACCGGGTTGAACCGCGTATAATCCCAGCCCTTCTCCAGGGAGCCCTCGAACGGATCGTAGACAGGCTCGTTCTCGTTGAACAGGTACGATTTCGGAAACACGCACATGCGCATTTTGTTGAACGGGGAAGCTTTGAGCGTCTCGAGCGTCTGCGCTTCTAAAGCGTCTCCCTGGTGCGTCCATGCATAACAGGTGGTGCCGACCGGGATATAGGAAGTGCCGTCTTCGTAGGCAAAATGATACGTGTCCTTCACGCGGACTGGGCCATGGTTGCCGGCGGACGGGGGCAAGACACGGAACGCGCCTCCGATGCCGTTCAGGGAACGGGCGTTGCTGGTCGTCCGGTACGTCCACGCGCCCTGCGCGTCCGGCATGAAGCGGATACGGTAGACGCCGTCTCCATCGTAGAAGCCGGCCATGCGGACGCTTTGGCCGCCGCTCGAGAACTCGGCCGCCAGTTCGACGTCCGTGAACGGATTGCCGTGGCTCGGTCCCTTCAGCTCGATCTCGTAAACGCCCCACTGCTCGGCCTCGTCCGGCGCTTGCACCGCCGCGGAGGCCTCGGGGACGTCAGCCGGCTCGTATTCGGCGGACGGCGCGACTTCGGCATCCGGCTCCGCAACTCCGCTATCGGACGCGACGGCGGCCAGCTCCGCCAGCGTCTCGGCGATCCAATCCGGCTGCCCCAATTCTTCCTGGCGGAAGGCGTATACCTTTTCCAGCGTCAGGCTCTTGAAGAGCGACAGCATATGGGGCGGCGAGGAAAGCAAGTCCGGCAGCCTGCGGGCCAGAACCGCACGGGCCGCTTCGTTTTTGTAGATGATGCCGATGCGGGTCTTTTCGGTAAATGTCATGCTTGTTTGACCTCCTCCAACGCGCTTGTTTTCGTAGGGGCGCCTATTACCGAAGCCGCCGCTTTTTGCCACCCTGCATATAATCGTTCGCGCTCGGCCGCTTCCATAACGGGTGCGTATAGATGTCCGGCCGCCCCGAACCGCTCGATCTCGTCCAGCGAAGCCCAGTAACCCACGCCGAGTCCCGCCATATAGACGGCGCCCATCGCCGACAGCTCCGCGACCGCGGACCGCGACACGGCCAGATTCAGCAGGTCGGCCTGGAACTGCATGAGCAGCGGGTTGCCGGAGGCGCCGCCGTCCGCATGGAGCTTCTTGAGCGGGATGCCCGTCTCGCGCGCCATTAATTCCGCCGCGTCGCGCACCTGGTACGCGATGCTCTCGACCGCGGCGCGGACGATATGGCCTTTGCCGGTCGCCCGGCTCATGCCGACGATCGCGGCCCTTGCGTACGGATCCCAATAGGGGGCGCCCAGCCCGACGAATGCGGGTACCAGGTAGACGCCTTCGTTGTCCGGCGTCCGCCTCAGCATGACGTCCAGCTCCTCGAACGAGTCGAACAGCCCAAGATTGTCCCTGACCCACTTGACGCTGTCGCCGGAGCTGCGGATGACGGCTTCAAGCGCGTAAGTCACCTGGCCGCTCTTTCCCCAAGCGATGGCCGTCACCAACCCGTTATCCGATACGACGGGGCGTTCGCCGGTGTTCATGAGCACCGAGGTTCCCGTGCCGTAGGTCGCCTTTGCCATACCCGGCTCGAGGCACAGCTGCCCGAACAGGGCCCCTTGAGAATCCCCGATGACGCCGGATACGGGGATTTTCTCGGGGAACAGGTCCGGGTCGTCCGTGAAGCCGAACGATTCGTCCGAGAACTTGACCTCGGGCAGCAACGTCCGCGGCACGCCGAACAGTCCGCACAGCTCGTCGTCCCAATCCAGCGTATGAATATTGAACAAGGAAGTCCGGCTCGCGTTGGTGTAGTCGGTCGCATGCGTTTTCCCGCCGGTCAGCTTCCAGATCAGCCAGCTGTCGATCGTGCCGGCGAGCAGCCGGCCTTGCGCCAGCAGCGGTTTAGCGCTTTCAATATGGGTTAGTATCCAATCCCACTTGGCGGCGGAGAAGTACGGATCGAGCATGAGTCCGGTCTTGGACCGTACCGTCCGTTCATGTCCGGCGACTCGCAGCGCCTCGCACCGGTCGGCCGTGCGCTGGCACTGCCAGACGATCGCGTTGTATACGGGATGGCCCGTCTCCCGGTCCCAGACGACAGCCGTCTCCCTTTGGTTCGTGATGGCGAGTGCGGCCAAAGCGGCGGGCTCGATGCCCGCCAGCTCCAGCGCTTCGCGCACCGTCCGCTTCACGTTGTCGTAAATCTCGAGCGGATCGTGCTCCACCCAACCGGGCTTCGGATACACTTGCCGGTGCTCCGCGCTGCTTTTCGCGACGACCCGGCCGGAACGGTCGACGAGCAAAGCCTTCGTACCCGCCGTGCTCTGGTCAACCGCCAGGATATACTTTTCCATGAACGGCCGTCCTTATCTGCCCAGCAGATCCAGGGCGATCTTTTTAATGTTGCCGGCGCTGATGCCGTAGTGGTCGAATACCTCGGCGCTCTTGCCCGCGATCGCCGGCTCGTCCGGGATGCCGAGGATGCGCATGGGCACGGGCTTATGCTGCACGACGACTTCGGCCACCGCGGCGCCGAGACCGCCGTGAATGCTGTGCTCCTCGACGGTGATGATATGTCCCGTCTCCGCGGCGGCCCTGATGACCGCTTCCTCGTCCAGCGGCTTGATCGTATGCATGTTAATCACGCGGCAGGACACCCCTGCTTCCTTAAGCGCATCATGGGCGTCGAGCGCGACGCGAACGGTCTCGCCTGCCGCGATGATCGTCAGATCGCCGCCTTCGCGCAGGGTGACGGCCTTGCCGATCACGAATTCGTAGTCGTCGTTCTCGTAGACATCTTCGACCGGATTGCGCCCGATGCGAATGTACGCGCCGCCCTCGTGCTTCACGAGCGCTTCGGTCATGCGCTTCGTCTCGTGCCGGTCGGCGGGCAGGATGACGGCAAGCCCGGGGATCGCCCGCGACACGGCCAGATCCTGCACCGAATGGTGGGACATGCCGAGCGCGCCGTAGCTGACGCCGCCACTGATGCCGACCAGCTTCACGTTCGTGGCCGAATAAGCGACGTCCACCTTGATCTGCTCGATGCTGCGCATGCTTAGGAAGCAGGCCGGCGAGGTGACAAACGGCTTTTTGCCGCTATGCGCGAGGCCGGCGGAGATGCCGACGATGTTCTGCTCGGCGATGCCGACTTCGACGAATTGCTCCGGATACGCCTTGGCAAAGGGAGCCATGGCTGCCGAGCCCCGCGAGTCGCTGGCGAGCACCATAATGTCGCGATCCTCCTTGGCCAGCTCCAGCAGCGTATCGCAAATGACCTGACGGTTCGGAATCGTATTCGCCATGTTATCGCACCAGCCCTTCCTGCTCGTAGCTCTCGATTGCGGCGGACAGCTCGGCAAGCGCCAACGCCAGCTGCTCTTCGTTTGGCACGTGATGATGCCAGTGCGCCACGTTTTCGGCGAAGGACACGCCTTTGCCTTTGACCGTATTCGCCATGACCAGCGTCGGCTTGCCGGGGATCGAAGGCGCCGCCTCGAAAGTGCGAACCAGTTGCTCCATGTCGTTGCCGTCGATGGACACGACGTGCCAGCCGAACGCCGCCCATTTTTCCTCGAGCGGTTCGAGACCCATCACTTCCTCGGTCGATCCGCTGATCTGAAGCCGGTTGCGGTCGATGATGGCGACCAGGTTATCCAGCTTGTAGTGCGGACCCGCCATCGCGGCTTCCCACACGGAGCCTTCCGCCTGTTCGCCGTCGCCCATCAGGCAGAACACCCGGTAGTCCCTGCCGTCCCGCTTCGCCGCAAGCGCCATGCCGACGCCGATGGCCAGCCCGTGGCCCAGCGCGCCCGTATTCATTTCGATGCCAGGCACCTTGTTGTTCGGATGCCCGATCAGACGCGTGCCGAACTGGCTGAACGTCTTCAGCTCTTCCTTGGGGAAAAAGCCGAGGTCGCCGAGGATGCACCAGAGCGACTCCACCGAATGCCCCTTGCTCGCGATGAACCGGTCGCGACCGTCCCACTTCGGATTCGCGGGATCGATCTTCATGACGCGGTAGTAGAGCGCCGTCAAAATATCGGTATTGCTGAGCGAGCCGCCCGTATGCCCCGTCTTGGCCCCGTGAATCATCTTCAGCAGATCCATGCGGATCTGCGCGGCTTTCGCTTTAAGTGCCGTCGTTTCCATGGATGAGTACCTCCTTTGAATCACAGTCCCGCACCGCGAAGCCAGGCCTGAATCTCGCGTTCGGTCGGATCTACCGCATCGGGGGTCAGTCCCGGGATATAATTGCATGCCTCGTACAAGGCCGGAATCGCGTTCGCATGAATGCCTACGGAATGATGGACATAAGGGCCTTTGACCAGCTTTTCTTCCCACAGCGGCCAGTCGTTCACTTCCACCCAGACATACGAGCCCCGCGTATACGGGCCTTGAATGCCGCGGGCTTTGCCGAGGAACAGCTGATACTCGCCATGGTCGCCGTCGAAGCGCGCCAGCGTCATGTCGCCGCCCTTGATCTCGCCTTCGTGCGTGCCCGGCGAATGGTCGTCGAACAAGAAGTGCTTGCGCAGCTTCGGTTTGTCTTCGACGGTCAGGGAGACGGGGAAGTTGCCGCAGTGGAACAGCAGCTCGCCGTTCGGATTTTCGGGATGGCGGACGGTCAGGTCGGCGAAAAACGTCGGGTGCTGGTTCAACGTCGCCGCTTGAACCATGACGGAGGTGATCGCGCCGTGAATGTCGGTCTCGCAGGTGACCGGGATCTGTTCGTCGGTCAGTATCGCGTTGGCCAGGCAAGGCATGATCCCCATCGCGTCCTGCAGGGACGACCAGCATTGGATCGCGATCGCCGTGCTGCCGGTGTTCAGGGCATACTGCTTCATCGCAACCTTCAGGGCGGCGATCCGGCGGACGTCCGCTTCGGTCACTTCTGACCAGTCCAGTTTGGCTTTAATATAGTCGATG
The DNA here is from genome assembly GCF_030014955.1 of Cohnella hashimotonis. Taxonomy (NCBI): domain Bacteria; kingdom Bacillati; phylum Bacillota; class Bacilli; order Caryophanales; family Paenibacillaceae; genus Cohnella; species Cohnella hashimotonis. The sequence goes on from NZ_JAGRPV010000001.1 coordinate 6,513,993, forward strand.
GCTTCCGCCAGTTCGGAGCTGCTGCCCTTCTCGATCTTCTGCGAAGCGCGCTGGATGTCGACCAGCGTGATCGGATGGATCTCGATGCCGAACCGCTCCAGCAGCTCCCCTTCGTTGCACATCATCGTCCAGAACGAAGCCGGGCGCGGGCCGATCTGCAGAATGCGCAGGCTGCGGAATTTTCTGACCACGTTCGCGGCGGCGACGAAGTTCGTGAAGCCCCGCTCGAAAACGGGATCGTTCACCCGGCTGTTCGTGACATAGGTGAAAGGAACGTTGAAGCGGCGCAGGATCTTGCCGGTGGCGAACAAGCCGCATTGCGTGTCGCGCAGGCGCATGCCGTCCTCGAGCGGCGCCTCGTCGCGGGGACCCCACAGCAGTACGGGCTTGCCCAGCGCCTTGCCGACGCGCGCCACCGTATCCTCCGTACCGAAGTTGCAATGCGGGAAAAACACGGCGTCCACTTTTTCCTGCTTGAACCGGTCGGCGATCAGGTCGGCGTTAATATGGTCGTCGTAGAGCAGTCCCTCTTGGTTGAGCCCTTCTAGATCGACGATGTCGATGTCGAGGCCGAAGCTTTCGATCTTTTCCTTGATCATCACTTTGTAGCGGAAAGCGTCTTCAGCGCTAAATACGAAACGTCGGGTCGGCGCGTAGCCCAGCTTCAATCTGCTCATGTGTGGGGTCTCCCTTTCAGTAAACTAACTAAACATAAACGAAGTCGTTTAACTGCATGAGTTCAATTTATCACTGGTTATAGCGCTGGTCAATGTGTTTTAAGTAAATAAAGTAAGATTTTTAGTCGATTTTTGAACTAAATTAACTAAACAAAATCAATAGATCTTGCTTATTAATGGAGCTGACATTAAACTAAACTTACTAAACAGAACGAATGGAGATTTTCTTCATGAAGATGGAAGACATCGCCAAGCTCGCGGGCGTATCCAAGGCAGCCGTGTCGCTGGCGCTCAACGGGAAAGGGGGCATCGGTCCGGAAACGCGGGACCGGATCCTTCAAATCGCCAGCGAGAACGGCTACCGGCCCAAGTCGCGAACCTCGGCCCGCGAAGCGCAGACCGCCTCGATCACGTTCCTTGTTTTCGCCAACTCCGGTATCGTGTTGGAGCAATATTACCAGCAGCCCTTCTTCCGGGAGCTGATCCACTATATCGAGGAACGGTGCCGTGCGAGCGGCTATTCCCTGCTGTTCTCCTCCGTGGACATGTCGACGTTCGACGAAGGCATCCGGGCGATCGCCGAGGACAAGCGCGCCGACGGCGTCATTCTGCTCGGCACGAACTTGAACAAGCCGATGCTCGAACAGATCGCCGGGCGATTGAACGGCCCGCTTGTCGTGCTGGACACCTGCTTCGAAACGCTCCCGATTTCCTTTATCCAGATCAACAACGCGATGGGCGCCTATCAGGCCGGGCAGCATCTATGCGGGCTCGGTCACCGCGACATCGGCTACATCGCTTCCGATATCCGCATCCGCAACTTCGACGACCGCCGCACCGGATTCATGCAGGCGCTGCAGGAGAACGGGCGCGAGCTGTCGCCGGCGCATGTGTTCTCGGTGGCCCCCACGATTCTCTCCTCCCAGGACGCGCTGAAAAAGCGCTTGTCCGCTTATCGGGAATCGCAGATGCCGATGCCGACGGCCTTTTTCTGCGAATGCGACTACATCGCGATCAGCGCGATCAAGTCACTCGTCGAGCTGGGCTATCGCGTGCCGGAGGACGTCTCCGTGGTCGGCTTCGACAACATCTCCGAAGCGCTCATCGTCTCTCCCGAGCTGACGACCGTGCACGTGGAAAAGGAACGGATGGCCCGCCTCGCAGTGGACATGATCGTCGAAGCGATCGAATCCGGCTCTCTCGTCGGCTCCAAGGTGCTCGTGGACACGCAGTTTATCGCGAGAGGATCCTCCCGCTCTCCGGATCCGGCAGCGCTCGAGGCCGCTGCGAACGCCGTTCGCTAGCGCGCCGGTATTCCGCGCGGGCCGGATGCGAGGCCGCAAGAGCACCTCCACCCCGCACTCCCGCCGCTCTAGGCTCTTCTGAGTTCATTTTTTCGCTTACGCTGCGGACGCGCGCGCCGGCATGCCGCTTCGTTTTCGTCCAACTATGAAGCTATCAGGATTCCCTCGCGTTCAACTGCTTGAGCAAGCCGTCCAGATCGTCCTCGCCGAGCGCGCCGCCGCTGAAGCCGACCAGGCCGCGAAGCGGCAGGTACTTCATCATCGCCTGCATCATCTCCGCGCCTTCGCCGTCGGGATCGGCGGCCATGGCGCCGAACGGCGTCTTGCCGATCCAGTCCATGACGAGCGCCTGCGCCGCCGGATCGCTCATCAGATCGCCGACCGTGCTGTTCCGGTGGAAGACGTGCGTAAGCACGACGGTCGACTCGACCGCGATCGTGCCCGATACCGCGATATCCCGCGACGAGCGGCCGACGAGAATCTCGAATTCACCCGATTCCACATGCCAGTCCTTCAAGTCGACGTTGTAGTAGGCGAAGGCGCTCCGATCCAGCGTAAAGGAGACAGCCTTCGTCTCTCCCGGCTGCAGCTGAACCTTGGCGAACCCTTTCAGCTCCTTAAAAGGCCTAATCACGGTACTTTGCACGTCGCGCACGTACAGCTGCACGATTTCCTTGCCCGCGCGCGAGCCCGTATTCGTGACGTCCACGGTCACCGTCACCGTCTCTTCGTCGCGGATCGCCGGCTTCGCTACGACGAGGTTCGCGTATTCAAACGTCGTGTAGCTGAGCCCGTATCCGAACGGGAACAGCGGCTCGATCTCCTTGGCGTCATAGTAGCGGTAGCCGACGAACAAGCCTTCCTTGTATTCGACGCGGTCGCCTTCGCCCGGGAAGTTAAGCTGCGACGGGTTGTGCGCGAGGCGCAGCGGGAACGTCTCCGCCAGCTTGCCGCTCGGATTGGCGTCGCCGAACAGCAGGTCCGCGATCGCGCCGCCGAGCGCCTGGCCGCCAAGATAGGCTTCCAGCAGCCCCTTCGCGCTGCCGAGCCAGGGCATCTCGACCGGCGCGCCGTTGCTCAGGACGACGACGACGTTCGGCTGCGCCTCGGCAACCGCGCGGATGAGCGCGACCTGGTTGTCCGGCAGCCGCAGATGCGTCCGGTCGAATCCTTCGGACTCGTAGCGGTCCGGCAGACCCGCGAAGACGACCGCGACCTCGGCATCCGCGGCCGCCCGCTTCGCTTCCTCCACGAGCGCCTCGTCCAGAGCGTCCGACTGCAGGTCGTAGCCCTGCGCATACGCGATCCGCGCGCCGCCGCCCGCGGACCTCGCGAGCTCCTCGCGAATGTCCTCGAGCTTGGTTGGCTTGATATGGGAGCTCCCCCCGCCTTGATAACGCGGCTTCGCGGCCAGTTCGCCGATAACGGCCAGCTTCGCGTCCTTGCGAAGCGGCAGGATACCGCCTTCGTTTTTGAGCAGCACCATGCTCTCGCGCGCAACTTCGCGGGCCAGCGCGTGATGCGCCTCGGCATCGCACGTCGCGCCCTCTTTTTTGTGGTCGACGGCCATGAACACGATCCGGAGCAGCCGTTCGACCGCGCGGTCCAGCTTCTCCTCCGACAGCCTGCCGCTGCGCACGGCTTCGACGATCCTGCGGTCGCCCGCGCCGCCGCTCGCCGGCATCTCCAGCTCCAGGCCCGCGGCCAGACCGGCCTCGCGCTCGTTGACGGCGCCCCAGTCCGAGACGACGAAGCCTTCGTGGCCCCATTCGTCCTTCAGAATGTTGGTCAGCAAATATTCGTTCTCGGAGGCGTACGTGCCGTTTACCTTGTTGTAGGAACACATGACGGTCCACGGCTGGGCCTCTTTGACCGCGAACTCAAAGCTCGCCAGGTAAATCTCGCGCAGCGTGCGCTCGTCGACGACGGAATCGCCGGTCATGCGGCGATGCTCCTGGTTGTTCGCCGCGAAATGCTTGAGCGAGGTGCCGACGCCCTGGCTCTGCACGCCTTCGATATGGCTGGCGGCCATACGGGAGCTCAAAAAAGGATCCTCGGAGAAGTATTCGAAGTTGCGCCCGCATAGCGGCGAACGCTTGATGTTGGCGCCGGGCCCGAGCAGCACCGCGACGTCCTCCGCCTGGCATTCTTCGCCGAGCGCGACGCCGACCTTGCGGATCAGCTCGCGGTCCCAGGAGCTCGCGAGTCCCGCGGCCGAAGGGAAGCAGGTCGCCGGGACGCTGTCGAACAGCCCCAGGTGGTCGGCGGACGCCTTTTGCTTGCGAAGCCCGTGCGGTCCGTCGGTCAGCATGATCGCCGGAATGCCGAGACGCTCGACTCCTTTCATATGCCAAAAATCCAGGCCCGAGCACATGCCGGCCTTCTCCTCCAACGTCATTTGCGCGATCAAGCCTCGAATATCCCTTTCCATTCCCGCACCTCCATATGAGATCAAGCTTTCCACGAACAGAGAAAAGAGAAAGCCCTTCCCCGAAACAGGGTTTCGAAGAAGGGCTCATAAACGCTCGCTGCTAAAGCCGGTTACTGCACGTTATTCGCTTTTGCCCACGCGTCCAGCTGCTTTTGCTTTTCCGCGATGATCTTGTCCATGCCAGCAGCCTTCAGCTTCTTCACGAACTCGTCCAGCTTGGACGGATCGATCGTGCCCGATTCCAGGCCTGCCTTGTACTGGTTGTTGACGTTGGTGACGGCCGCGACTTCGGTCTTGACCGGCGACGAATCGAACGAGAAGCCGAGCGCTTTGGAGAAGGTCGAGTTTTTGTTGAATTCCTTCGTTTGCGCCCAAATATCCGTATCCATGCCCTGCCACACCTTGGTCAGGGCGTTGTTGCCCACTTCCCATTGGTTGAAGACGTAGTTGCTGCCGCCTTCGGGCGCTTTGATCTGGCCGTTGCCGGCATCGACGTAGTGCTTGCCTTCGACGCCGTTAGCGAGCAGGTTGGCGACGTCCTTGTCGGTGTAGAGCAGGTTGAGCAGTTGCGCGGCGCGGTCCGCGTCCTGCGTATTCTTCGGAATCGAGATCATGAAGCCCGTGCCGGAATCGGACGTGGAGATCGGCGGCACGAAGCTCGCGGTCACCATCTCGCGGCCGTTCACCGTCGACTCCTGGGTCGCGAAGCCCGGCTTCATGTTGGACAGGTAGCTGAAGCCCTTGCCCGCCTTGATCAGGCTGTTGTTGCCTTCCTGCGTCGTTGCCGCGTCAGGCATGATGTAGCCGGCCTGATACCATTTGCGCGCTTGCTGGAGCGCGTCCTTGTACATTTGCGTCTCGTACAGGTCTACCACTTTCAGATCCTGGTTGGCGATGACGAGTACGCCCGGCGTGTCGCCCAGATAGTCGGTATAGCCGCGGACGAGCTCGTTGGCGATGCCGTTCGTTTGGCTGCGCTGAACGAGCGGGTAGACGCCCGGCTCGTTGTCCTTGATCGTTTTGAAGATCGGATCGAGATCCGCGTACGTCTTCACGTTATCGAACGACAGATTGTATTTGTCCATCAAGTCTTTTCTGGCCGAGATGCCGTGGTCGGCCGCCGTATCCCGGATGCTCGGCACGCCGTACATCTTGCCGTTTATCTTGGTGGAGTTAAAGATCGCCGGCTCCATCGTGTCCTTGACGGTCGGCGCGTATTTGGCGAGCAAGTCGTCGAGCGGGAGCAATTGTCCCTTGGCGACCTGGGAGCTGTAGTTGAAGAAAGAGGACGTGACGAGCAGGTCGAGAGGCTCGTTGCCGGCGAGCAGCAGATTGACTTGCTGTGTCCATGCGCCGATGTCGATCGGCATCAGCTTGACCGTCGCGTTAATCTTGGCTTTGGTGATCTTGCTGATCTCATCCTGGACGAGACCGACTTCCTTCATGTTCCCGAGTCCCATGAACGCGAGCGTCAGCTGGAGCTCCTTGCCGTTCGAAGCAGCGCCGGACGAAGCGCCGGACGAAGCCGGAGCCGAGCTGCCGCCAGACGCCGGAGCGGAGGCGCCGCCGGCGTTGTTCGAGCCGCCGCACGCGGAAGCCAGCATGGACATAGAAAGCAGGACAGCGGGCAGAAGAACGGCTTTCGACTTATTTTGCATATGATATCCCCCTAGATCGAATTGAACTGCGGATTGCAATCTATACCAACCGGCCCTGATGGCCCGGGATTGGCCGCCTGCCAAGACTCTTTACTTCACGGCCCCGATCGTAAGGCCCTTGACGAAGTACTTCTGGAAAAATGGATAAATCAGGATCAGCGGTAGGATGCCCACCACGGCCATCGCCATGCGAACGCCGTTCATCGGCAGGTTGACCGCCATGTTCTGCCCTCCGAGGTTGTTCTGTTGAAGGAACTGGATGTTGGAGAGCATCCGGTTGAGCAGATTCTGAATGCTGAACAGCTGCGGCTCCGTGATGTAGACCAAGCCGTTAAACCAGTCGTTCCAGTAGTTGATCGTCAGCATAAGGCCGATCGTCGCCAGAATCGGAAGCGACAGCGGCAGCACCATGCGATAGAAAATCTTGAATTCGGAAGCGCCGTCGATGTACGCCGATTCGATGATTTGAACCGGGATCGAATTGGCGAAAAACGTGCGGATCAGCAGGATGAAAAAGCCGTTCGTCAGCAGCCCCGGCACGATCAGGGCCATCAACGTGTTTTTCATATGGAATACTTCCGTGTAGATCAGGTAAGTCGGCACGAGGCCGCCGTTGAACAGCAGCGTGAAAAAGACGAGGAAGCTCAGAAAGCCGCGGATCGGCAGGTCCTGCCGGGATAACGGGTAAGCGAGCAGCGCGCTGATCAGCAGGCCGACGAAGGTGCCGATGACCGTGATCAGAATGGTAACGCCGTAGGAATTAAACATCGCCAGCTTTTGCGACCACAGGTAGGTATAGGCTTCCAGGCTGAACTGCTTCGGCCAGAACGAATAGCCGTTATTTACGATCGAGCTCTCCGAGGATATCGACGACATGAAGAGAAGCAGGAACGGGATGACGCACAAGGCGGCGAGCACAATGAATATCGCATGGACGACTGGCTGGTTCATATCGTTGGTTTTCATGGCGGCTTCCCCCCTTTCGGATTAGAACAAGGCGTTCTCTTTGCTGCGCTTCGAGACGATGTAATTGGAGAGCAGCACGAGGACGAATCCGACGACCGACTGATAGAGGCCCGCTGCGGAGGACATGCCGATATCGCCGAGGGTCATCAAGCCGCGGTATACGTAGGTGTCGATGACGTCCGTCACCGGCTGAAGCGGGCCGGAGTTGAGCGGCACCTGATAGAACAGGCCGAAGTCCGAGTAGAAAATGCGGCCGATGGCGAGCAGCGTCATGATGGTGATCGTCGGCGCGATCAGCGGCACCGTTATGCTGCGGATCTGATGCCATTTGCTGGCGCCGTCGATCGTGGCCGCCTCGTAGTATTCGTTGTCGATGCCGATGATCGCCGCCAGGAAGATGACGCACAGGTAGCCTGTACCCTTCCAGAGCTGAACGATCGTCAGGATGTAGGGCCAATATTTCGGTTCGAAATACCAGGAGATCGGCTCGATGCCGAGCATCGGCAGCAAATTCAGGTTCAAGTATCCGCTTTCAGCGCTCAGCATGGAGAGAACGAGATAGCCGACGATGACCATCGAGATCAGGAACGGCAGCAGGATGACGCTCTGGTAAAGGCGGGCGGCGAACTTGCTGCGCACTTCGTTGAGCAGGATCGCGACGCCGATGGCGAATGCCGTGTTGAGGATAATGAACGATCCGTTGTACAGGATGGTGTTCCGCGTAATGACGAGAGCATCCTTCGTCATAAACAGATACTCGAAATTTTTGAAGCCGATCCAGTCGCTGCCGAGGATGCCTTTGGCATAGTTGATGTCCTTGAAGGCGATGATCACGCCGAACATCGGCAGGTAGTTGTTCATGATAAGGTAGGCGAGGCCGGGAACCATCATGAGAAACAATGCCCGATAGCGCTTGAGCTTTTTGAACGTCGAGGCCCATCCTGTCCGTGTCAATGCTGTCCCCTTCTTTCGTGTCCTTCGTTATGTCTTTATTCTAAGGGGAGCGGGGACGCGCCGCTTACCAATAATACGACTTCCGACTTTCGATATTCCGACCTCGTCGGGGACGGAAAAACGCAAGGCCGCCAGAGGAACGAAACCCGCTCCTTGACGGCCCTTTCCGGTCTATTGCCGCTGCGCGCGCTTGCGATAATCCACCGGGTTCAGGCCCGTCGCTTTCTTGAAAATCGTCGAGAAGTAGGACAGGTTGGAGTAACCGGCCGCGAGCCCGATATCGCTGACGGATTGCCCGGTGCTCTCGAGCAGCTCCTTCGCATAATCGATCCGCTTCTGCTGCAGGTAGTCCGACAGCGACATCCCGGTTTCCTTCTTGAAGACGCGGGTCAGGTAGTCGGGGTTCAGGAACACATGGTTCGCGATGTCCTCGCGGGACAGATCCTGCTGACCGAGCTGCTGCGCGATGTATCGCTTGGCTTTGTCCACGACGGACAGGTTTTCTTCGATGGAATGAATGTGGTTCATCGCCACTTCGATGACGTACCGCGTCCATTCCTGCAAGGCCCGAATCGAGCGAAGAACCGATTCCGGCCTGTCCGTCAGCAGGTTCTGGGCGAACACCTGATTCGCCTGCAGGCCTTTGGATTGCAGGACGAAAAACACCATCTGAAGGAAGTCCTGATAAAACGAATGGACGGTGTGCGCGTCCACGCCGCTCCCTGTTTCTTTCCAAGCCTCCAGGTACCGCTCGACGCGCTCGGTCAGCTTGTTCCGGGCGCCTTGCTTCATCCATTCGCCCCATTCGGCCAAAGGCGCCGGTTGCGCCGAACACGCCCCTTTGCGCTTCTCGCCCAGAATGAACGTCCGGTTCACTTGCGTGACATTGTTTGCATCCATCTCCTGCAGTCTCCGCAGCATGTCCGGCAATTCGTGAAGCGGCGTCGTATCGCCGACGTAGCTGCTGAGATCGCAGAACAAATACTGATTGCAGTTTTGAATGAACGCATCGCCGTTCGCCCGGAGCTCCGCGTCTTCGGCCGGCCGGTCCACGGGCACGACGGTCAGCAGCGCCCCTTCCCCGATCGGGATGACCGCGGTTCCCGGAACGTCCTTCATGACTTCCTCCAGCACGTTGCGAAGCGCGTACTCCATGATCCGCCGATCCCGTTCGGACAGCTCCTTGTGCCAGCGCTGCACGCGAATGTACATCGGCCTGAACAGCGCGTCTTCGCCGAACGTCAGACCGGCGGCGCGAAGATGCGCCTGCACGGCCTGCGGGTTGGCGGGGATTTTCCGGTGAATGAGATCCTGCCAGAACCGTTCGGCCACGACAGGCTGATGGGACTCCCAGAGCTTGCGGTAATGGTGATGGGTCTCCTCGAACGATCGCAGCTCCTTCTCCTTTTTCATTTTCCCGAGCGCTTTTCCGATGACGGTCTCGAGCTCCGCATAATCGACCGGCTTGAGCATATAGTCGAAGCTGTTCATCTGGATCGCCTGCTTCGCGAACGAAAAATCGGAATGGCAGGTCAAAAAGATCGTCTCCGTATCCGGATAATGTTCCTTGACCCAGGCGACCAGCTCCAGACCGGAGCCCTGCGGCATCTCGATGTCGCAAACGACCAAGTGGACCGGCTGTTCGCGGAACACCTCCTGGGCTTGCTTCATGCTGTGCGCCGTATGAACGAAGCCGATGTCCAGACGCTCCCAATTTACGCCGGCCTGCAAGCCTCTGACCGCGTGGATCTCGTCGTCTACGATTAGAACATGGTACATCGCGAATTACCCCGCTTTCTTTTCCATCGGCAGCTCGATCTTCACGACCGCGCCCAGACCGGCCTCGTTATAGAAATCGATCGTCGCCCGATCTTGATACAACAGCCGCAGCCGTCTTCTGGCATTCCAGATGCCGATCTGCTCGCCGCCCTCGCTCCCGGCTTGTTCCGGGTCTAAAGCGAGCCGGCCGAGCACTTCGCCCGGGAACCCGGGCCCGGTGTCCTTAACATGGATGACCAACCGCGGATGGCCCTCTTCGTCTTCCGTTTGCGCGACCTCGACGGAGATCCGTATCGGCTCGTCCATATTCACGGCGTACTTGATCGCATTCTCCACCATCGTCTGCACGATCAGCGGCGGCACCTCCTGCGCGAGCAGATCGTTCGGCTTATCGACGCTGTAGTGCAGCAAGTCGGGGAACCGCAGCTGCTGAATGCGCAAATAGTTTGCGGTATGGGACAGCTCATCGCCAAGCGCTACGAAATAGGAGCTGCTGCGGAACATAAACCGGAAATAGGAAACGAGGCACTTGGTCATCTCCTGGATCAGCGAAAAATCTTTGACCGTCGCCAGATTGTAGATGATGTTGAGCGAATTCAGAAAAAAATGCGGATTGATCTGAAGCTGCAAATGCTTGAGCTCAGCGCGCTGATGGTTCAGCTTTTCCTCGTAAACGTTGATCTTCAGGTCGTGAATCTCGCCGATCATCCGGTTAAACGTCTCGTTCACGATCTGAAACTCGGTGGACGTCGGCTTCTGTTCGATCCTCGATTCCCAATTGCCGTCGCGAAGCTTGCGCATGGCGATGACGATCCGCTTGACCGGGTTCAGGAAGATGCTCCGCATCATCGCCAGGAAGAGGAGCAGGAACATGACCGCGGCGATGGAGATAATCGACGATACCCGCTGAAGATACGGCAGCTTTTGCAGGATTTCGTTTTCGGGCACGAGCGCCACGAGATTGAAGTTGCCCCGCTGGGATCTCTCGCCCATGATCAGGTACGCGTGTTTGCCTTTTCCGCTGATGGCGTAGGTCGCTTCCGGGAACGTCAAGTCGATGCCCTTGTCCTCGAAGAGGGCGCCGTGGCTGATCGGCTTGTTGTCGCCGGTCGTGATGACCGCCGCGCCGGATTCCCCCAGATCGATCAGACTGAGCGGCACCATCAATTTGTCGCTTCCGACCCAGGCGCCCATATACACGTTGCCGGACTTCATCAGGTGGAACAAGTAATCGCCGTTCGCGCCGCTTCGGACATGCCAGCGGGAATAGTCGATCGTGTCGGCGTCGTTCTCGACGACCTTCTGAATCTCCTGGCGCGCGTTCTCCCTCGCTTCGTAGCTGTCCGTCGGCGGCTGGCTTATCAAGAGATCTTTGTTGACCGCGGAATAGACGAAGAAGGCGTCCAGAATCGGGTAGTAGCCGATATCGTCCTTCAGCTTGTTGAACAGCGTCAGCTTGGCGATATTGTAGCGGTCCTCGTCGCGCGACTTGGGAAATTCCATATCCAGGACGTTCAGATCGCTCTCGAGCGTGTTGGACAAGTATTTGTCGACTTCTTCCAGCCTTTGATCGATTTGGCCCATATAAAGGCTGAGCAGGTTTTTGTTCGATTGCGCGACCTGATTGCGGACGACCTCTCCGGAATAAAAGTTGTTGATGATCAGCACGGTGATCAGCGGTACGAAAATAACGAGAACGGCGGCGAAAAATTTAAAGCGGACCGAGTTGACGTACGTTCGGATCTTGCGCATGGCCGCCGCCCTCCTTGCGATTCTTCGTTAAGCTTGGTCCTAGCATTATAGCGCTTTTAAATGGCCGCGGTATATGCTCGAAGGAAGGGCCCGTCGCGGCATCCCTTCCCCCGGTCGATCGCTATGAAGTTCGCCGTTTTTTCGCGTACCGGCTCGTTCTTGCGTCCTCGATGACACCGCTCCAGTTCAAGCCGAAGGCAAAGTCGTAGGCAAGGCCGGCCGAATCCACGTAAACGTCCATGTCGTGGGGGACGTCTTCGAGCTGCGCCTCCACGGCGTTCATGTCCGCGGGCATTTGGAACGGCAGCAGCGCCTGCGGCTCGAACGCGCCCGTCAGTATATCGAGGATCGCCTGGTCCTGCACGCCGAAGTGCGCGAGGATGGCGTCGGCCGACGGCTCGAATTCGGCTGCGACGGCCGGATTCGACAACGCGATGGAGACGACGACCGGCTTGCCGTTCATGAGCCGCTTCGTCTCCAGCACCGCGTCGAGATCGCCTTCGTTCGCGACGGCCGCCGTCTTTCCTTTGTACGAGCGGTTCAGCACGTCTCGCGGATCTCCGGCGAGACTGGTCTCCCGCGCCTGCTCCGCCGTATAGGGCCGGTACTGCAAGCTGATCGGTATATAGCCGTTGCCCCCGGCCTCCGTGTCGGCCTTGCTGTAGCCTTTCGTCGAACGGGGGCTTTCGATGCAGACGAGCGCGAAGTCCGCGTCCGCCGGCCGGTCGGTTACTTCGAAGTACTTTTGCACGACCGCCAGGTTGATCGGATAAGCCTCCGAGGGCGGGACCGGATTCCCCATCCAGTCGGTGTCCGCCGGCAGCTTCCGCTTGGGGACGTACACCTTTTTCCGCTTCGCAAGCGGCAGGACGCCTTCGTTCTTGAGCATCACGACGGATCTAAGCTGCGCCCGGTAGCCGGCCTCCATGAAGGCGGGATTGCCGACGAGTGCCGCGGATTCGCCGGGGTTCAAATAAGGATTCTCGAATAAGCCCAACCGGAACATGTTCTTCAGCAGCCGAACCGCCGACTGCTCGAAGCGCGCGCGCATGAACGCTTCCCCGTGCGCCTCGACGCCGATCCGGTAGGCTTCGATCACGGGACCGGCATCGTTATTGCCGCCGAACTGATCGACGCCCGCCATGAGCAGCTTGTAGTGGCGCTGCGCGACCGTATGGCCTTCCTCCACGCCCCAGCAGCGGCCGCCGGGGAAGAGCCGTTCGATGTCCGCGCCCTCGTCGGCCGTGATGCCCCAGTCCGTGCAGACGACGCCGTCGTAGCCGTACTTCCCGCGCAGCAGGTCGCGGATGAGATAGGCGTTGTAGGCATTGCCGACGTTCTCGCCGTTCACCGGATCCTGGCCGACGGAGATCGTGTAGTAGGGCATGACGGCCGAGGCTGCGCCGGTCTTGCCCGCGAGGCGGAACGCGCCTTCCGTAAAGGGAAGCAGGTGCTCCTCGAAGTTGTTGCCGGGATAGACCGCGTATTTGCCGTAGCCGAAGTGGGCGTCGCGCCCGGCTTCCCCCGACCCGCCGCCCGGCCAGTGCTTCACCATGGCGTTCACGCTGTCGCTGCCCCAGCCGTCCGCGATCTCGGCGCTCCCTTCCGACGTCTGGAAGCCGTCGATGTAGGCGCGCGCCATGTCCGCGGCCAGCCGCGGGTCTTCGCCGAACGTCATGCCGAAGCGGAACCAGCGCGGATCCGTCGCCAGATCCACCTGCGGCGACAGCGCCGTGGAGAGGCCGAGCGCGCGGTATTCCCGCGAGGCGATCTCGCCGAATTCCCGGGCGACCGCCGGATCGAACGTGGCCGCCAGCCCCATGCTCTCCGGCCACATGGAGATCGCGCCGCCCGCGCCCGCGTTGAACTCCTTGGACGTATCCGAGCCGTGGCGGGGATCCGAGCTGTTGTTGGCCGGAATGCCGAGGCCGAGGCGCTCGGCGTACGCTTGCACGTTGTTGTTCCAGCGCGCGGCGACTTCCGGGCTCTGCACGCGCGTGACCAGGATGTGCCGGATGTGATCGTTCGACAGGAAATCCAGCTGTTGATCGGACAAGTCGCCGGGCGCCGCGCCGCTGTCCGGGAACGATTGGCCGCCGGCGTACGTCGCGGGGAACCATCCCATGTTGCCGGGGATGGCCTGATGGCTGCTGTAAAGCATGAGGCCGGCGATTTGCTCGATCGTCATTTTGGAGGCGAGGTCCCTGGCCCGTTCTTCTGGCGGCAGCCGCCAGTCCTCGTACGGATCCAGCTTGCCGTCCTTGTTCAGATCCTTGAAGGCGAGACCGTCCACGTGCAGAATTCGCACGCCGGATGTCTCGTCGTAGCCTAACAACGGTCCTTGCCCGTTTTGCGCATAACGTACTGCCGCTTGCTTGGTCGCATTCTCCATTCGTTTTCCCTCCGGCAGCTTATTTTATGACGGGTGCATGACGTTGCGGCTACGCTCTAAGCGTCTGCAGCTCAGCCACGATCGCCTCGAACTGTGCCTGCGAGAGGCCCCCGCCCATCGGGTTGTTCGCCGCCGCCGGGAGCGGCAGCTTTTCCATATACCCCAGGTTGTCGGCGAATCCGGGCGCATGGCGGTCCAGAATGCGCTTGGCGGCATCCCATTGCGCCAATTCGCCGAGCCGCATGCCAGGGTGATACGTGCGATAGGAAGCATGAGGCCGGGCGTACGTGAAGGCGTAAACGCCCGAGCCCGCTTCGACGCGGACGCCGTCCGCCTCTTGGCGGAAGGAGACGATCCCTTCGGCGTCCGCCAGGCCGGCTCCGTTGCAGCTGACTTGATCCGCGTCCGCGCCGCGCAGCAGAATGGATGCGCCGACGTTGGCGGGAATCGCCGCCCGCAGCTCGATCTCGTCCTCATTCCCGTTCCCGTTCCCGGCGAACGCCCAGCCCGATTCGACCATGCCGTACATCGATTCGTAAGAGGCGCGCGCGTGGCTGAGCCTGCCGCCCGTGTAATCGGGCTCGATGCGAATACGCTTGTAGCCCGGACTTGCCGGGTCCGGCGCCAGGCCGGCGATCTTGCGGTACATCCAATCGCCCACCGCGCCGTAGGCGTAATGGTTGAAGGAGTTCATATCGTCGCTCCAGAACGATCCGTCCGGCTTGATGCCGTCCCAGTGCTCCCAGATCGTCGTCGCGCCCTTGGCGACCGAATACAGCCAGGACGGGTAGGTTTGCTGAAGCAGCAGCTTGACCGCGGTCTCATGGTAGCCGTTGTCCGACAGCGCGAAGCAAAGGAACGGCGTGCCGACGAACCCGGTCGTCAGATGGTAGTCGTTGTCGACGATCATCTCGTTCAAGTCCCGGGCGATCCGGGGACGGTCCTTCGGATCGACGAGGTCGAAGAAGAGCGCGATGACGTTGGCCGTCTGCGTCTGGGCGGCGACCCGCCCGTTCGGCGTGATGAATTCGTCGCGGTAGGCCGCCGCGACTCTTTTGGCCAGCGCGCCGTAATAATCCGCATCCTCCTCGAGCCCAAGCAGCCGGGCGGCATCCCCCAGGATGCGCGCGGAAAGGGCGAAGTAAGCCGCCGTCACCATATGGTTCGGCGTGGCGCCCATATAGCTGCCCTCCTTGGCGTCCAGCGCCAGCCAGTCGCCGAAGTGGAAGCCCGTATCCCAAATATGCTCCCGCTCCCCTTGGCCCCGAATATAGTCGACCCACGCCTTCATACTGCCGTACTGTTCGGCCAAGATCCGTTTGTCGCCGCAGCTGACGTATATAGCCCAGGGAACGACCGTGGCCGCGTCGCTCCACGCCGCCGCATTGTACCCCTGCAGGATGTTCGGGACGACGAACGGCACGCTGCCGTCCGGCAGCTGATCGGCCTTGAGGTCGCGCAGCCACTTGGCGAAGAAGGCCGCGCCGTTGTAGTTGAACAAGGCGGTCGGCGCGAATACCTGGGCGTCTCCGGTCCAGCCGAGGCGCTCGTCGCGCTGCGGACAGTCCGTCGGCACGTCGAGGAAGTTGCCGCGCTGTCCCCATATGATATTTTGCTGCAGCCGGTTCACCCGCTCGTCCGAACATTCGAACGCGCCGGTCCGCTGCATGTCGCTGTGCATCACTTCGCCTGCGAAGGCATCGAGCGGCAATCCGTTTTCTTGATAGGGGAATCCCTCCACCTTAACGTAACGAAAGCCTTGGAACGTAAAATGCGGCGCGTACGTCTCCGTCCCTTCGCCTCGTGCGATATAGGTGACGGTCTGCTTGGCGGTACGAATGTTGCCCATGTAAAAGTTGCCGTGCTTGTCCAGCACCTCGGCGTGCGTCAGCTTGATCGCCGTGCCCGCGGGAGCCGCCACCGTCAGCCGAATCCGTCCCACCATGTTCTGTCCCATATCGAGGATGGCGTCTCCCTCCGGCGTTCGGATCGCGGCGATTGGCTTGAGCGTCTCCGTGACGCGCGTCGGCACGTTCTCCTGCGCGACCAGGCGCGAGTAACCGAGGTCGAGCCGTTCCGTGCCGTGCCAGGCGGTATCGTCGAAGCCCGGCTCGCTCCAGCCCTTCCATTCGAGACGGGCGTCGTAGGTTTCTCCGTCGTAGAGCTCGGACATGAGCACAGGCCCCGTCGCCGCCTTCCAGCTCTCGTCGCTCGCGATCACGACCTCCGCGCCGTCCCGGTACCGAACATGCAATTGGACGAGGACCGCTCTTCTGTCGCCGTAATGGTTGGACTTGTTTTCCCAGCCCAGACGCCCTTTGTACCAGCCGTTCGCCACCGTCGCCCCAAGCGCGTTGCCGCCTTCGCGAAGCAGCGCCGTCACGTCGTAGGTCTGGTATTGCAGGCGGCTGTTGTAGCTCGTCCAGCCGGGCGCGAGCTCGTCATCGCCAACTTTGCTGCCGTTCAGGTACAGCTTGTAGACACCCGCGGCCGTCGCGTAGATGCGCGCCGATACGATATCCCCTTCGTTCAGGTCGAACGGCTTGCGCAGCAGGAACGCCGGCTCGGCCGCCGGCTCGATCGCGCGCGAATCGGGGGTGATCCATTGCACTTGCCATTCATCCACGGACAGCAACGCGGTCTCCCACCACTCCGTCTCGCTCCACTCCGACTCCCGGCCGAACGTGTCCCAAGCCTTGACGCGGTAATAATATCTCGTGCGGGATTGTGCCTCCGGTCCGTCATAGGGGATCAGCACCGATTCGTCCGATTCGATGCGCCCGCTGTCCCACAGCGGCGATTCAAAGTCCGCTTGTCCCTTGGCCACCTGAATCCGATACGCTTCCTGAAGCGTACCTTTGCGCTCGGATCGCAGCTTCCAGCTGATCCGCGGACGCCGGACATCCGTTCCCAGCAGCCGGGTTCGATACTCTGCCGTCAAGCCGTATATTTGCAAGGAATCCATGCGTATCGCCTCCATCGTTCATTCGCGCGCTCATGATTCCATTGTACCGCCGCGCCGTCTGACACCGCTTTCGGTTTGCCGACCAATAGTTTGGTTTTGGCGACTACCTGCAGCGGCGCAGCGCAAAGAAAACCGCCAGGGAAGATCCCTGACGGTCCTTATCGGTCTTGCGGCTATTCGAAACGCGTTGGACCCGGATGCCGATCGATGGCCCATCCGAAACGCGTTGACCCGGATGCAGATTGATGGCCCATCCGAAGCCGTTTTGACGGAGCGGCCTGTCGCCCGCCGCTTCATTTTTTCGCCGCAATTCCTGCATATTTACATCTCTTTTTCCTACTCCGATCCTTTGAAGAAGAAAGGATGCAAATATGCAGGCATTTTCCTACATAAGCCCGATTTCCGGCTATTGCTTTGAATTTACCTGCATATTTGCAGGTATGTTATCACGTACCGTCGGTCGGCGGGAAATACATGTACCCGTGCAGGTTTTTCGACCCGCCAAACATCATAAAAGCGCCGGCTCTCCGATATTTTCAAAAAACAGCCGACCTTATCGGTCGGTTCGGCTGCGCGGCGCTTGCCAGCTTCGTCTTCGTATTTACTTGCTTTGAGCGCAAGCCGCTCCCTCGCGCCGACTTATGCTTGATGGCAGCGTCTCGAGCAGAGGCAGCGTCGCGCGAACCGTCGTGCCTTCTCCATGGTTGCCGTCGACAGTCAGTCCGTAGAGCTCGCCGTACCTCATGCGGAGCCGATTGTGAACATTGACGAGACCGATGCCCCGCCGCAGCTCCCATCCGCCCGACGCCTCCAGCTGGAGCGCGCCGCCGTCCGCAAGACGTCCGCGCAGCTCGGCGAGCTTGGCGTCGCCGATGCCGACGCCGTCGTCGCTGACGACAAGCGTCAGCACGCCTTCTTCCAGGAATGCGGCTACGCGAATCGTCGTCGGCTCGCGTCTCGCCTCGCAGCTGTGGACGACGGCGTTTTCCACGATTGGCTGCAGCAGCACGGCGGGAATAGCCGCATCCAGCAGCGAGTCGTCCACCTCGATTTTCGTCCGAAGCCTGTCGCCGAACCGGCTTTTTTGAATGCTGAGGTACGCTTCCAGCAGCTCGAGCTCCCGCCTGAGCGGTATCGTCTGTTCAGTGCTGGCGAAGCCGCGCAGGATAAGGCTCAGCTTCTCGAGATTGTCCGTGGCCTGCTCCGTGCGCCCCATTTGGATAAGCGCGCCGATCGTGTGGAGCGTGTTGTAGATGAAGTGCGGCCTGATCTGGCTCAGGAGCGCATGGATCTGCGCCTCCTTCTGCAGGTAGCGCGTCTCGAAAACCTCTTTGGTCAGCCGCGTGTTCTCCTGCATCATCTCCTCGATGCGATCCAGCATCGTATTGAACGAGGCGCCGATATAGCCGATCTCGTCCCCGGTCCTTGCATCCGCAAACCGCAAAGAAAGGTGACCCAGCTTGACTTGCTTCATGAGTCCGACCAGCCGCATCAGCGGACGCAGAAAGCCGCGCACGAGCCAATAAAGCACGACACAGGCAAAGAGCGAGCAGAAAGCGGCGATGAGAATCGTGAAATTACGGGTAATCGCGGCGCTCTTGTTCATTTCCTTGACGGATCCGACCGAGATCGCCAACCAGTCCGCGCGTTCGATCGGCGAAGTCGCAACGAGATATTTCTCGCCGTTTTCCTTCAAGTGAAACCGGCCGGCGCCGCTGGCCAGGGCGGCGGACACCATCTTCGATTCGTCGGGTCCGCGCAAGCTTGAATAGATCACGTTGCCGCCGCGATCGGCGATGACCAGGCCGCCGCGATCGCCCAGATCGACCTTGTCGGCCAGGTTCGCGATACCCGAATAGTTGGCGTCCACCTTGATGACGGCCAGCGGCTTGGTCGTATCGCGCAGACTGCGCAGCTGCTTGACGATAGAAAACACCTTGACGCCCGGATTCGACTTGATCGTCTTGTTCGCGGAGAGAAAGGTCGCCTTCTGCGTCGCGAGCGCGTCGCGGTACCAGGCTTCATCGCGGAAATTCGGTTCAAGCGGCTCTACCAGGGTCGCCCTGCCGTTCATGTACACGTCCGTCGCCGTAATGATGTAAACCTGCAGGATGTCCAGGCGCGGCGTGACGATCATCTGACCCAGGAAATCCTCGATCTGCCGCTCGCGCATCAGACGGGCAAGATCGCTGTCGGGCGTCGGCTCGTCGAGCAGCTGCAGCACCTGCAGGTTATTATAGGGCGACAGAGAGAGGCGGAAGAGATCGTCGATGTAGTTGTCGATATTGAGGGACAGCTGATCGAGCGTCTGCCGGGTGCTTTCGTTGGATTGCCGTTGAAAATCCCGCGTGTACCGGTCGTACGACAGGAACGAAACGAGAGAGACGGTAACGAGAAAAAGCAAGATGGTCGTACCGACGAGCTTGAGCTTCAGGCTCTGTCGCCTGAGCCGCCCGCCAAGGCGTCCCGCCCGCCCGCCGGCTCTCCTGGATTGCCGCACTTCCTCGCGCATGCGCCTCCCCTCCTCCTCTATTCCCTTGCGCCGTACTCGCCCGGCGTGACGCCAAAGTGCTTTTTGAACACGTAGCTGAAGTGTTTGACGTTGGCGTAACCCGTCCGCTCGGCGACCTCGAAGATCTTCATGTCCGGATGAGCGGACAACAGGCGAGCCGCGTTATCCATGCGGACGCGCGTCATGTACCTGATATAGGGCGTGCCGGCGTGCTTGTGGAAAATGGTGCTGATATGCTGCTGCGAAGCCCTGAACTTATCCGACAGCAAGGCCAGCGAGATGGGCTCCGCATAATTCGCGTCGATGTAGGCGCGTATATTCAGGGCGAGCTGCCGCTCGGCGGCCTCGAAGGCGGGGCGCGGCTCCGGATCGGCGCCGGCTGCGGTCAGCGGCGCCAGTGCCGACCGGCAAGCGTCCGCCAGCGCGGTCGCCGTCCATACGGCGGGATTGCCGGCCGGAATGGCGCGGTCCAGCGCCTGCCAAGCCGCAGCCCACTGCCCGGAGTGCCGCTTGCCGCCGGCCAGCCGCTGCAGCTCGCCGAGCAGCGCGGCGACAAGGCCATAGGCGCATGCGGCATCGAGCTTCCGGCCGTTCGGCAGCAGCGCATCTAATGCCGGCCGGCCGTAGGCGGCACGCCGATCGCCATACGGATCCGACAACTCGGCCGAAGCCGCCTGCACGAGCGTATCGAACGCGTCGGCAGCCGAATTCGCGCCGTCGCCGGACGCATACAGCGTATCGCCGCCTTCCAGATACTTGCGGCAGACCGCCGCATGCGCTTCCGCATATGCGGCATCCAGCTGCTGAACGTCCTCGATCAAGGAACTGGCGCCGCCGGTCAAGGTCAAACCTGCCGTGTCCCGCATCGTCTGCCGTATTTTGCCGAAGAGCGCTTCCGCCCCGGCCGACAGCGCTTGCGGGTCGGTTCCCGACAGCAGGACAGCCGTCCGTTCGCGGCTGTCGAACAGCGTCCACGCAAGCGCGGTCGATTGCGCCAGCTCCGCCGTAACCTGGTTCAAGATGTAATCGAACAAAGACCGCTCATGGGGCGCGACGCCCTGTTCGCGCATCGAGCTCTCGTCGATGGCGAGCAGCAGGAGCAGGCCCTCGCCCTCGAAAAGCGGAATTTTCATCCGGTAGGCCAGCGGAAAGAGCGTGCCGATCTCCGCCTCCGCGCCTGCGATCAGGGCCTGAAGCAGCCTGCGCCCGACCTGCATCCGCCCCTCTTCGGACAGCGACTGAAGCCCGCGCAGCGCCCGCGCGTCCCCGCGCTCGCGCTCCAGATCGTCCGCCAGCCCTGCGAACAACAAACGCACCGCCTCTCGGCCCGGCGGCTTCAGCAAGTATTGCTCTGCCTTATAGACAAGCGCTTCGCGCACGTATTCAAATTCCTCGTGGCCGGAGAGAATGACTCTGCGCATGCGCGGATACTGCTCATAGGCGATTCTGCATAACGCGAGACCGTCCATCACGGGCATCTTGATGTCGGTCACGAGCACGTCCGCCGCATGCGCCGCCAGCCAGGCGAGCGCCTCCTCGCCGTCGGCGGCCTCCCCCGCCACGGTAAAGCGGGGATCGAGGGAAGGGATCACCTCGCGCAAATATTCCCGCTGGACCGCTTCGTCGTCAACGATCAATACGTTATACATCGTGTCGTCGGGCTCCTTCCCCGTTCGCCGGTAAATGCATTATATCAAAGCGGCGAGCGCCGCAGGCTCCCCCGGAAAAAATCGATCCTTCAGACGAAAAAAACGGAATATCGCAAACGCCGAAGCCGGTCTATGCTTAATTCATGGCAAGGGCATACCGGGGCAACGGGATCGGCGGTTCATCCGGCCGCCTTGTATTCGGCGCTTCCGCGGAGCCTCTCATGCTTTTAATCGACTATAGGGGTGATTAGCGTATGAATAAAAAATGGTGGTCAGGGGCAGGCGTCGCGGTCATGGCGGCCGGGCTGCTTGCCGGCTGCGGCGGCAACGACGAAAACGGCGGCAATACTTCGCCGGCTTCGGCTTCGCCAAGCGGCAGCGCGTCGGCATCCTCCTCCGAACCAAGCGCGAGCGCATCGCCGTCCGAGCAAGCGAAGGACGTCAAGCTCACGCTGCTGAACGGAACGGTCGAGGCGGTCGATTGGCTGAACGAGCAGATCAACGCGTTCCACGCGCAGCACGGCAACATTACGATCGAGCAGGAGTTTCAGAAGAGCGCATCGGACGTGCTCAAGGTCAAGATCGCCTCGGGGGACACGCCGGATATCGTGGCATTGGCGCAGGTCCCGCAGGAGTTTTACGACCAGGACCTGTTCTACGACTTCGCCGGGGACACCGCCGTCTGGGACCGGCTGACCAACCCTTCGATCAAGCAAAGCGTGGCGGACACGAACCGGGCCGACAAGCAGTTCTACCTGCCGATGACGGTCTCGTATACGGGCCTCTACTACAACAAAGACATCGTCGCGGAGCTGGGCATCCGGCAACCCAAGACATGGGCGGAATTCACCGCGGCCCTTCAGTCGGTGAAAGACAAGAAAAACGGCATAACCCCGTTGTACCTGGGCGGCAAGGATTCGTGGACGCTCGGCCAGCTCGCGCAATATTTGCCGCTCGGCAGCATCCAGCAGAAACTGGGCGTCGAGGAAGCCCACAAGGCGTTGGTCGCCAACGACGCCGCGAAGCTCGCTCTGGATCAGGCCGGGGGCGGCGTAGAGACGTTCGCCAAGGCGATCATGGACATGAAAAAGAGCGGTCTCGTCAACAAAAACGGCGCGTCCGCCTCATACGACAACCAGCTCGACGCCATCGCGAACGGCAAAGCCGCCTTTGTCATCCAGGGCATGTGGGCGCTTGGCGACATCCTGAAGAAAAATCCGGACGTTAAGCTGGGGTTCTGGCCGATTCCCGGATTGCTCGCGGACGACAAGCCGTATATGATCGGCAGTCCGGACGGCGCGATCTCGGTAGCCGAGCAATCGCCAGGCAAGGAAGCCGCGCTGCAATTCGTCGCGTTTCTGATGAGCCCGGACGTGCAAAAATCTTACTCCCTGCTGCGCAACTCGCCGAGCGTCTACAAAGACGCCTCCGCCGACTGGTCCGTTCTTAGCAAGGACATCGAAGCCAGCACGCAGACGGCTTTTGTCGCCTCGCGCTGGCCATGGACGCCGAGCGGCTATAACTCGGACGCGATCGGCCGCTCCGTTCAGGAACTGCTTGTCGACGCCTACAAGACGCCTGCCGACTTCGCCAAGATGTTCAAGGACAACTGGGATAAAGGCTACGGCGCGCCTGCGCAATAAACGCTTTATTCGACCAATCAGGCAGGCTCGGCGCCGTTTGCGGTCCGGCCTGCCTAACGGCATTCGAGGTGAATACGCATGACCAGACTCATTCGCGGAGCGAGCGAACGGCTGCATCTGTTCATGGCCGTGCCGGCGATGCTCCTGTTCGCCGTCTTCTTCGTCGTCCCGCTCGCGCAAGGCGTCCGCATCAGCCTGACCGACTGGAACGGCATGACCCCGGGTTATCGCTACATCGGCCTTCGCAATTTCATCGACTTTTTCCATGATGACAGGGCGATCCATGCGCTGCGCGTCACGCTCGCATTCGGCCTGATCAGCCCGCTGCTGCTCTGCGCGGCGGGGCTCCTGTACGCGCTGTTGCTGGACAACAAGCTCGCCGGCAAGGGCTTTGTACGCACGTTCGTCTATATGCCGGCGATCATCAGCCCGCTCATCATGGGCTATGTGTGGCTGCTGCTGCTCAACTCGGAAAACGGCGCGCTGCTGCAATTGCTCGATATGCTCCATCTGTCTTCCTGGTACCGGGACTGGCTCGGTTCGCCCGATCAGGCGCTGCGCGTCATCGTCGGCGTGAATCTGTGGCAGTTCGTCGGCTACGCGATGATCGTCTACCTGGCAGGCTTGCAGGGCATCTCTCCCGAGGTGAACGAGGCGGCCAGGATCGACGGCGCCGGCTATTGGACAACCGTGCGCTACATTACGCTGCCGCTGCTGCTGCCGGCGATCCGCATCAACGTCATTACCAATCTGATCGGCTCGCTTGCCGTCTTCGACGTCATCTCCGCGCTGACCGACGGCGGTCCCGGCTACGCGACGGAGTCGATGAGCATCTTCATCATGCGAAATTCCTTCAACGGACATACCGGTTATGCGACGGCCGTCGCCGTCATCATGTTCGCCGTCATTCTAATCCCCGTCTCCGTCGCGCTATGGCTGATGAATCGGGCCGATCACGAGGCCTAGGAGGGAACCATGCGCAAGCTCATCCTGTACGTCATCTTGGCGATCGTCGCCCTCGTCTCGCTGATCCCGTTCTATATGCTCGTTTATACGGCGCTGATGCCCGACTCGGATCCGATATCGGACAGCCGCCTGATCCTCCGAACGATAGAATGGAGCAACCTGCAGCATGCGTGGGCACAGTCGAAGCTGGGCAACGCGATGCTCAACTCCCTCATCCTTATGGCCGGGAGCGTGCTGCTGTCCGTGTTCGCGTCGGCGGGCGCCGGCTATGTGTTCGCTCGCGTCCGTACGTGGTACAATCGCCTCTTTTTCGCCGCGCTGCTGTTCAGCATGATGATTCCGGGCATTATCAACAACGTGCCGCTGTACGGACTGATGAAGTCGATCGGCGGCATCAATACGCATTGGGCGCTGATTCTGCTCATCGCGACGGGCTTCATCCCCCAATCCGTTTTCCTGTATACGAACTTCATTCGCTCGCTGTCCAAGGAGATCGAGGAGTCCGCCGTCATCGACGGCTGCACGCCGTTTACGGCCTTCTGGCGCATCTCGTTCCCGCTGCTGCTTCCGATCACCTCGACGCTCGTCATTTTGAACGCGATCGGCGCGTGGAACAACTACGCCCAGTCCGTCTTTTTTCTGCAAAGTCAGGACATGCAGACGGTACCGCTCGCCATCGGGCGATTCGTCCAAACCTATGGCGCCGACTATACGCAGATGGCCGCCGCTTCTCTGATCGGCATGCTGCCCGCCGTCGCCGTCTATTTTATATTCCAACGCTACTTCGTCAAAGGCATCTCGGCGGGCGCCGTTAAGGGATGAGGCCCGTCCGAATCCCCGACATACAAGGGAGAGACACGAGACATGATCAAAGATATTTATCCGCTGCAAGCCCAGTTCCGAAGCGGCGAGCCCGTGCGCATCGCCATCGAGCTGGAGCCGGATGCGCATGGTACTCGCCTTGCGCTGGCGGTGCGCCGACTGGACCGCGTCCTGCTCAGCGTTGTCCGGGATCTGGCGCCATATCGCGGCAGCGAGGCTGTGGAGGCTGTTATGGAGGCTGCAGCCGCCGGCGGCCAGTCGTTCGATACGCACGGCGCAAGCATCGCCTTTGCAGCCATGGATCGCGTGTCCGGCGTACTTGCGCTGACGGTCGAGCT
Organism: Cohnella hashimotonis; assembly: GCF_030014955.1. Taxonomy (NCBI): domain Bacteria; kingdom Bacillati; phylum Bacillota; class Bacilli; order Caryophanales; family Paenibacillaceae; genus Cohnella; species Cohnella hashimotonis. Next base: position 6,538,801 of record NZ_JAGRPV010000001.1, read on the forward strand.
GCCGGCTATCCAAGCGGCATTTGACGGCTTTGGCGTGGATGCGGATCTGCTGGACGAACACGGAGCGCCGCTGGATACGGCCTCCACGGCGTTCGATGTCGTCGACGATTGGCGCAGATCGACGCGTTACGGCTTTCTGAGCGACTTCGCCGACGCCGACCGCGGCGACGCGGAGGACGTAAAGTGGCTGAACAAGCTGCATATCAATCTCGTGCAATTTTACGACTGGATGTACAAACACGACGAGCTGATCCCGGAAAACAATGCCTATACCGACTTGATGGGCCGCGAGCTTTGTCTGGACGTCGTGCGGGAAAAAACGGAGCTGTGCCACGAATACGGGATGAAGGCTTTTGCCTACGGCGCGGTTTACGCGGCGAGCAAGCCGTTCGCCGCCCGGCATCCGGAGTGGGCGCTCTATCAGAGCGACGGAGAGCCGTACGACTTCATCGGTATTTTCACGATTATGAATATCGAAGCCTCCAGTCCCTGGCATGCCCATATCATTGATCAGTACCGGCGCGCGGTAGAAGAAGTCGGGTTCGACGGCATTCATATGGACACGTACGGATTCCCCAAGACGGGAATCTCCCGGCTCGACGGCGAATCTCGCATCGTACGGCTGGAGGCGCACTTCCCGCAGCTCATCGACGACACCAAAGCGGCGCTGTCGAAGGCGCATCCGGACATCGGGCTCATCTTTAACAATGTCGGCAATTGGCCCGTCGGACCGGTCGCGGCGGCGAACCAGGAGGCGGTCTACGTCGAGGTATGGAAGCCGTACGAACGCTACCATCACATACGGCAGATCATTCGCGAGGCGCAGTCGGCGGGCGACGGCAAGCCGGTCATTCTGGCGGCGTACCTGGCGCCGTTCCGCAAGGAAGCCGATCCGGCGCGCGCTTATTGGAGCGGACTGCTGCTGACGTCGATCATCGCCTCGCTCGGCGCCTATCATCTGCTGGCCGGCGAGTCGCAATCGCTGCTGACGCAGGCCTACTATGTGGACTACAGTCCGGCGGGAGCCGACTTCGCGGCTGCGCTCAGGCGATACTACGACTTTCAGATCCGCTACGCGAATCTGCTGTACGACGCCTCGCTCCGCGACGTCTCCATGACGCATGCCGACGGCGATAACCTGGAGTACGTATTCGACGGGCTGAACTACAGCACCTATGGCGAGGCCGGTAAAGTATGGACGATCATCCGGGAAAGCGAAAGGTTCAAAACGGTCAGCTTCGTCAACCTGTCCGGCCAGTCGGAGGACTACTGGAACGAGGGGAAGAACGAACCCTCCGTCATCCCCGGCATCGGCGTGCGCATTCTGCTCGACCGCGAGCCTGTCGGCGTATTCGCCGCCTCGCCGGACGATCGGCTCGGCCGGCCGCGGCAGCTTGAGTACCGGGTGACGGACAGCCTGCGCGGGATGACGCTGGAGGTCGAGGTGCCCTCGCTAAGCGTATGGACGTTGCTGTGGATCGAGATGGGTTAAGATTCGGACTGACGGTCGCCGCTGGCCGGTTTTCTGGCTGGTTCTCCGCCGACTTCGCGCTCCGATAACGATGTGGCAGCGTCTTATTTCGGCGGGACCCGAAGCGCCGCGCCTTGGCACCGGCTTTTGCTTATGAGCACATCCTGCACTTGCATGACCTCTCCTCCGTCCGCCCCCATGATACCGGCCTCCATACCGCGTTCCAATTGGCAAGAAGGGCCCGCATGATGCACTTCTCCGCTATGCCGGCGTTGATGCGTTTGTCTATCTGATGCACGTCTCCCACACGAAAACCGCATAACGGAAAGGCGGACGCGATTTGCGTCCGCCTTTCCTGTCCGTTTCCTGCACGTACAGCCTTCTGTCCACTTGCCGCTAACAGGGCTGCGTCTGATTATAGCTTCTGTACGTTAAAGTCGTCGAAATACGTCTTCTGCATGTGCGAGTATACGCCCGCCTGACCGGAAGTAAATGCGATCGAAGTCCCGCTGACGAGCAATGCGCCGTCGATATAGCCTTTGATCGAGCTGCCGTTCACTTCCAGCTTGAAGGTATGGTAGGCGCCGGCCGTCGGATCTGCGCTGAGCGTCGTCGAAGCCAGCGTCGTATCCGTGCCGTTCTGATATTTCACCAGCGATACCGTATGATAGTAGCCGGAATAGCTCATATAGTAATAATTGCTGGCGTTTTGATATCGCGCGACCAAGCCGACGCGGTCGTGCCAGCTGTCTACCTTGGTCTTGGCTTCGACGCTGTAATTCGTCCATGCGCCGGGCGCCGTGCTTGCCGGCCCCGTTACCGACTTGGTCGAGCCGGAGGACGCGTTATCGGACAGAAAGACCTTCGTATTGCCGTCCTTCACGATGTAAAAGGTCCCCCAACCGCCTACCGTTGTCCATGGGGCCAGATTCAAGTCCTCGAAGTCGGTCGCGAACAGCGTGCTTGTCGTCGTTGCGGTGATTTCGCCGCTGGCACCGGACAACCGGTCATAGAGATCGTAGGCCTTAACCGAATAGTGATAGGCGGTGGAAATCGTCAGTCCCGTATCCTTGTAGCTCTGGAAGGCGCCGTTGACGGCGGCGATCTCCACGCCGTCGCGGAACACCTTATAGCCCTTGACGCCCGTCTCGTCGGCAGGCGCCTGCCAGGACAAGTCGATCTCGTTGGCCGAGATCGGCACCGCGGTCAAGCCCGCAGGAGCGGCCGGCGCCGCGCGGTCATAATGACGGACCACGACGTTATCGAAGTCAACGGACTGCGCCGACGCCGACAACAGACCGGCTTTGCCTCCGGCAAGCGAAGCGTCGACGGCGGAGATAACGGACGTGCCGTTCAGGTAGCCCACCAGGCTCGTGCCGATCGTCTCGAACCGCAGCTTGTAAGGCGTTCCGGATGCGAAGGTCGACAAACCGTTTACCGTTTGAACGACGGTGTCTACGCCGCCTAAGCGCTTCTTGATGACGGCACTGCCCGTGTCGGCGCGGTACTCGTACGCATAATAATTATCGCTATCCGCATATTTGGCCAGCAAGCCGACGCCGCCCGCGTTGCTCGCCGAACGTACGCCGGCCTCAATCGCATAGTCGCCGCCGTACGTCGCGTCGATTACGGACTTGCCGTTGGCGCTCGCGCGGTACGCGGAATTGCCGCCGCTCGTCACGACGCTCCATGACCCTGTCGCCGCCGTCCATCCGTTCGCGTTGCCGTCCTCGAACGTATCCTCGAACATCGGGTCGTAGACCAGCTCGAACGAAAATCCTTTGTCGGTATCGAGCTGAAGCGAAATGCCGTTCGCATCGGCCGCAACGGGAATCTCCTGCAGCCTTACGCCGTTCAGCGCCAGCTTATAGGCTTTGTAACCGGCCGCAGGGCGATCCGTCGCGAGCTTGACCACGGCGGTCTGCTCCTTGGCGAGCGTGGGAAGCGTGCCCTTGTAGTATTGAACGATACCGCCCGGCTGCTGGATCGTCCGTTCGCCGGTCGCCGCGACGTCGGTCGTGTAGACGAGCAGCATTCTGTCGCTGTCTTCCAGCGCGTTATTGTCGAGCGAAGAAGCGAGGAACGTTCCCTTGTACACGTCCCCCGTCACCGATACGGAGCCGAGATCGAGCGCGTTATTGTTCATCGTTCCCGCTGCCGCAGCGACCTTCGGCGCACGAACCATGTACGTATTAAGATTCAGATCGAACAGAAGCTCGCCTGTGTCGGACAGCAGCTTGTTGTCATCCAGCGCGTCAAGCATCGCCGTCTTCATCGGAGACGCATCCAACGCATTAATCATCGTTTCCGCCACTTGCGTTTTGTTCATCGCGGTCGTAATCGGAACAAGGTTCGCCGCAGGGAAATCGCCCGCTCTAATGTCCGCCGACGTCAGCTCCGGCGTGATCTTGTAAACCGCGAACGGCTGTCCCGGATTGTCCGCATATACCGTCGCCGTATTGAACAAATGCGGAATATACATCATGTTGGCAATTTGGGTCTCCAGATCGGAAGCGGACCCCATGTCGCTAACCCAGGCCTTATCCCATACGATGGCGAACTTGGGCGCGCTCGTCTGGACGGCGCCGGTGCGGTACAGCAGCGCGGCCTGCGTCTCGGAGGTAATCGCCAGCGGGTCGTTCGTGATCGAGAACGTCTCCGGCGTTCCAAGCTTGCTGTTGGAATAGGCGTCGCCTACGTTCATGCCGAACGAATACCGGTTCATCATGTCCCAGCCTTGGTAAGCGCCGATCGCGCCGTTGAAGATGCCGACCTCCTCGCGCCCCTTGACCGGAAACGTATCCTGGAACTCCGTCAGGATGAACGGCGTATCGTACTTTTGCCTTAAAGCCAGGGACGGATAGTAGCTTCCCGTCAACGTATCGCCCGCGTAAGCGGGCGGATAGCTCGCGTTGGTCGCGGCGTCGAACGTCATGCTGAGGCGCGGATATTTAAGCGCGTTGTACTGGAAGCCGTATTGGCCGTTGTTAACTGGCGCGCTGTCCGTAACGAACTGGTGGTACATATGCGTCTCGTACACGTCCGACGACTGGTCGCGCCAGAAGTTCACGTTCGGACTATAAATGAAGTTGAGGCCGCCGATCGGGGCATGGACTTGAAGCACGTTTTTCAAATAATTCCGCATCTCGTTGGCCGCTGCGATCGTTCGCGCCGAATAGTAAGCGCTCAGTTGGTCTTTGAGCGTGCCGCTCGTACTCCAATATTGATTGGGCATCGACGTGACCGGAGCAGCGCCGCGACCACTCAGAAACGCATTGAAATCATCCTTCAGGTAACTACCGAAAGCTGGTGTCATCTTGCTCAGGTCCATGTTAAGGACCAGCGACTCGTTCCACGGGCTGACGCCCACAAGCACCGGATCGTTTTTCAAGGCGAGACCGGTATACGGATTGACATGCGTCAGCAGCGCGCTGGCGATCGTTTTCCAGGCATCCACCGCCGCAGGCACGAACGGAAACAGGTAGGGAGAATTGTAGCTTGACCCATAGATATTAAGGTTAGGATCGTTCTTAAAATCGTACAGCTGGAACAAATCGATCGTGACATAGATGCCATGCGCCTTGAGCCTGGAGATGAGATATTCGACCTGGTCCATCCGGTCTTCATTGATCTGCGGCGTCGCCGAATTCAGCTTAAAAACGCCTGGCGCATCGTCGCCCATCGAATCGAGCGAATGCAGCCGAACGACGTTATAGCCGAGCCGCGCCAGACGCTCCGCCGTACGCTCCGCATCCTCACGGGAGCCGTAGTACATTTTCCAGGATAAATTCGCCCCGTACAGCTTCACCTTGCGCTGCGTCTGGCCCGCGAATACATAATCCCCGTCGCCGTCGATCTGGATAAATCCGTGGCTTCCCGCCGGAACGTCGTTCAGCCCCGACAGATCCAAAGCGCTGCCTGCGGCAATCGACGGCTCCGTGTCGATCGGCTGCCAGCCGGCCGGGACATCGGCATTGGCCTTATCGGCGCCGGCGCCGAATAAAGGAATCATAAGCGTTAAAGCCAGCAATGCGGACAGACTTTTGCTTTTCCAACCGTTGGACATCGTCATCGTTCCCCTTTATGATCGATTCCAGCCGGTTCTCCCGCTCCTATAGATACGCGGACGCCGTTGCCAGCGCCCGCGTATGCTGTCTCTATTGCCTCGCTCTATTACTTCTGATTCGCAGGCCAAGCGAATTGCAGGCCGAGCGCCTTCTTCGCGTCCTGGAATTGCTTGTTCTGGTAATCGTAGAGCTTCTGATAGCCAAGCTTCGCTTCCGTGTCGACCTCGTCGTTAAAATACTTCTCCACGTCGGCCGGCGTCTTGGCGAGGATCATCTTGGCGCGCCATTTCTTGCGGTTCTCCTCGACCTTGGCGTTGATGCCGCCTTCGTCGGTGCCGCCGAGCGGCGTGATCGATTCGAACGGCAGCATGTCGTACGTCAGCTTCGCGAAGAACAACGCGCTCTCATCCTTGGCAATCGCGTCGGCCGTGACGGGCGCCGGCGCAGTGCGCTGGATCGGCGTCCAGTTGATGAGCCATTGAAGCGTGCCGTTGCCGTATTTGTTTTTGGCTTTGTTCGGATCCTCGGCGTTCAGCGCGTTGAATTCGTCGCTCAGCTTTACCTTGCCGTTTTCGTCAAAGTCCCACGCCGCGCCCTTCGGCCCGTAGTTCACGTTCAGGCTCATCTCGTCGGTGGACAAGTAGTCGAGCAGCTTGATGATGCGATCCGGGTATTTGGTCTTGCTGTTGACCATCGTGAGCGTCCAGCCCGAAGCGTTGACGGGATCGACATAAGGCTTGTTGCCGGCGTCGCCGACGACCGGTCCGACGTGAACGAACAAGGCTTTGGGATCCTTCTGATACAGCGCGCTCCAGTCGAGATTTTTGTTCGTGATCGCGAAGACGGAGCCGTTCGCGACCTTCTCCTTGAGCTGATCCTGGTCGAGCGTCTGGCTGTCTTCCGGCATCAAGCCTTCCTTATACAGCTGATTCAGGAACTTGTAGGCTTCGAGCATCTCCGGCGTGCGTTCGCGGTCGACCAGATTGCCCGACGCGTCTTCGCGCGGCGCCCCGAAGAAGCTGCCGATGACCCAGCTTTCGAAATAGGCAGGCGTTACCGTAAAGCCGTTGTATTGGACTTTGGCGTCCTTGACCTTGCGAAGGGCGGCTACCATGCCTTCCTTCGTATTGAAGTCCTCCGGCTTGATGCCGAGCTGATCCATGATGTCTTTGCGCGCGTACAAGCCTTGATTGCTTCGGATGCTGTCGCCTTCCTTGAACTTTTCCTTCGCCCAGAAAAAGCTGGCGTAGCCGTAGAAGTGGCCGTCCGCGTTGCGGAACCAGTCCTGCATCGACTTCGGCACGTCGAAGCTCGGATCGTACTTCTGAATCAGCTCGTCGAGCGGCGACACCAGGCCCGACTTCTCCAGCACGCCGCGCTGCGGGTTGCCTTTGTCGACGGTGACGACGTCCGGAATATCTCCGGAAGCGATGAGTGCGCTGAGCTTCTCGGGCGTACCCGAGGAAAAGTCGATCGAGACGCCGGTGTCGTCGGTAATCATTTTGTCGAGCAGGTTGTTGACCGGATCCCAATTTTTCTTGTAGTAGTCCTGATCGACGAACCAGGAGATCTTGATCGGCGACTTGTCGTCCGCCGACGCGGTCGGCGATGCCGAAGCCGATGCCGATGCGCTTGCCGTCGGCGCGGCCGATTGCGAAGCTTGTGCGTTGTTCCCGTTCTTGTTGCCGGAAGAGCAGCCCGCGAGAAGTCCCCCGAGCAGAACGACGGCCGTCGTGGCGCCGATCCATGTTTTACTGCGTTGCATGTGTTGTGCCTCCCCATACGACTTGTAAATGCTAGATTTGTATAAGCTATATGTTGTAATTCGCGCGCAAGCCGGCCCGTACGTGCCGCCCGGCGCGAAGATCAACCTTTGACGGAACCGATCAGCACGCCTTTTACGAAGTACTTCTGAAGAAACGGATAAATAATCAGAATCGGTGCCGTGGTCGCAAGCATCATGGCGAGCTTGAGCGTCTCCGGACTGATCTGCTTCGCTTCTTCCGGCATCACGCTCGCGGCTTGCGCGCCGAACTTCGACGCCGCCCCGGAATCCGTGACGATGCGCATCAGGAACAGCTGCACCGGCTCCAGCGCGTCCTTCGTCGTGAACATCAGCGCATCCGTATAGGCGTTCCAATGGTATACCCCGGTGAACAGCGCGATCGCTGCCAGGACCGGCTTGGTCAGCGGCATGATGAGCTGAAGGAAAATGCGGTATTCGCCGGCGCCGTCGATCTTGGCGGACTCGATGATCTGCTCGGGGATCGACCGGAAAAACGACATCATGATAATCATATCCCATACGCTGAACAGGGTCGGAATAATTAACACGAGAAAGTGATTCAGCAGCCCCAGTTCCTTGTATAGCAAATAGTTCGGGATCAGGCCGCCGTAAAAGAACATCGTGAACAGCATGACGATCATATAGACGTTGCGGCCTGCCAGCGCTTTGCGCGACATGCCGTAGGCGACGAGCGCGGTAAACGCGACGTGCAGCACCGTGCCTGCGAGCGTTCGCATGATCGTAATGAAATAGGCGTGGTAGATCGTGTGATCGGCAAAAACCGTCACGTAATTCGATAGCGTAAACGTGCGAGGCCAGAAATAAACGCCTCCCCGCGAATAATCGAGACCCTGGTTGAACGAGCCCACAAGCGCGAACCAGAACGGGGCGATCGTCAGTACCATGACGGCCAGCATGATGAAGACGTTCATGGCATCGAACCATTTGTCTCCTCTCGAACGGATGTTCATCGTGAATCCTCCTTCTTCATAACTTAGAACAGACTGTTGTCGGACAGCTTGCGCGACAGGTAATTCGCTCCGAAGAGCAAGATAAGCGCCACGACCGATTTGGCCAATCCGACCGCAGTCGAGTAGGAATAGCGCATCTGCTGAAGTCCGACCTTGTACACGTAAGTGTCGATCGTCTCGCTGACGTCGAGATTAAGCGGATTTTGCATGACCATGATCTGCTCGAAGCCGGTATTGAGAATCGAACTGACGGCGAAAATGAGCATGATCACGATCGTCCCCATAATGCTCGGCACCGTCACGTACCACATCCGCTGGAATCGGCCGGCGCCGTCGATCTTGGCGGCTTCGTGAAGCTCCGGATCGACGCCCGCGATCGCCGCGATATAGATGATGGCTCCCCAGCCGATGCCCTTCAGCATCTCTGCCCCGACCATGATGAACCAGAACAGCTCGGGCTTGGCCATGAAGTTGATCGGCTCGTTTATGAAATGCAGCTTGACGAGCAGCAGATTCAGCACGCCGTTCGTCGGGGACAGCACGGTCAGAATCAGCCCGCCGAAGATGACCCAGGATACGAAATGCGGCACGTACGAAACCGTTTGCACGAATCGCTTGAAACGGCCGGCCGTCAGCTCGTTGAGCAGCAGCGCGAACAGGATCGGCGCCGGGAAGCTGAGAAGCAGCGCGAGCAGGTTCATCGCGAGCGTATTGCGCAGGACGTTCAAAAAGTTCGGGTCGGTGACGAATTCGCGGAAATAGGTCAGGCCCGCCCATGGCGAGTCCATGATGCCCAGGAATAAATCGTACTTCTTGAAGGCGATCAGAATGCCGTACATCGGAAAATACGAAAAGACGAGGAGAAACAGCAATCCGGGCCATACCATGCTTTGAAGCGCGAATTGGCTTTTCCATTTTGACCGTCGGCCGCTCGCCTTCGTTCCCGAAGCGGCAGCCAGCCGGCTTGCCTCTAAGGTTCTTTCCACTTTTTTTCTCTCCCATCCTTGGATCTGTCCGGCCTGCGGCATAGGCTTGCCGCACCGCCTGCGGATCGCGTTCTCTTTGTGTGACTTAACTATAATTCTTGAAAGCGCTTATAAAAATAGCACCATTTTTGATTTGATACCTTCATTTTGGTTCCGCGCTGCCGCCGGAAGGGTTGGCGGGCAAATTGTCGAATACGTGATTGTCGAATTACCGAGGACTACGCGCGGGACGATGAATTCCATTTAGGAGAGAAGGTTCGCCATGCTTCGCTATATAAACGCCATGAGCATCAAGAGCAAGGTCATGCTGGCTTTCGTCGTGCTGATCCTGCTCCCTTTCAGCGTGCTCGGGCTCTATACGTACGATCAATCCCAGCGCTTCCTTCGGGCCCAGCTGATCGCAAACGCTTCCACGACGCTTAAGCAGATAACGTTCACGATCGAGAACAAGATCGATCTGCTCGAAAGCCTCAGCGATTCCATCACCTATAACTATCGCCTGCAGCAATTTCTCGGGAGCCCCTTCTCGGGAGACGACTCGCTGGATACGTATTTCAGCTATGCGGCGCCGTTGATCAACTACGCCATGCTGTTCCAGAAGGTCAATACGGAGAAAATATCCGTTTATATGAAAAACGACAGCATTCCGGAAGGGTTCGGCGCCTTCTTCCGCGCAACGCGCGCGATGCAGGAGCCTTGGTACGCGCCCTTCGCCGAGTCGGGAGCCAAATCTGCATGGATCGTCCGCGACAGCCCGGAGGCCGGCCGGACGTATGGCTATGTGCAAAAGATGGTATCGCTGGAGGGCGCCGACATCGGATTTACGCTCGTCGAGGTGCGGCCGGGCGATCTGCTCGGGACGGCGCTGCAGGAGAATCCGGAGGCCGACCAGGACGTGGTCATTGCGGATGCGCAGGGCGAACTTGTTTTTCCCGCGGGCAGCGCCGTCGGCCCCCCGCTCCCGCTTCAACGGAAGCTGGCCGACGGCGGTCATGCCGTTCTCGGCGGCCGTCTCTATATCGGCGAGCGGCTGGACCGCGTCGGCTTGTCCATGCTGATGAACGTTAGGCTCCCGCGCACGGCGAATTCCTGGCAGGTCGCCAGCAACCTGATTTTTATCGCCGCGACGGTCGTCCTGCTATTCGCCTTCTACTCCGTGCTGCAAATGGCGCTGCGCACGATGAGAACGAGCATCCGCCAGATGGATCAGGCGATCGAATCCGGCTTCGAGCCGATTCCGATCCGGCGGCGGGACGAGTTCGGCGTCATCAGCGAGCGTTTCAACCTGCTGCTGAACAAGATTACGACGCTGATGAAGGACATGATCCGCAAAGAAACGATCCAAAAGGACGCCCAATTGGCGGCGCTCCAGTCGCAGATCAACCCCCATTTCATCTACAATACGCTCGATATGTTCAGCGCCAGAATGGAGCTCGCGGGGCAATTCGAGGTATCGGACGCGATGGCCGACTTCGGGAAAATGATGCGTTACAATATGGACGGACGTTCGAAGTTCGCGACGCTCGAATCCGAGATTCGCTACCTGGAGCAGTACATGAATCTGCAAAAGATCAAATACGGCGGCGATATCGAGCTGGATATTCAGGTGCCGGTGGAGCTGCTGGCGCTTCGCATGATCCGCTTCATCCTGCAGCCGATCGTGGAGAACAGTATCAAGCACGGATTTCCGGCGAACGGCTCGCTTCGCATCGTGCTTACGGCCGGCCTTCAGCCCGAGCGGACCGTCCTGATCTCGATCAAGGACAACGGGCCGGGCATCGACGAGACGCGACTCGCGTCTCTCAATCGGCGGTTCAGGGATTCCGATTATGCGCCGCCTGACGACCAGACGAGAGAGAGCATCGGCCTTGGCAATATCAACGAAAGATTAAAGCTGTTCTACGGTGAAATCTATGCCATTCGGCTGAACAGCTTGGAAGGCGAATATGCGGAGACGATCGTGACGATTCCCTGCGGCAATGGAGAGGAAGACAACCATGTATAACATCCTAATCATCGATGACGAGCGTCTGATCGCCGAAGGGGTCAAAGCCAAGCTGGAGCGCGCGGGACTGAGCGAGATCTCGGAGATCCGCGTCGCTTGCGGCGGAGAGGAAGGGCTATGGGCGGCCGCCGAGTTTAAGCCGCACATCGTTATTACGGACATGCGCATGCCCGATATCGACGGCATACAGGTCGTCCGCCGTCTCTCCGCCGAGCTGCCGCGGACCAAATTCATTCTGCTGAGCGGCTACGGCGATTACGCCTACGTTCGAGAGGCGTTCAAATACGGCGTGCTGGATTACTTGCTGAAGCCGGCGGGCTCGGCCGAGCTTGCGGATCAGATCAAGGCAGCGATCGCGGCCATCGAGGTGGATGCCAGGCAGGCTGCCATGGCGGAACGAAGCCGTCAGTCGGAGCATCTGGCGCTCGCCGCGCGGATGAACGCGCTGCTGAACGATGCCGAAGGGCGGGGTGCTGCGGGGAGTTCGGCGGGAGGCTCGGCGGATCTTGCGGCGGCAGAAGCTTACCTGAGTCACGCTCATGCGGTTGTCGCCCTGTTCCAGGTTAGCGAAGCTTCTTTTAGCTTGGCAGACTTGGGACTTGTGGAATCCGCGCTGGACCGCGAGGCGCGCGCGGGCGGATGGGTCGACCGACTGAAGGTAATCGTGTTCCAAGATAGCGGCGGACAGGTGTGCGCAATCGTCAATTTTGCGGAAGACATCGGGGCTGACGCTCCGACTTCGCTGCTCGAGGCTGCCGTTGCGCACCTTCGAGAGACGGGGGCGGAGCGGGCGACTGCCTTCGTCAGCGAGCCGGGATCGCCTGCCGGCCTGCGACAGCTTTACAAGCATGCCAGGCTCGCGAGGTCTTATCGGATATTGCGGGAGCCCTGCGAAGTATTATGGTGGCAGCCGGCAATGTCCGCCGGCGTTCGCGAGAACTTATCGCCTGCTCGCAAAGATATCGAAGAGCTGCGCCTTGCCGTCGATACGCTGCAGCTGGAACGGATCGCCCTCTGGATCGACCGCTGGCTGCCCGACAGCCTGATTGGGACCGCTTCGCTCGAACAAATCGAAGCCGTCTACGGCCTGCTGCTCACCGAGATTCGGCGGCGCCTAAGCGGACATCATCCGCTCGAGCGGAGCGAGTCCGGCCGCGCGCTTGCCTCCTTCCACGCGCTGGATGATATTCGCCGGTACTTGAAAGAATACGCAGGCTCGGCCAAGCAATCCGCCGGCGAGCATGCCGAACCGGAGGAAACGGTAATCACCTTCGCCGAGTCCTACGTGCGGGAGCACTTCAATCGCGACATCCAGCTGGCAGAGATGGCCAACCGCGTATCCATGAACTACTCCTACTTCAGCAGGCTGTTCAAGGAGCGGACCGGGTCGACCTTCACCGCCTATCTGATCAAGGTACGGATGGAAGAAGCGCGCAAGCTGCTGCAGGATCCCACTCTGCGTATCAACGAAGTATCCGACCGGGTCGGCTACGGCAATCTGTACCACTTCTCCCGCGCGTTCAAAAACTACTTCGGCATGTCCCCGAAGGAGTATCGGCGTTCCAGGTAGAAAAAGCCCGAATCAGGTTGAACTAGCTCCGAACCGACGTCGTCCCGCGATGTCGCTCTACTATGCGCTCATTGAGCCGGTTGGTGGCAAGTTTTTTTAGCATAAGAAAAGCCACCCAGAAGGTGGCAAAAGATAGTATTATATAGGTTGTACGACTCGCCTAGTCGGGGTAGTCCGCCTCCAGATTGGAGGTGAGGCTATGACATTTTCGTTTCAAGAAGTGATGATGCTCGGTATGTTCGTCCTGGCGTTGCTCACTTACTTGAATAAACGGAAATGACCCGCCCTAGGTTCGCGCCACGGGAAACGGGTCATTTCGTGTCCAGCTGATTCAGTTGGAGGCACCCCCGCCGAAGCAGTTGTGCAGGAAGTCGGTGTTGGCCCACCGGCTTCTTTTGTTATTCTAAGCATAACATACCCGTTTTAGACGCGCAATCAAGGGACAGGGGTGACCTTTTTGCGCTATTCTGAGCATCATTCGAGCGGCGGATGAACAAGAGGAGTCCGTGCGTATGAGAATGGTGCAGCTCTATCTAGAGCTATCCTGCAAAAGTACATCATTCAAGGCTAGTAAGGTGGTTTTTTGCGATCTAATGCGCAAAAGTGCACGGCAGCTCGCCTCTCTGAGCGAAATTCAGGATGTTTCAGGCGAAATTCCTGCACTTTTGCGCGATAGAAGGTAATGGACTAGACGTTTTAATTACTCGCCCTGCGGCGCATAACAGCGAATCTCGTAGATGGCGGCGGACGGGTCTCCGTTGGTCGCCTCGATCACGACGCGCAGCTTGGCGGTCGTGACCGGCTTCTCCAGACGGTGGCGGCAGTGCCGTTGGTAGTTGCCCCGAACGGCCGCGATCTCCGTCCACGCACCGCCTACCCACGCTTCGATCCGGTAATCCTTCACACATTGCGGGTCTTTATAGAAAGGCGCATACCCGTGATATTCCCAGAGCAGATGGCCGGGGAACGTCAGCTCCACCTCCCCGATCGTCCGCTGCTGCTCCCAAGTCAGCTCCAGCCATTGCGGCAGCGCCGCTTCCGGGTCCGAACGCCACAGATTCGTGTACCGATTAGGTCGCGCCACGCCATTGATCGCCTGCTCGGCACCGAAGCTGCGCTGCGGCGGATCAACCCGGAAGCTGCGCGTCGGACCGTTCCAGTCCCTGCGCATCTTGCCGCCCCCCATCTCGTACGCGCAGGTATGCGCCGGCACGGCGCCCGATGCGACATGCCATTGCAGGTTCGCATTGGCCAGCAGGTCGAGACGCACGTACTTGCCAGGCTCAAGACCCGCGGCCTTCGTCAAGCGCACGTCCCACTCGATCCACTCGAAGCTCGCGCCGGGCTTGACCGTAAGCAACGTTGTCGCAAGCGGCTCAATCTCCTCCGTGCGGTAATCCCAGATATGATCGACGGGCAGAATCCGCGCCTCCACCGTCTGCTCTACGTCCGACAAGTTGGACAGGCAGACCGCCACGCGATCCAGCTTCTCCTCCGCGATCGCGATCCATTGGCCCTTGCGCTCGCGCAGCACCTCCGTCTCCGGGAACCGCCGCTTGTCGTCCCGCTCCGCATCCATACCTGCGCAAGCCGCTTCGCTGCTCGCGGCAACCCGGGCCGTGCGCGCCAGGTCCAGCTCGTCCTCGTTTGTCGCGTTCGGCAGGAAGCAGCCGTCGCGGAGCAGCGTCTGCTGCACCTCCCGGATTGCCTGGCCCGGCACGTCCTTAAGCGCGATGCCGCGCTTCAGTGCAATCGCGGCCGAAGTGCCGACCGCTTGCCCGACGATCGCGGTCGTGCCCATGACCCGCACCGTGCCGAGCGCGGCGTGCGTGACGCTGACGTTGCGTCCGGCCATCATCAGATTGTCGACGTCGCGTGCGATCGACGAACGGAGCGGAATGCCGTACGGTCCGCAATAGCTTTTGACCATATACGAGCTGGTCTCGCTGTAGCCCTCGGCGCTCGCATGCTCGCTCGTCGGCGCCAGCAGGCCGCCCGGCGTATGCAGGTCCAGAAACCAGCCGCCGTAAGCGATCTCGTCCTCGAAAACGGTTCTGTTCAGCGGATCGTGCTCGGTCATCAGATAGAGACCTTGGATTCTCCGGCTCTCGCGCTTGCCCGGCACCTGCCCGATCCAGTCGATCGCGTGGTTCGCGGCCAGCTCTTTCGTATTGGGATCTTTGTTCTTGATCCAGTCCCAGACGCCCAGCACGTACCGCGTCAATTGATGCCGGATGTCTTCGTTCTCGTGAATCGTATGCCACGGCATCCCGATCTCGATCCACCAGTAGCCGCCGCGCACATCGTTCGGCCTTCTTCCTTCCTTGTAAAAAAAGTCCGGGTTGTCGAGCTTCGCTGCCCACTCCGGCGCCTCGAACGGCGCAGGCGCACCGGTGTTCACCGTCTTGAACAGCAGCGACGAGCCCATCACGTCGCCGCTCGCCTGAAGCGGCGCATGCGGCTCGTTATATTCGTCTCGGCCTTCCGAGCCCATATGCCACTCGCACCCGGCCAGATCCGCCACGATCCCGTCGCCCGTGCAATCGATGAAGATTTCGCCGCTCAATTCCAGCGTTGTCTCTGCATTCGCCACGACGCCGACGACCGCTTCGATGCGCCGCTCCGCGCTCTTGCGAACCTCGACGATCGACGTATTCAGGTAAAAGGTCAGATTCGGCGTTCGCACCGCCAGATCGTACATCGCCATATCCCATACGCTGTTCGTCCATCCGTTCTCGAAGATGACCTCGTGGTTGCGGGCACGCTCCTCGATCAGCAGCTCCGAGATAATGCCCGTCTCCTTCGCATAAACGTGAAACGCGGCCGCTCCATGCGGCGTCACCCGAACCTCGGACGAGCTGTTGCCTCCGAAGACGGGCCGATCCTGAACGAGACAGGTCCGCGAGCCATGTCTGGCTGCCGCCACCGCCGCGCAGAATCCCGCCAAGCCGCCGCCGCAGACGACAACATCGTAGTTTTCCTTGCGAATATTACGGGTATTTTCCGCTTCGTGCGCCTTGCGTATGACACGCTCCGAATGCCCTCGATTTGCGTTGTTCGTGTTCTCCGTCAATTCCTTTGCCTCCATCGCCGCCCGCCTGTCCAATCGGGTTGACAGCGTTTTCTTTCATTGCCACCCCACTATACCATCGCGCTTCCAGCGACAAAATAGCGCTATTTTTGATTTGATACCTTCATTTTGGATGGCAGACGAGACACCTCAAATAAAGCGGAATGACGGTCTTATGGGAGGACGATTTACATAATCCGAATTCAATCGTTACGCTACAATCTTGCGAGAAAGGCAGCGGCCATGTCGGCGATCCGTCTAAAGCCCGCTTCGTTCGGGTGCAGACGATCCGTCGTAAAAAAGCCCAGCGTCTGCCTCGTAAATCCGCTCTCCGCATACAAATCGAGCACGGGCAGCGCGTAATGCCGTCCGATCGCCTTGACAGCCTCGACATAGTCGTCCAGCCTGAAGCCTGCATGGTTGCGCCTTTCCTTATCCCATCCGTCTTTATCCCGCTGCAGCGGCGTCCACAGATTGACCCGGCTATCCGGACGGCGTTCGAGCAGGCTCTCGATCAGCTTCCCATAGGCGCCGCAAAAGGTGCCGTCGTCTTTGCAATGAAGGCTGCCAAGCGGCTTGCCGAGCCGATAGTCGTTCGTGCCGGCGAAGACGGTGACGCAGTCCGGAACGGGATGCAAGCCAAGGCCCATGCGGACGGTTGCGTGCGCATCCGTCTCTCCCCCCGCCGTCATGGGCGTACCGCTGCGTCCCAGGTTGACGACCGCTGCGAACTGCAGCCGCTCTGCCACGAGCGGCTGATAGCCGTTCGCGTCCGTGATGCTGTCTCCGAGCGTCGCCCAGGTTCTGTTCGTCCATCTCATCTTCATCCCTCGCATTTCCTCACCTTTAGTATGAATGGTATCGGAACGTCGGGAGCCAGCGTTAGTGTCGATCCAACGATTTCAGGTGAAATCTTAAGGTTTTTTCCGGTCATTTTCATGGAACGACTTGTTTGTTATAATTTAGTTGTTTTTTGATAAGAAGATACCGCATGCCGATAACATAAAGGAATTCGAGGTGATCGATGTGGATTTTAAATCGACGGTTTTCCAGCAGCTTGTCTCCCTCATTACGTCGGCGCACCAGGTTCATTACGAGATGACCAAGGATATGCCGATGCACGGCCTGACGCCGCAGCAATACGAGATCATGGAGTTTCTCGCGGTTGAACAGCCGATGACCTTGAGCCGGATCAGCGAGTGCAAGGGCATCTCGATGCCCAACACGAGCCGGGAGATCAAAAAGCTGATGGAGCACGGCCTCTGCGAAAAAATCGAGGATCCGTCGGACCGGAGAAAACAGCACATCCGGCTTTCGCAGCTCGGACAAGCCCGAATGAACGAATCGTTTTCCTTTATGATGAATCGCTTCTTGCAGCGAATCGAGGGAAGTTCGGATAAAGAGCTGGCGGAGGCCTCGGACGCGATCGGGCGGCTGCAGTCGGGGATTTTCCGCATATTGCAATAGATGGCTGCGCACGAAATGTAAAAAATCAGAAAGTATAAATCTGGGCGGCAATTTACGGAAAGGTAAGCGCGCTCGGTGTACCGGAGCTTTATGGATGTTTGGTAACTGTATTTGTACATTTATTTTCTAACGACTCGCGACACATGATGAAATACCTGCAAGGGCGCAGGTAAATGCAAAGCGCAAGCCGAAATCAGGTTGATGAAAGAGAAATACCTGCACATTTACATCTATTATGTACAAAGAGGTCGAAATCGGCAAAAAAAGATGTATATTTGCAGGCATTGCAGTGAAAGAACGACGCAAGCGTCGACACGCGGGCCTATTGAAACGGCTGTCAAATGAGCCATTGATAGACGTTCCGCGCGCCCCAGGCTCAGATACCCGCCAAACTTAAAAGGAACGTCAGGGCGATCATCCCCCTGACGTTCCTTTTATAATCCGCGGAGCGCTTAGAACAATACCTGCTTTCTGTTGCGGACCGCTTCGTCATACGGCTTATCGATCAGATCGTTGACCGGCGTCAGCTTCGCGCCTGATGTCCCCATGGCGTATGCGCCTCTGCCAAGCGCCACCATGTCCGTGTTGCCGTCGATCGCGATTGGCGCCCCGACATTGTCGATCCCGAGCAAAAGAACGCCGTGCCTGAATGAAAAAACATCATGCGCGCCGTGACGGCCGAATGCCGTTTCCTGACGAAGGAAGATGCCGAAGGCGAGCTCGATGACAGCTCTGGCTTCGAGCTTCTCCGTCACGGTTACGAATCCATTGTGCACGGCGACGCTTCTGGCTGCGCCATCGACCCGCAAGCCGATCGACGACGTCTCCGCCCAAGACGGTACGAAGAGACGCAGGGTGACAGGCTTGGAGACCGTGGATGCGATAATTTCAAGGCGTACAAGCCCTTCATACGGATAATCGGCATGCTGCCGAATAACGAGTTGTCCGTCTTCCATGATAAACCGGCCCCGATTTTCCCCATAGAAAGGCACGGTTATCTGATCCTCATGCACAAAGTAGCTATATTCGATCGCGCGGGCAAGACCTTCTCCTCCCCGCATCGTACAGCACCAGAACGCCTCGAACAGCTCGGGCGACTTCGGTTCAAGCATGCGCTCGCCGCCCGCTCCCGTGCATACGTCGCAGCCGAATCCGCCGTTGGGCCGCTGACCGTAACCCATGCCGTTATAGTAAATATGATGGGCCGTATCCAGATACGCCGCCTTGCCGGTATGCTTCCAGAGCGAGACGGCGACGATGAAGGAATCGACGACCGCGCAGCTTTCCGTCCAATCCGGCCGGCCGAACCAGTTGTAATTGGCATACGATTCGGTCATGCCCTCCTGCACGTACAGCGCAAACACTTCCTCCGCCTTGCGAAGAAGCCACGCTTCGCCGGT
The DNA here is from genome assembly GCF_030014955.1 of Cohnella hashimotonis. NCBI lineage: Bacteria > Bacillati > Bacillota > Bacilli > Caryophanales > Paenibacillaceae > Cohnella > Cohnella hashimotonis. The sequence continues at coordinate 6,557,594 of NZ_JAGRPV010000001.1, forward strand.
CGTCTCGTAATGGCGCAGCACGCCCCGCAGCGCCGACAAAGTCGCATGCGTCTGGAAGGATAAGCCGGCCAAATCGACGGTTTTGAACTTGGCGATCATTTCGTCGATCAACGCGCCCAATTCCGGTCGCGGCACGATCTGGTACGCCTGCGTAGCGCCGTCCAGCATAATAAAAGCGCAGCCGATGTCGGTAGACAGCCGCCAAGCGCCGACCCGCTCTTGCTGCAGCTCGCCGACGGCTTCCCCGGCGAATACGCGCTGCTCCGGCAATATCGGGTATTCCCTATAATGCCCGCTCGCAGGCAGGAGCAGATGCCGGACGATTCGCTCAATAACCGACAGCGAGAAGGCATCCTTTTTCCACCTGTAATGCTCGGCCATAGCCCGCAAAAACCAGCTGTTGCCCGACAATTGCTGCTCGTCGACCGTGCCCGGTTCTTGGACGGATCCGAAATATCCATGCGCATTCAGATGATCTGGCAAGCACTTCATGATCTCTCCCAGATGCTTCGGCTCCCGTTGCGTAGCCTGCGCCAGCAGCACTAACGCCAAGATCGTCCTTCCCTCCCAATCGCCCGGCCACTCGTAATCGGGCGCTTTGAAGACCGCATCGGGTTCGTACGGTTCCGTCTCCAGCCGGTCAAAGCTGAGCGATGCCCGTCTGCGCAGCTCGCCGGACGCCTCAAGATCATGCCACGGAATCGTATTTTGGCCGTTTTCGCCGTTTATGCCGTTCAAATCCGTACGCCTCCTCTTGCCTATTCCGTATACTGGATCTGCGGGATCCACGTCGTGCTGTCGCTCGTGATCGTGTTATACCGATTCACGTAAAATTTCAGTTCGTCGCCTTGACGCACGTACAGCGGCACGTTCATATTAAGCCCGGTCGTATCGTTCCCGGCGATGAACTGCCATCCGCCCGCATTCGGCCAGACGGTCTCGTTATTTTTGAGGATGCGAACCTGCACGCCATCCCCGCCCGCAACGCTCTTCCTGACATTCCCCGCGGCAGTGATCTCGATCATGCCGTCCCTGGGCGCTTTGAACACTCTTACCGCGTCCTGGCCGGCATCCGGGTGCTGCCACTGATTCGTGATCAAGCTGTAAGTCGCGCTGCCCTTCCACCGTCCATTCGCGCTGTCCCAGGTCATATTGCTCAGAACCCCGCCCGCCTCTTCCTTATAGAACCAGTTCTTGGTTCCCTGGGTGGACGAAAAATCCGCGTCGCCGTTGTAAGTATCGACAAACGCGATCTGGGGCGCCCAGTACGTCGTATCGGAATTGCTGTTGCCGTTATTGTTGACGACAAAGCTGAATTGGTCGCCCTGGTTGACCGTCGTAACCCCCTGGAAGGCAACGCCGGTAATATCCGTGATGGTCTCGTAGCCGCTTGATGGCCACCATGGCGATCCGTTCTTCAAAATCTTGACCTTGATTCCGTTGCCGCCGCTGTAGCGAAGCCGTACGACGCCGGTGACTTTGACCGTTCCGGCCTGCGGCGCCGTATAGATGCGCACGGCCTCGCGGTTGTCGTCCGGATGCATCCAGCCGCTGCCGATCAGGCTATAGTCCGATGTGCCTTTCCATCTGCCGCCGACCCAGGTCATCGGATTGACCGTCGTCGTGCTGCCGTTCCACAGCCATTCCTGGTAGTTCCAGTTGTTGACGCTTTGCGAGTTCGAGAAGCCGGAGGTCGCCTTGAACTTTTTAATGCCGGGCTCATTCATCGCCACGGCGACGGCATACGGCTGCAGCTCCGCGACTTGCATGGCATAGCCGCCGCCGTCGGCCCCTAAGCGGGTCGCATGCATCCGAATATATCTGGCCAGTACGGGCGCGTTAAACGAGAAGGACTGCGCCGTGGAGCCCGGATTAGCGTAATTGCTGTAATTGGCGCCCGGCACGTCGAACCATTCGATGCCGTCCAGGCTGGATTGGAACTTGAAGTCGACCGGGAATCCGCTGCCGCCGCTTCTCGGCGTGACTTGCACCCGCTTCACCGCGTTATTGGCGCCCATATCGACAAATACGGATTCCGAATGCCCGGCATCCGCATACGCGGCGCTGGACCAATAAGTGGCCGCATTGCCGTCGACGGCTTTGGCGGACGTCTGCGACCCGCCGACCGTCGAGGCGCCGCTGCCGCTGCGCGACGTCGACGTTCCGGCGCCCATGCTGTCGGAGATCGTGACCGTACGCGCCCCGGCGGCCGAAATGTTATAGGTCACCAACCCGTTTTCGTCGGCCGTACGCGAGTAGTTCGTTCCATTGTCGTTGATGGTGTACGCATAACCGGGCTTCATATTGTTCCACATGAACCGGACGGTTTCCGCGCCGTCGTTTTGCATGAGCGTTCTGCTTAATTGCCCGTCGTAGCGAATGCGGTATTGATGGCCCCGCATATTGTAGTTGATCTCCGTCCCGAAGAGGGAGGAATCCAGGACCGGATTCACCTCCAAAGCGTCGTACTTCGGCTTGATCCCCAGCATGTCCGTAATCAGCGTGGCGCCGGCTTCCATGTTGACGTCCATCTTCGTGTACATGCCGAAGATGCCGGTCAATTGCCAGGTGAATACGTCCTGCGCCCAGTAAGGATCGCCGGGCTGATAGTAGAGATCGACGATGTTTTTAATGTATTTGAACGGAAGCGCGCTCCCCGCTCTTGCATAGGCGCCGACCATTTCTCCTGTCGTATGGGGAAATACGTCGCCGTTCTCCCAATCCGGGAACGAAGCGGTGAAGGTCGGATTGACCTCCGTGCCGTCCATCGGGTAGAGATTGAGCGGATAAGCCTTCGCCTGATTCCGGACCATCCAGTCGTCCAGGCCCTGATAGGTGTCGAAGCCCCCGTACAGAATGGACTGCATGCGCTCCTTATTCGCCACGCCATACTTGATGGCCGCCGAATCCACGTGCACGTATTTTACGTCGGCCTTCATCGTGCCGTTCATATTCCGCCAGCCGATAAAGCCTTGATTCGTATTGGACCACAGTCCGCCGTAAATCAGGTCTTTATTGTACGCTTCCTTCAGCCTGCGGGCTTTGTCCCTGTAATACTGCGCCTTGGCCGCATCCCCGATGGCCTTCTCTTCAATGTCGGCCCATTGCGTCAGGGCGCCGTACATCAACGCGTTGATATAGGCGTCCTCTCCGCCCAGGTAGACTTGATCGAGATAGGCCTGCGCGCTTAATCCCGTGTTGGTCGCCAGCGTCGCTTCGACCAATCCGTTGCCGTTGGAATCCTTGGACAGCCGGAAATCCAGCGCTTTGCGGATGCCCGCCTTGACCGTATTCGCCCAAGCCGCATCCCCGGTTGCGTTAATATAGGCTGCTGCGGCCAGCGGGATCGCCTCGTCCGCTTCCGAATCCTCCGGAAATTCGTATGCCTGCCCGCCCGCTACGCCTCTGATATGCCCGTAGGGATCCTGCACGGCAATGGCCATCTCCGTATTTTTCCTCAGCGCTTCGAGCGCGATCCTGTTGCTGGCGGACGCCTGCATGGCCAGCATCGCGTCGATGCCCCACTGGATCTCCATCAATCCTGAATATTCGGGTCTTAGCGCATTCCATGCACCGCCCGCCCCCAATAAATCGACGATCGAATCCCGCCCGAATTCCGTGATGAACCGCGCGAATTTCTGTTCATTGATGCCGGAGGCGGCAGGGAAGCTGCCGATATCGTAATAATCGTCCAGGTTTAATTTGGCGCTGATCGTATAGGTGATCGAGTCGGACTGCAAATCGGCGATCGCTACCGGATCATAAGCATGCCTGTTGTTGACGTTGGCCGCCACGGGCGAGAACAAGTGGAAGTTCACGGTTTTATCCGGGTTGTGCAACGTATGGGCGAATGCCGGCAAGCTCAATTTATGATCCAGCTTCAAAGAATAAGGCGCGGTGGCGCTGCGATAGATCTCGGATGAAATGTAACGGCTGGAGGTTGTCCGGATCTTGAGCAGGAAGGCGTTGGACTCGCTGAGCAAATCCATGTCGCCTCCGATGTAGCCGAAGCCGGCTTCCGCTTCCTCGCCGTAATACTTATCCCCGGGCGTCAGGCTCCGCAAGGTGGTCCCGTCCGCAGGCGAGATTAACGTATTCGACCCGCCGTCTCCGCGATAGGCCGTATTGAACATGCTCTGCTTGAAGGTAAAGCCGAGCGATTTCATATCGACCGTCGTGTAGGAACCGGAGATCCAGTCGTTCGTCTTATCCACCTTGACCTGCACGTCGTCCGTGTTGGCCGTGAAGGTCCATGTTTCCGTCACCTTCAGATATGCGTTTTGATACGAAATTCCGCTGACCACCGCCGTGCTGCCGCTTACGGATACGGTCGGGCTGGTCGACAACGTGGACGTCGTAACCGGGGTACTTCCTCTCGGCACTTCAAAGCTGGAGAGAATGCCGCCCGCATCCAGCGTCTCGACCGAATTGATCTTCAGCGAATCGATTTTGCTTTTGAGGTTGTAATCGAGCGACAGCGTTACATTGCCGCCGCTCACGATGAGCCGCTTGTTCGTCGTATCGTTCGTTATCGTTCCGGCTGCCGCGGCCGGTTTGGCTTGGAGCGGGCCCAATGCCTGACCGGGCAGCAAAGTGATAAAAAGGGAAAGCAAGGCGGAGATCGTCACGACTAGCGCTTTCTTCAATGGATTCATGGATGATTCCTCCAGAAGATGATAGATTCGATTCGCGATCGCTCACTGCTATTTTCCTTGAAGCACCCGGAAATAGTCCGACATATCCTTTTTGGCCGCTTCGTATTTATCGGCCTTGAATTCTTTTAATACCGAATCGAAGGCTTGATCGACCTCCGCATCGTCCTTGGCCTTGAGAATTTTAGCCACCTTTTGCGCCACGAACTCTCCCCAGAACCAGTTTCCGACTTCGCTTGCGTTCTCGCCGTACGGAGCGACGTGCGTTCCGTCGGTCGCCAGCTTCTCCACGGCTACCGCATGTCTGGCCGTTTCAAAGGCGTCCATTTTCACCGGATAGCTCTTCTGCCAGGTCACCGGGTTGTAGCCGAACAAGCCGACAGCGGTGCGCAATGCCTTGGAGGTGAAGCCGTCGCTGTAGAACGGATCGTAAAGGCCGTAGTAGCTGGCCGACTTCCCGTCCGCCGTTTTTTGTCCGCTGGCGACCGCCTGGCCGAACGCCTCGTCCTTGAATACGCGCTTGCCGTCTTTCTCCGTATAGAGCCCAGCGCTCTCCGGTCCCCATGTCATCAGCTCCATGGCCTCGTCGGAATAGAGCCAATCGAAATACTTCAGCAGGCGCGGCAAGTCCTTCACCTTTTTGCTGATCATGACATTATAAAAACCGCTTGGATAAGTGGCATCCACGTAAGTTTTTCCGCTGGCCGCCTTTGGCCAAGGGATCGGCCTCAGATCGTACTCGGGATTGATCTGCTTCAAGGATTCTCTCGACTTGGACCAATTGTCCGAATAGCTCGCGACGGCAATCCGGCCGGAATTGAGCTTTTCCATATACTGCTCGGTCTTTTGAATGACGTAATCGTTGTCCAGCAGCTTGCCGGCGTACCATTGGTTAATCGTCTTGTAGTAATCCCGCATGCCCGGGTTGTCCAGGAATCCGCTTACATTTCTGCTGCCGTCAATCATCCAGCCGGGGTTCGTATACAGCGTGCTGAAATGATAGATGCTCCAGTTCATCATGCTCAGCGGAATGACGGGCTTGTCGCCTTCGACCAGATTCAGGTCTTTAATCTGCTGTAGCAGCTTGGTAAAGTCCGCGACGGTCTCGATTTTCGGATCGAGCGCGAGTTCGTCCGCCGTATAATTGCGCGGATTCGCTTTCAGATCCGTTTCGATCTCGCTCATCGTCTTAAACTTGTAACCCAGCTTTTTGAGAATATCCTCCCGCACGACCAGGCCCATGCTCGTTTGCCCTTTGTAAAAAATGTCGTCGTCCGGAATGTTCGCGCCGACTTGCGGGTCGCTCTTGAACGGCGTTGCATTGGGCAGCGCGATAATATGTCCGTCTTTGTCCTTCAACATGTTCCAGGCAAGCTCGGACGTCCACTTTTTCATATTGGGGAGCTGGTCGATATAATCGTCCAACGCGACGAACTTGTCGCTCGCATAAAATTTGCTCACGTTCGGATTATCGACCAGCACCACGTCGGGCAGCGTATCGGAAGCGACCAGCAGATTAAATTTCTCTTCCGGCCGCATCCCCGACGCCGTGACGATGTCGCTCACCTTGATCTTGAATTTATTCTCGATATAGGGCGTAACGACGTCGTTCGGATTGTTGTAGAAGTCCTGCGGCGTGCTGTGTACGGCATCGAAAAAGCTATATTCCATTTCCTCCAGCGGCGCTTCCGAAGAAGCGCCGGAAGAAGCCGTACTCTGAGCTGTCGCCGAACCCTCTTTTTCCACCACGGTATTTGCCGTATCATTGTTGCAGCCGGTCAAAGCCGTGGTTACCGCCAGCACGCCGATCATCGTGACCGCATGCCATTTACGCTTCCATCCTGCCAGTTTCATCGTTCTGTCTCCCCTTATAGTCGTTAATCTATCTATAGCCGCGCTGCAGTCGCGGGTATATTCGCGATCAGGCCTTAACTGCGCCCATGGTGACGCCTTTGACGAAGTACTTTTGCAAAAAAGGATAGACGCAGACGGCCGGCACGACCGACACGATCAGCGTGCTCATCTTGATGGCTTCCGGCGTCACATTGCTTTTCCCCTGGGACATTAACGCCATTTGTTGAAAATCCTTCGCTTGCGCCTCGAACATGATTTTATAGAGCAGCGTTTGCAGCGGATGCAGCCTCGTATCGGTCATGTATAGGAACGCGTCAAACCACGAATTCCATTGCGCGACCCCGACAAATAAAGCAATCGTGATAAAAACCGGTACGGATAGCGGAATGACGATCTTCATGAATATCGTCAAATCCCCGGCTCCGTCGATTTTAGCCGATTCTTCCAGACTATCCGGAAGTCCTCTTAAAAAAGTGGCGATAATGATCATATGGAAGGTGCTATACATGCCCGGCAAAATATACACCCAGAAGCTGTTCATCAAATGCAGCTTATTGATCAAAATATAGGACGGAATCAATCCGCCTGCAACGAACATGGGGATCATAAAGTAGAGCATCAATCCCTTTTTGCCGTAAAGATCGTCCTTGGAAATCGCATATGCGGCGATCCCGGTAACCGTCAGATGCAGAAGCGTGCCGGACAGCGTCCGTGCAACAGAGATCCCGAATGCGTTGACGATCAGATCGTTCGAGAATACGGCTTTATAGTTTTCGAAGGTCGGATGACTGGGCAGGAAGGTAATGATGCGGCTGGCGGATGTCGTCCCGTCGCTAAAGGAATAGGCCAACACGTATAAAAAGGGATAGAGGGTCACCCCGCAAAGCGCAATCAATAAGACCGCGATCATCGTATTTGCGCTTTTTTCATAGATTTGATGGTTGGGATACATGCGCTTCCTCCATTATGAATTGCAGAATCAATATAAGCCGTAACCATTCACTTTTTTGGACATGCGATTCGAGAAAATGATTAAAACCAAAGCGACGACGGATTGGAACAGGCCGATGGCCGATGCATACGAATAGTGGGCATATTGAACGCCAATTTTGTAGACCAAGATGTCGAGATTGTCCGAGGCGCTGCTCACCATGGCATTTCGAAGGTTAAATAGGGTTTCGAAGTTTGGCGTCATCGTGCCGCCTACCGAAAAGTTAACGCTCACGATACTCCCCGTCGTCAGGATGAACAGCACGATAATCGTCGGCGCGATTCCCGGCAGCGTAATATGCCAGATTCTCTTGAGGCGGCCCGCGCCGTCCACGATGGCAGCTTCATAGAGCTGCTGATCGATCGCGGTGATCGCGGCGAGATAAATAATCGAGTTCCAGCCGATCTCCTTCCAGATCGCCGAACCAATGGCGATTCCCCAGAAATAATGCGGTTCCCGCATAAAAGCGACGGCCTCGCCTCCGAAAACGGAAGTCATGATGACGTTAACGATTCCCGTGTCCTGATCGAGCAGCCGGTAGACGATGCCGCCGATGATGACCCAAGAAATAAAGTGCGGCAAGTAAGTGATGGACTGCACGGTTTTCTTGAAGCGGCCTTCCTTCAGCTCGTTTACCATTAAGGCCATTAAAATCGGCATTGGAAACCCGATCAAAATCGCGAACACGTTGATACCCAGCGTATTTTTCAAGGAATCGTAGAAATCGGGGTTGTCGAACATGGCGGCAAAATGCTTGAATCCGACAAACGGGCTGGAGAGAAAGCCTTTAGAAACCGTGTAATCCTGGAAAGCGATGACAATGCCCAACATTGGCAAATAGTTAAATATAAATACGGCAACCACCGCTGGAACTAAGAAGAGGTAAAGCGTTTTTCGACGCTTGATTCGTTTCCAAACCTGCCTTCTTTCCATGCCTGACGCTCCTGTCTATTTGTTGATGATGAAATGGATCTGTCCCTTCGATGAAATCGATTTATCCATGCGGGTCCCGTGCGCGAATGGCGGCGGAATTTCCAGCAGTACTTCGTATCTGTCCGGAACGTGGGCCATCAGCTCAAACCGGCTCTCCGTCCGATGCCATTCGACGCTGATCGTGCCGCCCTGGCAGGACAATGCGCCTTTGCACCACTTTAAATCGCAGGGATGGGGGGCGAGACGAACCGTACGATTTAGCTCATCGGGCGCGTGCAGCCCGAGTATGTCGCGAACGAGCCACACGCCGGCGTGCGAAGCAAATCCGTGACACACGCTGTCCGAGCTCCACGTGTGCTCCCACAAGGTTCCGGGTCCGTTATCGATCATGTGCGAAAATAAAGCTCTCATTTCTTGCAGCAGGCGACGATGCTCTCCTCGGTCTGCCAGCAGGTCGAAGCGAAGAAAATAACCGATGAATACGTTGGCGCGCGCCAGCGCGCCATCCATAGCAAGCTGCGGAGCAGCCGGACCGTGCGCTTCGATCAATCGTCGGACCATCTCGGGCCGATCGTCCCGCTCGGAAGCGACGAACCTGAGCATATAATATTGGACGGCTTCGGAGAAAAGAGAGCCCGGTGTCAGGCCGCGCTCCGGATCATGGCGAAGCGAATCGGCATACCAGCTGCCGGTAAAGGCGTTGCTCGGCAGTAAGCTTTGCAAGCGATCGGCTTTGTCCGTCCACTCCGGTTTCCGATAGATGTCGCCCGCGCGTTTTAATACATGGGCATAAAGGGCGTTCGTTCCGACAGAGATCGGCGATTTGTACGCCTCCAGGTTGGCGGACGACCATTCTACGAATACATAGCCCGGCAGGTTTTCCAGCAAGCCTTTCGCGTTTTCATAGCGCGTGAATTGACCGATCAGGTTTTCTACCGTCTGCCGATAATCGGCAAGCATTTGCGTATCGCCCGATCGGCAAACGTATTCGTCCAGCTCGAGCATAAGAAACAAGGGCCAATTGGGAATAAAACAGCCCTGATTGGCGAAGCCGGACGGATAACAGACCGGGAAAAAACCTTCTGCCAGCGGCGCTTGATCCGAGCGGAGAAAATTGTCGAGCATCGCCCGCTCTACCGACGTGTCGCCGAGCATGAGCCGCGCCGCTCTGCCGGACCAGTAGGAATCGCACAGCCATCCGGCCCGCTCCCTTCCCGGGCAGTCCATGAACACGTCCAGCGCATTCATGACGAGGGTTTTCTCCGCCGCCTCATAAATCCGGTTTAACTCCCCGTCATTGCACAGGAAGGCTTTTTGCAAAGGCGGCTGAAATTGATATAAAACCGTAAATAAATCGTGAACTGTAAACGTCTGGCCGCGCACAATCAGCTTCACATAACGGAAGGCATGGGGCTCAAAGGATACGAAGGTGTACCGGCCTGGCCGGCTATTTAAACGAATGACGCTGTTGCTTCCCGAGCGCCGAGGGTTAAAGGTTCCCCGGTCTTCTAGCAAATCGGTAAAAACCAGATCCAAGGTGCCCGCTTCCAAGCAAGTGAATTCAATCCCGATAAACCCGCTGTTCATCTCGCCAAAATCGTAAGCCAAAGCAGCGGCTCTGCCCGGGGCCGGTTGAATCGTAAAATGATGATCCTGATCCAGACGCTGGATGCCGGTAAAGGGGAGCGGGATCTCTTGGCTGCATGCCACGGAAGGGCGGTCGACGACAGGCGGGAACGCGTGAAAGTGATCCGCTTCCTCCCGAAAATGCGGGTGAGCGGCAACCGCCAGATTCGGGTCGACTTCCGTATCGTGAACGGCGATCAGCCTGGCGTTCCTCGCCACGCGCAGATCCGGCAAAGGCACGACTCTTGGCAGCAGGACGGGCCGTTCAGCCAGTTCTTCCAGTCCCGTCCTTCCCGCCAGCTCCTCTGCGGCATTCGTGCGCCAATCGATAAAGGACCGATCCAGGTCATAGGTCTCGCCAAGACATCTGGCATGGGAGAAGGCTTCGGTCAGCTGTCGACGTTGATACAGTCTGAAGCCCTGCCAGCTATGATCCGTATAAGCCAGCACGGTATCGCCGACCGTCAATTCGGCCATGAGAAAGCTGGACTCCCCCGTTACGTACACGTTCGGATCATTGTACCCGGCCAGTTCGACCGCCAGCATATGCTCCCTGCCCTTAGTCATAACAGCCGTAATGTCCAGCACATCCACTCTGGCGTGCCCGTGAGCGGCGCGCGCGGGTCCATGCCCTATCAGCTGGCCATCGACATACAGCCTGTAAAAGGTACGGGCCGTAATTTCCAGCAAGCAAGCGCCATCCGAATTTTCAGGCAATCTGACGGCTTTTCGAAATCCGGCCTGTATGTTTTTCTCCAGGTACAGCCCCTTCAAAAAAATCGGTTTAGCCAGCTTCATCATGGTGATGCCTCCTTCGAGGGAAGCAGCTCCTGCAAACCGCTTACGACCCGATCCGCCTCTGTTAACACATGCTTGTCGCCGATTCCTATGCACTTCATGCCGGCATTTTTGGCCGCTTGAATGCCCGCGGTCGAATCCTCCAGCACGAGGCAGCATTCAGGCCGTACGTGCAGCAAATGCGCGCATTTCAGAAAAACCTCCGGGTCCGGCTTCGTCTGCGCCACCATGCTGCCGTCGACTGCAGCGTCGAACCAATCCTGAATGCGCAGGCGCTCCAGGATGACGCCCGCGTTTTTGCTGGAGGTACCCAACCCGATTCGCACACCTGCCTTTTTTAGCCATGCCACGTACGCGCGGGCGCCGGGCAAGAGATGGGATTCGTTTAAGGCGGATAAATATTCGAGATACCAGGCATTTTTTCGCGCGGCCCACTCCCGTTTTTCGTCTGCATGCATGGACTCTTTTCCCTTTTGCAGCACGTATTCCAGGGATTGCGACCGGCTGACGCCTTTCAGCCGTTCGTTGTCCGCTTCCGTAAAAGGAATGTCGAGCCGCTCCGCAACGCGTCGCCAAGCCAGATAATGATAGTGGGCCGTATCGACCAATACGCCGTCCAGGTCGAAGATCGCCGCTTTGATCGCGTTATCCATTAATGCTCGCCTCCCGGCGCCTGGCGATGGAGATGCGTTCGCCCGAATGTTCGGCGCGCCATGCATACGGTCGTCCCCATATTTTGACCTGGAGGATGCCTTGCCGAATCTCGGGCAGCGTGATATGCAAATGTTCCGGCTCGGCTTCGACGGCAAGCCGATACCCTCTCCATTGGACGGTGAAGGACAGAGACTTCCAAGCCCGGGGCAGCGAAGGCGCAATCTCCAGCATGCCGGACGATTCGTCAGGCTGAACGCCGCCAAATCCGAAGATCAGAACCTGCCAGACCGCGCCGGTCGCGGCCGCATGAAGGCCTAAGCCTGCATTGCCATGCCGGTCCATGAGGTCCGTTCTTGCCGTTCTCAGCCATAGATCGTAGGCTTTTTCCGTGTCTCCAAGGCGCTGAGCCATTAAGGCATACATGCCCATGCTTAGAGAGGATTGGTGCCATGTACGTTTTTCGTAGTAGTCGTAATTCGCTTGAACCGTCGCCGCATCGGCAAATCCGCGCAGCAGCAACAGCAGCATGACCGTATCCGCCTGTTTGATAATCTGGGTTTGCTCCAATTCGGCCAATTGCGGATTGCCGGTGTAGACAGGCATGCCGAGCGCGTCGAATGCCGTGAATTGATAATCCTTTTTTTGAAAGTAACCGTCGAATTGCTCGATTAAAAGCCGCTCTTCGTCTCGCGGGATATACATAAGAGCCGCTATTTTTCTCCATTCGGCGATGTCGTCCGGCCGCCAGTCAAGGCGCGCCAGCAAATCGCTCACTTCTGCTGGAAATCGCGCTTGGAAATCCGTCAGCGTAGCGGCTGCCTGGACTAAATTGCGGGCCGCCATTGCATTCGTATACGCATTGTTGTCCACGTGTTCATGAAACTCGTCGGGTCCGATTACGTTCAGAATGACATACTGCCGGCGCTCCGCATCGTATTCGACCCGGGATTGCCAGAAGCGCGCCGTCTCGATCAGCAGCTCCAGTCCGCATGCCAGCATAAATGCCGGATCGTCGGCGACGGCTACGTACTGGCATACGGCATAGGCGATATCCGCGGTCACATGATCCTCGATCTTGCCCATCCACAGCGGTTGAGCCGCGCCGTGCTCGTCGTACGAGAATGGCGGAATTTCTTCCTGCCCGCTTGCGGCCGATTGCCATGGAAACTTGGCGCCCGCATATCCGGCTATTCTCGCGTTTTCTCTCGCGCCGCCAAGCTTTTCATATCTGTATTTCAACAGGGATTGAGCCAGATCGGGGAACGTATACATGAAGAAGGGCAGCATAAAAATTTCCGTATCCCAGAATACGTGGCCCCAATAGCCTTCGCCATGAAGTCCTTTAGCCGCCATGCTGACGGCAGGCGATCCGGAATAGGCCGTACTCATCAGATGAAAGAGATTGAAACGAACGAGCCGATTATCTTCCTCGCTGCCCGCGATTTGAATGTCCGCTTCCTGCCACATCTTTGCGTAACGATTCGTATGTTTTCGCAGCTCTTGCGTCCATCCTTCGGACCGATACCGCGCCAAATTGCGATGGACGGCATCGCGCGGACGACCGCCGTTCAGCTCCAGCGATTGATAGGTGACGACGAGCTTATCCAACTGCACCGTTTCCTGCCGGCCGATGCGGAACTCGACATACTCCGCGCACTCCTCGCCTTCGTTTGAAAATTTGTGATAAATCGTCGGCAATGGCGTTTGCTGACCGATTCTGGAGAGGCCATGAATGGCAGATCCCATTCCGATATGGATGGCTTCATCCTTTGTGACCGCTTCCAAATAGAGCTGCTCGGAATCGCCGTCTTCGGCAGCGAGGAGATTAAAGTGTTTGGCACGAAACTTCGGATTGGTGTTCCAATTGACGGCCGATCCGTCGATACGGCTCTCTATGCCGAATACGCCTTCATGATTAAGCGGCGTCGCGAACAATCGAATCCCGGTACGATGAACGTCATGGCGGCTTACGAATCGGCATGTCCCCACTGCGGTCTCATGGCCGTCGCGATCTCTGTAAACGCTCTCGCTAATCAAAATGCCCTGCTTCATATCGAGAATGCGGCAAAATCGTATGACTTCGCAGGTTTGCGCGTTTAACGGGCTCGCTTCCTCTGCGTAACGAAGAGCATTGCGGTTCGCGAATACGGATATGCCGTGCCATTGGGGCAGATTCACCAATTCCCTGACCGGCCCATCCCCTTTATTGAAGATGCCCGCCAAATAATTTCCCGGCATTTCCGGAACGGCCCCTTGCTCGAACGCGCCGCGCGTTCCCATATAGCCGTTCGTCAGCGTGAACAGCGTTTCATGCTTGAAGTTGCTTTTTGGATCATACGTGTCTTGTACGATCAGCCAGTCGTCCTCGCTCAGCAACCGATTAAGGGCTTCATGATAAAAATACGCAGCCATGTCGCTCTCTCCCCCAAACGTTTCTCTCGTTTTAATTATAGGGGGGAGAAAAGACCGGAAAACAGACACGGAATGAACGATAAATATACGAAACGAACGCTATTCCACGCTTAAACGATCGGCAAAGCGTAAAAGCCTGACGATCTCCTCCTTCGTCATAAAGGGGAGAATAACCGTGACAACGGTTCCTTCGCCATATACGCTCTCGATCGAAATCCCGTATTCCTCTCCGAAATATAGCTTGATGCGCTTCATAATGTTGCTTAATCCGTATCCGCCGGAGCCGTCCAGCATCGCCTTGTTCAGTCCGTCCAATTGCTCTTCGGGGATGCCCGCGCCGTTATCCGTTACTTGAAATACGACGTTACCTGCCGAGCGATACCCCTTGATATCCAGCCGCCCTTCCGTATGAACGGGACGAAGTCCATGCACAATCGCATTTTCGATAATGGGCTGCAGAAAAAGCTTGATGGTATAACACGGCTCAATGCTTTCCTCGATTTGAAAGGCCGCCTCGAACTGAACGTTATAGGTAAATTTCAAAATTTCGATATAATCGCGAATCATGCTTATTTCCTCTGATACGCTTGTAATGAGCTCGCCATTATGAAGGAAATTGCGGTAAAAGAAGATCAGCCTTTCCGTCGTCTGAAAAATATCTTCTGCGCCCAAGCGCTTCGCCTTTCTTTTAATGAGCGCGAGCGTGTTATACAGCAAGTGGGGATTGATCTGTGCCTGCAGCAGTTCGACCTCCATGCTTCTGGCCACTAGTTTCGATTTATAGTCATGCTGGATCAGCTCGTTAATTCTTTTGGTCATCTGGACGAAGCTGTTATCGAGCACGCCGATCTCATCGTTGCCCGTTACGGAACGTAGTTCTTCCCCATCAACGCCTTTGGCTTGGAATCTGCGAATTTTGGACACGACCATCGATATTCGCTTGGTGATTGCGGAGGAAACAAAAAAGGTCAAAATAAACGAACTAAGCAAGGTCAGAACCAGGACAATAAGCGTAATTTTCGTAATAGGCGCCAATTTCTCCGCAACCAGATCCGTTCTGTACAAGGATACCAGCCGCCACCCCGTCACGTCGGAGGTCGTATAAGCCGCGATATAATTATCGCTGCCGTTTTTATATTTAAAGTAGCCTTCCTTGCCGTCCCAGGCATGCGCGCTTAATTCCCCCGTCTGAAAAGAAGCGGGCTTGTCCGGATAAGAAAAAACCGTTTGTCCCGATTCGTCGAAATAAAAGATCTGACCGGACACGAACTGATCGTTGCGACTGAAAATCCCCTTGAATATGCCGGTGGAAATGTTCAGGTCTAACATGCCGAGCTGCTTGATCGTCTTAAAATCCATCAATTTTCGGTTCATCGAAATATACGTCGATTGTCCCGATTGATCCGCCATCCAGTAAAACGTCTTCTTGGAGGAAAGAAAGGTCGGGTACCACGGCTTGGCAGCCATGTCCTGCATGTCCCTGATCCCCCCGCCATCCTTGGGCAAGGAGTCGTTGTCGACGTAAATCACGGGGATGACCGCTTCGGCCGAAGTGGCCGACTTTGTCGTGAAGCCGCCCTCGGTATACCCGGTTTCCTCGAAGATCGAACGGATCACTTTATAGATCACGTTGGCATAAGCATTCGACACCATATCGATATCCGTGTACGTCTTGGCCAAGGTTTCTTGAAAAAGCGTATTGTTAAACAAAATATCGCTTTTCTTCATGTAAAGGGTAAGTTGGAAATCCATAACGTTGCTGGCTTGCTGAAGGTTTCTCAGCAGCCATTTCATTTCATTCTGCTCTACGTACTTGGCCGCGATCGAGTAGGAGGACAAGCTGATCGTTAAGATCGCGCCCATTAAAATGGTCGTAAAACTGAACATTAACTTTTTGCGCAGGCTGATGTCATGCAGCTTCGGCCATTTCATCGTTAGATCCGCTCCCGGAATTCCTTGGGACTATAACCTGTAAGCTCTTTAAATTTGCTTCTGAAATGCGCCTCATTCACGTAACCGATGCTTTCCGAGATTTCATAAATTTTAAACTGGGGATTTGCCAGCATTTCTTTGGCTAGATCTATTTTTTGCTGGATGACATATTCGGAGATGGTCGTATTCATTTCCCGCTTGAATACGCTGTTGATATAATTAGGGCTGTAAAAAAACGCGCTGGAAATTGATTTCAAGCTGAGCTCCTCGCGCAGATTTTGCTTGATATAGGTCTGTATGTCATGAATGAGCCGGGTATTTTTATTCTGCTTCTTATGTTCGAGGTAGGCGGCAATGTCCATCAAACATTGCTTTAACCAGGCTTTCATTTCCTCGACCGTTTCGAATAAAGTCCATTTCTCCCAGATCGGTCGATTCAAATCTACGATACGCTCAAATTGTTCGTTTTCTTCCATGAGCATAAATTGAAGGCAAGTGACGATTCCGTAAAAAATGCCTTTGACCTGATCCGCGCTGGCATGGGAATCCGAAAACGCAGAAAATTGCTCTACGAAGCGATCGATTTCTTGCGAATTACCCGAATGAATTAAAAACTTCAGTTCCTTTTGAAGCTCGGGGAGCTTCCAATCGTTCTTTACAGTTGTCGACTTTTTCGTTTCCACATCGCGTATATGGATAATTTCCTGCTTACCCAGATGAAATTTAAACTTTAACGCGAATAACCCCTGCTCGCACAATTCGCTGACGCTTAGAATTCGATCGCCGATCTCGCTTAAGCCTGCGGAGCAGCTTATGCCTTGCAAGTACAGCCTTTCTATAAGTCCGGACAGCGCATCCTCCGTTTGCTCTAGTATTTTGCTCGGTGATGCGAAGCTGTCGTAGCTGAACAAAACGCCGTAGTGCGATTCGTCAAGCCGCGTGGTTAAAATGGAGGCTTGCGTCGCCAGCTCGTCCTCGATCATTTGCAGGATGTATAGGGACAAGAGTTGCTTGTCTTCCATAGATTTATGTGCCGCCAGGTTTTGATAATCGTCGATCTCCAGCACGCAGACCATATATTGCGCTCTCTTCAAGCCGATTTTGAAAAAGTCGACCGTATCCCAAAGCTCATCCTCGTTTTTAAATTGCTTGGAGAACAGCTCGGCGCTGAACTTTTCGACCAGCGCGGGCATGCTTTTCGAGAGCATGGCCTTCAGCTTGTCCTGCTCCGTTTTTTTCTGAATCTCGCCGTGCAGCAGCGTTATCGTTCGCTGAAGCGCCTCGACCAGTTCTGCGGGCACGATGGGCTTGAGCACATAACCGTGCGAAGACAGATCGATCGCCTTTTTCACGTATTCGAATTTATTATAAAAGCTGAAAAAGATCATCTTGATCGCCGGGTATTTTTGCTTGACGATTTTAGCCATCTCGATCCCGTTCATCAGCGGCATTTCAACGTCCACCAGAATGATGTCGGGCTGCTGCGACTCGAGCATCCGCAAGGCTTCCTTGCCGTTGGTCGCTTCTCCGAAGATCCGGACCGGGAGCCCCGCTTCTTCAATAATCTCTATCGCTTCTTCTCGCTCCACTTCGAAATCGTCGACGATCAACAGGCTCAGCATCGAAGCGCACCTCCGCGTACCCCAACTTTCACCATATTGTAAGCCTTTTCTTAATGAGAATCTATTGTTCCCGTAAGAAAAAGTGGACGGCGGCTTTTTCGTTTGAACGTTAGCACATGGAGGTCATGCAGCGCGCGGACTATGGTTCCGTTATGTTCGCCCATGCGGCCAATCTTGTTCCACTCCTGGACACAGGGTCCGCTATTCTCCAAAATACCGTCCTTCCTGGTATCAACTCGCCCAAATAACGCCTCCTCAGTCCGCAAACGCCTCGCATCGCCGCATTTTCACGAAATAAGGTCTCTGGTGTCCGCAGCTTTTTCCGGAATGGCGATTCTGCTGATCTATTAAAAGAAGCCAGTCAGATCAAGGGTTTGATCTAACTGACTTCTATTGGGGTTAAATCATTTCACCAAATAAATCTGACCGTCATGGTTGCATACGATTATTTTTGAATAATCCTGGAGTGCGACTATGACATCCACGCCGTCCCCCCGTTCAGGATTCACGCTGTCTCTAAGGAATGCAACGACGTCCGTCTTACTCGTTAAAAACAACTTATCCATAAAATCGTGAATGGGGTGCTTATAAAACAGGTAGTACGGAACTTCGGAAGAAAGTGCATCCGTATTATAAACTTCGTCATCCACTCGAACCCAGTTCTTGATGTTTTCTATCGATTTAAGATTTTGAGGATTAATTTGTTGCAATAGCTCGTTCATGATCCGATCGGCTTCATCATGAACCATTCGAACGCCGGGAAACATATTCATTTTAACCTTCTCCTACGTATCTCGGTCTTATTGCAACAACGCCAGTCGCGCCAGCAGCACGACAGCTTCGGCTCGTGTGATCGGAGCCAGCGGATTGAACCTGTTAAGGCTCTGCCCTTGCACAAGCCCCGCTTCGAATGCCGCATTAATATAGGGCAGCGCCCACTCGGCGATCGCGGGATCGTCGGAGAATGAAGTCCGCTGCGTATTTGTTGCGGACAATCTGGCGGCTCTTGCGATCAGCGCGGCCGTCTCGATTCGGCTCAGGTGAGCGTCCGGGCGGAAGCTACGGTCCGGATAACCGCTGACGATGCTCGCTGCGGCGACTGCAGTTACTGCATCGCTGGCCCATGCCGGAATATCGTTCTGGTCCGCGAAGTTCGAAGTATTGCCTCCCGGCAACGCCAGTACGCGGTCCAGCAGCAATGCGAATTCGGCACGTGTGACCGGAAGGTTCGGACGGAATGTTCCGTCGGGATATCCGGAGACGATTCCCTTGGCGACTGCGTCAGCGATCTCTTTCTCGGCCCAGTGCCCGGCAATGTCGGACGGCACCGCATTCGGCTGCTCCGAAGTTGGCTCGTCGGTGACGAGCATCACGGTAAACTTGGTGAAGTGATCCGTCTCGCCTGCCAGCGTATTTCCGGAAAGCCTGCCTCCTTTAATGGTCGTCCATTTCGCGTTCGTCTCATCGTAGTAAACTAATGCCGGTTGTTGGTCGTCGGCCCAGGATTGATTCTTTAAATTTAGTCGCAGGCGGACAGGCGCATCGAACTTGCCTGGCGTGTCCTTCAGCAATTCATAGACGTCAGACAGGATCAATTGACCGGGCTGAAGCAAGCTTTTGGTCTCATCTGTCACCTTTTTAAGCGTGACGGTCGTCGCCTGCTTGATCGCATCTCCTGGTATGAATAGCTCAAGACCGTCAATCGATAGCGTATACTCGCGTCCCGGAACGAGGTAAAAGAAAGCCTGATGAAGGACCGGATTTGATGAAGTTGCGGGAGGCACCGGAGGATCGACAATGTTATCGATGCTAATCGATTGAACCTTCCGGTTTCCTGCCGTATCGACCGCATAGACGGTGTAGGTGCCGTTCGCGGTCACATGGAACGATCCGGAGGACGGCACGTCGGTTCCAACGTCCGGGTCGCCGAAGTCTGCTGCATCCAGCGCGCCTGCCGCCCACTTCAACGCTTCGATTTTGTTGCCCGCCGCATCATCTGCTGCTGCTGCCGACACCGTAATGTCGACCCCGCTGGCTACTGCCGTCTTTGGCGTGTAGTCCAGCGTAATGGTCGGCGACCCGCTCACGATATTCGCGATCGCAATCTCCTCGACCCGCTCATTGCCGGCCGTATCGACCGCATAGACGGTGTAGGTGCCGTTCGCGGTCACATGGAACGATCCGGAGGACGGCACGTCGGTTCCGACGTCCGGGTCGCCGAAGTCTGCTGCATCCAGCGAACCCGCTGCCCACTTCAACGCTTCGATTTTATTGCCCGCCGCATCGTCGGCTACCGCTGCCGACACCGTAATGTCGACCCCGTCCGAAACAGCCGTCTTTGGCGTGTAGTCCAGCGTAATGACTGGCGCCTCGCTCACGATATTCGCGATCGCAATCTCCTCGACCCGCTCATTGCCGGCCGTATCGACCGCATAGACGGTGTAGGTGCCGTTCGCGGTCACATGGAACTTCCCGGAGGATGACACGTCGGTTCCGACGCCCGGGTCGCCGAAGTCCGCTGCTTCCAGTGCGCCCGAAGCCCACTTCAACGCCTCGATTTTGTTGCCCGCCGTGTCGTCTGCTACGGCTGCCGACACCGTAATGTCGACCCCGCTGGCGACTGCCGTCTTTGGCGTGTAGTCCAGCGTAATGCCAGGCGCTTCGCTCACGATATTCGCGATCGCAATCTCCTCGACCCGCTCGTTGCCGGCTGTATCGACCGCATAGACGGTGTAGGTGCCGTTCGCGGTCACATGGAACTTCCCGGAGGATGACACGTCGGTTCCGACGCCCGGATCGCCGAAGTCCGCTGCATCCAGCGAGCCTGCCGCCCACTTCAACGCCTCGATTTTGTTGCCCGCCGCGTCATTAGCTACGGCTGCTGACACCGTGATGTCTGCCCCATTCGAGACAGCCTTCTTTGGCGTGTAGTCCAGCGTAATGACTGGCGCTTCGCTCACGATATTCGCGATCGCAATCTCCTCGACCCGCTCGTTGCCGGCTGTATCGACCGCATAGACGGTGTAGGTGCCGTTCTCGATTACATGAAATGTTCCGGAGGACGGCACGTCGGTTCCGACGCCCGGATCGCCGAAGTCCGCTGCATCCAGCGAGCCTGCCGCCCACTTCAACGCCTCGATTTTGTTGCCGGCTCCCGCGTTATTTACCGTTGTCGTCACGGAGACATCCACGCCTGCGCGAACCGCCGTCTTGGGGTTATAGTCGAGCAGTACGGTCGGCTTGGCCGACACGATATTCGTCACGTCGATCGTCTCGACTTGTTCGTTGCCGGCTTCGTCAATCGCATAAACCGTGTACGTGCCGTTATCCGCAGCCTCGAACGTTCCGCCTGACAAGGCTGTGCCCGCGCTGCCAAAATAGGATACGTTTCGGTTCCCCGCCACCCATTTGACCCCTGCAATGTTGGTGCCCGTACCGTCCGTATCCACCTCGATCGTCACGGGACCGCCCACAGGGGCTGTCGTCGAAGGCGTCAGCTCAATCCCGGGCAGCTCCCCGTCGATGACGATGCCTTGCATATCCGGCAGCGGGCTCGCGAGATCCAAGGACACGGGACTGCCTATTGTCGTCACGGACGAAGTTGAAGGAGCGACGAGCGCGCCCCCCAGTTTGATTCCGGCCGCAGCGCGATCTCCTTCCTGAACGGTATAACGGAATTGCAGCTTGCGCGGATCGCCGCCGGACAAGCCTACGTACGAAGCGGACAGACCTGCGCCAGTATCGAGTTCGATCGGCAGCTTCGGCGGCGCGGCGGAATCAATGTCAACGGGGAAATCGTAGGCGACCACAAATTCCAGCTCGTCGCCGATGCCGTAAATGTCGCCCGGCGGAACGGTCGCAACCGCCGCCGAAGGAGAAGGCACCGCAATCGTGAACCGGTAAACGCCAACCTGCCCGTTGCTGCCCGTCACGACGATCTCGACCGGATTGTCGCCCAACGTCAGATCAACCTCGCGCGTATTGCCGTTTACGCCGCCGATGGAGACGGTCTGGCCTGCTGCCAGCGTCACCGTGAACGCTGCCTGGGCTACCGGCGCAGCGAGCGCAATCGCGTAGGTCCCTGTCGAAGCATTAAAAACGGAAGGCGTCATCGTCAGCGTCGTGCCGAACGCAGCGACCGCGATTGCAGTCGGGCTCACGCCCTGAAGGCTCGCATAGGGCATCGGGTAAGTCGTACCTTCGACGATGCCCCACCTTTTCCCGCTGCCGAACGCCCATATCGATCCGCTATAGCCCGTATAGGTAGCCTGCTTCATCATGTCGGCCGTGCTATGCGGCGTACCGCCGCCTGCCGAGGAAGCTTGCCCGCTGCGTTCGCTGTCCCAGAACGAATGCGTCACCGATCCGTCTGCCGCACCCGAGCCGATGAGCCCGCCGCCGCCATTACCCGCTTGTACGGCGGCCGCAGCATACGATTCGCTCAACGCGCTCGAGGCATTCGCAGCGCCGATCAGGCCGCCGACATCGCCTGAGCCGGACACTGCCCCCTGGACGGATACGCCGGTGACAATCGTGTTGTCGGCGCGGCCGATCAAGCCGCCGACCTTGTCGGAGCCGGCAATATCCGCCTTCACGATCGAGAGATGGGAAATGGACGCCCCGGACGTGACGCCGAATAAGCCCTGTTCATCGGAAGCCGGCCGATTGACGCTCACGTTCGCAATCGTGTGGCCGTTCCCTTCGAATACGCCTTCAAAAGGCGAAGCCCCGCTGCCGATAGGCTCCCAGCCCTCTGCCGCGGAGAATGCGGTCAGATCAAGATCCGCTTCGAGCTCATAGCTGTCGTCCAGCTCGTAGCCGACGACCGAATCGCCGATTTTGGACAGCTGCTGGGCGGTCGCAATCCGATGCGGATATTGCGCGCTTCCGTCTTCCCGATTGACGGTCAGTTTATAGACGACATTCAGCGCAGCCGGATCGCCGGCGTCGCTTACTTTGATCTCGAACACATTTTCACCCGGATCCAGATCAAGGGTTTCCGAATCCGTTCCGCCTTCGACCGAGACGATCGAGCCCGCGGCGAACGCCGTTCCCGACACTTTTACCCGGTCCGTCTCGCTTCCCGCACGAACGCTATAGGCGCCGTAAGCGCCGGAAAAACCGCGATCCAGCGCCTGCGGCTCATCGCCCTCGTCCGTTACGTTCAGCGAGGCAAGCGCTACCTTTTTATAATCGCCGTAATGAAGCGGATAGGCAGCGCCTTCCACCATGCCCCAGATCGGGTCGTCCGTCCCGTTGCCGGCGAAGTCCCAGCCCGAGTACGTCGACTTTTGCAGCATCTGTGCAGTCGACTTGCCTTCGCCCGCAGCGGAAGCAGACTGTCCGCTTGCCTCCACGTCCCAATAGGCGGATGTCACAACCACAGGACCGTCCATCCGTCCGACCAGGCCCCCGGCATTCGTGCCCGCATCGACTGCAGCTGTCGAATACGACCGGGCGATTGATCCCCGGGCACCGTTGCCGGTACCGTAGCCGACCAATCCGCCGATACTATCGACGGCCCCCGCTTTCGCAGCGACATGCCCCACAACGTAACTGTCGGAAATGTTCGATAGACTGTTATAGCCGACAAGACCGCCTACACTATTGGCTCCCGACACGAAGCCTTGAACGGAAGAGCGGCTAATCGTAGACAAGTCCCAGAAGCCCGCCAGTCCGCCCACGTACATATGCCCTTTCACATTGACGTTCGTTAGATGCACGTTGGTAATCGTTGCATTCGCTACAGCCCCGAATAATCCCACATTATTATCGCTGGGCCGATCGATCGTCATATTGCGGATGACAAAACCGTTGCCGTCGAAGCTTCCCTTAAATTCGCTTCCGTTGCCGCCGATCGGCTTCCAACCCCCGCCGTCTCCGGCGTCATATCCCGCCAGATCGATATCTGTCATCAGCTTGTATTGGCCCGACAGTCCGGACCGGATCTGAGCCAGATCCGCCACGCTGTTAATCGGCGTCCAGACGTCTGCGGCGACAGCATGCCGAGGCGTACCCGCCGCATTCGATAGAACGGCCGAAGCCATCAGGAAGACCAGCATGATTGCAATCGCTTTGCGCTTCATTCTCATAACTCCTTTATTTTGTGAATAACGAACCGAACGACGGCGAGCGCCCCTACTGGCGCTCCGGCTACCGCATCAGCTTCACCAGCCCTTGGATCAAAACCTGCGGGTCCGTGCCGCCGAACAAAGCCGAAAAAATCGTATATCCTTCGTTAAAAGCGATCACCTGCATCGCAATCGGGCGCGGGTCTTTGTCCTTCTCGATCCAACCCTTGTCCTGCAGCGTGACGATCAAGCGCTCGATCCCCGCGATCCAGCGGCGATATTTTTCTTTAAGCTGCCGCTGCATCGCTTCGTCCCGTTTGGTCTGCTGATAAAAATCGACGAGCGTCACGATCCAGTTGTCGATCCCCTTCATCAGCTCGCCGAGACGCACGAGCGTGAATCCGATCACTTCCTCAAGCGTGCAGGCGGATGGGCTATAATCCCGTGGAATGTCCCACCAGCCCTCCGTGATTTCGATCTGGAAGTCCAGTACGTGCATGAACAACTGCTCTTTGCTTTGAAAATGGCCGTAGAACGCCCCTTTCGTATGTCCGGTCCGCGCCACGATGTCCGCCAGCGTCGTAGACGCAAATCCTTTCTCCGCAAAGCAATGCCATCCGGCCTCGACCAGCATCCGGTACGTCGCTTCTCTCTTTAGCTGAAACTTGTTTTTTTGCAAAGCGCGCCCTCCTTCTTTGCTCTTTATGAATTCATATACATACCAGAAGGTATATAATTTAATTTGCTATTATTTGCCACAAGTAGTATGACTTATATTTCCGACGTGCGTCAAGATGTAACACTGTGATTTGATGCATTTCCGGTAAATGAGTTAAAAAAGCCTTGAAGGTTTCCCCCCAGCCTGACCGATCCGGGCTGGTGCCTTACCGATCTAGGCGGCCCCCAGGCGCCGAACGCCGTGGAGACCGACATCCCGGGCATCGCCGTCGGCGCGTTCGTCGACGATCGGCGCAGCGGGCGCTTCCTGCATGCGCAGCTCTTCGCCGGCATAACGCTCGAAGCGGCCGTCGCCAAGGCCGAGCAGATGGAAGCGACGCCGTACGCGGTCTGATCCAACGACTTCGGCTTCTGCCCCGCACAAACAGAGGACTGTCCCTGTCATCTCGAATGACGGAACAGTCCTCTTGCGTTACCCGTTAAAACCGCCGGCCGGCCCGAAATCGGGCTGACGCCGGTGGTCGGAACCGGATCGAGCTTCATGCGGAAGCTGAAGATGGATTTCTAAGACGGATTTCTAAGACGGATTTCTAAGACGAATTCCTAAGCCGGGCGCTTAAGGCTCATACACGTTGAACTCGTAGACGCTCCACCACGGAGAGGCCGCCGCCGTCAGCACGACCTTGATATACTGGGCCGTCTGCACGGGGAACGTAACGGTCTGCACGTTGCCGCTGCCCGTGCCGCTCGCGACTGCAGTGCCCCAGTTCGTGCCGTCGGAGGAGACGTACACCTCGTAGGCGCGGGGATAATCGTTGCCTCCCGTAGAGTCGAGCGTGATCTTGTTGAACGTCTTGGCCGCTCCCATGTTGACCTGATAGTACTGCCCGACCTGCTGCGCAGCGCTCGTCGCCCAGCGCGTCGACGCATTGCCGTCCAGCGCAGAAGCCGTCCCATAGGTGGCAGACGAAGCTGCCGCTGTCCAACCGGTCCTATTCAGCGCCGCGCCGCTGGAAGGCGTGGCCGACACCTGCGCGGAATCCGCGCTCTCGCCGCCCGAACTGACGGCGCTCACGACGTAATAATACGTCGTCCCGTTCGAGACGGTCGTATCGGCATAGACGGCGCCGGTCACGCTCGTCGCAACGATGCTGTACGGGCCGCCGCTGACGGTGCCGCGCTTCACTTTGTAGCCGGTCGCGCCGGAAGAAGCCGTCCAGCCCAGGTTGACCGTGCCATTACCGCCGGTTGCGGTGAGACCGGTCGGCGCCGCCAGCGGTACCGTGACGGACGCCTCGGCGGCGTTCGGTCCCGCACCGGCCCCATTCACGGCGGAGACGGTGTAGTAGTAGGTCGCGCCCGCCGCGGCAGCGTTATCCGTATAAGCATTGGTCGTGACGCCCGTGGCCAAGCTCGTATACGGACCTCCTGCGACGGTCGCGCGCTTCACCGCGTAGCTCGTCGCGCCGGACACGAGATTCCAGGCCAGCTGGACGTTGCCGCTTGCAAGACTGGCCGTGAGGCCCGTAGGCGCAGCCGGCGCCTGGCTGAGCTCGTCGGCGCCGATGTCGTACGCCGAGCCGGACGGACGCGGCTGGCCGTCCATGTCGAGCGGCACGTCGGCGGCCAGCGAGATGCCGGCGTCGATCGCAGCCGAAGCGGTAGCCGCATTCAGATGGTAGTCGCCGGCGGCCGCATTGACGAGCATGCTCGCGGTGCCGTTCGTAATGTTGTTGCTGCTGGTAGCCGCGCCGCCGTCGCGAAGCTTCACTGCTTTATCCATCAGGTTGTTTCGCACGTCGCCGCTGCTTCCCGCGAACCTGGACTCCACGCCGCCTACGCCCGATGGAACGCCGAGGATCGTGTTGTTGTAAACCTTGAAGCCGGAAGCCTTGTTCATATAGACGCCCGCGTCGGCCGTGCCGTACACGACATTGTTGCGCATGATGCCGCCTCGGTGCTCAAGCGACGTATCCCCGTTCCGGAAGTACTGCGGAGCGGTACCGCCGCCGCCGAACGACATGGCGATAAAGCTGTTCTGGAATACGTTGTTCTCGACGAGCGTATCGATGGAATTGCCTTTGGCGAAGAAGGCATAGGCGACGCCGCCGCCGGACATCTTCGCGTTCTGGAAGGTGTTGCCCCGGATGACCCAGCCCTTGGCCGCGATCAGGTCGACGCCTTCCACGACGCTGCGCGTACCGCCCGAAGTGTAGCCGATCAAGGAGTTCTCGATCGTGCCGTAGTCCGCGTAAGGCAGATCCAGGCTGCCGCCCGAGGTCGACTTGAAGCCGCCCTCTCCGTTGTCCCAGGTCTTCAGGTGATCGGCGCGGAAATAATCTGATCCCGAGTTCACCTGGATCGCATGGTAGTAGGAGTCGCGGATCGTCATGTTCTTAAACGTAACATAGTCCGAATCGTTGACCTTGAAGTTAATATCCATGCTCGAGGCGTTAATGCCCGGGCCGGCGACGACCGTGTCGTCATAGTTCGCCGTCGCGCCTTGGATCGTAATATTGTTCTTGCCGTTAATGTTGATCGTCGCCGTCTGGCTGTAAGTCCCCGCGGCAAGGGTAATAATCCGGCCCTGCGCGGGCGCCTGGTCGATCGCCTGCTGCAGCTGGGCCAGCGACGTGACCGTCGCGCTGTCCGGCGTCGGCGTGAAGGTCGTCGCGCTGACGGCGTTGGACAGCCCGCCGTAGTTGCCGCCGTCGTCGTACGTCCTGACCGCGAAGTAATAGGTCACGCCCGTCTGGAGCTGGTTGACCTGGTACTTCATCGCCTGGCCCGGGCTCTTCTGCGCCAGCTCATCCTCCGCCTGCGTCGCCGCAGCCCATTGGGCCTCGGTCGTAATCGGCGAAGTCGAGTACCGGACGTCGTAGCCTTCCGCCATGCCGGCGTTGCCATCGTTGCCCGGCGCCGTCCAGGTCAGCTGCACGCTGCGCGGCCCCGGGTTCGTCGCCTGCAGATCGGCGATCGCCGCAGGCGGCGTCGGATCGTTCGCCGCCGTCGTGACGGGCACGACATTGGACAGGGCCGACGCGTTGGACGTCTCGTCGAACGTTCGCATCGCGAAGTATAACGCCGTGCCCGCGGGTAGTCCGGTTACCGCCATCGACTGCGCGGTACCCGCTATCGCCGGAGCGGGCTCGTTCG
This sequence comes from Cohnella hashimotonis, assembly GCF_030014955.1. Classification (NCBI taxonomy): domain Bacteria; kingdom Bacillati; phylum Bacillota; class Bacilli; order Caryophanales; family Paenibacillaceae; genus Cohnella; species Cohnella hashimotonis. The sequence goes on from NZ_JAGRPV010000001.1 coordinate 6,584,973, forward strand.
TCAACTGCACGGCATCGTTCCAGTTGTTCTCCGTGATGCTGGACGTAAAGTACCGGATATCGTAGCTTGCCGCCGTGCCGGTCGTGCCGTCATCGCCTGGAGCGGTCCACGACAAATTGGTCGATTTCCAGGTCGTACCCGACGCGGACAGATTCGAGATCGTGCCCGGCGCCGTCGAATCCCCGGTATTCGCGTACACCTCGAGCTCGACGGGGGTATTGACCAGATTCGTCTCCCCGGTGGCTCTTACGTGCCCGTTGGCCCAGGATCTGACGTACCTGGCGTTGACGGGGGTCGTCAGCACGATGTTTTTGCCCGTGCCGTCAGTCGGCTCTTGATATGCCGCATCGCTGCCCGTTCCAAGTCCCGCGCTGTTGTCCGTATCGTTGTTGAAGACGGTCGTGACGCCGGTTGCAAAGGTCGGATCGTTGGACAGCTGCACGACATGGTCGCGCCCCGTCCTGACGAAGCCCGAGACCCCGCCCCAGTCGTTGAGAACGTTGATCCGGCTGATCGCATAAGCCTGACCGAGGTCCACCTGCACCCACTTGGGGCCGTCGGCGACGCTGATCAGCGCGTACCCGCCCGAGCCCCGCGCGCCGTCCGTCACGACCGAGACGGAGCCGCCGCCGGACACCGTGCCGTTCGTGCTGACCGTCTTGCCGAGCGCAACATTGACGGTCGACTCCAGCGCGACTTGAACCATGTTGGAGAGCGCCGACTCGTTGTTCGCATCGTCCCGCGTCTTCATCGCGAAGTAATACGTCGCGCCCGGCGTCAAGCCCAGCACGGTGAACTTCTGCGCGGTGCCCGCCGCCAGAGGCGAGGGCTCCCCGACCACGGGCGTGGCGTTCGCCCAGTTCGACTCGGTGATCGGCGAAGCGGCGTACCGCACGTCGTATTCGCCGGCCGTTCTGACGTTGCCGTCGTCGCCCGGCGCCGTCCAGCTGAGCTCCACGCTGCTCAGCGTCTTCTTGCCCGCCGCGAGATCGGCGATCGCCGCCGGCGCGACATCGTCCGTTTCGCTGATGAGCAGGAACGGCCTGTTGTACGGATGCTCCGAGCTGTTCAGCTCCACTCTTGCCGCTTGAGCCTGCGGATCGCTAATTTTGAAAGTGACGATTTTGTCGGTCATCTGGCTGTTAATAAACGCCGTGACGTCGAATTCGTACCAGCCCGGCTTGCTTAACTGGATCGACCCCAGCGGGACGGCGCCTGTCTCGTCGGCCAAGGTGAGCCTGTTGACCGTACTTTCCGACCAGCTGTCGTTGATCAGACCGGTGACGGCGAGCGCATGCGGCCGGCTTGGATTGTTCGGGATGTCCGATACGTACAGCTTCAAGACCGCACGTTCGGCATGCGTCGCGGAATAACCGGTGAAGTCGGCCTTTAAATAACTCCAATACGTGCTGTTGCCGTTGTTCAGAATGATCAGCGATTGGCTTGTGCCGGATCTGTCGCCCGAGGCGGCCACATAGGCGTCGTCGGTCGGCGTGAACTCGGAACCCGACACCGCAGGCGTGTTAACCTGTACGATGTTTGACAGCGGCGACACATTGCCTTGGTCGTCCACCGTCTTCACGGCCGCATAAATGACGCTGCCTGCCGTAGGGCCCACGATCTTAACCGACTGCGAAGTCCCTGCGGCCGCAGGCAGCGGCGTCGAGTCCGCCTTCTGCGCGCTGCTCCAGTTCGTTTCCGTGATCGGGGCATTCGAATAGCGGATGTCGTACGCATACGCGGTTCCCGTGTTGCCGTCGTCACCCGCCGCGGTCCATGTCAACAGGAACGTACGGGACGTTATGTCGCTTGCGGCCAAATTGCCGATGGCGGCCGGCGGCGTCGTCTCGTTCGGCGCGAACTCGTCGGCGCCGACGTCGTACGCGCCGCCGTACGGACGGGCTTCGCCGTACATGTCGGTCGGCACGTCGGCCAGCGTCATGCCGACGTCTCTGGCTGCCATCCCGTTGAACGGATGCAGGCGATAGTCGCCGCCCGCCGGATCGACCAGCCAGCTTGCCGTCGCTCCCGTGATGTTATTGCTCGCCACGGAGGTGCCGCTGTCGCGGTTTTTGACCGTGCCGGTCATCAGGTTGTTGCGCACCTCTCCGCTCGTGCCGGCGAACCTTGGCTCAATGGCGCCGACGCCGGATCCGGTGTTCAGAATCGTGTTGTTGTACACCTTGTAGCCGTTGGCCTTGTTCAGGTAGACGCCCGTATCCGTAGCGCCGAAGACGACATTGTTGCGGATGATGCCGCCGCGATGCTCGTAGGTCTGGTCCTGGTTGCGGAAGAAGGTCGCCCCCGTGCCGCCGCCGCCGAACGACATGGCGACAAAGCTGCCTACGATCACGTTGTTCTCGAAGATCGTATCGATAGAATTCCCTTTGGCGAAAATGCCGTAGCCGCCGCCGTTATTCGACGTCTTGGCGTTCTCGACGCGATTGCCGCGGACGATCCAGCCCTTGGAGGCGATCAGGTCGACGCCTTCCACGACGCTGCGCATGCCGCTCGCGGTGTAGCCGATCAGCGAGTTCTCGATGATGCCGTAATCGGTGTACCCGCTGCCGCTGTTCAGGTCGAAGGTCGTCTTGAAGCCGCCTTCGCCGTTGTCCCAGGTTTTCAAGCCGTCGGCATGGAAGTACTTCGAGCCCAGATTGACCTGGATGGCATGATAATAGGAATCCTGAATCGTCATGTTCTTGAACGTGACATAATCGGAGTCGTTGACCTTGAAATTGATGTCGAGCGCGCTGTTGTTGATGCCGAGCCCCTTCACCACCGTCGCCGTGTAATTGCTGCCGGCGCCCCGGATCGTGATATTGTTCTTGCCCGTAATATTGATCGGCGTCGTCTGGTTATAGGTGCCCGCGGCCAGCGTGATGACGCGGCCGCCTGCCGGCGCGCCATCGATCGCCGTCTGCAGGGCGGAGAGCGAGGAGACCGTGACGGCGTCGGCCGTCGGCGTCGCGACCGTGGCGCTCACGGAATTGGACAGCCCCGATACGTTGCCTACGGCGTCCGTCGTCCGGACCGCGAAGTAGTAGGTCGTGCCTGCCGTCAGCTCCGTCACCTTGAACCGCATGGCCGTGCCCGCGGTCGGCTGCGGCAGCTCGCCCTCCGCCTGGGTCGCGGACGCCCAGTTGGCAAGCGTGATCGGCGAGGTCGAGTACCGTACGTCGTAGCTCGCAGCTTTGCCGTTCGTGCCGTCGTCGCCCGGCGCCGTCCAGGTCAGCTTGACGGACTTGAACATCGCTTGGGTCGCCTGCAGGTTCGCGATGGCGGCCGGCGCGACCGTGTCCGCCGTCGGCGTGGTGATCGTCACGACGTTCGAGATCGGCGATTCGTTGACGAGATCCTTCGCTTTCAGCGCGAAGTAATAGGTCATGCCCGGCGTCAGTCCGGTCACCGTGAACGACTCGGCCGAGCCGGCCGTCTTCGGCGCCGGAACGCCGGAGACAGGCGTCGCGGAGGACCAGTTGGACGCCGTGATCGCGCTCGTCGCGTAACGGAGGTCGTAAGCAACCGCCGTGCCCGTATTGCCGTCGCCGCCTGGCGCCGTCCAGGCGAGATCGGCGGACTGCCAGGAGACGAAGGTGCTCGCCAGGTTCGCCACCGCGGCGGGCGGCGAGCTGTCCTGGGGATCGGCGTACGCTTCGAGCTCGACGGGCGTGTCGACGGTATTAACCGAGCCGTTGACCCGGACATGGCCGTTCGCCCAATAGCGGACATAACGCGCGCCGACCGTGTCGGCGAGCAAGATGTCCTTGCCGCTGCCGTCGGCCGGCTCCATGTATTCGGCGTCCGTGCCGGCGCCTAGCCCGGCGCTGTTGTCACCGTCGTTGTTGAACGCCGTGACGACGCCGCTCGCAAAACTCGCGTCGTTGGACAGTTGGACGACGATGTCGCGGGCATACCGATAGACGTCCGCGGAGGCGCCCCAATCGTTGCGAATATTGATCCGGGCGATGTCGTAGGTTTTGCCCAGATCGACTTGCACCCACTTCGGACCGTCGGCGACGCTATAGAGCAAATAAGCGTCGCGCGTCTTCACGCCGTCCGTCAAGGCCGGGAACGGCTGTCCGGTCGAGCTGCCTGCGTTCGACGTGACCGGCTTGCCGAGGGCGATGTTGGCGACCGGCAGGGTCGAGACTTGGACGGAGGAGGAGAGTGCGGATACCTGTCCCGGGCTGCCGACCGTCTTCATGGCGAAGTAAAACGGCGTGCCGGAGGACAGCCCCTTCACGATCATGCTCTGGGCGGTGGAAGCCGCTGCGGGGGACGGCTCGCCGGTCACCCGTTTGACGACGAGACCGTTGTCCCAGTTAGCGCTCGTAATGGGAGAGGTCGAGTAACGGATGTCATAGCCGCTGACGGCCGACGGTCCCGGACTCGTCCAGGACAAGCTCGCGCTGTTGACCGAGGCGCTGCCCACCGTCAGGCCGACGGCGCTCGGCAGGGACGTATTCGTCGCGGGAACGGCGGCATACACTTCCACTTCGACAGGCGTATTGACGGTCTGGACCGAGTTGTTCGAGGACCGGACGTGTCCGTTCGCCCAGGAGCGGACGTACCGCGCATTCACGGGGGAGGAGAGCGTCACGGTCTTGCCGCTGCCGTCCGTCGGCTCCAGATAAGAAGCGTCGGTCCCTGCGCCCTGGCCGGCCGTGTTGTCCGTATCATTGTTGAACACGGTCGTGACACCGCTTGCAAACGAAGGGTCGTTGGACAGCTGGACGATGATGTCCCTGCCGGTCCGAGGCTCTGAAGGATTGAAGTCGTTCAATACGTTCACGCGCGTGACGTCAAACGATTCGCCGAGATCGAGCTGAACCCACTTGGGCCCGGCGGTTGCGTCGATCAGCAAGTAATTGGACGCCTGCCGGTCGCCGTCGACGAGCTTGGCGAGCGAGAGCGCGTTTTTGACGAGGCCGTTCGCGGTGACGGTCGCATGGCCGAGCGCGACGTTCGTCTCGACGGGGTCCGCGTGCACGCGGGCGGCGGGGGACAAGGTTAGAGGCGAGGAGATTAATGCGGCGACAAGCAGTGAAAGGCCTGACTTTTTGACGATCGACAGCATTCGGACACATCCTTTTCATCGAATGGTCTTGCATGAAGCGTCGAATCCGAGCTCGTCATTCCCTTGCCGAACGTTCCTCAATTCCTCCTTTCCGTTGCCGAATCGGCATTCGTTGAAGCGCCTGTCGCCAGCTCATCCTGCTGCGGCGCTTCTTCTTTAAAAGTGTCACATCCTCTTCCATCGCACTACGGGCATAAATTGTCTTATACTCGGTCATTTCCATACAATCTTCCAAATGAGATCTTCTACATGAACAAAAGCCTTGAAGGTTTCCCCTCAAGGCTTGGATATTTAATCAATACAATTCCAGTTCGGCGATACGAGCATACAGGTCTCCGCTCTGGACGGGGTTCGTCACAAGGACGCGGACGTACCTCGCATCGAATGGCGCGACGGTACGATCCGTCACGAGTGCCGTATTGCGCACGACGAGATCGACGTCGACCCAGGGGCCGGTCGCGCCTCCCTGCTCGCTTGAAGCTTATAGCTCTTCGTCGTCGCGTTTCCGGTCGCATGTTTGACCGCCCAGCGTCCGATGGCACGCGTATCGCCAAGATCGACTTGAAGCCACTTATAATCGCTCGCGCCGCTCCACTTGATCGAGCTCCAGAACGTGGTGGATTTGCCGTCGGCGGCATTCGAGGCATAACGCGCGTCGACGGCGTATTCGTCCGTCGCCGTCAGCGTCTTGCCCGACGTCAGGCTGGCATTGCCGTACAGCTCGACGTCCACGATTCGGGCATACAGGCTGCCGCTTTGGACGGAATCCGTGACGAGAATGCGGACGTATCTCGCGGAGAAGCGATCGACCGTCCGGTCTGTCCGTTCGCTGAAAAACCACCCCTTCGCCGTATCTTGGTTAGCTGCGACTTGCGAAATATAAAAGAGGCAGCCTTGGACTGAAAAGAAGTCCCGGACTGCCTCTGATCCTGATTTGTCTTACACCTTATAAGCGCGAAGCGCCTTAAATACTTCCTTGAACGATGGCTTCTTGCCGTACATGAGCACGCCCACGCGGTAGATCTTGGCGGCGAGCCAGCCGATGATCAGCACGGAAGCGATCAGAATGCCGACCGACAGGACGATCTCCCACCAGGCCGGATCGGCGAGGCCGATGCGGAGGAACAGGATGAACGGCGAGAAAAACGGAATGAACGAGCATACGGTGATGAACGTGCTCTCGGGGTTCGTCAGGCCGTAGATGGCGATGTAGAAGCCCGCGAGCGACAGCATCGTGACCGGCATCGACGTCTGGCTGAGATCCTCCGTCCGGCTGACGAGCGAGCCGATGGCGGCGAACAGCATCGCATACAGGAAGTAGCCGAGCAGATACATGACGATCGCGAAGATGATCATTTTCGGCTCGATGCTGGAGAGGTCGATACCGAACTTCTCGAGCGCACCCTTGTTGTGCGGCAGCGTGAGGTTGACGAGCGCCGCACCGACGAGCACGACGAGCTGGAGCAGGCCGACGAGGAAAGTGCCGATGACCTTGCCGAACATCTGCTTGAGCGGCGCCACGCTCGTGACGATGATCTCCATGACGCGCGAGCTCTTCTCGGCGGTGATCTCGGTCGCGATCAGCTGGCCGGTGATCATGACGGACATGAACAGCAGGATGAGGATGGCGTAGGTCAAGCCGATGGCCGTCCCTTGCTCCGCCTCCGTCTTGCCGCCGCCGTCAGCGATCTGGACGGTGTCGAGCTTAACGGGCGCCTGCAGCTTGAAATATTGTTCGTTGGTCAGGTTCGCGTCCCGCACGGCTTGCTGCGTCTTCACGGTTTGCAGCCCGGCCAGCAGGGCGCCGGAGGTGCCGCTGTCCAGCATTTTCTTGGAGTGGTAGACGACGTCGGGGAAGCCGACTTCCTGGTTATCGGTAAAGGTAAGATAGCCTTTGATTTTGCCGTCGTCGATCGCCTGCTGGAGGGCGGCCGTCTTGTCGGCTTCGGAGCCGGACGCCTCGATCGGCACGAGCTCCACCTGCTGCTTCTCCGCCATTCCGAACTGCTGCTCCAGCCCTGTGATGATCTCGCCTTGTTCGCTTGCGATATAGCCCACCTTCGCGGCCGAGCCCGGCCCCGTCAGTTTGTCGATGAAATAAGGTACGTTGGCGCCGACGACGAGCAGAATGCCGAGGATAATCGTCGTTATAATGAAGGATTTGCTGCGGAGCTTGTTCCGCATCGTGAAGGCAATGACCGTACGCATGCTATTCATGGCTCTCACCTACCGTCTTAATGAAGATTTCGTTCAGGGTCGGCTCCAGCAGCTCGAAGCGTTCGACCGGGCCTTGTGCCATTGCGTGCTTCAGAATCTCCTGTGCGGCTTCCTTGCGGGAGATGCGCAGATCGTACCCTCGCTCGGTACGGGTCGCGGAGACAACGCCGGGAATGCGATCCAGCCCGGGGATATCCCGCTCTGCGCCGACGACCACTTTTTCCTTGGGAAAACGATTCTTGATGTCGCGGATCGGCCCCTGCAGCACCGGATTCGACTTGTGCATGATCGTGATGTTGCGGCACAACTCCTCGACATGCTCCATCCGGTGCGTCGAGAAGACGATGCTCGCGCCATCGTCGCGCAGCTCCTTGACCGTCGACTTCAGCAGCTCGACGTTGACCGGATCAAGACCGCTGAACGCTTCGTCCATAATGAGAATGCTTGGCTTGTGAATGACCGCGGCGATGAACTGGATTTTCTGCTGGTTGCCCTTGGAGAGCTCCTCGACCTTTTTGTTGTAGTACTCCGGCACCTGAAACCGGTCGAGCCACCGTTTCAGGTTCGCGTCGGCGTCCCGGCGCGACATGCCGCGCAGCTGCGCCAGATACAGAATCTGCTCGCTCACCTTGATCTTCGGGTACATGCCCCGCTCCTCCGGCAGGTAGCCCAGCATCGAGAGCTGCTCTGTGCTGTAGGTCTTCCCGCGGTAACGGATGCTGCCTCCATCCGGGAGAATGAGTCCGAGCACCATGCGCATCGTCGTCGTCTTTCCCGCGCCGTTCGCGCCGAGCAAGCCGTAAATCTCGCCTTGGGCCACCTCGAAGCTAAGCCCGTTGACGGCTGTCTTGTCCCCGTATTGCTTGAACACCTTTTCGATTACCAGCGGATTCATCTTCCCGCATCCCCCTTCCGAACTAGACAAGCCATGATCTCTTCCAATTCCATGCGCTGCGAGGACAGAATCCGATAGCCGTTCGAGAGGCAATAAGCCTCCGTTTCCTCGGGCGCGTCGGACTCGATCCGGCAGATGCCGGGGCCTGCCTCCTGCGCCCCCTGGACGCCCGGCGCCTGCTTCAGCAGCCGAGCCGCGTCCTCCTTGCCGGCCGCACCGTCCGTCCGCTGGACGGCCAGCACCCGCCATGCCTCGAACAACCGGTCCTTCTCATACAGCCCGAGACACCGGCCCCGATGCATGAACAGCACGTAGTCCGCGAGCCGGCGCACTTCCTCCGTGATGTGCGTCGCAAAAATCAGCGTGCGGTCCCCCCGGTCCATGTAGCGCGTGAGTTCGTCCAGCAGCGCCTTCCAGGCTGAAGGGTCGAGGCCGGAAGACGGCTCGTCGAGCAGCAGCAGCTCCGGATCGTGGGCCATCGCGACCGCTAGCTCCGCCTTGCGCCGCATTCCCTTGGACATCTTGCCGAGCTTTTTGACGCGATCGGCGTCGAAGCTTCGCATCAGCCGTTCGTATCTTTCCCAGCTCCAGCCGGGGTACCACTTGGAGGCGAACCGGGCCTTCTCATCGGCAGTGAGATGATTCTCGTAAGCGTGGGGCAGCTCGGATACGAAGCCGATCCTCTCCCTCAGCCCCTCATCGCTGTCCGGCGACAGACGCTGGCCGAGTACCGCCGCCTCTCCCTCGCAAGGCGCGAGCCGGAGCAGCAGCCGCAGCAGCGTGCTCTTGCCGGAGCCGTTCGGTCCGACGATGGCGGTCACCATCCCGGCAGGCACGGTCAAATCGAGCGGTCCGAGCGCGAACCCGTCGTGCCGGACGGCCGCTCCCTTCAGCGAGACGGCTTCGTTGCCGCTCTCCGTTCTTTCCAAACCGTACATTCCGAGACTCATCGCTGCCCCCCCTTTTCCCCCTCGGCCTCCGCCCGCTTGCGCTCATAGGCTTCGCGCCAGATTCGCTCCATCTCCTCGCGGCTGCACTGCAGCTGCAGTCCGGTCTCTACCGCACGCTCGAAGGCTTCGACGACGCGCACGAGCCTGAACTCATCCCGCGCCGACTGATCGATGCCCGCTACGAACGTCCCTGTCCCTTGTCTCGTGCGCAGGAGCCCTTCATTCTCCAGATCCTGATACACTCTTCGCACCGTAATGGCGCTGCATCTCAGATCGGCCGCGAACTCCCGGATGGACGGCAGCAGCGTGCCCTCCGCCAGCTGGCCGCTAAGGATGAGGCTTCGCAGCTGGACCTCCACTTGATGGTACAGAGGCTCGGGCCGATTCTCATCGATATGAACGGGTATCCACACACCGCCTCGCCTCATTTCCTCCCGTTACTTCATTAAAAAGTATAGCTCCTGCTCTCCATTCGCTTGACGATCGCCCGCCGCATGACGTAGAGCGCGATTGCCGCGATCAGCGCCGTTCCGGCCGGCAGCAGTACCGGCGCTTCGCGGACCGAATCCAGAAGTTCGCCCACAAGGCTGAATCCCTGCCAGGCCGCGCCTAGCGAGATCAGTCCGAGCAGCAGGCAGATCGTCAGATAGGACTTGACGTAGGTTCTTCCGTTGAAGCCCATCTCCAAATACAGAATGACCGCGTTCATGATCAATCCGTAGCAGAGCCAGACCGCCGCCGCAGCCGCCCACTCGCCTGGGGACACCCGGTCTCGAAGCGCAGGCGCCAGCAGGTACTGGACGGTGAAAAAGATCGCGCCGATCGCAGCCAGCGTCGTTCCCGCGAGCAGCATCCGGGCACTGGCCATCCGCGCTACGGGAATCGGCATCGTCCGCCAGTGCGACAGCCGCTTGGTGAAGACGTCCCCTCTCCAGTATGCGAACATCGTGCGGTTCATCGCGCAGCCGAACGCCGGAATCGTGAACGTGTACAGCCAGTCCACCATGCCGCTCAAATAGCGGGATACGCCGCTGTCGTTGAATCTATCGTCGATTAGCGCGCTGATAATCGTGCCGACGTATAGGGCGAATACGGCCGTAAACACCAGACCCAGCCAATCGCGCTTGAACTCGAAAGTCGCCAGCGCCTTGGTCGCGCGCCATCCAGACATCCGCTCGCCTCCGTCACTCATACTGTGTGTATATCCTTATACACAGTATAAACACTGCCGGGAAGCCGTGTCAATCCTGAATCTGGAATTCGCCTTGAAGCGGCACTCATGCGGATTTGTTGCAAATGGCTTTATCTATTAGAATAAAGACACCACGCCTGCCGCGCGGGAGATGCGGACGGGGCGCAATGACCGGAGGGAACAGAGAGATGAATGGGAAAAACGATCGAGGCGGACGAGGACAAGCCGGCGGGCCGCGCGCGAAGGCCGGCACTTCCAGCGGAAACGACGATGTGCGGGGAAGCCGCTCCGGGAAGGGCGGCTCGGCTAGGGATGGCTCGGGCAGAGACGGTTCGGCTAGAGACGGCTCGGGCAGAGGCGGTTCGGCTAGGGATGGCTCGGGCAGAGGCGGTTCGGCTAGGGACAGCTCGGGCAGAGGCGGTTCGGCTAGAGACAGCTCGGGCAGAGGCGGTTCGGCTAGAGACAGCTCGGGCAGAGGCGGCTCGGCTTGGGACGGCTCGGCTAGGGACGGACAAGGCAGACGAGGTGTCGAAGCTGGGCGGCCTGCCCAAGGACGCGCCGGGGGCAAAGCGGGAGCGCCTGCCGGCCGAGCAAGCGAACCGAAGCGCCAAGCCGGCGGAGGCTCGCGCAGCTTCACGGTTCAGGAGCCGGTCGAGCTGCTGCCGTTCCTGCTCGCCAAGCTGAGCGGGCAGGGGCGCAATGCCGTCAAGGCGATCCTCGCTCGCGGCCAAGTGTCCGTCGACGGTTCGCCCGTCACGGCCTACAACCACCCGCTCGCGCCGGGCGCCTCCGTCTCCGTAAGCCGAGAGCGGATCGAAGAGGTACCTCCGCTTATCGGCTTGTCCATCATGTTCGAGGACGACGACCTGATCGTGGTCGCCAAGGACGCCGGCCTGCTGTCGATCGCTTCGGCGCAGGAGAACGAGGTGACCGCCTACCGGCAGCTGACCGAGCACGTGCGGCGGGCGGACCCCCGCAGCCGTATCTTCGTCGTCCACCGGCTCGATCGGGACACCTCGGGCGTCATGATGTTCGCGAAGCGCGAAGAGATCCAGCAGGACCTTCAGAACAACTGGCAGGAAGCCGTCACCGAACGGATCTATGTCGCGCTGGTCGAAGGCCGCGTCGCTCGTGCCGAAGGCACGATATCTTCCTGGCTCAAAGAGAGCAAGACGCTTAAAATGTATTCCAGCCCTTATCCGAACGACGGCCAGCATGCGGTGACGCATTACCGGACGCTCGAGGCCAAGTCGCAGCTCTCGCTGCTCGAAGTCAAGCTCGAGACCGGCCGCAAAAACCAGATCCGCGTCCACATGCAGGACATCGGCCACCCGGTCGTCGGCGATAAAAAGTACGGCGCGCGCTCCAAGGTGCTCGGACGCCTCGGGCTGCACGCGCGGGTACTCGCCTTTGTCCACCCTGGTACGGGTGAGGGGCTGCGCTTCGAGACCGACATTCCGAAGGCGTTCCTTAACGTGCTAAAGGATTAATAGCGTAATTCACGCCTCCCCCCGTCCAGACATCGTCCGGGCGGGGTTTTTCATTTGAACTGAAAAACTCGGAACTCCCGCAGAAACCGCCGCTCGAGATCAGAGTAACGCGAAATAACCTCGCAACTCCTTCAGAAACTGCCGCCGAAAGCTGCGTTACAAGGAAAAACCGCGCAACTCCCGTAGAAGCCGTCGCACGAGATCAGAGTAACGCGGAAAAACCTCGCAACTCCTTCAGAAACTGCCGCCGAGAGCTGCGTTACACGGAAAAACCTCGCAACTTCCACAGAAACCGCCGCACGAGATCAGAGTAACGCGGAAAAACCTCGCAACTCCTTCAGAAACCGCCGCCGGGAGCTGCGTTACACGGAAAACCCGCCGAACACTATGCCGATAAGCGCAATTGGGCACGATCGCCGCAACCGGGACGCTTCATAACGCGCCGATAAGTGCCAAAAGGCACGATCGCCCCCTCCGCAACATCCCATAACGCGCCGATAAGCGCCAAAAGGCACGATCGCCCCCTCCGCCACGCCCCATAACGCACCGATAAGTGCCAAAAGGCACGATCGCCCCCTCCGCCACGCCCCATAATGCGCCGATAAGCGCCAAAAGGCACGATCGCCCCCTCCGCCACGCTCCATAACGCCCCGATAAGCGCCAAAAGGCACGATCGCCCCCTCCGCCACGCCCCATAACACGCTGATAAGCGCCAAAAGGCAAGATCCCCTCCTCCGCCACGCTCAAATAAAGCCGTTAAGCGCATCTGGACGCTTATGCCGGCTATTACGTCACGTTCTTTGCAAACTCACAATTGAACCTAAATTTGGCATAAAGTGCTTTATTTATACCTTAATGAATAAATAGGCCTATTCAACACGCTGTTAACCCGGTAAAATCAGATTATGTCGTTTCATGTCAATCATTGCCATGGTTAGGATGGTCACGTTGATCGAACTTCAAAGCTCATACAATGCGACCATGGTCGTTTTATCCTGCTTCGTCGCTTCCATCGCCGCTTATACCGGCCTAAGCATGTCGCTTCAATATGCTGCCGCTTCCAAGGGACGCTCTCGCCTCGCCTGGCTGGCATGCGGGATTGCGGTTATGGGGGCGGGCATTTGGGCTGTCTGTTTTTACGAGATCAATGCTTACAAGTGGTCCACAGGCGTCAACTACGATTATGGCACCGTGATCTTGACGCTGGCAATCGCCGGGGCGGCTGCGGCGCTGGTCCTCCGGGCCGTCGGCGAGCCCAAGCTTCGCAAGCGGACGCTCGTGTTGCGCGGCGGCATTGCTGGGGTTTGCGCGGCGGTCCTTCCCTATGCAGGCCTTCAAGCCATGCGCGCCAGCCTTCACCCGCGCTTTGAGGCCGGGACGTTCGCCTGGTTCGCGCTGGTCGTCGCCGCCGTGTTTATCGTCGTCCTCTGGATCGCCTACAAGTTCCAGACGTCGCGCGGCCCCAAGCGCAAGGCCATCGCGGGCCTGCTTCTCGGAACGGCCTTTACCGCGTCGATCCATATCGGCCTGGCGCTTGTCTCGTGGACCTCTCCGGATGAGATTCCGTCCGCCGTACAGAGCGACTCCTCCGCCATGATCTCCTTTTTCCTGGGATTCGCTACGCTGTTCGTGATCGGAATTGCGTTCGCCGCCATCTTCATGGAACGGTTCTGGAAGGCGCAGATGCGTCGTCAACTGGAGCGGGATATGCGGATCGAGTCGCTGTTCAGGCACAGCCAGGACGCGGTCTTTTCCTACAATCTCGAAGGCAAGCTGCTGGATGCCAACCTGGCAGCCTTCCGCCTGACCGGCTACGAATGGGACGCGCTGTCCAAGCTCAGGCTGAGAGACATGATCTCTCCCGAATACCAGCACACGGTGTCCGTCAATTTTCAGCATACGGTCGCCGGGCAGTCGCGCAATTTCGACTGCGCGCTTATCCATCGCGGCGGCCGCCGCCTTGAGGTCAACAATACCAATGTACCCGTCCTCGTCGAAGGCAAGGTCGTCGGCGTCTACACGATCGTCCGCGACATCACGGAACGCAAGCAGGCCGAATGGCAAATGAACCATATGGCGCATCACGACGAGCTGACGGGACTGCCCAACCGGCGCTTGTTCGAGCAGCAGCTCGTCAAGGCGATCGCGGATCAGCAGCAGGACGGACAGTCCGCCGCCGTACTGTTCCTCGACATCGACCGCTTCAAGCTGGTCAACGATTCGCAGGGGCACGACGTCGGCGACCTGCTGCTCCGTTCCGTCGCCGACCGGCTGAGCGAGGCGGTCAAGCATGCAGGCATCGTCGCCCGGCTGGGCGGTGACGAATTTTCCGTGCTGCTGACGGGCGGCATCTCGCGTGAGGATGCGCAGACGATCGCGGCCCGGATCAACCGAGAGCTCGACATCCCGTTCTCGCTGCGCGGCAAGGACGTGCATATCACCGCCAGCATCGGCATCGCGCTGTTCCCCGAGGACGGCGATTCGCTCATCTCGCTCATGAAAAACGCGGATACCGCGATGTATTCGGCCAAGGAAAACGGGAAGAACACGTTCAACTTCTACGATTTGTCGATGAACGACTCTCTTTTCGAACGGGTCCAGTTAGAAAACGAGCTGCGCAAGGCGCTCGACCGCGGCGAGTTTTTCCTCGTCTATCAGCCGCAGGTCGAACTCGCATCCGGAAAGGTCGTCGGCGTGGAGGCGCTCATCCGCTGGCAGCACAGCACCAAGGGGCTTATCTCGCCGGCCGAGTTCATCCCGCTTGCCGAGGAGACGGGCATGATCGTGCCGATCGGCGAGTGGGCGCTTCGCACCGCCTGCACGCTTGCCCGCCGCTGGAGCCATTCGGAGGTCGGTCCTCTGCGAATGTCCGTCAACCTGTCGAGCCGCCAGTTCGTAAGCCCCGACTTTGCCGAATCCGTAGAGCGCGTCGTCCGCGAGACGGGCATGCCCCCCGAGCTCCTCGATCTGGAGATTACCGAGTCGATGACGATGGACGTCAATCGCTCGATCGAGACGCTGCGCCAGCTCAAGACGCTCGGCGTCTCCATCTCGATCGACGACTTCGGCACGGGCTACAGCTCGCTGAGCTACCTGAAGAGCTTCCCCGTCGACCGGCTCAAGATCGACCAGTCGTTCGTCCGCCAGATGCATTCGGAGACGAAGGACCGGTCAATCGTGGCAACCATCATCGCGCTGGCGCACAACCTGAATCTTCAAGTCGTGGCCGAGGGCGTCGAGACGCTGTCCCAGTCCGAATTTCTCGCTCAGCAGGGCTGCGACGAGATGCAAGGCTACTATATCAGCAAGCCGCTCAAGGCCTTCGACGTTGAGGACTTTATCTTGAACAAGTCCGCGGTATAACAGCAAAAGCCGCAAGGCAATCCCCGATCTGTATCGAGGTTTGCCTTGCGGCTTCTTTTAAAACAGGCTAAGCTTGGTTGCGCACCGGATTCACCAGCTGTTCGAATCCGTCGATCAGGCAGGCAACCCGGTCTCCCTCTGCGATGGGAACGGCGCCTGGCGTGCCGGTCAAGATTACGTCGCCAGGCAGCAGGGTCATGAATCGGGAGTGGAAGGCGATCGCGCGCCAGGGACGATAGATCATGCTCGACACCGGCAGGCTGTGCCGAACTTCTCCATTCAGTGCCGTCGATACCGTCAATCGGTCGATATCGCCGAGCTCGTCCGGCGTGATCAGCTCGGCGCCGAGACTGCAGAACGTATCGTAGCTCTTCGCCCGTGTGAGGAAACGGGGGTGCCGCGCATGTACGTCCGCAGCGGTCGCGTCGATCGCCGCGACAAATCCCGACGCGTAGCGCGGCGCATCCGCTTCGCTCACGTCCTTGCAGACGGCTCCGATCACGATGGCGAGCTCCGCCTCCGCCTGCACGCGACCCACGCCGGCCGGCAGCACAATGCTGTCGCCCGGACCGATCAGACTCGTGTCGGGCTTCATAAACCCGACCGGCTCCTCGCCTTCCCATTTTTCACGATCCCGCTCCTGCTCCTCGCTCAAGTAATTGAACCCGATTCCCCATATCTTGCGGGGACGGCGAATAATAGGCGCGGCTTCGTACCCTTCTGACGCTAAAGGCGGCAAAGACGCTGCGATGCCCGCTCCTTCTTCGGTCGACAGCCAAGCGCGAATATCCGCTAACGCCCCCGACTCCAGCAGCGCAGGAAGCTCCTCCGGCCAGCTCCGTTCCGCAGCCTCGCCCAACGCTTCCACAGTCAGCAATCCCTGCGGCAGTCGAATCGCCGTCCGCTCACGCGCCTCCATCCGTATCCTCATAACACGCATGCGATCCCCTCCCCCATTTACGAAAAAAACGGCTTACCAGCCGATCGCGGCGCCATCGCACCTGGGATCCGTGCCGCCGCGCTTCATGCCGTCGCCGTCGATCGCTATCGCATGCGCATGTCCCATCCGATAGTCGTAGGCATCTACGACGCGAACGTCGTGACCCGCCTCCGAGAGACGCCGGATCGTCTCTTCGTCGATTCGCCCCTCAAGCTTCAGCTCGCGCGAGGCCTCGCCCCATGTTCGTCCCCACAACCAGCGCGGCTCGGCGACCGCCTCATGCGGCGCCATTCCGTAATCGACCATGCGCGTGAAAATCGCCGTCTGCGTCTGGGGCTGCCCTTCGCCGCCTTGGGTGCCGTACAAAAATCTCGGCTTGCCATCGAGGCATGCCATGGCGGGCATCAGCGTATGAAAGGTCCGCTTGTTCGGCTCCAGCGTGTTGACATGCGTCGGATCCAGCGAGAAAAAGGAGCCCCGGTTCTGCAGCAAGACGCCCGTGTTTCCAGCCGTAAAACCTGAGCCGAATTCGAAGTACAGGCTCTGGATGAACGAGACGGCATTGCCCTCCTCGTCTACGACCGCCGCATAGGCGGTGTCGCTGCCGGCAGGCGGGCTGTCGAAGTCCATTGCGCGGTTCGGATCGATTCGTCCGGCCAGCTCGTCGGCATAGGCTCGGCTGAGCAAGCGTTCGAGCGGTACACGGTGAAAATCAGGGTCCGTCAGGTCCCGGTTACGATCGATAAACGTCAGCTTGATGGCCTCGATCATCCGGTGATAGTAGGCGTAGGAACCGTACGGTGTTGCGGCGGGATCGAAGCGCTCCAGCGCCTGCAGCGCCATAATGCCGGTAAACCCCTGCGAGTTCGGCGGCGCCTGATAGAGCGTATAGCCGCGATAAACGCCGGTCGCCGGCTCCTCCCAGCCGCCGCGATGCGCGGCGAAGTCCGCCTCCGACAGCAGCCCGTCGGCCCGGCGCAAGCCCGCGACGATCGCCCGCGCGATCTCGCCTTCGTAGAACGCTTCGCGCCCGCCGTCCACAAGCGCCCGTAAAGTCGCCGCCAGCTCGCGCTGCACGAAGCGGTCTCCGACAGCGGGAACTGTTCCATGCGGCAGATAGATCGCGGCTGTCTCCGGGCACTCGCCCAGCATGTCTTTGCATTTCACGGTAAAGAAGTGCTGATCCGGCGACAAAGGAAACCCTTCGGCCGCGTGGCGGATCGCCGGCGCCAACGCCTCCGCCAGCGTCAGCCTGCCGTTCTGGCCCTGCACGGCCGCCCAGCCGTCAACCATGCCCGGCACCGTAATCGCACTGCGGGCGCCGCGATGCGGAATCGACTCCATGCCGGCGAAGCAGTCCCGGTCGACTGCAGCGCCGGATCGGCCGCTGCCGTTGTAAGCACGAACGCGGCCTTCGCCCGCCCGATACGTCAGCCAGAAGCAATCGCCGCCGAGTCCCGTCATATGCGGATAAACGACGCCCAGGCACGCGCTTACGGCGACGGCCGCGTCGAACGCATTGCCGCCCCGACGGAGCATCTCGGCGCCAGCCTCCGACGCCAGGTAATGCGGGCTGACGACCATCGCTTGCTTGCCGACTGCCGCTCTGTTCATCCCTGCCCTCTCCTTTGCCCTCGTCTGCGGCCTTCATTAATGCCATTAGCGATCCCAGGTCTATAATTGGCTTGAATCAAAGCTCTGTCGTCGCATCCACGGCGCTCCGTTCTTGCGCTTCCCATTCTGCAGCCCATCGCAGCAGCTTCAGGTCCTGCCCGGGCCCGGCGATAAGGGACAGCCCGACCGGACAACCGCCTACGTTCGCCCAGGGCAGCGTAATCTGCGGCAAGCCGCCAAGCCCTGCGATGCAGGACAGCTGCTGCGTGCGGATGCGAAGCTGTTCCATCTGCGCAAGCGGCGTATTGCGAAGCGGCGCCGGACCGGTCGCCGTCGGTATCGCGAGCAAAGTGTCGTCGCCCAGCAAAGCGGCTAACCGCGCGCGTATGTCGGCCATGGCCTCGCGCTCCCGGACACAGTCGGCGTCCGCGATCGTTCGCGTCCACGCGAACCGCTCGGCGATACCCGGCCCGAACCGCGGTCGTGCCTGCTCGATCCAAAGTCCGTGCGTCTGCCAGATATCGACGCCTTGAAGGAGCTTGAAGATGCGCATCCACGCCTCCAGCCCCTCTTCTGCGATCGTAATGCGTTCGGTCTGCCCGAAAGACGCGGCCAACTCGTCGATTAACGGCATCAATGCCGCCTGCGTCGGCTGGTCGGCTGCGCGCAGCGTGTCTTCCGCGACGAGCAGCCGGCGCGGCAGCGATAGTTCATCCCTCTGTCCGGCGGTTTGTTCCAGCAGCACCTCGCCGGCATGCGCCGCGAGCTTGGCCGAAGAAGACATCCAGCCGACCGTATCGAAGATCGGCGCGAGCGGCACGACGCCGTCCATCGACACGCGACCGTGCGTCGGCCGGAAACCGTATACGCCGCAGTACGAGGACGGGATGCGGACGGAGCCTCCCGTATCGGTGCCGATCGCGAGATCGGCGAGACCTGCCGCCGCCGCAACGGCGGAGCCGCTTGATGAGCCGCCCGGAATGCGCTGCTCGGCCTTCGGATTAATCGGCGTTCCATAGTTGTAATTTTCGCCGTTTAAGCTGTACATCATCTCGTCGGTGTGCGTCATGCCGTTCAGCCTGGCACCGCTTGCTAGCAGCCGCTCGATCGCGTGCGCATGACCTGCGGCGGCCGTATGCGTCCGCGACCAATCCGGGCTGCCGGCTCCCTGAATGTAGCCTTTGACGGCAAACACGTCTTTTGCCGCGAATGCGATTCCGTCGAGCAGCCCGCTGCCGGTCGGCTCCAGCTTGATATCCTGCCGGATGTAGGCGTGCCAGCGATCGTTCATCCGACCCATCCTCTCGTCTTGTCTGTATGAGCAGTATAGAAAAGGGTATATTCGGTGTAAATTCACTTCGCGCACATTTGGCAAAGCCGCCGAAAATCGTACGGTTCTTTGTCATCGAACCCAAGCGGACCGTCGCGCATACGAAAAAAGGGACGAAACAGAGCGAACCTCTGCTTCGTCCCGCTATTTAGCACCGATGTTCCAACGGCTGTCTCCCTATCTATTTAACGCCGTTCCGACGGCCTTCTCTCTATGCGCGCTTTCGGCCTTATGCAAGCTTCGTCCCTTACTTCGCCTGCCGCAGTTCCGTGATGACCGCCTTGTATTGCGCCAGCAGCTTATCGAGCGCCTGCTTGATCTTCTCAGCATCGCCCGTCTCTACGGCTTCGCCCAGCGCGATGCGTCCCTGGAGGATACCGGATCCAGCCGAAAATGAAGCGACGGCCGTCGTCGAGACGATGATGCCCTCAGCGCGAGGCGCCGACAACGCCACGGCTTGCAGATCGGCGCCGGCAACCGTTTTGACCGCTTGCAGCGACACGGTTCCTGCGGGCGCCGTCAATGTCCCCTGCCGGGCAGATACTACGGTTACGGGATGCGCAGCTTTTGTAGCCCCGTCAAGGCTCGAAGCAGTTGCCGCGGGCAAAGCAGTTGCAGACAGCGACAGCGTGTCCTTGCCTTGGACGAGCTTGTTGTATGCAGCCAGCGTCTCTTTCCATTCCGGAACGGCGTCCGGCGCGTACTTCGCGGCGATCTCGCCCGGATCGGGCAGCTGCAGGATCGCGGACGAAGAGATGGCCTTCGCTTCTCCCGCTGACGCGAACTGTGCGGGTACGCCGGTCTGCGATGCCTGGGAGATCGCGTACTGCTTGGAAAGTGCGGGACCGGTTGCAGCAAAGGCGGCGACGGGACTGGCAAGCGCGGTGACGGCCATGGCGGCGACGGCGAGTTTGGCGATCACGGATTTGCTTTTCATAGACGAATCACTCCTGCGTATAGGTTGTCTTGCCTCTCCTACTTTAGATTGCGGGTGTGGCAGACGATTGGTGGAGTTGTGGAAAAACGATGGCACGCGCCCCGCGTCGGACCGTGCTTGCTATAATGAACGTATAGCTCGGCCGGGGAGGTCTTTTCCTATCAACGAATATACGATTGCCGTCGTGGACGACGACGCGAACATCCGTCATCTCGTCGAGGCTTATTTGAACAAAGAAAATTACCGCACCGTCGGGCTGGGTACCGCGGAGGAGGCATGGGAGCTGTGGATAAGCAGCCCGCCCGATCTCTGGGTGCTCGATATCATGCTGCCGGGCATGGACGGGTACGAGCTTTGCAGACGCATCCGCAGCGACGCGGAAGTGCCGATCATTATGATCTCGGCCAAGGACGACGAGGTCGATAAAATACTGGGGCTCGAGCTTGGCGGCGACGACTATCTGGTGAAGCCTTTCAGCCCCCGCGAGCTGGTCGCCCGGGTGAAGCGCCAGCTGCGCCGCTGGTACAGGCTGCATGCCGCGAACGAGACGGTCGCTCCGGCAGCCGCTCCTGCCTCCGTAGAAGCCGGCTCTTTGCAAGTGTATCCGGAGGAACGGCGCGCTTTTTGGCGCGGCGCGGAATTGGAACTGACCTTTAAAGAATACACGCTGCTGCAGGTGCTGGCGGAACACCCCAATCGCGCGTACACGCGGGAACAATTGCTCACGCTGGTGTGGGGCGACGATTATTTCGGCAGCGACCGGGCCGTCGATCATCTCATCAAGCGGCTGCGCAAAAAAGCGGAGCAGCTCCCGATCGAGTCGGTCTGGGGGCACGGCTATCGATTGAGAACGGAAGGAGGGATTCATCCATGAAGCTGCTGCATCAGATCAATCTGGCTTTCGGCGCGCTCCTCGTGCTTGTATTGGGCATGACGGCGCTGCTCATCCATCTGGTACTGATCGATCACTTCATGGGCGAGCAAAAACAAGCGCTGAGCACGGCAGCCTCTAGCATCGCGACCCGTCTCCAACTGCAAGCCGCGACGCCGGCGAAACCGTCCGATACGACGCTCTCCCTCGGTCAGTCTGTCACGCTGCCAGTCGGCGTCGAGGCATTTATCTCGGATAACGAGGGCCAAGTCGTCAGCGGCGGCACGGGAATTGCGTCGCTGACGGCTGCCGCGCAGCCGCTGCCTGCAACCGTCCTGTCTGTCGGAAGTACGCCGGTCAGGTTAGCCGCGAGCGCGGTCGTCAATACCGGCGGCTATCTCGTCCGCACGGACCTTGTGCCCCAAGGAACGCTCACGCTGCGGACGCCGATCAGCAAGATCAACGCCATCGAACGCGCGCTTCTCGGCCGGCTGCTGATCGTGCTCGGGGTCGGCGGCGCGGTCGCGCTGCTGCTCAGTCTGCTGATCACCCGCAGGCTTATTCGTCCGATGATGAAGCTGCGCGGCGAGCTCGCGAAGGTGCAGGAGCGCAGGTTCTCCGACGTACGGCTCGTTCGGGCCGGCGGCGAGATCGGCGCCGTCGCGCGGACCGTATACGATCTTGCCGAAGAACTGGAGCGCTATAACCGGGTGCAGAAGCAGTTTTTTCAGAATGCCTCCCACGAACTGAAGACGCCGCTCATGTCCATCGCCGGATATGCGGAAGGCATCCGCGACGGCGTGTTCGAAGGCGAGAGCGCCCGCAAGGGTCTGAACGTCATTATGAAAGAGAGCGGTCGGATGACAAAGCTGGTCACGGAGATGACCCTCCTCGCTAAGCTGGACAGTGAAGAGGACATCGTGCAGCCGATCGTCGTTCGCGTTCGCGAGCTGCTGACCGGCGCCGCCGAGCGGATTAATCCGCTGCTTGCGGCGCGGGGACTGTCACTGGACATCGCCTGCCCGGACGGCACAGAGGGCGAGCTCGCGATCATGGCCGACAAAGACAAACTGATGCAGGCGCTGCTTAACGTCATGGTAAACGCCGCGCGCCATGCCAGCCGGCGCATCGTCATTGAAGCCTGCAACGACGACGGCAGGATCGTTATTCGCGTACGGGATGACGGGACGGGCTTCCCCGACGCCCTGCTCCCCCACCTGTTCCATCGCTTCGTAAAGGGCAAGGACGGCGAGACCGGTCTCGGTCTGGCCATCTCCCGCGCGATCGTCGAGCGCTGCGGAGGCTTGATTCGGGCCGGCAATCACGCATCGGGCGGGGCCGTGATCTCGCTCAGTTTTCCGCAGACTTGAGTCCGCGCAAAACAAAGGAGCAGTCCCCTCGTCGACGACGAATTCGGGACTGCTCCTTTGCGTTTGAAGGTTCTTCTGGACAAGACGATTCTACTAGCCGAAAATCGCGTCAATCACCGGCTTGGTATGTCCGCCCGGATAAAGCAGATACAGCAGAACGTATACGGTAACCCCCGTAATGGCGGTAATGAACCAGATGACGGCGGTAACACGGCCCCAACGTCTATGCTTCGCATATTTTTCCTTGAAGCCGAGCACCAGCGTGGTGATCCCGAAAACGGCCGCGACCATCGCCAGTGTAATATGGAACAACAGGAAGATCAAATATATCGTCTTGAGGTGATCCGGTCCGCCCCACTCGGTATTGCCGACGAAAATCGTACGGGATACATAGATAATGAAGAAAACGATCGCCGCGATCGCAGCCGCGATCATCGTTTTCTTGTGGGATTCGCGCTTGCCCCGGATAATCTGATTCCAGCCGATCGCCACGAGAATCGCGCTTAACGCGATGAAGCTCGTGCTGATCGTGGGCATGATGGTATAGCTTGACAAGTGGGCTCACCTGCTCCATAAATGTTGGACAACTGCTCCCATTGTAACCTGCCTTTGTCCTTAGTTCAATTCAGTACGACCCACTTCACACATTGTTCAAACGGCTGGAGGAAGCGTGATCGAACGAAGGATCGTCATCCTGCGCGCGCTCTTTCCGGTACCACTGCATGAAGACGGTATACAGGGCAGCAATGTTAACGAACTCTTGCAGCAGCTTCATGATGATGCCGCCGAGCTGCTGGTCGTCGGTTGGCGCCATCAGACTGAAAAACGCCGGACCGCCCTTGAACTGGGACAAAAACTCGGCAGAATTCCCGGAGATACAATATCCCATGGCACGCGTCCACACTTCAGGATCGTTGTAAACGCTGAATAGCGGCGTGCTCGCGAAAATAATCAATACGCAGGCCGGCGTCAGAAGCAGGCCGTTCAGGAAGATAAAGCCCAGCTTGCGAAGATTGGTCAGCCTGCTCCACTCCGCGACCGGACACATGATATGCCACCAGCTGATCATCGCTGCGCCCAGCATGACGAAGTAGTAGAACCCATGCACGACGTAATGCGTCATAATCCAGTCATGATTGGCCGGCATATGGTACACCGAGAAGAGCAGGTTAAACGCGAACAGCCCAAACAGCGGATTCATGAGAAAACGCAGCGGTCTCCAAAAAGGCCGCGAGAAGATCGATCTCCACAGCCAGGCCGGCACGCCGTAGATCAGCATCGCCGGAACGATAAAATAGGAGATCGCCATCGCCGTCATATGAAAGGTAAACATGAGATGACCCATCAGGCTGAGCGGGCCGCCCTGCGCCAGATACAGCAAGACGATGCCCGCGATAAACGCAGCTTGCCGCTTCTTGGAGACAGGCTCGCTGGCGTTGAACCGCTCGCGCCACGGGCCGACGACGAGCGAATATAAAAGGATGATCAGGAGCGAGATGACCATCATGACCGGACTCCACAGATCGGCGAACGAAAAGTATTCCAATCCCATTCCCACCGTTGTTCCCCCTTTCAATCGATTGAAGCTTCCGGTTGTCGGACTTACGATCCCGATCCCGTATAGGATCTCGTATAGGATCTGCAAGCCACGGCATACCGATCATTGCGGACATACGATCCGTTATTCTCGAAAAGCTGCCACTTTAATCCCCTTAAATCCGGGAATAGCGGATCCTGTGTCCGCAACCGCGTCAATAAAGCCGAGCGTACCTGACTTGGCGGCTCTTCGACCATAAAGAACGCATACAGCCGATTATACACCATCCTCACGGGCGGATGGCCTTAATCGTTAAAAAGAGAGGCGGCTTGTGGGCCTGCCTCTCTTCGGTTCCGATTATGTTACCACCAAACCCAGTACAGCGCCATGATCACCATCGTGAATACGACGATGATACCGAAGACGATGCCCATCGTCGCGAACAGATGACCGCGATCCTTCAAGTGCATCCAGAACGCCAGCTGTACGAATACCTGCAACAGCGCCATGGATAGGAGAATGATGTACGTGAACGTCGTGTTGATCTCGCCGGCGGAAACCGCGGCGAAGGCGATAATCGTGAGCACGAGAGACAGGACAAATGCGACGACGTGCTTCTGCGGTCCCTCGTGCCGATGACGTCTCTTGGGGTCCGAAGCGGCTGCGGAATGATCGTTGGCCATTTGGTTAACCCACCTTTCCCATCAGGTATACAACGGTGAAGATGAATACCCAGACGACGTCGATAAAGTGCCAGTAGATCGCGGACACGTAGATCTTCGGAGCGGTGACGACGGTAAGGCCCTTCTTGAAGATCTGGGCGATGAGCAGCCCGATCCAGAGAACGCCGAACGCGACGTGCGCGCCGTGGAAGCCGACCAGCGTGTAGAACGAGGAGCTGAATGCGCTCGTCGTCAGCTTGTGGCCTTCGGACACGTACGTGTTGAACTCGTAAATCTCGAGTCCGAGAAAGCTTAGGCCGAGCAAAATCGTGATAATCAACCAAACGATCATCGCTTTGACCTTGTGCTGGTGAAGCGCCTGAACCGCGAAGACGCTCGCGAGACTCGATACCAACAGAATCATCGTCGCAGCGAATACCATCGGAAGCTCGAACAGATGGTCTGCCGTCGGACCGTCGAGAGTCTGATGGCGAAGCGCGATGAAGGCGGCGAAGAGGGTTCCGAATAGAACCGTCTCCGCGCCAAGGAACAACCAGAAGCCGAGAATTTTATTACGGCCTTCTAACGTCGCCTTTTCGGGCTCATGAGGAAGGTGTCCGTCTAAGTGATGGTCGTGTGCGCTCATGCGTGCACCCCTTTCTCCTGCTCCTCAGGCTCGATGTGGAAGCCGTGATCGTCGAACACAGAGCGGCAGAACATGCTGCCAAAGGTGACGACGAGCCCTGCGATGGCAACGACCAGATGGTCGTACATGAAGCCCAGCGCCGCTACGAACAATCCGATGCTCATGATGAGCGGCAGGATCGAAGGCGAAGGCATGTGGATCGGTCCGACCGGCTCGGCCGGCGGCATTTCGGCATTGCCCTTTTGCTTTTCGTTCCACCAGGCGTCATAGGAGCGCACGAGCGGTGTCTGCTTGAAGTTGTACTCCGGCGGCGGCGAAGGAATCGACCATTCGAGCGAGCGGCCGTCTTCCCACGGATCGTCCGCGACAGGCGACTTGTTCGCTGCGCTGACGATAACGTTGATGACGAAGATGATCGTGCCGATACCCATCAGGAAAGCGCCGACGGTGCTGACCGCATTCATCGTGTCGAAGTCCTGGCCCGGCAGGTACGTCCATACGCGACGCGGCATGCCGATCAGGCCCAGGAAGTGCTGGATAAAGAACGTCAGGTGGAAGCCGATGAAGAACGTCCAGAAGGTCGCCTTGCCCAGCTTCTCGTTCAGCACGCGGCCGAACATCTTCGGCCACCAGTAGTGCAGGCCGGAGAAGATGCCGAAGATTAATCCGCCTACGATAACGTAGTGGAAGTGAGCGACGACGAAGTACGTATCGTGATACTGGAAGTCGGCCGGCGCGACGGCCAGCATGACGCCGGTGACGCCGCCCATGACGAACGTCGGGATGAAGCCGATCGCGAACAAGCTCGCGGAGGTGAACGAGATCGAGCCGCCCCACAACGTGAACAACCAGTTAAAGATCTTGACCCCTGTCGGCACCGCGATCAGCATCGTCGCGATGGAGAACAGACCGTTCGCTACAGGGCCGAGGCCCGTCGTGAACATATGATGCGCCCAGACCATGAAGCCGAGGAACGCGATCAGGACGGTCGCGAATACCATCGAGCTGTAGCCAAACAAACGCTTGCGCGAGAAGGTGCTGATGACTTCGGAGATGACGCCGAAGGCCGGCAGGATCAGGATGTATACCTCGGGGTGACCGAATACCCAGAAGATATGCTCCCAGAGCACCGTGTTGCCGCCGTTGCCCGTCTCGAAGAAATTGGCCTGGAACAGGCGGTCGAACGTCAGCGCCACGAGGCCGACCGTCAGTACCGGGAAGGCGAATACGATCAGCGCGGACGTGATGAAGATCGTCCAAGTGAACATTGGCATGCGCATGAAGGACATGCCCGGCGCGCGCATGTTGATGATCGTCGCCATAAAGTTGATGCCGCCGATCAGCGTGCCGATACCGGCAATCTGAAGCCCCATCAAGTAGAAATCGACGCCGTGACCGCCCGCGTACATCGGACCGGCCAGTGGAACGTACGACGTCCAGCCCGCATCCGGGATGTCGCCTGCGAACCAGCTGATGTTGAGCAGAACGCCGCCGGCAAAGAACGTCCAGAAGCCGAGCGAGTTCAGGAACGGGAACGCGACGTCGCGCGCCCCGATCTGCAGCGGGATAACCGCGTTCATCAGCGCGAACAGCATCGGCATCGCCGCAAGGAAGATCATCGTCGTGCCGTGCATCGTAATCAATTGGTTAAAAGTATCGGCCCCGACGAAATCGTTCATGGGCTTAATCAGTTGGATCCGGATCAGGATCGCCTCAAGGCCGCCGACCAGGAAGAACAATCCGCCGGCGATTAAGTACAGAATCCCGATTTTCTTGTGGTCGACGGTCGTCAGCCAGTCCATCAAGCCCCGATAACGCTTGACCGTGTGCGCGTGTGCAGCCAAAGCCGCGTCCTCCTTCATTCCCCGCAGAAGCTAGAGTATTAGTATTCGAGCTTTTGGCCGGCCAGATACTTCGCGATGCCGTCAAGCTCTTGTTCGGTAAGGCCCGTCGCCGTCGTGCCCTTGCCAGGTCCGTAGGTAACGCCCGTGCTGACGTCAGGCATTTGGTTGCCCGGCTTGATCGTCTGCGCATGGGAAATCCAGTCCTTCAGGTTCTCCTCCACCGACTTTTCGTCGTTGTAAAGGATGCCCCCGACGGTAAGCCTGCTGCCGACGCCCGTCAGGTTCGGAGCCGAGCTGCCTGCGTTCGTCTCGCCGATCGCATGGCAAGTTAGGCACTTGCTCTCGAACGCAGCCTTGACGTTCTCGTCGGCCGGCATCGAGACCGGCGTCTTCATCGCCGCAACCCAGCGGTCGAACGAAGCCTGATTAACGGCCTTCGCCTTGAAGTCCATCAGCGCGTGGGAAGGGCCGCAAAGCTCTGCACACTTGCCTCTGAATACGCCTTCGTTGGGGAACTCGAGGTACAGCTTGTTCGTCGTGCCCAGACCCGCGTTGGTGTCGATCTTGCCGCCGATGGAAGGAATCCAGAAAGCGTGCGTCACGTCGCCGGACGCCAGCTTGAACTGAATCTTGCGGCCGGTCGGCACGATCAGCTCCTGCGCGGTCTTAATGCCGTATTCCGGATACTCGAACTCCCACCAGTATTGGTGAGAAGTGACGGTAACCTGCACCGCCTCGGGATCCTTGGAATAGTCCTTGGACAGACCGAAAACCGTGTTGATCGTCGGAACGCCCAGAATGAGCAGCAAAATAATCGGAATGACCGTCCAGATAATCTCCAGCGTGTGATTCCCTTCGACTTGCTTCGGGATCGAGTTGTCGCCTTTGCGCCGGCGGAAGCGAATCAGTACGTAGATACAGATCGCAAACACGACGACAACGACTAGCGCCATGATCGAGATCGAGAGCGTCATCAAGTCAAATTGTTTTTGCGCGACGGGGCCCTTAGGGCTCAGCGTCGATAGATCTTCCCTGCCGCACGCCGACAGCAATAGCGCCATGCCGGCCATAAGCGGAAGCAACCGCTTTAATACGCGCCACCGATTCATCATCCATTCATCCCCACTTTGACATAATCACGGATCGCCTTCTTCTCTGACTGTGGCGGCGGCAATCCATGTGTTGCGCGATGTCGAACTTTGGTTTCGCACATACCTAAACCCTCTAATAAATATAAAGATTGGTACGACAGTTTGTCAATGTTCACACAACAGTTCACAAATTGTTCTCAAAACTGTCAAAATCGTTGCGCCGCAAGGGTTTCAAGGCTCGATTTTGGGTTTAAAGGTCTCTTTCCTACCCTCGTGCAAAGGCTTTCTTGCATAGTAGAGCCCCGCATCCGCCCCTAGCCCCGCCGCAGCCCTTTCCATCAGCTTTTACCAATGACGGCTTGTTTTATGTACGGGGTTTCGGCATACTTTTGCGGCCGCGGCGAACACTAGTCGCATCGCATCCAGATCCCGAGGAGGAGCAGGTTATGAACAAGCGCCGTTGCGCGAACGTATGTCTGCTCGCAGCCGCGCTGACTGGCGCGTTGGGCGGCTGCAATTATAAAGCGCACCACCAGCAAAGCGCCAACGATTACGGCAGCAGAACGGCGAACGATCCGAAAATGTCCGGCGTGCGCGCCTACAGCCATGTCGTCACCGATCCGCGCGCGCATGACAATCGCTATTTCGAATACAGCTCCGCCTTGTCGTACCGTCTCTCCAACGTGCCCGGCGTCAGCTCGGCCATCGTCATGCTCACCGACAAAAACGCGTACGTCGGCATTACGACGGACCAGACCGCTACGGGCATACGGTCGCATGGCGGCTTGCGCACCCGGGAGCAAGATAACACCGGCACGACGGAAGGCGTCTATAACGTGGACACGGGCAGCAATTCATGGGATTTAACGAAAATCGTCACGCCGTACAATTCCTCCTTTTCGCACAAGGACATCTCCGATCTGTCGACCGAATTCCGTCAGACGCTCGCTAACGAGGTCCGCAAGATGGCGCCCAACGTGAACGGCGTTCATATCTCGGCCAACATGGAGTACATGAACCAATTGCTCGGCTACGCCAAAGCGTCCTGGGACGGCCAGCCCCTCGCTCCGCTTACGCCCGGCTTCAACAAGCTTGCCAAGTATATTTTTGCCGCGGGCAATGACGTCCCCACTCCGATTCCCGAACCGACGGCACGAGGCGTCGGCAGGAGCGGCCAATCTGCCAACGCCAGGCCATAAACAGCGCCACAGCAACAACCAGAGCCAGAGCCATAGCCACAGCCAGAGCCAGAGCCAGAGCCAGAGCCAGAGCCAGAGCCGTAGCCAGAGTCAGCCTGAGCGAAATCAAAAAGGGGCGGTCTCCCAGGTCCATTTCGACCTTGAGACAGCCCCCTTCTTATGCTGCTGTACCGACTCACATATCGATCATACAGGTTACGTTGGCGTGTTTTACGAGTCGAATACCTGCATTTGTACATTTAATTTTTGCCGACCAACAGCGCGTAATAAAATACCTGCTAATGTGCAGGTAAATTTAATACACAAGCCTAAAATTCGGCAGGTGAAGGAAAATAACTGTATATTTGCATCTTTGATGTGCCAAAGGGTCACCATCGGAAAAATTAAATGTATATTTGCAGGTATTACAGCAAAAAGCACGACGCGGATGACGATCTGCCGGCTCATCGGTACGGCTCGCGGACGGTAAATAAAAAAACAAGGCCCCGAGTCGTAGAGGCCTTGCGAAAAATCGGTGGTCAGGAAGCGGATGAGTTGATTCTCATCAGCTCGCGTTCAACGATAACGGTTAGTTCATCTTCATAGCCGCCGGTGATTCTGTATTTCCGGATATAGTCCTTGACGAACTTGCGCGGATCCTTGGGGCGAAAAATTCTCGTTAGTTCCTGCAGACTCTCCTGAACTTCGTTATGACCGCGCTTTGCCATGCCATAATCCCTCCCGGCGGAAACTTCCCGCAAGATTCGTACAGAGTTGACGCCCGGCTGCCTATATAAGATTGTACTTCCCGTTCGCCTCATTATACCAGTTCGACCTGAGGTTTAACAGAAAAACCGTCTTCAGACGTCTACTTCGAACCATTGCTCCCCGCCCGGCAGGCTGAATCGGTCGCCCGGTCTGAGCTCTAGCCGATCCCCCGCCGTCAGCCGCGTTCCGTCACGCAGGTATGTACCGTTGGATGAACCGTGATCGACCAGCGAAAAAATCCCGCGGGACGGATCGTAGCTGACGGTGCAGTGCTTGCGGCTGACCTCGGCGTGTCCGTCCGGATAGACGAGCTCGCATTGATGGCCGTCCCTGCCGATCGCCAGAGGCCTGTCCGCCAGACTGTAGCTGGCGCCGGCGAATTGGCCCGAGACACCGACAAGCCGAGGCTCGCCGGCGGCCGCAACGGCAGGTTCCGGCCGCTCCATCCTGTCGGGCCCATCGCCGAGGCTCCGCAGCGGGATCGTATAGTCGGGGGCAGCATCGCCTTCTCGATCGTCGGAAACAACGCCAAACCCGGCTTGGTTCGAAGCAAACAAGTCCGAATCCGTAGGCTTGGACTCGTCCTCCTTTGTACTCTTACCCCGCGAGGTCATCTGCAGAAACGCCAGCACCGCGATTACGGACACGGCGATGCCGATCGCCATGGCCGCCAGAAGCGGAAGCATGCCCTGCGGCTCTATGCGTTCCGCTGCCGTCCGGGCGGCGGCCGGCGCCGCCTCCGCCTTCAGGCCCGGCCATGCCGCGGCTGCGAATGCCAGCACGGCGGCTGGCAGGGCGCGGAGGCCGGACCTTCTTTTCATAACGGCGCCTCCCATTCATGTAAACGCTTACTAATTCGTATGCGTCGGTCTATTATTTAATACCGCTTATGATTTCGATTATAGCTCGATTCGGCGGCCCGTTCAATCTTTGCGCGACTGCCGACCGACAAGGGACGTACGATAAGCGGCCTTGTTTAGAGGCCGCCGATCAGCGCGCGGAGCTCGCTTGCGGAAGGCGCGCGGAAGGCAACCTTCAGTCCGTCGGCGTCCGAAGTAACGTCCTTGATTTTGACGACTTTAGGCAGCTCGTCGCCCAGCGGAATAACAACGTTCTCGAATCCCTTGTTAGGCAGCTTCACGCCCCGGATCGAAGCCTCCTGGACTTCTGCGCTCAAGTTGGGCGATTCCCATTTTAATCGATACACGATCGTTAGCCCGACGGGAATCCGGTCCTTGATCTTCAAGTTGACGTCCGCGGCCAGGCGATCGTCCGCGAGCAGGCGGAATCTGGCGCCCGTGATCAGCACGTCAGGGCTGTACATCGGGTTGCCCGCAATCGATTCCTTGGCCAGATTGTTGACGTCAGCCTCGGACAGGACGAGCTCCGTCGACAGGCGTTTGAACATATCCACCGCCTTGCTCTCGAGATTGACCGGCTCGTAAGCCAGATCCAGATGCTCGGCAGGCTTGATCAGTTGATATAATATGACGCTTCCCACGGCAATAAGCACGACAAGGGTAATAAGCGCGAAAAGCAGCTTTTTCATGGAAGTCCTCCCCTGGACGGAACTTGACGCGAGCGACAGCGCAGGCGCCGCGCGCGCATTGACTTGCATCCCTACTTAAGAGTATAACATTAAGTAATTCAAACGTCGGACAGGGTTCTATCGCCGCGCGGATCTGACGCCCTGCCCGCGCCTCAGCCAGCCGTCCCTTCGGGGGCGGCTCTTCATTTATGATCAGGAAGGAAGATGATGACCTTGTCAGACTCATTACCCCGCAGCGCCTCTGTTTCTATCCGAATGGAGGATATCCTGTTCGCAGCCCATACGCTTCGCGGCGTCGTGTCCCCGACCCCGCTGCAGTTCAATCAACGGCTGTCGGCCAGGCACGGCTGCCGGATCCATCTGAAGCGCGAGGACCAGCAGGTCGTGCGTTCCTTCAAGATCCGCGGCGCCTACAACCTGATCTCGGGCCTCCCGGCGGCGGAGCGCGAACGCGGCGTTATCTGCGCGAGCGCAGGCAATCACGCGCAGGGCGTCGCCTATTCGTGCGCGGCACTCGACATTCCGGGCATCATCTATATGCCCGCGACGACGCCCAGGCAGAAGATCGGACAGGTCGAGCTGTTCGGCGGCGATAAGGTCGAGGTCAGGCTCATCGGCGACACGTTCGACGACGCCTATGCCGAAGCCCAGCGGGCGGTGCGTGAGACGGGGATGACCTTCGTGCACCCTTTCGACGACACCCGCATCATCGCAGGCAACGGAACGGTGGGTAAAGAGATCATGGAGGCATGCAAGGAACCGGTCGACGTACTGCTCGTGACGGTCGGAGGCGGCGGTCTCGCCGCAGGCGTCGCTTCTTACGTCAAAGCCGTCAGCCCGAATACGCGCATCATCGGCGTCGAGCCCGAAGGCGCGCCGTCGATGATGGTCGCGATGGAACGCGGCGAGGTCGTGCCGCTCGAGGAGATCGACAAGTTCGTGGACGGCGCGGCCGTCAAACGAGTCGGCGATCTGACGTATGCGCTGTGCCGGGACCTGCTCGACGAAGTCGTCGTCGTGCCCGAAGGCCGGGTGTGCACCACGATCCTCGAGCTATACAATGAGCATGCGATAGTCGCCGAGCCCGCGGGCGCCCTCACCGTAGCGGCCCTGCCCATGCTGGCGGATCGGCTGGCCGGACAGAGCGTCGTGTGCGTCGTGAGCGGCGGCAACAACGACGTCGACCGGATGCAGGAAATCAAGGAACGCTCGATGATTTACGAAGGTCTCAAGCATTACTTCATGGTCAACTTTCCGCAGCGCTCGGGCGCGCTCAGAGAATTCTTGGACGACGTGCTCGGCCCGGATGACGACATCGTTCAATTTGAATACACGAAAAAGCATAATAAGGAAAACGGCCCGGCCCTCGTGGGCATCGAGCTTAAGAGCCCGGGAGACTACGGTCCTCTGGTCGAGCGCATGAACCACAAAGGTTTCCGCTATGTGGAGCTGAACAAAGACCCCTTGCTGTTCAATCTGCTGATCTGACCGGGCGGCGGCGCGACTTTGATCGCATGCAAAATATGGCTATAATGGTGAGGTCATGCATCCCGCCCGCCGCTTGTGCGCCAGAGGGCTTCAAAGGAGAATTCCGTTGAAGACGGCTTCGATCAAATCGCTTTTTACGAAAGAAATATCGCTGCTGGCCATCATTTTGTATCTGGTAGAATTTGTGCGGGGTGCGGCGCTTATCGGCTTTTTGCCCATCTACGGCAAGGAGACGCTCGGCCTCGACCTGGACGTCATCGGCGCGGCCATTACGGCTCACTACCTGATCGATACGGCGCTTAAGCTGGGGATGGGATACCTCGTCCACAGATTTCCCGTCAAAAAGATCATTAATATCGGCTTGCTCGCTTCGCTTATCGGCATGGCGCTGATCGGATGGGCGGACGTGCCCTGGATCTTCATATCGGCTGCAGGGCTTTATGGACTCGGCATCTCGCCGATCTGGATTTATTGCCTGACCAAGGTCAAGGAGGAAAGCCGCGGCGCCCAGATGGGTTTCCTGTACATGATCTGGCTCGTCGGCCTTGGCTCCGGTCCGGTTGTCCTCAATCTGGTGCTCGTCCACAGCGAGATGGCGAGTTATTGGATCATGGTGCTTGTATCCGCCGGCGCCTGGCTGCTCTCTCTGATGATACCTAAGGAAGCGCACGCCGAGGTGGCCGCCGTGCCTTTTCGCAAGCAGCTGGCCGTGCTCGGTACGCACCTCAAGGACATGCGCCTGCTGCTGCCCGGCATGATCCTGCAGACGCTGGCGGCCGGTATGCTGCAACCGATCCTGCCCAGCTTCGTAAAAGATCATCTCGGGATGGCTTCCTGGCAGTATACGCTCCTCCTGCTGGCCGGCGGCGGCTTCACCGCGCTCGGGTTGATCCCGATGGGCAGGCTGTCGGACAAGTTGGGCAAAAAGTGGTTTCTGGTGGTCGGCTTCCTGATGTTCGGTATCGCGCTCTACGGCTTAACGCTCAGTCCCGTGACCATGCTCGCCTTTATATGGGCCGTCACGCTCGGGCTGTCCTATGCGGCCGTACTGCCTGCTTGGAATGCGCTGCTGGCCGCTTACGTGCCGCCGGAGCAAAAAGGCCTCGGCTGGGGCGTACTCTCCGCCGTCGAAGGCGTGGGCGGGCTGCTCGGCCCCATCATCGGCGGATTCGCGGCCACGGGCTTCGGCGAACCGTCAGTCGTACTGAGTACGGCGGTCATTTTTGCCGTCATCGGCGTCATCTACCTGCTATTCCCATTCCGCCTGTTCCGCGGGGAAACGCCCGCACAGCGCATGTGAGGTAATCTATGCTTCAGCTTCAGCTATTTTCCGTCGGAATCGCCGCATTTGCCGCCACGCGCTGGCAGGAGTGGATGAACTATCTCAAAGGCATGAGCCTGGAGGATATTCAGGCGCTGCTCGACCGCTATTCGGCTCTCGGGCCGCTGCCGGGTATCTTGCTTCCCCTGGCCGAGTCGCTGCTGCCTTTTTTGCCGCTCATCGTCATCGTAGTGGGCAATGCCTTGTCCTACGGACTATGGCTTGGCTTCCTTTATTCCTGGATCGGCGCGAGCTGCGGCGCGGTGCTCGTGTTTATGATCGCCCGGCGTTTCGGTTCCCGCTACGGGGAGCGCATCCGCAAGCGGCTGCCCCGCATGGAGCGCCTTTTCTCGTGGGTGGAACGCAAAGGGTTCACGCCGATTTTCATTCTGTCCTGCCTGCCCTTCTCTCCGTCCGCCGTCGTTAATATCGCATCGGGCATCTCCAAGATTCCGACGCATACGTTCGTCACCGCCATCATTATGGGCAAAGCCGTGATGATCTTCACCCTCTGCTTCCTCGGCCACGATCTGAACGCGCTCGTCCACCAGCCCTGGCGGCTGCTCGTCGCTGCCGCGATTCTGGCTGCACTGTGGTTCGTCGGCAAAAGGCTGGAGGGCCGGTATGTCGGTTGAGCCGGGTTGATTGAGCAACTGATCCTTTAATCCCAATCCTCCCTCACCTCTACCTCCACTTGATTGCGCTCCCCTAGGCAGGTTCGGGAGCAAGCCGCACTGGCATAATGCCGCCGTGCGCGTGGCAACCTATCCGGGAGTCGACGATATCACCGGAAGGAGGGATCGCCATGTCCGGCGAACAACCGTCAGGCGCTCAGATCGAGGCCAGAAAAGCGCAGTCCAAAGCCGACAGAACCGGCTCCGGCAAAGACGCGGCCAGCCGCCTCCAATCCGAATCCGACCACTCCGCCATGCGCAAGCACGGCAAGTAATTCTAGCGAGGCGGTGAGTTCAGATGAGCGACAATAACGAAATGCTGCCGCTGTCGGGCGAAAAGGTCGAATCCGACGGCATCTACCGCGACGAATGGGGACGAGAGCTGAAGCTCGAACGCGGAGACGCGTATCCGTCCGATCCGATGTCCGGCAGTACGGAATGGGAATGGGTCGAGGCGGTCTACGACAACCACCACGACGGCGAAACCGACCCGCGCCTCGTCCCCAAGGAAAAGGACATCAACAAGCAGGAAAAAATCGAACACCCGCGCAGGCAAGTGGACCGCGGCTCCAAAGGTTGAATTTGAAAATCGGCGATCGTCTCCCCGCAGTCGGGTGGCGATCGCCGATTTTGGGTTGGACGGACACTGATCAACACCTTCACAAGCGTCTTGAAGGCGGCGTTAGTGTCTTTTGGCGCTTATCGTTACCTTTTCAAGCGCCTCGGAGGTGGCGTTAGTGTCTTTTGGCGCTTATCGTTACCTTTCCTATCGTCTCGGAGGCGGCATTAGTGTCTTTTGGCGCTTATCGTCACCTTTTCAACTGCCTCGGAGGTGGCGTTAGTGCCTTTTAGCGCTTATCGTTACCTTTTCAAGCGTCTCGGAGGCGGCGTTAGTGCCTTTTGGCGCTTATCGTTACCTTTTCAAGCGTCTTGGAGGTGGCGTTAGTGTCTTTTGGCGCTTATCGTTACCTTTCCTATCGTCTCGGAGGCGGCTTTAGTGTCTTTTGGCGCTTATCGTTACCTTTCCAAGCGCCTCGGAGACGGCTTTAGTATCTTTTGGCGCTTATCGTTACCTTTCCAAGCGCCTCGGAGACGGCTTTAGTATCTTTTGGCGCTTATCGTTACCTTTTCAAGCGTCTCGGAGGTGGCGTTAGTGTCTTTTGGCGCTTATCGTTACCTTTTCAAGCGCCTCGGAGGCGGCTTTAGTGTCTTTTGGCGCTTATCGTTACCTTTTCAAGCTCCTCGGAGGCGGCATTAGTGTCTTTTGGCGCTTATCGTTACCTTTTCAAGCGTCTCGGAGGCGGCTTTACCGCCTCTTTGCGCTTATTGGCGCCGTATATAACACGACTGCATTCTTCTGCGCAACAGCGCCCTCCGAGCAACCTCTCGCACAGACTAACACGGTTTTAACGGCTCAATTAGCTCCCTCAGGCAGCCACGCGCGACACTACAGCCCCAACAGCCGCTCCGGGTCCTCTGGCGCGCCGTCTCGCCGATCCTGCAAATGCTCGATCAGCTTGTCGAGCCGGCGCAGGCGCTCCTCGTAGGCATAGATCGCCGACGCTACGACGGCGAGGCGAGTCTTGTCCGCACGCTCCAAATCCGCCGAGTTCGCGATGCTCTCGAGCAGATCGGACGATTCGGGCGGCGGCGCCGAGGCTGACGCGCCCGGTTTCAGCAGCCCGTCCCATTTCCACATCAGATGCTCGTGATAGGCGCACAGCGACTCGATATGGCTGTCGATCTCGCCCCGCCAAGCCCCGTCCGCTGACGCGGCAAAATAATGAACTTCCACCGCCTCGATCAGCGTGACGCCTCGCTCGAGCGCGTTCAGCATGCCCTGGTACACGACAAGCAGCCTGGCCCGATCCGCCCGTGACGCCTTGCGCACGACCCGCTCCTCGGCGTACAGGTCAAACGCGTCCTCGAGCTTGCGAAGCTGCCCCTTTAACCCCGAGAGCTCCCGGTTAAACACATTCTCGCGGAGCTCGTTGGATACGGCGGTCCGCAGCAGCAGCGACAGCTGCGTCTGAGACTTTTTCATCTGCGCGACGAATCGGCCGCGATGGCGCGGCGGCGCGATGGCGATGTTGACGACGAAAGCCGTGACGATGCCCGTCAACAGCGCCGCCAGCCTGTCCATGACCAGCGGCCAGCCGAGGCCGTGCGCCTCCATCAGCACGACGACGGTCACGACGGTGAGGCCGATCGTCTCTTCCGCGCGGAGGCGAATGCAGAGCAGGATCATCAGGACGCTAACGATGCCGATGGACAGCGGGCTGCTGCCGACCAGCCACACCGCGGCGATCGCCGCCGCTGCGCCCAGCACGTTGCTCTGCAGCTGCTGGAGCACCTGCACCCAGCTGCGATAGATGGAGGGCTGGATCATGACGACCGAGGCGATCGCCGCGATAAGCGGCAGCTTCAGACCGATCAGACTGCCGATCCACAGCGCGATTGCGACAGCGAGGCCCGTCTTGAATACGCGAGCTCCGATCGTCAAGGCGCGACCTCCTTTGCAGCCTCCAGAACGACGGCGGTCGTCGCGACCTCTTTGCCGTTAACGACCAGCACAAGCGTATGCGTCCCCGGATAATGGCGCCTGGTGGACAGATCCCTAAAGGATAGTTTCCGCGTTCCTTCAATCGTGCCGCCGCCCGCAACTTCGCGCTCCGACAGCCTGAACAGCTTGCGGTAGCCGCTTCCCTCTGCGCTGCGCGGGTAGGTCACCGCCAGCTCGAGCCTAAGCTTGCGAGACTCCGCTTCGGGCAGCGGCAGCTCCACCGCATAGGCAATCATCACGGCATCTCCGATCGCCGCGGTCTCCGGCGAGACGGACCAAGTCCGTACGACCGCCTCCGGCGCGGGCAGCAAACCAAATAAACGCATCGCGTCTTCGTCGGCCCGCCCGCGGATCAGCCCCCGGCAAGCATGACGCAGCAGCGCGTCCGTCTTCGGGTCGGCTCCGTGCCAGCGGGCCGCCAGCTCCATCACCAGCTCCGGGTGGTCCTTGGATATGTCGTTCAGATTGTTCGCTACGCTGCGCCTCACGTACTCGGACGGGTCGGCCTTCAGCGCCTCCAGAATCGGCAAGATCGGCGAAGGATCCCGCTTGAACGCAGGCAGCGCGTCCGCCCACGGAAGACGCGGCCTGCAGCCCTCGCTGGCGAGCCTGCGCACATGCTCGTCCGAATCGGCGCTCCATGCCAGCATCTGCGCCATCATGCGAGCCGGATCTTGCTTGATGAAGGGGCGAACGGCGAACTCGGCGGACGACGATCGCGTGAAAAGCGCGAGCGCCTGTACGGACCTGTCCCAGTGGGATAGCCCGAACACCTCAACGAAGTCGGGGAAAAACAAATAAGGAAAGCCGCGGCACTCGCCGGCTATCCCCTCCAAAATATCGAGCGCGCGCTCGTAGTCCTCCGGCAGCACGGCTCCCAGCGACAAGGAGATGCGACGCATGCGCCCCTTAAGGGCAAGCGCCTCCCATCCTTCGGCGAGCGCGAGGCTCACGAAGCGATCCGTATCGAATAGCTCCCACGTACGGGCCACACGAGCGCCGAATTCTCTTAAAAAAGCCTCATCATACATATTTTTAAGCGGCTCCGCCACGTAAAAACGCCTCCTATATCCAGCGCATCAATCCTGCCTATCCCGCCGAACCGAAGTTTTATTATACCACGCGGACAGCCGGCCGGTCAGCACGGACAGGAACGCCGATACGAACGCCGTCATTGCGGCCGTCTCCAGACATTCCTCGATCGTCTGCAGCAGCCGCTCGCTGTCTTTGCCAAGGCTGCGGATGTCGATCGTGTCCATCGAGACGGCACAGAAGGCAACGACCAGTCCTGCTACGAAAAAAACGCGTGCCGCAACGCCTCTGCCAAGCAGGCGCCAAAGCGCCCACACCGCCGCCAGCCCGCATACCGCATATAACGGGATAAGCCAATCGCCCGCTTCCATCCA
The DNA here is from genome assembly GCF_030014955.1 of Cohnella hashimotonis. Lineage (NCBI taxonomy): Bacteria > Bacillati > Bacillota > Bacilli > Caryophanales > Paenibacillaceae > Cohnella > Cohnella hashimotonis. Next base: position 6,623,949 of record NZ_JAGRPV010000001.1, read on the forward strand.
CGGCAAGAGCCGAATGCCCGTCTGCTTCAAGTAACGGTCCCGCAGCCGCTCGTGCAGCGCAAACCGTTCATCCAGCGCCAGCCAGGCGAAGGCCGCCGCCGTGATCGTCCAGCCCCATGCGGCATGCCTCGCGATCCAGCCGGACAGCCCGCGGCCGCCGGACAACCTCGCGCTGCCTTTTTCAAGCGACGCAACGACTGCATTAAGCGCCGCCACCGCCGCGGCCAGCACGAGCAGCACGCTCTCCAGCCAGGCCTGCGGCGTCGTCTCCGCAGCGACGTACACCCAATATCGCGGCCAGTCGGCGGCGAGCATGCCGACCGTGAACAGCAGGACGACCAGCCATAGCGCCGCCAGCAGCCGCTTCCCTGCGGACGGCAATCTCGCAGCTCCCGCCAGGGCGACCGAATCACCCGAATTGCCCAAATTGCCCGCCCCTCTCTCAGACGCTCGCATGCCCCAGCCTCCTTCTCAGGTTGATTTTGTGCAGTATCCCGCGCCTGTCTTACACCAGATTCAGCGGTTCTCCGCTCGCGAGCCCGCAAATATTGTCCACCCACGTCTCGTAACCGCGCTCCAGTACCTCGACGGAATACCAGGCCGTATGCCCCGACTGCAGCAGACGGCCCTCTGCAATCTGCCTGGCCGCGCGCTCGTCCTTGTCCGCGATCGGGAACAGATCGTCTACCGCGTAGCCGCGCAGACGGCCTTCCTCGATCGCATGCACGACCGCATAGGGATCGACCAGCGCGCAGCGCGCTACGTTGATCAGCGTCGCGCCGTTCTTGATGCGCGCAAGCTCCGCTTCGCCGAAGGCGGCCGGTCCTTGCCACTTCGCAGGCATATGTAAGCTTATGATGTCGCTCGATGCAAGCAGCTCGTCGAGGCTGACCAGGCGTACGCCCGTCGCGCTTCTCCCGCGCGGGTCGCATGCGAGCACGCGCATTCCGAAGGCGGCGGCCAGCTCCGCCACGCGCGAGCCGATCCGGCCGAGCCCGACGATGCCGAGCGTCTTGCCGCGCAGCTCGAAGCCGAGCACGCTCGTGACGGGCGGAACGCGGCCGCGCACGCGATCCTGGCTCAGATGGATACGCCTGGACATCGTCAGCATCAAGCCGAGCGCATGCTCGGCTACCGAATCCGCCGAGTACTCGGGCAGATGGCTGAGCGCGATGCCGCGTTCTCTCAACCAGGCGGTATCGATATAATCGACGCCGGTTGCGAAGACGGCGATTCCTCGGAGCTTCGGCAGGCGGGACAGCCAGGAACCGTCGATCGACGGGACCGACCTGGGCGTCAGCCCGCATACGTCCGCCTCCTTCAGCAAGTCGACGAGGTCGTCGGGCGGTATGGGCTTTTCCGCGGAAAGGAACCGGACGTCCGCGATCCGCTCCAGTCGCGCGGCCTGGGTTTCCGTAAAGGTGCTTCTTCCTCTGGCCGTGATAACGACGGCCTTCGAACGGTTTGACATGATCTCTGCCTCCTTTAAGCTCGATTAGATCTCCCTAGTTTTAACCCAAATCACTCCTCCTCGAACGGCGGTTCTCCTGCCCGCGCGTCACCCGGTCTTGACGGGCGCGTTGTCCGGATAACGGAACGGCAGCAATATCTCGAACGTCGTGCCGCTTCCCAGCTGGCTGTAAACTTGAATCTTGCCTTGGTGGTTGTCCACGATCTTGTAGCTGACCATCAGACCGAGCCCCGTGCCTTTATCCTTGGTCGTGTAGAACGGCTGCCCCATCTTGGCGAGCTGGCTGTCCTCGATGCCCGGCCCCTCGTCCATGATGCGGATGCGCACCGAATTGTCGAAGCGCTTCATATGGACGCGGATCGCGCCGCCGTCGGTCATCGCTTCGATCGCGTTTTTGATGACGTTGATGAAAACCTGTTTGATCTGACTCTCGACGCCGTAGATCCAGAGCGGATCCGGGCCGAAGTCGCTCTCGATCTGGATGCTGTGCAGAATCGCCTGCGTCTCGAGCAGCGTGACGGTCTCGCGCATGACGTGCCGGATGTCGTGGTAGGACAGCTCGTACACCTGAGGCTTGGACAGCATGAGCATCTCGCTGACGATATTTTCGATGCGGGTGAGCTCCGACTTCATGATATCGAAATACGTGCCGTTGTTTTTTCTCCCCGAAGAGAGCAGTTGGAGAAAGCCCTTGAGCGAGGTCAGCGGATTGCGGATCTCATGGGCGATGCCGGCGGCCAGCTGGCCCGCTACGTACAGCTTCTCCGAGTTGATCAGCAGCTCCTCGTTCTTTTTGCGCTCGGAAATGTCGCGGATGATGATCTGCAGGGCGGGCTCGTTCTCGATCGAGGTCATCAGCTCCACGATCTCCGTATTGAGCGTCCGTCCCTTGAGCGTGATCCATTCCTGCTCGAGCGGGCCGCTGTTGCCCGTCATCGCGAGATTTTGCATGCGCTCCCGCACCCTCTCGTGATCCTCGGGCAGCAGATAAGCGAAGATGGAGGATCCCAGCAGCTCTTCCGGCTCGGTCGCATCGAACATGCGCAATCCCGCTTCGTTCACGAACACCCATTTGTCCTTTTTGAACATGGCGATCGTGTCCAGCGAGTTCTCGACGAGCAGCTTGTACCGTTCATCCATATGATTCATGCGCTTGTCGATATACCAAGTGAACAGCGTTGAAGTTAAAATAAGAAGCATGCCGATGCCGATAATGACCGACAGCCGGTAAATGTCCTCCTGCATCCGGTCGGCGGACGCATACGCGGCCCCGTCCCGATATTGCAGCAGCAGCGCTTGCTTGGAAATCTGGCTCTCGATAAATACGGCTATGCCGAGCGTCAGACTCGCGAGCCACTTGCTCCGCTCTCCGGGCCACTCCGAGAGGCGAAGGGCCGCGTAGATTCCGCTGAACAGCAGGAGGATGCCGAGCACGACGTAGACCGTCGCCGTCCGGATTTCCGACACGTCCTCTCCCAGCTCGCCGAAATAGCTCATAAAGGTGACGCTGAAGGCCAGGATGAAGCTGCCGGCGGCGAGCCGGTACCGGATCGTGTTTTGGAAGGCAAGCATGACAAAAGCCATCGCACTGAAAAAAATCGTGAACAGCAGCGAAACGACAGCCGCCCACGTGAACACGATCGTCTGGTCCCATGCCAGCGTAGTGAGAAATTGCTTGACCCACATTCCGATGCCGAATACAAAAGCCCCGCCCGATAGCCAGAATACGCGGAAGTGATTGTCTTTGCGTTGGAGATTGCCTGTGAAGTTGAACATGGTGTAGGATGCGATTATGCTGATAATCAGCGCCAACAGCAGAAGACCGATCTTCCAGGACGTCTCGGAATCGTACATCATGTGATCCCCCGCAGTCGAAGATGTGATGGAGTTGTGAATGCCTAGGTGATACAGTTCGACAAGTTTTAAGAAAATCCTACTTTTTCCAACTTAAAAAAATGGAGGTTTTGCATGAAATGTTAAGAAAAATGGCAGGAGAATTTAAGACATTCGCCATGCGTGGCAATGTTATCGATCTGGCGGTCGGCGTCATCATCGGCGGCGCGTTCGGACAGATCGTCACCTCGCTCGTCAACGATATCGTCATGCCGCCGATCGGGCGGCTGCTGGGGGGCGTGGATTTTAAGGATTTGTACTGGCGGATCGGGGATTACAAGGAAGGCACTGTTGTGTCCTCGATCAAGTCGCTGGAGGATGCTCGTGCCGCAGGTGCACCAGTCATCGCTTACGGGCAATTTATCAACATCATCATCAACTTCCTCATCATCGCTTTCTGCGTATTCATGCTGGTGAAGGTCATCAACAAGCTGACGGAGGGCCGCAAAAAGGACGAGCCGCTCGCCGAGCCGAGCTCGAAGGAATGCCCGTACTGCCTGTCCGTCGTGCCGATCAAGGCGGTGCGCTGCGCGCATTGCACCTCGGAGCTTGAGGCTACGGCACGCGCATGAGCGGCGAGGAACAAGCGAGCGGCGGGGGGCGCATAAACGCGGAGGAGCGGTTCGACATTTACGATGAGCTGGACCGCCCGATCGGCACGGCGACGCGCGCGGAGGCGCACGCGCACGGGCTGTGGCACCATACGTTCCACTGCTGGCTCGCGCGCCGCGGCGAGGACGGCCGGACTCGCGTGCTGTTCCAGCGCCGCAGCCAGGACAAGGATACGAATCCCGACCGCTTCGACATCACGGCGGCCGGCCATCTGTCCGCGGGGGAGACGGTGCGCGACGCGGTTCGGGAGCTTGAGGAGGAGCTGGGGCTGCGCGTCTCGCTCGAGGAACTGACGCCGCTTGGGACTTTTCGCGAGGAGGACGAAGGCTTCGCGCAAGGCGTGAGGTACATCGACCGCGAGGTCAGCGAGGTGTACGCCTACGTGACGGACCGCGGTCCGGAGACGTTCCGGCTGCAGCGGGAGGAGCTGGCCGGCCTGTACGAGGCGGACGCGGAGGGGCTGCTCGCGCTGATGCGCGGCGAAGCGGAGATGGTTACGGCGGACGGCGCGGCATTGGACGCGGACGGCGTGCTTGTGCCGGTGTCCGATGTCCCGGTGAGACTCTCCGACTTCGTAAAGCGGGACACGGCTTATTACATTCGCGTGATTGAAGCCTTGATGCGACTGGTGTAGCGGGGAAAGCGGGACGAGGACGCCGTTATTAGTGAAGCTGGCCGTTCCAGCAGCCGTCAGGTGGCCATGCCGACTCAGATAGTCCCAATCAGGACTACTTCTAGCCATCAGGTGGCGATGCCGGCTCAGATCGTCCCAACCAGGCCTACTCCAAGCATCGGGCAGCAGTACCAGCTCAACGAAGTCCCAACTAGGACTATTTAAGTGACGCTACCCGCCAATAAAAGCGCAGCCCCGACTCGTTCCGGGGCTGCGCTTTTTCATTATGCGAACAATCTTTTGATTTCCTGCCAGTTCAGCTTGCCCGCGCTCAGCTTGCCTTCCCACCATTTCCCGTCGGGCAAGCTGTAATATAGCACTTCGCTACATCCATCCCCGTCCGTATCCCATACGCGCAGGAAACGGGCATCAGGCTGCTTACCAAGCACGCCGCCCTCGCCGACGAGCCGCCAGCTCTGGCGGAAATCTCGCTTCGAAATAAACAAAGACGCCCCCGACGCCCTTCCACCATCCGACGCCAATTCACCCGCAGCGCCGGCGCTACCAGCCGCCTTATCGACCGGCACATGGCCGAGCCACCAGCGTCCACTTTCCGGCACATACCGGAGCGCTTCCTCCATCTCGCCGGAGCCGTCCCTGGCGCTCTCTTCCGCCGCGAAGCGGCCTCCCCATTCCAGCATGCCTTGATTGACGCGGCCCGCCGATTCCCAGTTGCGGTACCAGCCGTCGATCATGCCGTGAATATTGTAAAACACCGTATTGCGCGGGGCGACGTCGAAGTCGTTGATATCGGGCTCTCCATACACATCCGCCGCCGTCTCGTGGATACAGCCGTGAAGACCCGAACCTTCGATGAACAATCCCAGCTCGTCTGCCGTCCGAAACGACTGCGGCTGCATAACGATCCTCGCCTCCGCGGACCGGTCGTAGCACGGCGCCCGCCGGATCTCTTCGGGCACGCGCTGCCAGGGCGCAACCTGAGACGTATCGTACCTTTGCCGGCCGTACCAGTCCAGCGCCCTGCGGATGAAGCCGCGATGGAATCGAAGAAACTCTGCGCCGTATCCCGGACGCAGCTGCGACGGATCGTCCACGTGATGCGTATGGTGCCAATTCATATGTTCTTCCAGCAGATCCTCCGGAAAATTCGCGATCGTCGGCATGGCCGCCTCGCCTCCCCCTACCCTTGCGCCTGCCTGCAGCCGAAACGGCCCCGGGCATTCGCCTTATTTGCAGTCATTGTATGCGAGGCAATGGGCTCAAGGTGAATACGGGAGGCGGAACGAATCATGCCTCACTCGATAATCTCGATTTTCCGCAAGCGATAGATTTGGTAGAGATGCGTCACGATCACCTTCAGCACCGCATAGCCCGGCACCGCGAGAAACATGCCCAGCAGTCCGAACAGACTTCCCACAATGAGCAAGACGATGATGATCGTAAGCGGATGGATGTCAAGCTTCTTGCCCATGATCTGCGGCGACAGCAGCCGGTCTTCGATCTGCTGCGCGATGAGGATAACGACAATCGTCCAGACGACCTTCCACGGCGAATCGATGAACGCAACGATGATGCTGGGCACCGAGCCGATCAGCACGCCGACGTACGGGATGACATTGAGAAACGTGAACACGATGGCGAGCAGCAGCGCGTATTTGAGCCCGATGATCAGGTAACCGGTCAGCATCATAATGCCGAGACCGATGCTCACGAGAATTTTGCCCTGTATGTAGGCGCTGAGCGCCTTATCCATCTCCAGCATGATCGACTTCGCCTGCTCGTCATGCCTATCGGGAACGATTTTCACGACGTAGTCAGGCACCTTGTAGCCCGTCTTCAGCATGTAATAAGCGATGAACGGAACCGTCGAGAGCAGCAGCACGAACTGCGAGATCCAGCCCATGATCTTGTTGAACGCGTTCCCCGTGTTGGAAATGACGCCGTTTACCAGGTCCGGGATCCGGGAGGTCAGGTCGAACTTCGGATCGTTGAGGTATTTGGTCGCCCACTCGTTTTGCTGGAGCTTGTTAACCTGATCCTGCGCCAACTGGACAAGCTGCGGCACGCTGTCGATGAGACTGTCGATCTGATCGCGAATGATCGGGCCGACCAGCATGATAAAAAACGTGAACAATGCCGCCAGCGCCAAATACACGATCGCGATCGCCATCGGCTTGGTGAGTCCCCTTTTTTCCAGCAAACCGACGACCGGCCGCAGCAAATAATACATGATTGCGGACAGCAGCATCGGCAGCAGCAGCACCTCGAGCACCGTGACAAGCGGGTTAAAAATAAATCTGACCTTGGAAGCCAAAAAGACGATTACCAGCACGACAATGATGCCGTAGCCGATCCTGAAGTACTTGCCTTGAGGCATGCAGCCCACCGACCTTCGGAAAGTTATAATTAAGATATAACCTTCGTCGGCCGGCGGGAAACTCCTTCTTATTCAGTCGGCATGCCCGCCGCTTTGCGAACCTCGTTGGCCAGGCGGTTGAACTCCGTCTTGTCCGCCTTCGTCGTCGCCGCGAACCATGCAGCGGACAGGAACTTGATGATTTTTTCCGCATCTTCAGGCTTCATCGCGATCTCCTCCTCTTCGGGCTCGGGCTTCGTGCCCGGATTCGTGTCCCACCAGCCCTCGTTGCCGTAGGATTCGTTCAGGTCCAGCGCGATGCCGGATACGGTCGTGTCGATCTTGTATTGGTAAATGTTCGCTTTATCGCTTCGTTTGCCCCGGCTCCACGCGTAGGTCTGCCAGAAATGGGCGCACGCGCCGCGCTTCGCCATCTCCTCGACGACCGCATAAGAGCCGTAGACGCCCGTCTCGTAGCCCGTCACCTGCTTGGCCGCCGCCTTCAGATACGCCTCGATGGCGTCAAAGTCCTTGGACTGCGCATCGTAATCCACGGCGAAGTAAATCACGGTGCCCTTCGGCTGCCCGACGGCAAGCGCCTCCGCGTAAGCGGCGGCCCCGTCGTTGCGCCCCGCGTCCGCCCCGCTCGCCGCGCGGTTCGCCGTCGTCTCGTACACCGAGACGATCCGCATGCCCGCAGCCGTGATCAGCTTCGCCTCGTCCGCGGTCATCCGCTTCCAAGCGTACGACGACGGCACCAAGTAACGCGCGGCAAACGCATACCCGGCGGCCGCAAGCGTCTTGGCCTGCGCGGCCGTGACGGGCGTCGCTTTGTCGATGCCTTTGGCCATGGGGGTGGCTCCTTTCTTGTAATTCTTAAAAGAATATGAGGGGAAACAGTGGGGTCGTACTGGTTGTATTTTATTCGAGGACGAGCGGCAGGGGCACGGCCCTTGTCCGTTAAATAAACATCCGACATGAAAGACTAGATTTAGAAATGAGAATGTAACAAAAGTGACCATTTATGCCTCATCCCGGTTGTTAGACTGCCTAGTAACGGCCTCCACTTCTAACCTTTTATTTCCGGGCGGCATTAGTGCTTTATTGTGCATTTGACCTGCAGCCAGCGCCACAAGCAGCGCATTGGCCCCCGAAATAATGTAAAGCCGCCAATCCATCACCGATGTGCCCCGAGAGATTTGTACAAGAATAAGAATCATCCAGCCGACCAGAACAGCATATAAATCGGTTGAAAAGTTTATAATCCATCGATCAATAAACGTTTTGGTATATAAAACAACCAAATACGTAAAGAGAGAAGCCCCTGCCAAAGTACCAAGTGAATCCCAAGTGAATAGCGTGTCCGTATTCATTTGCCAACCGTCCTTAATACCAGGGTAATTACACTAACCAACAACGCTCCCGATGTAAGTGACGTCCCTAGCACCCACCTACGGTCATGCTCACGCTTAAGTTCTTGTTTTTTAAACAGCTCATCAAAATCGGAAATTTCTTTTGTAACACGGTCTTCAATAGCCACAATCTTGGTTTCAATGTCCCATCCCATTCTCTCAATATTTTCACTGAAGTCGTCCAATCGCCGATGTGCTGATTTGGATCGCTGGTCGGCTTCCCTTGCGGTGTCATCGGACTTGTCAAGTCGCTCATTTAATCGGTCAATACTGCATGATAGCTTTGAGAGTGCATCGACGGTATGTTCCTGAATGACCTTTAGTCTCTCTACAACAACAGATAGATTGTTGATCAATTCCGTCCCCCCTCTTCTCCTCTCTCAACTCTAATATTTTTAACCTTTTATTTTTACTTAGAATTTTTCATAACCCAAAGCAAGTGCATATTCATTTGCCGTATATGCCCACATTCCGATAACGGGATTGTAGTCTGCAATAGACTTTGAAATTGTAGCAGCGGGGAAAGCCTTATATTCGTACACGGGAAGCGAACCACTTGCGCTAAACTTTGCAAACCCATATGGAGCCTGGAAGGGGTAGGGTGGCATCGTCCCCGTCCCATCTTGCGCATTTACAACAAAAACATTGTTGCCTACATATTTTATCAGTCCAATGCCAGATGTATCGGGTAGCATACTATTGTTATAAGCCATGTTCCAAACCGAGATTAAACTTGCACCTGACGCGTTGTAGCACATACGTCCATAGAGCAATCGTGTTCCATCGCTGTTAATATCAGCTATTGTCGGCGAAGATAGCGAACCTTCTGTCGATCCGATAGCTGAGACGGCCCCCCCGAAACTTCCCTTATACCACATATTTGTGTAAGTCCCTGTGTTCACTCCAATATAAGCAATGTTATTATCGTCAAATAGTACTGTGTAGACATTAGCTCCATTCAACGGAGTCCATGTGCCTAGCAGCTGTAAATTGGTATTCAATCGTATAACCGTCAAAGGATAGCCCTGCCATACATATATGGAGCCGCCTCGAATGATCAATTTCCCACTCATGCCAAGGTTGTAACTTGTCGGAGCACCTCCAATATTATTGACATCGTAACGAAATATCGTTGAGCCAGAAAGCAGAAACAAATAATTACTATAAGTTATTAAATTACTAACGCCGCCGCTTAAAGAAACCGTCTGAACAAAGTTTCCTGTCTTATCGTATTTATAGAAATCGGTGTAGCCGCTCTTGGACATGTATGTGTTACCATTATTATCGATAGCTATCGAAGAAGGCTCGGCCCCAAATTCTATCCGTTTTACGCGCCATAAGGGCGTATCAAATCCAAGATTGGCAGTAGTAGGCACATATGTCCCCGCTACTCCCATTATTGATACATTCTTTCGAATGTTTGCAGCTTGGAAATTACTGTCTGTGATTGTTACATAGTCGCTTGTACCATTTCTGTATCCAAGCGAAGGAAGTAACCTAAGTGTTTGGCCACTTACAGAATAAGAGAGCATCGGTGTGTCTCCCGATCTGTTAGGCATTGTCCCCGTAGTACCTGCAATTGTTGTTCCCGCAAGCACTTTAGAGGCGTCAACCGAGACAGCTGCCACTGACCCTCCGCTTGTATACCCCGCCGGAACAGTTTGGGAAGAAGCACTTGGTGTGAAAGATAAGGCGCCATTATTCGGCATGGTACCCGATACAATTCCCGACTCCGTCCCAACAGAATATCCCAATAATACCTGCGCTGCTGCAGCAGTTCCATACTCCCCCCCTTCACCCTGTAATATAAAAGCCGTTCCGTTATAGCGCAGCGTATACACGCCGTTAAGGACTAACTTACCGGACGTCAGCGCCAGTCCCTTCGACGAGAGGACGTCCTTAGCACCCAAGCCGTTAACGTTAATCGTTGTTGCTCCCGTGTTTGCTACGTTCATTTGTACGGCCAGAGCAAGGCCCGCAGTTAGCGCTGCAGGAGCCGGCGAGATCGTAACCGCGTAGACGTTCGCCGATCCAGTCGCCACAGCAAAAGGAATATGCGAATTGTTAGCGGCGTGAGCATTGTTGGCAGCGGTCGCGAACGCGGTTGTCGCAATCTGCGTCGTGTTAGTCCCAGCCGTGGCAGTCGGCGCGGCAGGAGTACCAGTAAACGTCGGAGATGCAAGCGAAGCTTTCTCCGTGTTAAGCGCGGCAAGCGACTTCACCGGCGCTGTTCGCCAGTTCGCACCGCCTGTGATTGCTGTAATCATATTGGCAAGCCAACCAAGCAAGGTTGTCAATGATCCAGTATCCCCGGTCGGCGCGGTCGCGTCGCTAATAGTCCGGTTCCCGATGACAGCGTCCGTTGCCGTCCCGGCGCCGCCGGCTCCCGATGCCATACCATCAAGCTTCGTCTTATCCGCCGCCGTCATAAATCCGGCTACGGACGATGTTGCCGCCGCATGGGCCGCCCCTCCAGTGCCGATATGCGCTGTAAGGTTACTTTGAACCGCATTCGCCTTGGTGGTCGCATCCGTTGCGGCCGCAGAGATCGCAGCGGACTGGGCACTGTTGGCCTTGGTGGTCGCATCCGTCGCCGCCGCTGCAATCGCTGCTGCCTGCGCCGAGTTCGCCTTTGTCGTCGCATCGCTCGCCGCTGTCGCGATCGCCGCGTCCACCGTATCCTTCCGCGCGATATCCGCCGCCGCGGAAGGCGCCGCAACCTGCGCGCGGCCGGCGCTGTCGCGCGCCATCATCGTCGACGCGGTCGGCGCCGATACCGCACCGTGCGCCAAACCCGCGTCCACGTGCGACTTCGTCGCTTCCAGCGTGATCGCAGGGCCGGTCAGTGCGCTGGACTTGCCGGTAATCCCTTTTACCAAGGTAAAGAGACTGGACAACACCCCGGTCAGCGTCCCGGACATCGCCGGCGTAACGCTGTCGGTCGCCGTGCGGCTGCCGATCACCGTGTCGTCCGCCGCGCCTGCGCCGCTCATCTGGGCGAACGTCAACGCCGTCGTCCCCAACGTCACCGCGCCCGCATTGCTGAGCACAAAGCTTTTGCCCCCGTTAACCGTGCCTTCCCGCACGTAGCCCCACAGCCCCGCCGCCAGCTTGGCGGACGAATCCGCGTCCGCAGCCCGCGCCCAGGCGCCGGAAGCCGCAACGTAAATGCCGTTCTGGCTGCCCGTCGTCTGATTTTTCACCAGCACCCGGTCGCCCGCGGCCAGCGATACGCCGTCCACTGTCTGCAAGCCGGACAGCGTCGTGTTGCTCGCCGTCGCTGCGCGAACGCTGCCGATCGCGCCTTTTAGCGCCATCGCCGCGTCGATCTTGTCCCAGTTGTCGTTCAGCATCGTCTGGATATTGAATGTATCCGCGCCGTCCGTCGCCGGATTCTTCTTGAGCAAGTTCAGAATGCTCGTAAAAATTGCCATGCGCTATGCCGCTCCCTTCCCTCATGCATCCAGAAACGGCGCGAAGTCCGTCAGCGGATGGCTCTGCATTTGATTGATCGTCAGCCCGTTAACCTCGTTAACGGTCAAGTATCTAAATGAATAGGACACGGCCAGGTGCGCAGGCACGATCGCGTTCAAGGCATCCTTGATATCGTCCAGATTGGGCGGCAGCCCGACCGTATCGACGAACCGGATCGTTACCGTATAGAGCGACGGCTGCTGCGTAACCTCGATCGCGCCATTGTCGAACGATTCCGCCACGCTGCGCATCAATGCGACCGTAACCGTACCGGTGCCGCGCAGCTTGGACTTGACCAGACTGCGCCGCTGATCCAGGGGCTTGGAAGGATCCGTCGCGATGCCAAGGTCGCTCTCCCAGCGATCCAGGCCCCAAGTCGCCGTGTCTACGAAAAATTGCGCAAGCGTCTCGTCCAACGCCCGCTGGAGCAGGTCGAACTCCGTCCCTTCCGATTCCATCAGCGAGCACATGACGCGCGAGGAAGCGTAGTAGCCAGGCAAATAACCGAGCATCCCCTGTCCCCGCACGCTCGTCAACGTTACCGCCTCAGACACTGGCGTTCACCGCCCCCGGCACCGCGACCTGACCGATCCCGACCGTCACGTTCGACGTGCCTCCGTTCATCGTCAGATTCGACAAGTCTTCGATCGCCGGAACGTCGAGCAAGAGACTGTTCACTTTGGAATAACGAACGACCGCATCGGCAAAAGCCAACGACTTCAGGTAATCGGTCATGATCGCCTGAATGCCCGAGACGGCCTGCGCCAGTGTCCAGCCGGCGCGAAGCGTCAATTTCACGCTGATCACGATGGGCAGCTCGGTCGGCGCAGCCACGACGACGTTCGCGCCGATCGGCGCTTTGCCCGCACCCGTGCCCGCCGCACCCGGCGCGATCGCCTCCTGCACTGCAGCCACGATTGCCGCAGAGGCCGCACGCTTGTCCTGGTTCAGCACATACACTTTCACCGTACCCGGACCATTCCACAACGGCTGAACCTGTGCGCCGCCGACGCCGTCCGTTCCGAGCGCCCATTGCAAATAGTCCGCCCGATTGCCGCTCGTGCCGGGATTGCGAACTTTAAGCAGGTAGCGCTCCAGCAGCGACGCATCGCTCTCGGTCTCAGCGCCGCCGCCGATCGCCGCGGCATTCGCGATACCCGTCACGCCCGGCACCTGCTCCACCAGCACCGCGATCGCTCCGGCTGCGACGTTGCCCAACACGCCCGCCTCGACGGCCCTTACGCTCGCTTCCACCAGCCCAAGGCCGCCGATCGTAACCGCCTCAACAGTCTCGAATTCCACCGACGGCGTCGAAGTAACGGCATCCGCCGCCGTGGCCACGCGGGTTCCCGCAGGTACGACGACGCCGTTCGCTCCCGCGAACGTCACCTTTCCCGTCGCCCGCTCCGCGGGGCGCCGCTCCACGCCATGCTCGCCGCACCTGAGATCCAGGTAGGCGCCAAATGCCGTCGTCGCAAATCCGCGCCGCAGCACCTCCTGCGCCCAGCCCGCCGACAAGAACAGCTCGTATGCCGCAGGCGCAAGCGCGTCCCATATATAAGAGCCTTCGGCCTTGTCTACGTCCGCCCGAATCCGGCCCAGCATGCGCGCCAGAATGCTCTCTTCCTTTTGCTCCGTCAAATAATCCGGCAATGCCGTCATCACAAGCTCACCACGCTTCCTTCAATCGTTCCCGCCTCATCGCGAACGCTGGTCACCGAACAGGCGAACCTGCAAGCGTCCGCCTCCCACGAAAATGAAAATGTCCCGACGCGCGCCGTCCGCGGGTCGGCCAGCAGCGTTTCCGAGGCGATGCGCGCAATCTCGCTCTCGACCGCCGCACGGGAGAGGCCAAGCCCGATCAACGACTCGAACTCCTGCCCGTATAACCGCGAATAGACGAGATGGCGATATCGCTCGGTCGCGAGCGCTTTGCGGCACCATTCGAGCCACGCGTCCGTATCCTGCGCCACCGCGATCCTCCCCGTTGGCGTCTGCACGAATTCACCCGTTTCAAAATCAAACTTCCAGCTTCGACCGAACGATGCGCCCGAAGCCTCCGTCTCGTCCGGCAGCACTTCCGCACCGATCGTCGCCGTCGGAAATAAATCAGCCACCCGCGCTCACCACCTTGCATACGACGACAGCCTGACTGCCGCCGGCAACCGGCACCGCGAGCACGCGATCTCCAGGGGCAAGCAGCAAGCCCTCAGCCTGCAAATAATCCGGTATTTCGTATTTAAAAGAATCCAGCTTCAAGCCGGCCCCCGTCATCGTCCCAAGCTCCGCGGGCACGCCTGCGACTTGCTTGGCCGCCACCCGGTTCATGCGGCTCTCCAGCGCGGCGGCCAGCTGCTTGTAAGGATCAGCCACAATAATCCCTCCTCACTTTGGCATCGCGAGCCAGCTCCAGCTGCATATGTCCGGGGTCGCCAAGCTGGTGCCGGACGGACGTCACGAACAGCCGCTGCCCGTCCAGCTCGACCAGATCCCCCGCTCGGATCAGGTTAATATCGAGCGCCGTCACCGACATCGTTTCCTGCAAGCCCAGCAGCAGCGGCTCCGCCGCCTTGCGCGCTTGGGCGGGCGTCTCGATCGCGCAGTCCTGCAGCACCTTTTGCAGCGTGCCATACTTCTCGATCTCGCCTTTGACGATCGCCAGCACCGGAGAAAGCTTCGTCTCGCTCCCCTCGCTGCCGAGCACCTTCACCTGCGTAACGGCTCCCTCGAGCGTCCGTTTCTGACTGACCGACTCCAGCGACTCCAACTGCCAAACCTTCTCATTGCCGCCAAGCTTAACGAGCGTCAGTCCGTTCGGCGTCATGCGCGGACGATACAGATCGCCGCCCTTGCTTGCCGTCTCCTGCAAATCTCCCAGAATCATGCTGAAAATCGACTGGCTTCGCTTCACGCTGCGTTTCAACTTGATCTTCGTATCCGGCAGCGATGCGAGCGGAATGTTCCAGCCTGCCGCATAGGACGCGAGCCGCTCCGCCGCTGTCTGACCGCCCGGCATCAGCCGCTCGTCCTCGGACTTGGACAGATACAGCGTCCGGTCGTACGCCGTGACGTTCAGGTGCTTGCCGCTGCCTGCCGACCGCTCGCTCTCGCATTCCCAGACGATCGCCGGATGAAGCAGATAGGCCATTCCCGTTGAACCGTACGGTACGCCGGAAATGCGAATCTCCTGACCCGGCGCGATCGCCGGCAGGTCCGGACGGACCGTCAGGCGAATGTTCGCGCGGTAAGCGATCTCCTCCAACGAATCTTCCAGCGCGATCTCTTCCGCCAGGTCGCCCAAATAATACTTGCCATCCAAAACCACCTCATAGCTCATGGCATCACCAGCTTCTGTCCCGGAAGGATCAGGTTCGGGTCGCTGCCGATCAGCGCTTTGTTTTTCGCGTAAACCTCGTTCCATCTCGCACTGCTGCCAAGTTCCCGTTTGGCAATGGCATAAAGCGTATCTCCTTGGCGCACCACGTACGTTTTCGGGACCGGCTTCATGTCCGTGCGGACCGTGGCGCCGGACGCTGCCTTGGTCCTGACCTTCGGCTCCCTCCAGGTTCGAATCGCGATATCGAAATAGATGTCGCCGGGCTCGCCGCCCCGCAAGCTTGTCGAGTGGGAAGAGATGTAGCCGAGTATGTTAACGCCGGCTTCCGTAATCATGAAGTGAACCGGCTGCTTGCTGACCATGTAGCTCGTGAGCAGATTCATCGAGCCGATCGGATCCTTGTCCGCCGGGAAGAAGGAGGAGAACGAAATCTCCTTCAGCTTCTCCTCCTGCGCCATATCCACCTCGCCGAGCAAGAGAATATTTACGGTTTCGAGCTGCTTTTCGCGCCGAATCGATACCTCTTCCGGATTGACGGGGAAATGGAAAATATTTTTGGCGGACGCGTCTTTTAAAATGAATTCCACGCTTCTCCTCCTTCCGCCGCGCGGTACTCTATATTAAGGCCGGTTCTCCAGCGTCTGCCGGATCGAGGCCGTAAGTCGGGTGCTAACCTGCGCCGTGATGGCAGTGTAGTCGATCTCGGTCTCCTTGACCGTCAGTTGGACGGCGCCTGCAGGGATGTTGATGTTAATGGTTGGCGCGGGTTGAGGGGCTCCCTGTCCGCGAGCCATACCCGGACTTGTCGGATTAAGAGGTACGGCAGGCGTCGGGAGCGCCTGTATTTGGGAAATGGAGCGCGTCATGATCTGTTGAACAGAACGCGGTACGGGAATGCCCAAGGAGAGCCGGGAAACCGCAGCGCCACCAAGCAAGCCGCCCGCCAGGACGGATGTTAATCCCAGCCCTCGCGTTGCAGTTGAAGACGATGCGGGCTCATTTGAAGGCGACAACTCGCCGGTAGCCGAGGTGTCGGGTTTCTTCTTTTTCTTGCCCAGCCAACCAAACGCTTTATTAGCGTATGAGCCCAGTTTTTCGCCGACGGCACTGCCGCCCAGACCGCCGATCGCGCCGCCGAGCAATCCGCCGATCGCGGTGCCGATTCCGGGAATGACCGACCCGATGGCGGCGCCCATCGCGGCGCCTCCCGCAGCGCCTGCCCAGCCGCCGGCCGCACTGCCGATCGCCTTTGCGCGCTCGTCTCCGCTATTGGCCGTGACGATGCCGGCTACGTCGGAGATCGCGCCGAGCGGACGCAATAGCTTGCCGCCGATTTTTCCGACCTTCAGCAGGCGTTTGAACGTCTTGCCAGAAGCAGGCGAAGAGACGATGTCAGCGGCCCTGTCTGCCAAGCCTCCGCCGCTGCCCAATTTGCCGAAGAGCGCTTTGCCGGCTCCCCAGGCGCTGCCGGCCGCGCTCTTGACAGCGCCTGCAGCACGGCTGACGGCAGACTTCCCCTTGTCCAGCGCCTGTCCTGCCAACGCCTTCCCACCAATCCACAGCCGCCCTGCATTGCTTTTCCCTGCGTCCCATGCGCTGCTTGCCGCGTTTTTAACGGCGCCTGCGGCCCGGTTGACAGCACCTTTGCCCTTATCAAATGCTTGGCCCGCCAGTGCCTTTCCGCCGTTCCACAGTCGGCCTGCCGTGTTTTTGCCTGCGTCCCAGGCGCTGCCCGCTGCGCTTTTAACAGCGCCCGCTGCTCTTCCGGCGACAGCTTTGCCCTTTTCAATCACCTGGCCCACAGCCGCTCTGCCCTTGCCTAATACTTGACCTGCAATCGTCCTGCCTTTTTCCAAAGCTTTGCCTGCCACGGATTTTCCGGCCGACCAAGCTTTCCCTGCGAGCGTTTTACCTCCGCCAAGGAGGGTCTTGACGATCAGCCCTTTGCCCACTGTACGGATGAGCCCGCCGAGCACTCTGCCCAGTCCGCCGACAGCCCGCCCAAGCATTCCGCCGGCCCTCGCGCCTCTGCCTCCGCCTCGCGAGCCGCGTCCGCCACGGCCTCCGCGACCGCCACGTCCACCACGTCCGCCACGCCCGCCATAGGACGTTCCCTGGCATTTGCATCGGCACACACAATTAACCTTGACGGTAATTTTGTCTTTGCCTTTTTCATCTTCCTTCTCTTCCGGTAGCAATACTTTAAGCCAACCCATACCGGGTATGCCGGAAAGCGTCTTGATGCCCTTGTCGATCATGCCGACGGCCCATTCCTTGAGGCGATCCTTGTATACGTCAACAATTTCTTTGCCAAGGTCCTTCACGTAGTCAAGTATGCGTTCCCATAAGGATTTGTCCTTGCCTTTATCCGGAGGTCCTTGTCCGCCGCCAGCGCCGGTACCGGTTCCTGCCGCGGCCTCGGCCAATGCCGAAACGCGTACATTCACGTTCACCCTCGTGTTGACCACTGTTTTGACGACCGTTTTGACCACCGTTTTAACGACGGTCCTGACAACCGTTTTGACGGACACCTTCATCGCGGCCTTCATTTTTTCAGTAAAGCTGGCCTGCATGCGGATTCGCCAGTCCTTTTTCGTCAACGATTCGAGATGCATGCGAATCTTCCTGATCGGCTCGCACAAACAATCGCTCAGCCGAATCGGAATCACGACCCGCATCCGAGACAGCCGGTCCACCCGCCGTTGGATGCTCTCCATGTACCGGTCGACCGCACGCAGCTGCGTCACCGTTTCCTTCAACCCGTCGGCATCGATAATGTAATCGTATGGCACAGCGTTTTCCGCCATATATCGCTTAACCTCCCTTCCCGCCGTTCTGGCCGCGCTCGGCTTCGAGCTCGAGCTCCATGCTCGCCATCAAAAAGAGCTGCTCCCCCCGGGGAAGCAGCCAGAACTGTCCGGGGCGCAGATGGTGCCGGACCCAGATGGCATGGAGCATGCCGGCCAGCGCCCCGGAAGCGATCAGTTTTTTACGTCTTCAAGCTCCGTGTTGAAGCCGGAGAGGTCGAGCACGACGTCGCCGAGCGCCGACAACTCGCCGGCGAGCAGGATGCGCTTCACGACTTCTTCGGCGCTGCTTGCGCTGAACTTGGCGAGCAGCTTGCCGTCGCCCCAGGAGGGCGATAGGGTGGCCGCCGCGATCAGCGACACGTTGAACAGTTCTTCGTCGAGCCGCTCGACGGTCTGTCCGCGCCGCTCTTTGCGTTCCGTGCAGCGCTCGCGGATGCTGAATACTTGCTTGCCCGTCAGCCCCCGGATTTTCACCGGAATGCCGAGCCGCTGCAGGAGGACCGTACGCTCGGGCAGCGCGTCGGCATCGAGCAGCCGCTGCAGCACTTGTTCTTCCGTCATTTGACCGATATCGATCGTCATGCCTGCGCCCCCTTTAGTCCGCCTTGATCGGATCGAGCAGCTGGTAGCCCTCGAACGTGAATGCCGTCTCCTCCGCCACTTCCTCGCCAGCCGTCCAGTTGGCCAGCTGCAGCTTGTCCGCGACGCAGTTGGTAAGCAGGATTCGCTCGAAGCCGTACGCCTCCGGATCGGACAGCTTGTTGATGATCTGGAACTTGGCAAAGCCGCGAGAGATCATGTCGCTCGTCACCTTGTAGCCGCTCATCGTGCCGGTGCCTTTCTTGGCGCCGAGCTTGTGCTGCGTCCATTCCGAGCCGGCAAGCTTGAGCTCCCGCTTCTCCACCTCGACCGAAGCCTCCAGGTGGTTGATATTCGTCTGCCAGTTGCCGTCGATGAATACTTGTCCGTAAGTGCCGAGAATCGCTCTGGTCGGATCCATCATGTTCTGTCGTCCCCCTCGTTATTGCACGATAAACGTGCCGAAAATTTGTTCGACCACATCGGTCAAGCGCGCTTCCCACTTCAAGAACACCTGATCAGCCGCCGCAGGAACGGACGTATCGACCGCGACGTCGTATCCGGTCGCTTCGATAACGCCGGCCGACGCCAGCGCGGCCAAATACTGCTTGCAGGCGCCGATCAGCGCAAGGCGGCCTTCTTCGGTGTTGTTCACCTTGCCGATGTATTGATCCTCGGCCGTGCGCTGGAGATCGGCGTTCACGCTGTCGAGCACGCGGATCGTCCGGATCTTCTTCCAGGCCGCATTCTGGCCGGAAGCCAAGCTCACGCGGCTGTTGACGCCGCGCAGCGCCTTGACCATGCGGCCGTCGTGGACGTGGAGAAAAACCCCGCCGCGCACGGCTTGCTCCTGCTCGGAGCGGGTCCAGCGACGCACGACATCCTGGAACGGCGAGGACGCGTACGTCGTCGATCCGTTCAGCGGCTGGCCTGCGATTAGACCGGCGACATACGCCGCCACCTGCGCGGAGCTGTATTCGACATCGGCAAGCACGGCGCCCGTGCCTACGTTCACGATGCCTTCGTGATTGAAGGAAGCGCTTCGCTGTGCGGCTTTGCTGACGGCATCCGCCGCCTTGTCGTCTGCGAGCGAGCCGCCGAGGACGGCGATCGCGCCATGTCCCTCGCCGCGGATTCGCGCCACCCATGCAACGAGACTTGCGTGCAGTTGCGGATCGGATACGCCGTCCAGCGCGACCGCGTTAAACGTCTGCGTCTCGAAGGCGGACAGCGCGTTCACGTAGTCTGCGTTCGCGATGCCCGAGATGCCCGACGCGCCGCCCGTCAGCGCGACGCCGGCGACCGGCGCCAGCGAGCCGTTGCCGTTTGCGATCTTGGAGGCCGTCAGCCATACGTTGGCCGCATCCTGGTTGACGGCGTCGACGGCAGCCTGCACCGTGCCGTCGGCGAAGGTGAAGGTACGCAGGAGCGTATTGCCCTCGAACAGCTTGATGTCCTTCAAGGCGGCATCCGCCGGATTGACCTGCACCGTCACCTTGAAGTTGTTGCCCCGCGCGCCGGTCTGCTTCGCCTCGAGCTTCAGCACGTCAGCCGGCGTGCCCGCCCCGTCCTTCAGCGTCTTGGACGCCTTCGCGTCCATGCCGTCCGTCAGCCGGTAGGCGAGCACCTTGCTTGCGCCGCCGAGCAGCGCGAAGCGAAGCGACGTGTATGCCGTAGCGCCGCCTGTCTCGTCGCTCCCGTAAAGTTTCGCGATGTCGGCCTCGCCCGTCACCTCCGCGAATTGCTTGACCGGTCCCCAGTGGGCCTTGATCGGCATGACGACCACGCCTCGTTCTCCCGCTTGCACCGCGGCCGCAGCCGCCGAACGAAATGCCATATAGAAGCCGGGCAATACCGGCAGATCCGTCTGATTCCAAGTGCCTCCAGCCATGCTCAGTTCACCTTCCTGTTCATGAATTTGTCGACGAGCGCTTTGGCGCTCGCAATTTCGAATCGTTCCCCGTCGTCCGTGCCGTACAGGGCGCCTTGCGCCGCCTCCGGGCTGACGCCGAACAGCTCGCCTGCATAGGCGATCAGCTCATCCTTGCCGTACGTTGCGACCGTATCGTCGCCTTGCTTTTTCCCCGCCATTGGCCGGCCACCTCTATCCTTCTTTTTGTTGAAACGCGATCTCCCTCATCAGCGGCGCCGTCTCGGACGGACGTCGGTTCTTCCGGCTCAGCGTCAGGCTCAGCTGGCCCGTCGCGACCGCGTCGGCCTTGAGGTCGGCAACCGCCTCCCGGGCGATCAGATATCGCCGCTGCGCCGCGTCGAGCGGCAGCTTGATCGCTGCGCCCAGCGCGCTCGTAAGCCGTGCGACCGCGTCCGCTTCCTCCGCGGGATCCCGCCCGAGCACATGACCGGCGTAGCGCCGCGTCTCCTCGCCGAAGGCGGCGTTGCCGGTCTTCGTCTCGATGCCCGCAAGCCGCCACAGTACGGCAGGACGCGCATAATCGGCGGGCCAAGCATTCGCGTACACTTGCCACTCGACATCGTCAAGCGCCTGCACCGTCCAACTGGCGAGCGCCTGCATCCAGCCTTCGTCTCCGCTCACCGTAGCTCCCTCTCCTTCATGCCGCCGCGCCGAAGCGTCCTGCCGCATTCAACTTTTTTTGAGAACGCATGTTCGCCTTCTCGTCTATAGGTGGCATTCGTACGACAAGCTATCCGACGCTGCTGCCGCCGCCTTCGCGCAGGTTCGTCTCGATCTTGCGCCTGGCTCTCAGCAAATACGTGCCGGCGCTGGACTTGCTGATCTTCAGCACGTCAGCCACCTCGGCGAGCGTGAAGCCCTCCGCTTGGGACAGCCTGTAGCAATCGCGCTCCCTTTCTGTCAGCCCGCCGAGCGCGCGTTCGAGCGCCAAGCTTGCCGCTCCGCATTCACCGCCGGGCACATCCGAAATCGCAGGCTCGCGCCGCTCTTCCAGCACGGCAGACAGAATGGAAGGGTCGATCGGAATCTCCCGCTGATAGCCGGCTCGCCTTTCGATTCCTCTGCGATTGCCGGGCATGCGCCCTGTCTCCAGCCATTCGATAATATAGGAGCAGCTTGCGAGCATCTCGATGACCAGCCGACGCTGCCTGTCCAGCTCCGACCAGGCCATTCCCGTGACGCCCTTTTTTCCAGTCTCCGCTTCAAGCTCCCCCATCTTGACTGTAAGCTTGTCCGCCGCAATCAGCAGCAAGCGACGCGTATGACGATAGCTCTCGGCCGTCGCCTGGTCCGTTTCTAGATTCATGTGCAGCACCCCATTTTGCCAAAATGGCAAATTATAATCTCAAACAGGTCTTTGGCTCTTTCCTCTATACTTATTTAATTTTATTCTCTTCCGGCCTGAACGGCTTCAGCATCGCCAAATACAGAAACATGTGTTCGTATTTTCTGATGTGAATCCATCATATATTACCAATACGGCAACTGTCAATTCCTATTTTATCGGATTAATGGAAAATGATTTGCCAAAAAGGAAAATCAACGCTATAATATAAGGAACTTCTACCGGAGGGAAGATGGGTTATGACGTTGGGAAGCCGGCTCAGAGAACGGCGCGAGCGCCTCGGCAAGACGCAGTTGACCGCCGCCAAGGAACTGGGGATCAGCAATGTCCAGCTGTCGCGCTACGAATCCGACGATCGCAAGCCCGAGCCCGACATGCTGGGCCGGTTCGCCGAATACTACAAGACCACCGCCGATTACCTTCTTGGACTTACGAACGATTCGACGCTTGAGAGTCCGTCCGCTGCGGCCGCCGAAGCTGCGGCGTTCGAGGAATTCATTCGCAACCCGGAGCACGGACTGTTCTTCAAAGATTACTTGGACGCACCCGAAGCCCGGCAGGAGGAAATGCTGCGCTTTTGGACTTTTCTCCGGGAGCAGGAACGTCTGCGCAAAGCGGAGCGTAATAACGAATCGTAAAGGCAGCGCCTATCCGGCGCTTATTTTTCGCCATATAATCGAACGTATATTCTCATTCCGAGGTGCATGGATGCTCCAATATTATCAGCCGACGCCGCTAGAGCAGTGGATCGAGGCGCTATGGCTCAGGGCCGGGATCTTGACGCCCGACCAGTTGACCATCGAGGAAGTGTCCGACCGGTTGGACGTATGGGTGCATTATATGAGCGAATCCAGCAAAGCGCTCGAGTGGATGGGGATCCGGTCGGTGCTCATCGATCTGCGTCTGACCGCCGCGCAGCAATGGGAGGATTATCTGCACGAGCTTTGCCACATTCTCCGGCACGCCGGCAATCAGACGGTGATGCCCCGCTCCTTTCTGGAGCATCAGGAGGCCGAGGCCAAGCGGTTCGTTCTTTACGCTTCGATGCCCTTTTCAATGGTCAAGGACATGAAGCTCCCTTCTATACGAGGCGAGGCGGTGCAGCTGCTGGCCAACCGATTCGGCGTCACCTGCGAGCTGGCGGACGTTCGTCTCGACCAGTTTCAGCGCCGGGCGTTCGAAGCGATACTGTGGGAGGAGATCGGAAGAAAGAACCAGGAGTCCGTCTCAGAAGCGGATGTCCGCGAAAAAAGACAACCGCTTGTCCATGGAGACGAATCGCTTAACTAACGCAAAAAAGGATGCCATCGGCTAAGCAAGCCGAGCATCCTTCCTTTCCCATTAACCTCGCGTCAAGCTCAATAAGCGGTCACGCCGATCTTTGCGATCGTCTCCCGGATGAACGCGGGCTCGTCCTCGGGCTTGCGCGACGTGATCAGATTGCCGTCGACAACGACCTCCCGGTCCACGAATACGCCGCCGGCGGCTTCGACCTCCTCTTGAATGGACGACGTTGCCGTCAGCGTCTTTCCGCTGAGCACCCCCGCCTTCGCAAGCACCTGCGGACCGTGACAGATCGCCGCGATCGGAATGCCTGCGCTGTCTGCTTCGGCCACGAATGCGATGACAGCCAGATCTTCCCGCAGCTTGGCGGGCGAGCCGCCACCGGGAATCACGATCGCCTCATAGTCTCCGGCTTTTGCATCGCCCGCCGCCAGATGGGACGTGTACGAGACCGTCCCCTTCTTTCCTTTCAGCTCCTTGCCCTTCTCGGTGCTGATGATGTCGATATCGTTGCCGTTCTCGACCAGCGCGTCGTACGGATTTTGCATTTCCGAGTCCTCGTAGCCTTCCTCGAGCAGAAATGCCACTTTGCGAAGACCTTGCTTGACGGTTGCCATAACGAATCACCTCTTCTTCTGCATGTATGTACGGAAGCAGACCGCGGCTTACGTTGCCACGATCTGCTCCATGACTTCTATAAAATGGTCATCCTCGACGACAACAATTCATTCGTTCGCTTCGCGCGGGTGCCGGGAACACTTTAAGACGGTTGCCCGATGTTAAGCCCTGCCTCATTCGAACCGAGGGATTGCTGCGGGCTGTGGCGGTGACCTGAGCAAGCGTCAACTGGAACCCTTGGCCGTGATGCTTCGGAACGCTATTGCCGCTCCGTAATTCCGCGCTGCTGTTGCTGGTTCAACGGAATCACACCCTGTCCTTAGGCGATAGCAAGCATGCCATGCCATTCGTATCCGGCATCAATGCCTGACAGCTTCAGCGCTCGCTCGCGAACCTGCCGTGATCGTCACGAACCTGGTTCCCGATGTCCGGCTGCAGCCCGGCCCTTTGATCCCATGATGCCCTTGATTCGGCATTTGCCCGTCCCAACTCTTCGTAGTCGTGTTCACGATCCGGAGATCTTGCCCTCGCTTCTCCGCCGTGCATGTTGGCTTCCCGCCTCGTGCTGACGTCTGGATCTGCTCGTGCCATCTGAATCACTCCTTCAAGGGTGGAATGGCCTTGCACCTATTATTACCCCCAAGGACAGGTACGAACCGGATTTAACCGTTTTCAATCATTAAACAATTTTAATGTCCCGATAACAAAACCGGCTCATGCTTAAAGATTATGATCTTAGACGAATAAAGTGGCCCCTTCGGGTCTAACTAACTTTTGCGGAAACGGGTAATCTTAATCAGAAGAGACGAAGATGACAAGGAGGAACTGGAACGATGAGAAAATGGTTCATGCCCGGCCTACTGACCGCCTGCTGCTTGTTCGCCATTCTATTGGTGTATTTCTCCCTCAGAGCGGACGAACCGTCTACCGGTCCAAGCGAGGCCGCTCCTTCGGCTTCCGCTTCCGGAGAAGCGCCGGCTACAGTGGACGCCGAGGCGGCTACGGCCATCTACAAGAGCAACTGCCTGGCCTGCCACGGCGATCAATTGCAGGGCGGCATGGGTCCGGCGCTGACTAAGGTAGGGGCGGACATGTCCGAAGCCGACATTCACAAGCAGATCCTGAACGGCGGCGGCGGCATGCCGGCCTTCAAGGGAACGCTGACCGACGAGCAGATCGCCACGCTCACCGCCTGGCTGGCTTCAAAGAAATAAGCTTTGCGCGTCGTGACCCCGAGCGGGTCACTTTTTTTTTGACGGAAAGTAAAACAACAAAAAAGACGCGGCTCCGAATTCGGAAACCGCGCCGTCGTTGGCGTCTTATGGTGCTGATGAAGGGATTCGAACCCCCGACCTACGCATTACGAATGCGTTGCTCTACCAGCTGAGCTACATCAGCGAACACTTTTACAGAATACCGAATTCGACACCGATAGTCAAGCCATTTTTCACTTTTTTTCGATATTCTTTTATGGGGGTTCGATAAGCGCTAAATGTGCCTTATAATGAGGCTCAAAGGAGTGAACGCGGGTGTATAGGATTTTGATCGCCGACGACCAGACGCTCATGCGGGACGGTCTCCAGACGATAATACAGCTTGAAGACGATATGGAGGTCGTCGGCACTGCCGAGAACGGCGAGGATGCGTGCGCGCTCGCGATTCGCCACAAGCCGGATCTGGTGCTGATGGACATTCGAATGCCCGTGATGAACGGTATCGAGGCGGTCAAAAAGCTGCGGCAGGATGCCCCCGACGTCAGGGTGCTCATGCTGACCACGTTCGATGAGGATGACTATATTATCGAAGCGTTAGCGAACGGCGCCGTCGGGTTTCTGCTCAAGGATATCCAAAGCGACAAGCTGCTTCAGGCGATCCGGGACGCGGCCCGCGGCGAGATGATGCTGCCCGCTGGCATTGCGGCCAAGCTGGCGGCCCGCCTCGCTTCCCCGCATGCAGGCAAGCCGTCGAGCTTGCGCGCGCGCGGCCGCGCGGACGGCCTCAAGTTCACGGACCGCGAGCTCAGCATCATCGCACTGATGGTCGAGGGACGGACGAACCGCGAGATCGCCGGCCAGCTGTTCATGAGCGAAGGCACCGTTAAAAATTACGTCAGCACGATCTACGACAAGATCGGGACGAACGATCGCACGCAGGCGGTTATTTGGCTGAAGGAGATGGCCGGCGGCTGATCCGGCCGAGCGGGATGCGACTCCGGCGTTCGTCAAGAAAGGAAAACGCATGAAACCCAACATTCCAACTGCTGCCCCCGGCCGAACGGCGCGGGGGCTCATCGCGCTGATTAGCGCACTGGCGGGCGGTACCCTGATGCACGTATTGAACTGGCCGCTGCCCTGGCTGCTTGGCCCGATGGTCGGCGTATTAATTGGATCCTCTATATGGAAAGACAAGTATCGCTGGCCGGGTCCCGTGCGCAACGCAGGCATGATCGCCGTCGGTTATACGATCGGCCTGTCGCTCACCGGCGCCGCGCTGCGGGAGATGGGCGCACAGCTGCCTACGATGCTGCTGATGACGGCGCTGCTGCTTCTGTTGTGCGCCACGCTCGCCGCCGTCGTCGCGAAGCTAGGCGGAATCCCCTATCTCACCGCGCTCATGGGCAGTATACCGGGCGGGCTCACGCAAGTGCTTATCTTGGCGGAAGAGACCAAGGGCGTTAACTTGACCGTAGTCACGATCATTCAGGTCGTGCGGCTGATGCTGATCGTCATTTGCATCCCCCTGCTTATTTTCAGCCCGATCTTCGGCTTTCAAATCGGCGAATCCGTAAGTACCGTCGGAAATTCAGGCGCGCACGCCGACTGGGCCGGCCTTTGGCCGGCGCTTCCGATTTATGCGGTTGTATGCACGCTTTTTGCGATCCTGGGCAATAAAGTCCGTTTCCCGACCGCATACCTGCTCGCTCCCGCGCTCGGCGCGGCGCTGCTCCAGGCGGCCGGCCTGCACGGCCCCGCGCTGCCGGCACCTACTATCGACGCGGCACAGTTGGCCATCGGGACGTACGTCGGCCTGTTGCTTAAACCTGCGCAGCTTGAACGCAAGCTGCGGACCCTCGCGCTCGCGGCTTTGAGCGGTATCGGCTTGCTCGTCTGCGCAATCGGCTTAAGCTTCCTGCTGACCAAGATTCATCCGCTATCGCTGCCTACGGCCCTGCTCAGTCTCGCGCCGGGCGGAATGGACCAGATGGGCCTCGTCGCGCACGAGATCGGCGCGGACCTCTCGACCGTGGCGGGGTACCAACTTTTCCGCACCTTTTTTATCTTCTTCGCCGTTCCGCCGCTACTCAGATGGATTATCCGGCTCGCCTCACGTCGCGCCAAGGATGAAAAATCGGGACAGGGGACGTCTTAAAACTTCCAGGCGGAGGCACTTTGCGGGCTGGCGAGCCCCCCAACCACAAGTGCGCCGGGACACCTCACTCCGAACGCAAGTGCTTTCCCTCGAAAGCACTCTGCGTCGGGATCCCTCACTCCGAACACAAGTGCTTCCCACGAAAGCACTCTGCGTCGAGTCCCCTACTCTGAACACAAGTGCTTTCCCTCGAAAGCACTCTGCGTCGGAATCCCTCACTCCGAACACAAGTGCTTCCTCTCGAAAGTACTCTGCGTCGGGATCCCCAACTCGAACGCCAGTGCTTTCCCTCGAAAGCACTTTTCGTCGGGATCCCCCACTCCGAACACAAGTGCTTCCCCTCGAAAGCACTCTGCGTCGAGTCCCCCAACTCCGAACGCCAGCGCTTTCCCTCGAAAGCACTTTTCGTCGGGATCCCAACTCCCCGTACTGACCGACTGGAAACCATCCCTTCTTTACTCTCGTCCTGAAGTTTGTTATCCTAAAACAGGAACAAACGTTCCCTTTTATACACAAACTTCTTCGGAGGAGGTCCCCAGGATGAATCCGACTCAATATTTGCCTATGCGGGCCAAGACGATCCTGAACGCAGTCAACGCCCCTTCGATGCCCTTCGACTGGTCGATCAATCCGTATCGCGGCTGCCAGCATGGGTGCAGCTTCTGCTACGCACGGACCACCCACGCCTATCTCGGCGAGGCGGCGGACGACACGTTTCAGCATCGAATCTTCTACAAGGACGATGCGCCGGCAATCTTGCGCGCTCAGCTGCAGCGCATGCGCACGCGAGGCAAGCTGCCGTCGCACGTGGCGATCGGCACCGCAACGGATCCGTACCAACAGCTTGAGGCCAAGACCAAGCTGACGCGCGGCTGCCTGGAGACGCTCGCCGAGTTCGGCGTAGGCGTGAGCATCACTACCCGCTCGCCGCTCGTGCTACGGGACCTGGACCTGCTGCGCACGCTGCCTGGCGCCTCCGTAAATATTAGTATCCATACGTTGGACACCCGGATCTGGCGGACGTTCGAGCCGTCGACCCCGTCGCCCGCGCGGCGTCTCGAATGCGCGCGCACGCTGACCGAGGCCGGCATTCGCGTGCACGCCTTCGCCGCACCGATCCTGCCGATGCTCACAGACGGCGAGTCCGACACCGGGGCGCTCGTTCAAGCGCTCGCGAATGCCGGCGTCCGCCACATGATGTCATCGTTCCTGCGGCTGTCCACGCCGGAGGTCAAGAGCTGGTTTTTCTCCGTGCTGCGTACGGTATACCCGGAGTTCGCCGAAGCCTACGGCAAGCTGTACTGGCATTCTGCGCGCCTGCCGGACAGCTACCGGCGGCCGGTCTATGCCCGAATCGCGGCACAGATGAAGCTTCATGGATTATCCGAGATTGGCGCGATGGAGGTGCCGAAGGGCGACGTCGCTTATGCCCTTGGTTCCGCTCCAGCAGCCGCTCAAGTCGTCTCTACGGATGGCCGGGAAATCGCTCATTCGCCGTTCCCGGGCCCTGACAGCGCTTCGCCATGCCAGCCCGTTCAGTTGGCGCTTTTCTGACGAATCTGGCCGCACCCTCCGACACCCCTGCCCGGCACCCCCTTCTCCGTCCGCGCATAAGCTGTGATGACAATCGCCCAGCGCAGGCAAAGGGGAATGAAAATGAACGTACAGACCTTGATGCTCCCGATCTCGATCGAGCGGACCGCGAAGCCCCCGCTCAAGCTCAGCACGCCCGTCATTACGGGCGGCACGGGCGAGGAAGCCCGCAAGACCATGAACGAGGCCATCAAGCGCGAAGAAACGTCGCTGATGTCCACGCAAGGCTATCCGTCCCCCGACGTGCAGGAGATGGACGGCACATTCGAGGTGAAGACGAACCAGCGCGGCGTTCTTAGCCTGTCGCTGCTCAATTATGTATTCACGGGCGGCGCGCACGGCAATACGATCCAGAAGTCGCTGACCTTCGACGCGGACACGGGCCATTCTTACAAGCTTAAGGACCTGTTCAAGAAAGGGGCGGACTACGAAAAAAAGCTCAATGCGCTCATCGAAGCCCAGATCAAGGCGCGCAAGCTCCCGCTACTGTCCTCCTATCCGGGCATCGCGCCGGATCAGGATTACTACATCGCGGATAAAGCGCTCGTCATTTACTTTCAGCTCTACGATCTGGTTCCTTACGCATGGGGCTTCCCCTACTTCCCGATTTCCGTATACGCCATTCAGGACATCATCGACGAGGACGGACCGCTCGGCGCGATGATGTATTGAGACCGATCGGCAGACATCCCGCCATGAAAAAAGGAAGGCCGCCTTCGCCGCAAATGCGGTTCGGCAGCCTTCCTTTATACTTGTTAAGACGTAGAATCCGTCCCGAGTCTCGCGCGCCCTATAAGCGCCAATTCATTACCATTTGCTCGGATCGATATCCTGCGGCGTCAGTCCGGCCCAGACGTTCGGCACGTCCACCGAAGCCGGATCGTTGAACACCAGGAATGCCGTCGGCAAATATCGCCCGCCCTCGCCCTTCGACGACGGCTTGTTCACAAGCTCGCCGCCCTCTTTGACCAATACGGTGGACGAGCCGCCGTCGAGATTGGCCGCGATGACCGCCCCGTGCTCCAGCATAATCTGCTGGCAATCGTACAAGTCCGCCCCGATGCTGTAGCCGATCTGGCGGCCGTCGATGATGAGGAACAAGATCTTGCCGTCCGCACGCTGGCCCATGACCGATCGCGGCGCGATGCCCCAGCCGTTCGCGTGGTTTTTAATCAGCCCTTTGCCGTTGACGATGATCCGGGGCTCGAAGCTGACCGCTTCGGAGATGCCGAGATCCATCAGTTCCTTGACGGAATAATGCCCGGCGATCATCTTGCCGTTCTTGTCCAGCCCTACGATCTGCGTGCTGCCGTTCTTGCTGTCCAGCCCGTTGTAATAAATTTTCCCCTGCGTAATGACGAGGCCGATCGGCTGGAAGCCGTTGCCCTGCCAATTCGGATCCGCGAAACCGCCGGCATTGACGCCCGCGATCGCGCCGGTCCGCTTGACCATGCTGGGCACCTTCTCGCCTTTGCCCGCCTTCGCCGGCACGACGAGCCGAATCTTGGTCGGATCCGATACGGTCAGCAGATAGCCGTGGAAGCCCTTGCCGTCCACTTCTTCGATTGTCGTGAGCGGCTCTGTCGCAACCGACTCGTCCTCGTGCGGTGCGTCCGCCGGGAGCGCGATCTCATGGGTATCCTTTTCTTCGCCCATGTCTTTAAACTGCTCGGCATAAGCGGCCACCCGCTCCTTGAGCCCTTGCTCGCCGATCAGATACTTCGCGTAATCGCGGTGCTGCGTCGTGATGATGACGTCCGCCATCCGGTAACGTACCGAGGTGCCCGAAGGCGTTGCAAAAAACCAAATGGCAAACGATAGCGCGAGAAACGCCATCGTCCAGAAAAAAGCGACGAAACGCCGCCATGCTT
Source organism: Cohnella hashimotonis (assembly GCF_030014955.1). Taxonomy (NCBI): domain Bacteria; kingdom Bacillati; phylum Bacillota; class Bacilli; order Caryophanales; family Paenibacillaceae; genus Cohnella; species Cohnella hashimotonis. Next base: position 6,654,540 of record NZ_JAGRPV010000001.1, read on the forward strand.
TATTTTTCTTGCGGCGCTGGCCGGAGCCGGACCGCGTGGACTTGTTGGCGTAGACCTCCGCCCGGGAACGCCCGCCTGGCGAACCTCCCGGCGTCGATACATGAGGATTAGGAATGATGACACGCTCCTGTCTGTTGGCGAATCTAACGAAATAGACGATTTATTCGTACGAAGTGTTGCATTTCCCGACAAATTGGGTATACGGTCCGGCCGTCCCGGCGGCATCCGACATCATTGCCCAGGAAATGACAGTTTAAAATGTCGTTCAACCTTCGCATTTGCCGTCATATTCGGTTACCATAAGGCGAGCGAACTTGTTATAATGGACCGAAAGCCGCCATGCAGGACTGCTGCGGCACACGTGATCGGAGGCCTCTCAATGAGCGAGAATATTCAAACGAAAACCTACGGAATATCAAACCGTACCGATACATATGTCGTCTACGAACTGACAGACAGCGCGACGGATTCCCAAGTGACCATCTGCCCGCAGCGCGGAGGCATCGTCATCGGCTGCCGTCTGAACGGCGAAGAGCTTCTTTATCTTGACAGGGATACCTTTATAGACCCGGCTGCGAACATTCGGGGCGGGATTCCCGTGCTGTTCCCCATCTGCGGGCAGTTGCAAGGCGGCGCCTACGAGTGGGAAGGACAAACCTATCGCATGCGCAACCATGGCGTCGCCCGCACTGCCGCCTGGGAAGTCGTGAACGCCTATGCGGACGAGGAAGAGGCGGCGCTGACGCTCGAGCTTCACAGCAACGAGGAGACGCTCGCATCGTACCCCTTCGCGTTCGAGCTTCATTTCACCTATCGTCTTAAGGCGGGCAAGCTCTATATCGAGCAATCCTACAACAACCTGTCCGATCGCGACATGCCGGTCCAGGCCGGATTCCATCCCTATTTTATATCGGCCGACAAGCAGCTCAAATACACCTCGGATGCGACCAAGGCGCTCGATTACAATGACGGTCAGATCAAGCCGTTTGGAGGCGAGGTCGACCTCGGCGGCCTGGTGGAATCGATCGCGCTTCTTGATCCGAAAACGCCGGAAATCTCCTTTCCATCGCCATCCGGCCGCAAAATCAAGCTGAGCTACAGCGACGTATTCGGCGTCGTGGTACTCTGGTCCGTGGAAGGCAAGCCCTTCGTCTGCGTCGAGCCCTGGACCGCGACCAACGAAGCGTTGAACCGCAAAGAAGGTCTTATCCTCGTACCGCCAGGCGACTGCCTGGACGCCGACTTCACGATCGAGACCGAAGTCTGATCCCAGACTTTCGAGCCTGATCCAAAAAATGCGAGCCTGCGCCCGCAATGCAAAGCGGCCTGCCGCGCCTGATCATCCCGAGGGATGACGAGGGCGGCAGGCCGCTTTTTCTTTACTGTTCGAGCTTCAGCATGGCGCCCGCCGCTTCAAGACGGGCGCGCCATGCCGGCAGGCAAAGCGTCTTCAGATAAGCGTACAGACTGCGCGCGACGATCCGGTCCGGGATCGGCTGGCCGATCTCCTCGATCAGCCTGCCGGCGGCCTCGAGCAGATCGGATCGACGCTCGGGCTCGAGCTCTTCCGCTCCGCTTTGTTCGACGTCCTTTATGAACTCGCGCAGCGCTGCGACGTATTCGCCGTCCAATCCGCGCTTCGTCTCCTCGCCGTCCATCAATGGAGCGGCGCCGCGTCCGGCGAATCCGGCCATCACGTCGTCGAGCCGTTCAAGCAGGTAGTCTCCGAGCCGATCGCCTTCGATATTCCGCTTTTCCAGCAGGCAGGTGTGCATGATCTCGTTCAGCATGCCGCTGAGCAGATGCGCGCCGTCCCGACCGTATACAGCGGCAGCATCGCCGTAGATCGCTACGATATACTGACGCTTCCACAGCAGCAGCCGATCGCGCAGCTCGTGCAGCAGCTTCGATTTTTGCTCCTGCCCGATATTGACCTGCGGCTCCTGCATCAGCATCATGAGAAACTCCCAGTTGTTCTGAAAATACTCGAATTGCCGGACGAGCTGCCGCCTGAACTGCTCGCGCGGGCCTAGCTGCCGTTCGTCCGGCAGCACGGCGAGCTCTGCCATCATCCGCTCGACAAAATGCCAGATGACGGCCAGCAGCAGCTCTTCCTTGCCCTTGAAGTAAAAGTAAATCGATCCCTTCGCCATCCCGAGCTCGTCGACAATCTCCTGGATGGACGTCGCGTGGAATCCCTTCCGCGCGAAGCAGCGCATGGCCGCCTCTATAATCTGATGCTTGCGGGCACTCATGTCTGACCCTCCCTTGCGGAAGAAGCTTGCTTAGAAGCTGCCGGCCTTGGACTTGCGGCTCAGCTTCGCGCGCAGCTTCATCAGCGTCTCGTAGGCAATCGGGACAATCAGCAGCGTGAGCAGCGTGGAGCTGACCAGACCGCCGATGACGGTGACGCCGAGTCCCTTGGAGATAATGCCCGCGCTCTCGAAGCCGAACGCCAGCGGCAGCAGCGCGCCGATCGTGGCGAGCGCCGTCATCAGGATCGGACGCAGACGCGTGCCGGCAGCCTCCAGCAGAGCTTCCCGGGTGGAGAGACCTTCATTTTCCTTGTGAATGACCCGGTCGATCAGAACGATCGCGTTGGTAACGACGATGCCGATCAGCATAAGTGCGCCCATCAGCGCGGATACGCTGAGCGTCTCGCCTGTCAGCCAGAGCGCGACCAGACCGCCGATAATGGCGAACGGCAGCGAGAACATGATCGCGAACGGTGCCAGACCGCCGCCGAACGTCAGCACGAGCACCAGATATACGATCGCGATCGCCGCGGCCATAGCCAGGCCGAGCTGCGTGAACGTCTCGTTGATTTGCTCCGTGACGCCGCCGTAACTGACCTCTACGCCTTCAGGCAGCTTCAGCTCGTCTACCTTGTCCTGCAGATCGGACGATACCTTGGCGACATTGGATGCCGTTATCTCGGCGCTGACCGTTGCGACCAGACGCCCGTTCTCCCGGGCGATCGAATTCGGCGCCGTGCCTTCCTTGACGTCGACGACATCCTTGATCGGCACCTGGACGCCGAGCGGGGACTGCAGCTTGACGTTGCCGATATCCTCGATGCCGCCGTAAGTCGCGGTTTCCTTTTCCACGAAGACGTCGTACTTTTTGCCTTCCTCCTGGATTCGGGCCAGCGCCTGGGACTGCTGCTGCGGCATGAGCGCCATCGCGACCTGGCCTGCCGTCAGGCCGTATTGGCTCAGCTTCTGCTGATTGGCCGCGAGCGTGTACTGCTCGTACGTCTTGGACAAGCTTGTATCGACTTTTTTGAAGTTGCTGTCCTGCTTCATGAGATCGGCCACCTGGTTCGCGGCCGTGCCGACGGCGTTCAGATCGTCGCCGTAGATGCTCATGCTGAACGTGCTGCCGCCGACGCCGCCGGAGAAGTCCATCTCGGACCAGGTTCCTTCGGGCACGAGGGTCTGCAGATCGGTCACGAGCTTTTCCTTTTTATCCGCAAAATGCTTCGTTTCGTTCTTGAATTGCAAGTAGAACAGGCCGCCCTTGGACGGGCCCGGCGACAGCGGATTGCTGCCTCCGATCGAATATTGCATGTTCGTAATGTCCGAGTCCTTGAGCAGCGCCTCTTCGACCTTGAGCGCGCGCGTCTCGACGTCGGACAGCAATGCGCCCGGCTCCGGAGAATAGGTGATCATCGTGTACTTCTCTTCCTCTGCCGGAAGGAAGCTCGCGCCGATGACCGGAATCAGGAACAGGCTCGCTACGAGGACAACGAGGGAGATGACGACCGTGATTACCTTGTGGCGCAGCGCTGCCGACAGAATCCGGCGGTAGCCCAGCGCCATTTTGCCCGGCTTGTCCTCGTGATCGTGCCCCTTGCCGGGCTTCACGCCGTTCTTGAACAAGCTGTGCGCCAGCATCGGTACGACGGTGATGGCCACGAGCAGCGAAGCGAGCAGGGCGAATACGATGGTGAGCGCGAAAGGCAGGAACAGCTGTCCGACCATCCCGCTGACCGTGCCGAGCGGCAGGAACACCGCGATCGTGACGATCGTCGACGACATGATCGGCATGAACATCTCGCGCGTCGCTTCCAGCACGAGCTCCTTGCCTCTCAACTTCTCGCCCGTCAGCGACATCCGCCTGTATATATTTTCGATAACGACAATGGAATCGTCCACGACCCGGCCGATCGCGACCGTCATTGCGCCCAGCGTCATAATGTTAAGCGTGATGTCGAATTGCTTGAGCAGCAATACCCCGATGATGAGCGACAGCGGGATCGAAAGAATGGAAATCAGCGTCGTGCGGATGTTGCGCAGGAACAACAGGATAATGATGACCGCGAACAGCGCGCCGAACAACGCTTTGCTCAGCATCGTCTCGACCGATTTTTCGATCGGCTTGCCCTGGTCGAGCAGCGTCGTCAGCGACAAATCCGGATGGTCGGCCTTGATTTGCTCGGCCTTGTCCTTGACGGCGTTGACGACATCCACCGTGTTGGCATCGTTCGACTTGACGATCTGGATGCCGATCGAGTCCTTGCCGTTGGTGCGCGATACCGATTCGGATTCGGATACGAGCTCTACGGTGGCCAGCTCGCTCAGCTTGACGGTCGGAATGCCCGCCGCTGCAGCGCCTGCCCCGCCGGCAGCGCCGTTAGCGCCCGTGCCGCCCGCAGCCCCGCCGCCCTGACCGCCTTGTCCTGCGCCGGCTGCTCCAGCGCCGGTTGCACCCGGGCCGGCCGAAGCGGGTACCGCCGGGATCGCCAGGTTTTTCAGGTCGTCCAGCGTTACGACGCCACCGTCCACGAGAATCGACTTTTCCGACTTGCCCATCGTGAAGATGCCGAGCGGTACCTCGACGGCATTCGCTTGAACGATTTGCTCGACCGACGCTTCGGTCATGCCGTACTGCGCTAGCTTGGCTTGGTCGAAGGCCAGCTTGACCTCTTTGACCGACTGGCCCGAGATCTGGACGGAAGCCACGCCTGAGATGTCCTCGAGAGCGGGCTGCACCACGTCGCTCACGATCTTGGTCAAGTCCTCCAGACTGCCTTCGCCCGACGCGCTGAGCGACATAACCGGGAACGTATTGATCGAGAACTTGGAAATGGTCGGCGTCTGCGCGCCTTCCGGCAGCGTCGTCGCGGCGATCGCTTCGCGGACGTCGCTCATCGCCCTGTCCATATTTTGGCCGAAATCGAATTCCAACGTAATATTGGATACGTTCGACATCGACGTGGACGTCACGTTTTTCACGTTTTCGACGTTCTGCAGCCGCTGCTCCAGCGGCTCAGTCACTTGCTCGATGACGCCCTGCGGGGCAGCGCCCGGCATGACCGTCGTGACGCTTAAGTACGGAAACGACAGGTTGGGCAGGCTTTCCTGCTTCATGTTCAGGCCGGAATACAAACCTGCCACAAGGACGATGATAGTAATCATCCAGACGGCGAATTTGTTTTTCAGCGAAAACCCGATAATGCTCCTCATGCACTCCGCTCCTTTGATCTCTTTAACTGCCGATGCTGCATGCAGACATTCTCGCACCGCAGCATTCGAACGCTTCTTTTGCCATCCTATCGAACGTACGTTCAAATGTCAAACAAAGCGTCACATAGGGATTTCCCATTAATAATTACATCAACTATCGAGTCTCGTTATCACGTACTCGAACAATCGTTCAAATCATGCCTTGCTCCCCCTCTTCTATGACTCGGCCGGTCGCGACACATCCTTTTTCTATACGCCTGCATTGCCCGAGCCGTTTCAGAACAAGCTTTGAATCGTTCAAAAAAACGCGCCTCTCCGGCAGCCGACTACCGGGGAAACGCGTTCTTTATTCTGCTAACTGATATTGTCAAACCGGCATCTCCCTGCCCGTATGATCGACGAACCAGGTCTCGGCCGCCACCTCGGTCGTGCCCTCGATCAGGTCGATTATGCCGAGCGCGCTCTCCGAAGGCGACAGCGGCGCCGACTCTCCGCCCATGTCCGTGCGCATCCACCCGGGATGCACGGCGAGCGCCCGGATTCCTCTCGGCTTCAGCTCTTCGTTAAGCTGTTTCGTGAACATCGACAACGCCATTTTGGACAGCGCGTACGGGTAATCTCCGCCGTAGGCTCCCGCAAAGCTGCCCGCATCCGAGGCGACGTGCACGACGATCTCCGCGCCCGACATGCTCTCCCGCATAAGCGGCGTCAGATGCTTGGCCACCATCAAGGGACCATAGAGATTCACCTCGAACGTTCGCTTCAGCTCGTCCAGCTCGAGCGAGGCGATCCCGCCGCTGCGTCCGAGCAGGATGCCCGCATTGTTGACGAGCGCGTCCAGGACAAAGCCTTCGTCCCGCAGCTTTGCGGCGAGTGCCTGCGCCTGCGATTCGTCCGCGACGTCGAGCGCCTCGATGCGCACCAGGCCCGGATAGCGTTCGGCGAGCTGCAAGAGTCCGTCGGCGGGGCGCGCCGCATCCCGTACGCAAGCGACCACCGCATGGCCCCTGGCGGCCGAGATCTTGGCGAGTTCGTATCCGAGCCCCCGCGCGGCGCCGGTGATCAGCACGTTCATCGGTCGTTCTCCAGCAGCTCGACCAGCAGCTTCAGCTCGGACGAAGTATCCATATAGGCATAGCGTCCGCCGTTATACTCGCCCTTCTGCAGCAGCTTGTGGCCATGACGGCCGAGCAGCTCGATTTTTTGCTGCATGCCCTCGATGACGAAGGCGATATGGTGGAAGCCCTCGCCGTCCCGCTCGAGCGACTCGCGCCAGGTGCTCGGGTGTTCGTCGGGTTCGATCAGTTCGAGCTGCAGGGAGCCCATGTCGAAAAACGCCAGCTTCGCCCGCGCCTGCGAAGGCTGCCCGCCGAACTCGGTGCGCGCAATCTCCGGCGCGTCCGTCCAGAACCAGGCCGGCTTGTCGATGCCGAAGAAGTCGGCATACGCTTGCGAGGTTTTCTCGATGTCGCGGACGACCAAACCGATTTGCGTGATCGTTTTGTTGCCGAGCAAGTTCTTTTCCACGTTCATTCGCTCCTCTGTCATTTAATGACGGCCGCTTGCTTAGTGACGCTTAGTGCACGATCGGACGGCAGGATTCCCGCCGGATGAGCTTGGAACTGGACATATAGCGAATCGCCGTTCCCTCGGCGCCCTCGATATGACCGATCACGTAATCCGTCAGACTGCTCATCATCTCGCCGAAGTCGATCGCCACAGTCGTCAGGGCCGGCTTGTATCTTGCGCTCAGCGCGTGGTCGTCAAAGCCGATGACGGACATGTCCGCAGGCACCGACAGGCCCGCCTCCTGAAAAGCGCGGATCGCGCCGAACGCCACGCTGTCGTTGGCCATGATCATGGCCGTAGGCAGCTGCTTTTCTTCATCCAGCAGCTTGCGGACCGCCTGGTAGCCTGCCTCTTCATGAAAGGAACCCTGCCGCACCCAGGGCTCACGTATCTCCAAGCCATGCTTGCGCATGGCGGCCAGGAAGCCGTTGTACTTGTCGACGCCGGAAAAGCGGTTCATGTCGCCGTTCACGATACCGATGTCGCGATGCCCGAGCTCGCTGAGGTAGTCGACCGCCAGAATCATGCCGTGGGCATTGTCGAAGTTGGCGACGATCCGGTTTCCCTCGTTCTTGCCCGGCAAGTGCTGATCCACGATGCCGACCGCGAAGCCCTCCGCGATCAACTCCTCGATGAACGGCTCCTCGTTGGACGCGCCGATGAAGATGCCGCCGTCCACGCGCCGCTGATAGAAGGCGTCCTTGACGCCCCGCACGTTGTCCGCGTCGGACGTGTTGCGGATGATGTAAGTCAGCACGTAGTAGCCGCGCAAGGACGCATGCTCGACAACACTTGCGAGCAGCAGGTTCGTCAGCATGTCGCCGGATACGCGGCCGGCTTCGATGACGAACAGGCCGATCGTCTTCGTGCCCTTGCCCGCGAGCACCTGCGCGGACAGGTTTGGCACGTAATTGTACGCGTCGATGACCTCCATGACCTTCCTGCGCGTCTCGGGCGGCACGTTGGCGTAATTGTTGATGACGCGGCTGACCGTGCTCCGGGACACGCCGGCGAGCCTGGCGATCTCGACCGAATTGATCTCTGCTTTTTTCATGTATGCCCCCCCCCTTTAAGAATGCCATTCCGGGGTTGTGAACGCGCGTTCACAATGTAATTCTAACGAATTTAAGGTTCGCGGTCAATCCCCGGAATAGCATTGAGATATTGACATTATATATTGTCTTCATGTATTATAATATATTAGACAAGTGTTAACCCTCTGATTTTTCCTCTCTATTGGGGTCGAACCCCTCTGCGTTCCCCACATCATTCCTTTTTACCAAGGCTGCTGGAAGGACACGAATTCAAGACTGGCGCGGTCATTGGAGCCGCAAGAACGACTGAGAGGCAGGGCTTTCGTTGCTTTCGTGCATGTGATTTTCAGGAAGAATTGCGCGGTTTCGCTTGTATGGCAAATGCAATAGCATCGCATTAAAAATCAGACCCCCGCAGGTACCCTGCGGGGGTCGTCCAATTGGGCTGGAATCTGTCCGCGCGAACGCGGACAGACACGCATTAGCCGACGATCATATGCATTTCGGCGCCGGCTTCCCCTTCGGGCAGCGGATTCTTCGGCTTGGAGAGAAGCACGCCGAGCACCAGACCGACGACGGCCACGCCGGTCAGCACGAGGAACGTGAAGCCGAACGCATCCGAGTACGTATGCAGGTCCGGCGCCTGCAGCTGCTTGTCGGTCATAATGTCCTTCATTCGCGATGCGGACAGCGTCGTGAGACCGGCTACCGCGAACGACATCATGACTTGCTGCGCGGCGTTCGTGAGCGAGGTCACGCGGCCGACGAGATTTTGCGGAGCGGATTGAATCAGGTACGTGTTGAGCGGCATCATGAACAGTCCCATCCCGGCGCCGAGCAAGGCCAGCGGCAGGATAATCGAACTCACGCCGGCGTCTGCGGAGATGCCGGACAGCAGGAAGGCGGAAGCCGTCGTGACGATCATCCCGGCGAGTACGAGCGGGCGGGCGCCGAACTTGTCGCTCAGCTTGCCGCCGATCGGCATCATGATCGCGGAGGCGAGCGCCTGGGGAATCATGATCAAGCCGGTCTCGAACGCCGTGTAGCCCTTCGCCTGCTGCAGGAACAGCGGGACGAGGAACATCGTGCCGAACAAGGCGATTTGCGATACCCACTGAACGATAATGCCGCGGGTGAACGTGCTGGAGCGGAAGACGCGCAGCTCGAGCAGCGGATCGCGGCGCCTCAGCTCGACGATGATGAACAGGATGAGCGCTACGACACCGATCCCGATGCCGGTCAGCGTCGTAGCCGCCGTCCAGTTGTTGCCCGTAGCGACCGTCTTGCCCCCTTCGGATACGCCGTAGACGAGCGCGGCGAACGCGATCGGCGCCAGAATGATGCCGAGCATATCGAGCGAAGCGACGGACTGGCGGTCCATCTTCGGCAGCGTGCGAATGCCGAGCAGGATGCCGATGACGCCGATCGGCAGGTTTAGCAGGAAAATCCATTCCCAGCTCGCGTAGTCGACGAGCCAGCCGGCGATGACCGGGCCGAGCGCAGGCGCGAGCAGGATCGGGATGCCGAGCATGCCCATGACTTGACCGACCTTGCCCGGAGGCGACAGTCTGTAGATGAAGGCCATGGCGATCGGGCTAACGACGCCCCCGCCCAGACCTTGAAGGATGCGGAAAGCGATGAGCATCTCGACCGAATTGGACAGCGCGCACAGGATCGATCCGATCGTGAACAGGCCGATCGCGATCAGGAATACCCGCTTGGCGCCGAAGCGATCCGACAGCCAACCCGCGAGCGGGATGACGGCAGCCTGGGCCAGCGCGTAGCCCGTAACCGTCCATTGTACGAGAGACAGGCTGTTCTGATTGAACTCGACCATCAGCTGGGGCAGGGCGACGTTAACGGCCGTCCCGTCCAGTATGACCATGAATATGCCGACGATGATGGCGATCAGCGGCGCGAATACATCCTTGATGGATGTCGGCTGACCTGGCGATGCAGCATTGGCTTGCATTTTAGCGCTCCACTCTCCCTTTGAATTGCCGTTCGCCCCCGCGCCTCTTTTCGACCCATCGCGCCGTTGACCGCCGAGAGGCTTCAACGTTACAATAGATTCACTTAAAGCTGTAAAGGACGACGGCTTCACCAAGCGGACAATTGTCCGCTTTTAAATGCCATGTTACCGGACAATTGTCCGTTTGTCAACGCGAAGTTCTACTCATTTTGGAAGGAGCGTCCCTCGATGATCAAGCCACGCAAGCGCAGCGACGCCGCCGAGAATTGCCGCCTGATCCTGCAGGCCGCGAAGAAGCTGTTCGCGGAGCAGGGCGTTCAGACGGTCAGCATGCATCAGATCGCCAAAACGGCCGGCGTCGGTCAAGGCACGCTCTACCGCTGTTACGCCCACAAGGGCGACCTGTGCGCCGCGATCGCCGAGCAAGTCGGCATGGAAAAGATAAAGGAGCTGGAGACTTTTCTGCTGACGAACAAGCATCTGCCTGCCGGCGAGCGGATCGGCGGCGTGCTCCATTACATTATTCAGTTTATCGACGAAAAATTTCAGCTTCTGCTGCCGATTCATACGGTCCATGACTGCGAGGACGAGTCCGCTTACTTCCGCTCGCCGATGTACCGGCTGGTCTGGGATAAGCTGACCGGCCTGTATGCCGAGCTGGAGCCCGACTATGACGGGAGCGGGTCCGCCGTGCAGGCGGACCATGCGAGCGGTGCGACCGCGCAGACGGGAGACGCAAGCGCCGCTGACGCGCAGGTGGGTCGGGCGGGCGCCGCCCCCATGCAGGATGGTCAGGCGAGCGCCACATCTGCGCCGGCGAGCCAGGAGACACGCGCCGCCGCATGGGAGCGCGCCACAGCCAAAGCGCATATTCTGCTCAGCTCCCTGCATCCTGCGGGAATCATCCACATGCGCGAAGGCATGGGGCTGACCCGTGAGCAGATCACGCGTTATTACTGCGAGCTGTTCGCGAGGTAGCGCAATTAGCGGATTCTGAGTCCGGATGTGCCAACCACCATGGCAAGACGTCCCCCGACTCCGGCTCCACCTTTCCCGGCTGCAATCTATCGCTGTCATACAAAAAAGCTGCAACCCCATCGCAGGATGGGAGCTGCAGCTTTTTTCTTTTCATCAGGAGCTATAATAAGTGCTCTTCGCAGCTTGCTTGGTCTCGCGCTTCGCCACCGATACATCTCCGGCGAACCAGCGCTCGGCCAGCACGACTACCGGCAGCACCAGCTCGACGAGCGTGATTGCGGCGATCAGGTCGAGCACCACGTGCTGCTTGATGAACTGCGTCGACAGGATGATCAGCCCCGAGCCGATGCCGACCAGCGTCAGGCTGCGTCGAGTCTTGAAGGTGCTGCTGGCGAGGATGCGGAAGACCATATAGCTGGAGAAGCAATGGATGCTCGGAAAGCAGTTAAACGGTTGATCACGGTTATAAATGTAGGCCACCAGCCGCGTGAACGGGTCGCTGCCGCTCAGCTGCGGCCGAGGCACGGTCGTCTGAAAAACGCTGTAAATCAAATAGCAAAGGAGCGCGCACAACGTATACGTGATAACGCCCCGGTAAAACGTCCGCACGTCCTTGACGAAAAAGTAAAGCAGGCACACGTAGATAAACACGATCCACACCGAATACGGCAGCGCAAACCACTTGATAAAAGGAACGGCGCGGTCCAGCGGAGTCACGAGATTCCACACGCGGCCGTCCACCCGATTCACTGCCGCATACATCAACCCGAGCACCGGAAATACCAGCATCGCAAGCAGCGGCGCGAACCTTTTGGCGTACGCCTTTATATTTGTATTCATGATCGACCCCTCCTCCGTTCCGCTACTTGCGTTCCGGCAGGGAACGCACGTATCCGTCGGACATGCTGAGCAGCTTCATCGCGTTGTCATAGTTCGTGCGGCTGTTGCCGCCCGGCGTCTCTCCGCCGTCCTTGAAGCCGAGCGTGCGCCCGTCCTCGAAGCCCGTGCCGGAGATGAACATGCCGCTGTCGTCAATAAAGGAGCCCGTCGGCAAATAATAGCGTTCGGGCAGCATGTTGCCGGTTGAATTGAGCAAATCTTGGCCAAAATGAAGATGATCGGACATCGACAGCCCCGCCAGATTCGCGACCGTCGGGAAAATATCGGATTGTCCGCCAAGCGTGCCGATCGTGCGATGTTCGGCAGCGCCAGCCGGCAGCTTGATCAGCAGCGGGATATTGAGCATGTCGGTCAGCTCGTAATCGCGGCCGAGCATCTCCTTCATGAGCTTCTTCTCGCCGGACGTGAGCGAGTAGATGGGCAGACCCTGATGGTCGCCGTACAGCACGACCGTCGTGTCGTCCCACAACCCGCGCGCCTTCAGGTCGGAGATCAGCTCGCCGAGCGCGAAGTCCGCATAGTTCTGGGCGCGGATGTAATCGCCGACGAGCGTGCCTTTGAAGCGCTCCGGAAGCTCCATCTTGTACTTGCGCGACGGAATCTTGTACGGATGGTGGCCGGACATGGAGATCAACTGCGCGTAGAACGGCTTGCCGCTCGCCGCCATCTCGGCCAGCTTAGCCGTAGACTTGGCGTACAGCACTTCGTCCGAGGCGCCGAACATGACGGTGTCCTCGTCGCCGAACAGCTTTTTATCGTAATACGTCTGCCAGCCGAGCGCCGGATACAACGCGGTGCGGTTCCAGAACACGGCGTCGTTCGTATGGAACGTCGCGGTATCGTATCCGTTCGCGCCGAACAAGCGCGGCATGCCGGGCAGTTCTTTGTCTGCGTACTCCTGCGAAGCCGCTCCGTGGCTCGGCACGAACATCGACGTGTTCACCACGAACTCTGCGTCAGCCGTATTCCCCTGTCCGACCTGCTGATAGAAGCGGTCGAAGTAGAGGCTCTCGCCGACCAGCGCATTCAGATTCGGCGTGATGATCTGGCCGTCGACGGATTTGCCGACGAGAAAGTTCTGCAGCGCCTCCATCTGGACGACGAGCACGTTTTTGCCGCTTGCCTTGCCCCAATAAAGCGGCGTGCCGGACGGCGGCACGTAGCCCTTAAGCTGGTCGATCTGCGCCTGCGTGATGCCCGAGACGTCGACTTGCTCGTCTTTGGAGGGCGCGAACGCGGCATAGACCTCGTAATTGATGATGCCCATCTTTTCCGCCTGCACAACCTCGTTCATGCTATGCCGGTATGGCCAGACGGTGAAGATGCACGCAGCCAGCGACAGCACGCCGATGACGGAGAGCACGCTGCGCCGCTCGCGGATCTTGAGTCCGCGCCCCCAGGCGCGGAACGCCTTGCTCACGCACAGCAGGAGCAGCAGAACGACGAAATCGGTGTAGATGAGCAAGAAGTAAGGATGCAGCAGCGAGAAGACGCTCCCCTTGACCTCCGTGACCTGGTTCACCTGCTGAAGCGCATGGTAGGTGACGATGACGCCGAAATATTTATAATACATAATCACGGCAAAATAGACCGATGTCAGCACGCCGTTCGCGGTCAGATACAAGCCGAGCTTGCGCCTTGGCGCGAGCAGCTCGATCAGGCAGAAAACGACCCATACGGACGGCAAGCCCGTCGCGAGCGGCAGCCACAGCCGCCAGCCCTCGAAGATGACGTACCCGGCCAGGTACATTTTCAGAATCATCAAGAGGGAAAACAACACAAACGGCTTCGTAAGCCAAAACCGCACCCGCTGCCATGCCATCATAAACGCAAGACCGTCCCTTTATTTAATATACACCGCATGCCAAAAATGCCGACTAAATGTAAACTGCACGTAAAAGCCGACCCAAATCAACTTCATCATTATAGTCCTTTGCAGCCTTCAAATAAAGCGATGCATGCAATTGCCAGCCGCCGCCGGAATCGGGCCTGCCGCACGCTTCGCGCGTGGAAAAAATAAGCTATAATGTGGACATAACGAAAGGATGTGTGCGAACGTGGCCATTCGATATACAAGACCTTACGACGAGATTCTGGATGAGCTCTCCCAGGCGCTGGCGACCATTCCGGACTGCTACGATACGTTCGAGATGGAAGCGCAGGAGTGGGCGGACCTGACCCAGGCGGAAAAGGACGTGTGCATCCGCACGCTGGCCGACGACCTTTTCTACGTATTAGGCGCGGAGAAGACGGCGAGCGCGGGCTCCGGCAGCGTCGAGTACGACAAGGCGCATCATGTGATCAAGGTCGTGTCGACGCCGCAGCTCGTTCATATCGTCGGCCTCAGGGAGCAGGCTTGACGCTGCTTTCAGGCTGAACTGACGCTGTCCGGCCGCACGCAAAGAGCCCTCCGCCGATTACGGATTACGGCGCGGGGGCTCTTTGCGTTGGATAAAGCTTAAGAACGATTCCGATTACATCACTCTCGCCCCGATCATGCCGTTGCCGCACAGCATGCCTTCCTCCCAGCGCGCCGTAGGCCTGGTCAACGCATATCCGTCCCGATTCGTGAACGATGCTCCTTCGGTTAACGATCGATAAGGCAGATTTTTAGTAGAGCTGATTATAAATAACGTTGATTTTTAATAAGGTCGATTTTTGATAAGGCTGACTTTTCATACGCTTGACCGTTAATGCGGCTGACCACTCACGAAGAGAATCGCCGCTTTGATAAGCCACGTCTCATATGCCTTTTTGTAAAAGCGCTTTCTTGTCAGTATAACATGCAAACGGGAAGGAGCGCCGTCTAAAAGCGTTTGTGCCTGTGGTATAATGAAATATTACCATTCGCGCGCGCTGCCGCGGGGAAGGAAGCTTAAGCATGATTTATCATCCGTCCCTCCAGCAGATCAAGCTGCTGTGCGGGCAAACCGCGTACGAGCGCGGCATGAAGCTGGATAAAGCGGGCAAGGCGATGGCGGCCGACGAGCAGAAGGACGAACGCCGGTACGATGCGTACGTATGGGGCGCCGAGGGACGCCGCACCGTGCGCATCGACCTGGGCGATTCCGGCATCGTCGACGCAAGGTGCGATTGCTCGGCCGCGCATTCGCAATATTACTGCGAGCATATCGCCGCCACGCTGATCCATCTCCACGAAGAGCGGGCGCCCGAGCCGGAGGAGCGTCCTTTTCCCGCGATGCCCGCGGCCAAGCGGGAGGCGCTGATCCCGACCCGCGACCTGCTTTTCACAAAGGGGTTGATCTCGCTGTTCGACGGTCCCGCCGGGGCGGCCGAAGCGAACGAGGATAACGGGACCGAGGCCGGGGAGATCGTCCCGCTCGACGTCGAGTTCATCTGCAAGGCCGTGACCGAGAACACCCGCTCTCCGCTGCTTGCCATCGAGATGAAGGTCGGACCCAGGCGCCTGTACGTCGTGCCCAAGCTCAAGGAGTTCCTCGAACGGATCGAGCTCGGGCAATCATGCGTGTTCGCCAAGCATTTCGTCTACGATCCCGCCGTTCACGTCTTCAAGCCCGAGGACCGCGAGATCGTCGACAAGCTCATCGTCGTTGCGCGTAGCGAGGCCGCCTACCGCGACGCCTTCCGCGCGGCGCCCGGCGGCACGGCCTTCGCGATGGACCGGCTGCTCATCCTGCCTCCGCTAGCCTGGGAGGACCTGCTGCCGCTGTTCGCGCGCGCCAACGTCCGATTCGAGTACGGCATGCGGACCGCCGACGTCGTCACCGTGACCGAGGAGCCGCTGCCCCTCGTCTTCGAGCTGGACAGCGCCGAGGACCTCGAAGGCTACCGGCTGGACATCCGGGGTCTGGAGAAGCTCGTCATCCTCGAAAACTACGGCTGCGTGCTGGCTGAGGGAACGCTCCACCGCACGGGCGATGCGACGATACGGCGGCTGGAGGAGCTCAAGCGAATGTTCGCCTACAAGCCGGCCAAGCAAGCGTTGATCGCGCCCGCCCAGATGGAGTCCTTCCTGGACCGCGTCGTCCCTTCGCTCAAGCGGATCGGGCGCGTCGACATCGCGCAGCCGATCGCGGACCGCATCGTCAGCCCGCCGCTCGCGGCGCGGCTCGATCTCGACTGGCTGAACGGCAGGCTGCTCGCCCGGCTCACTTACCGGTACGGCGACAAGGAGATCAACGCCCTGCAGGCGGACAGTCCGCTGCGGCGCGACGCCATCGACAATGACGCGATTCTCGTGCGCGACGTCGACACCGAGCATCGGATCATGGCCTTGATCGAGCGCGCTTCGTTCAAATATAACGGCAGTGAGCTGTATCTGGAGGAGGAGGACCTCATCTACCGGTTCCAGTACCGGCTGCTGCCCGAGCTCGAGCGGCTCGTCGAGGTGAGCGCGACGGCGCCGCTGCGGCGGCTCATCCAGGACCTGCCCCCTGCGCCGCGCATGACGATCGACTACGACGCGCATGCTTCCTGGCTGGAGGTGCGCTTCGACGTCGAGGGCATCGACGACGACGAGATCCGCGACATCCTGCGCAATCTGGTCGAAAAGAAGCCTTATTACCGCCTGTCCGGCGGCGGCCTGCTCTCGCTAGAGGACGCAAGCTATGCCGAGATCTCCCGGCTCATGGACGAAATGGGCATTCGCAAGTCCGAGATCAAGGGCGCGCGGCTCGATCTGGCGGCCGTGCGCGGCCTGCCGCTCATGGACGCGGACGTTCGCGGCGGCAGCGTCAGGCTCACGCGGGCGCTGCGCGAGCTGCTCGACAATATGCGCAATCCGGACAGTCTCGATTTCCCGATTCCGGACAGCTTGACGGCAACGCTGCGCGACTATCAAAAGTTCGGCTACCAGTGGATGCGCACGCTCGCGCACTACCGGTTCGGCGGCGTGCTCGCGGACGACATGGGCCTTGGCAAGACGCTTCAGGGGATCGCCTTCATCGCATCCGTCGTAGAGGAGATCCGTGCCTCCGGACGTCCCGCGCTGATCGTATCGCCGGCTTCACTTATCTTTAACTGGAAGCACGAGCTCTCCCGCTTCGCGCCCGGGCTCCGGGTCCGGATGGCGGCCGGCGACAAGCAGGAACGCTTGGGCACCCTCTCCGGCATGGAGGACGCCGACGTCGTGATCACCTCCTACCCGCTGCTGCGCCGCGACATGGAGCTGTACGGGGAGCTGAAGTTCTACTGTCTCTTCCTTGACGAAGCGCAGGCAATCAAGAACCACGCGACCCAGACCGCGCAGGCTGTAGGCCGCATTCAGGCGGGCATTCGCTTCGCGCTGACCGGCACGCCGATCGAGAATTCGCTCGACGAGCTGTGGTCGCTATACGACGCCGTTTTCCCCGACCTGTTCGGCAGCCGGCGCGAATTCGCCTCGCTCTCCCGCGAGCTCGTGGCGAAGCGCGTGCGTCCCTTCCTGCTGCGCCGGATGAAGCGCGACGTGCTCAAGGAGCTGCCGGACAAGATCGAGACGCTGCAGCATTCGGAGCTGACCGACGACCAGAAAAAGCTGTACGTCGCGTACCTCTCCAAGCTGCAAACCGAGACGCTGCAGCAGCTCGAGCACGAAGGCTTCCAGAAAAGCCGCATGCGCATTCTGGCCGGGCTCACGCGGCTTCGGCAGCTTTGCTGCCATCCCGCGCTGTTCGTCGAAGGCTATGACGGCAGCTCCGGCAAGCTCGACCAGCTGCTCGAGATCGTCGGGGACGCGCTGGACGCGGGCAAGCGAATCCTGCTGTTTTCACAGTTCACCTCCATGCTCGCCATCATCCGCGAGGAGCTGTCGCTTCGGAGCCTGCCCTGCTTCTATCTGGACGGCCAGACGCCGGCGGCAGAGCGCGTTGAATTGTGCCGCAGGTTTAACGAGGGCGAGAACGACATCTTCCTGATCTCGCTGCGCGCGGGCGGCACGGGCCTGAACCTGACCGGCGCAGACACGGTCATCCTGTACGACCTGTGGTGGAATCCCGCGGTCGAGCAGCAGGCGGCGGACCGGGCGCACCGGATCGGGCAAAAAAACGTCGTGCAGGTGATCAAGCTCGTCGCGGAAGGGACCATCGAGGAAAAGATGGTCGAGCTGCAGCAGCGCAAACGCGACCTCATCGCGGAGGTCATCCAGCCGGGCGAAGAGAGCCTCTCCGCCATGACCGAAGACGAGATTCGCGAGCTGCTGAACATTTAATCCAATATTTGTTGTCTCATATTGATTGCAAATCAAAACTTCGGGGTATAAAATTCATGAAATATTCGCCACTAACACTGGCGTAGTACATATCATCCTACTAAGGAGTGATTTTTCATGAAACAGCCCATGAAGAAGACCGCCGCGCTGCTGCTCGGCGCCGCCATCGCATTGTCCGCCACAGGCGCCGCCGCTTACGCGGAGGATACTGCGCCGATGCCGTCGAAGCTGTGGTTCCAGGTCGGCAACTACAACATCGGCATCGACGACAGCGTGGAGAAGCTCGACACGACGCCTTACATCGAGAACGGCGTGACGTTCGTGCCGTTCGCGGTCATCGCCGGCAAGTCCGGCGCCCGCATCAACTACAACGGCAAGAAGACGATCTACATGAAAAAGAGCAACAACAAGGATACGTACACGTTCACGATCGGCTCCGACAAATACGTGTTCAACGGCGAAGAAAAAACGCTGAACGCCAAGCTGACCGTCAAAAACGGCCGCGTCGTCGTCCCGCTTCGCGATATCGGAACGCTGTTGGGCTGGAAGGTCGCATCGTACGATAACGAGAAGAAAATCGTGCAGATGACGATGTAAATCGTAAATCCAATGAAACAGGAATACCGTTAAAGACGGGCACCCCTGCGGGTGCCTGTTTGTCATGGGCGCGAACCGTCATAAGATTGCTCCTGGTTGATTAGTTCTAACGGAATGGACGCCGCTCATAGGCTCAAACAAGCATCTTGCGTTTATTATTTACGGTGAGGGAAAGCGGGTGTCTGCATGACGACCGAAACGACAAGGCAAGCGCTTCGTTTGCTCCTTGAAGAGACAATGCGGCAAGCCGCGCAAAAGCAGGAAGCCGCGATCGCCGGCTTCATTCGGGCAGCGGCACTGCATCTGCAACTCTCCACGTGCGCGATTGCCGACGACGTCCACGTCAGCGCCGGAACGCCCCCGAGCGCCAAGCCGCTCGCGGACGCGGCGGCCGGCGCGGCTCAGATCGCCGTAAAGCTAGACGAGCTGCAGCGTCTCGCATGGGACATCGCAAACAGGCTCAGCGCCTCACGACCGCCTTCCTCGCTACGCCAGCCTTCCGCAGCGAGCGAAGCGGCTTTTTCGAACGTTCGATTTTCAAGCCCGGAAAAAGCGTCTCCGGCCTGGTTCGCCTCGCAAGACAAAAGAAAAAAGCTCCGCATTTCCTCGCGATCGAATGGCGGGCCGTCAAAATAAAAAAGTCTCATCCCGCGAACCGAATTCGCTTGGGACGAGACTTCTTTAAAATATTATTTGGCTGCAGCTTCCTCTTCTACCGGAGCGACGTAAGCCTTCTTCGCCACGAACGCGCCCTTCGCGTTGATCAAGCCTTCCCAATCGCCCTTGATCGCATGCGCCAGTCCGTCCTTGAACGAATCCGCCTGATCGAACGTCGGCTCGATGACGACCGCGCCTTTTTTGTCGATATAGCCGTACTTGCCGTCCTGCTCGAACGCCGCCAGGCCTTCGCTGAAGTCGCCGACGTCGTCATAGTCCGTCTCGAAAACCGTCTTGCCGGTCTTGTCGATGAATTGAACGACGCCGTCCTTAACGACCGCGGCAAGTCCGTTGCTGAAGGAGTAGCCCTCCTCGTACTGCGCCGGGATCGCCCACTCGCCTTTCGCGTTCAGGTAGCCGAACACGCCGGTCGATTGCTCGACGCCGTCGGCTTCGGTGCTTACAAGCGTCGATACGAGCGCCAGGCCTTCCTTGAAGTCGGACACGGACTGATACTTCGCAGGAATGACCAGCTTGCCGGTCTTGTCGATAAAGCCGTAGTTGCCGTCGATCTGCACGGCCGCGAGACCGCCGCTGAAGTAGAAGGCGTCTTCGTACTGCGCGGGAATGACGAGCTTGCCCGTCGTGTCGATGTAGCCGAAGCTCTCGCCGCTGCGTACCGCCGCCAATCCTTCGGAGAAGTCGAACAGTTCGTCGTAAGCCGGGCTCAGCACGACTTTGCCGGACTTGTCGATGTAGTTCTGCGTGCCGTCCTTCGACGTTACGAGCGCCAGTCCGTCGGAGAAGTCGTACGCGCTGCTGTATTGCACCGGAATCGCGATCTTGCCGCCGCGATCCTCGTAGCCGAACGCGTCGCCCTGCTGCAGCAGCGACAGTCCGCCGCTGAACGCGCTCGCCGTGCCGTACGTCGCGCCGATGACGGACTCTCCGTAGACGTTGACGAACGAGGTGTAGCCTTCCTTGGTGAACGGATGCAGTCGCGTATTCACCTCATAGGCGCCGGCCGCAGCGTTCCACGAGAGCGAAGCGCCCAGCGATTCGGCAACGAAGCGCAGCGGCACGTATGGCACGCCTCCGATGAGGACGGGAGCCGCGACGATCGCGCTCTTTACGCCGTTCACCTTGGCGGTTTTCGATTCGGGCTGAAGAATGATCAGGCGGTTGCCTTTTTTGATCGAGATCGTGTTCGTCTTGGCATCGTACTTGCCGGCTGCGCCCAGCGCGGCAGAGACGCCTGCGAGCGGTCCGTACGTCGCGCCGTTTTTCGTGACGGGCGCCCAGAGGGATTGCTGGCTCGTGCCGTCCACCGACACATAAGGCTTCGCGGCAGGCGCCGCGTAGGCGCCCGGAGCTGCGGCGAAGGCGAGCGCTTGCGCGCCGATGGCGACGGCGAGCGCGGTTTTGGCGATACGTTGTTGGATGCTGCGGCTATGGAACATCTCGGTTACCCCTTCATATTGGAAGATGACTGCTGGTCGAGCGTGAACGCTGTCGCGCCGGCTTATTTTTTCAGATAGATCTGGTCGAACGTGCCGCCGTCTGCGAAGTGCGTCTTCTGCGCCTTATCCCAGCCGCCGAAGTCCTTGATCGTGACCAGGTTGAGCTTTGGAAATTGCTTCGAATACTCGAGCGCGACCTTCGGGTTGATCGGGCGATAGAAGTTGCGTGCCGCGACGCGCTGGCCTTCCTCCGTATACAGGTAGTCCAGGTAGGCGGTAGCGACTTGGCGCGTATCGTGCTTTTGCACGTTTTTCGTGACGACGGCTACGGTCGGCTCGGCGAGAATGCTGAGCGACGGCGTGACGATCTCGAACTTGTCGCCATACTCCTTTTTCGCGAGATAAGCTTCGTTCTCCCAGGCGAGCAGCACATCGCCGATGCCCTTCTCTACAAACGTCGTCGTGGAGCCGCGGGCGCCGGTATCGAGAACGGGAACGTGCGTGAAAAGCTCCTTGACGAACGCCTTGGCCTTGTCGTCGCTGTTGTTGTTATGCTTCAGCGCGTAGGCCCAGGCCGCCAGGTAATTCCAGCGAGCGCCGCCGGACGTCTTCGGATTCGGCGTGATGACCTTGACGTCGTTCTTCACGAGATCGTCCCAGTCCTTGATGCCCTTCGGATTCCCCTTGCGCACGAGGAAGACGATCGTCGACTTGTACGGCGCGCTGTTGTTGGCCAGACGGCTTTGCCAGCCTTTGCTGATCAGGCCCTTCTGTTCGATCGCCGTGACGTCGTACTCCAGCGCCAGCGTGACGACATCGGCTTCGAGGCCGTCGATGACGGAGCGGGCCTGCGCGCCGGAGCCGCCGTGGGATTGCTTGACGGTAACGGTCTGGCCGGTTTTCTTTTTCCAATACTTCGCGAATACCGCGTTGTAATCCACATACAGCTCCCGCGTCGGATCGTAGGATACGTTCAGCAGCGTGATGCTTTTCTTTTCGTTTTTCTTCGATACGACTGCGAACGCACTGGAAGTCGTCAGCGCGAACGCCAGAATTACGAACATGGCGATTTGCAAACTTCTCTTCATCTTTGCATTCTCCCTTTGTCCCCATTTGGTTGTTTTCGGAAAACAAAGAGGCCGCGATCCGCTTCTCCGCACGCAGAAGATGAGCGACGCGAATGTGCGTCCGTTCGTCCTCAGTACCCTTCGATCGGCCATACAGCGGCGTGAATGGCCTGCCTGGCACCGTATCGAAGGGCGCAGCCTGACGCCCGTTGGGCGCTGATGGTCTGCGGCGGAGAAATGCATATCGGGCCTCCGGTCGTCCGGTAGGTGAATCCATTTCTTGGATCGATCATACATCCCATTATTCCAACCTGTCAACTAGGTTTTATAAACTTTATTTTACATTTCTCTATTGACACTTTTCAGCTGAAATTGCTACAATCGCTCCGTTAAACCTATTTTTCCAATTGGAATTAACTTCAGGGCTTGAAGGGGCGTCATATCAATGATTAAAAGAAAAAGAAGACTTCCTGTTCTTTCGGCCGCAATGCTAATTACGTCCGCATTCGCCTTGTCCGCTTGCGCCTCCGGCGACGGCAAGCCGATGGACGCCGCTGCGGACGCATCGCCGACCGCCAGCTCGGACTACAGCAAGGCGCTTACGCTAAACGGCGTATCGCCGGACGGAACGGAGTCGCTGTTCGCCGCGTTAAACGATGCATTTTCCGCCGACTGGAAGGTTAAAACCGGGCAAGACGCCTCCGTCAAGCAGACGACGGGACCTTCCTCCGCAGAGAAGGACGCCGTAAACGGCGGCACGCTAAAGGCCGACTTCGCGGTGCTGGGCATCGGCACCGATATCGACGCGATCCAGGCAGCGGGCCTCGTCGAGGAGGGCTGGCAGCAGCGGTACGACTACAACAGCTCCCCCTTCTACACGACAGTGGCATTCGCCGTCCGCACCGGCAACCCGAAAGGCATCAAGACGTGGGACGACATCGCGGCACCGGGCTTGAAGCTCGTGGCTGCAAACCCGAAGACATATAGCGATGCCCGGTGGACCTACACAGGAGCGTGGGCTTATGCCTTCGATCAAGCGGGCGACGAGGAAGCTGCGAAATCGTTCGTAAAAAACGTGTACGTAAACGCCGGCGCGCTGGATACCGACGAAACGGCCGCACAGGCGCGTTTTCTCGGCGGAGAGGGCGATGTCTGGCTGACGACGGAGGCGCGGGCGCTTGCGCTGGCCGCCGGCGAGGCAAAGGGCAAGATCGACGTCGTCGTGCCGCCCGTGACGCTCGCCGTCGAGCCGATCGTGTCCGTTGTCGACAAAAACGCGACGGAAGCGGGCACGCGCGAAGCGGCCAACGGCTACGCGGACTTTCTGTTCACCGAGCCGGCGCAGCAGATCGCCGCGGAGCATTACTACCGCCCACGCTTCGCGTCCATCGCCGAGCAGTTCGCGTCGCAGTTCCCCGAGACGACCGTGCTCACGGTCGACGACAACCTCACGGGCTGGGAGGATCTTAATAGCGCCCAATTCGCCAGCGGCGGTCTGTTCGAGCAGCTGACCGGGAAGTGAGCGGGGGCTGGGGGCGGGATACATAAGAAATCATGTGGCGCGGCCGCGCCACGTGAATAACGCTCGCGCGACCACCTAACGCTTGCCCGCTCCCCCGCCGCTAACGTGGATACGTGATATTAGCGCAAATTTGCGCTATACGCTATTGCCGAACTCCTCCCGCTCCCCCACCGCTAACGTGAATACGCGATATTAGCGCAAAATTGCGCTATACGCTATCGCAGACCTCCGCCCGTTCCCCGGCCGCTGACGTGGATACGCGATATTAGCGCAAAATTGCGCTATACGCTATCACCGACCTCCGCACGATCCCCCGCCGTTAACGTGGATACGGGACAATAGCGCAAAATTGCGCTATACGCTATCACCGACCTCCGTCCGATCCCTCGCCATTAACGTGGATACGGGACAATAGCGCAAAATTGCGCTGGTCTTATACGCAGGACATGCTCCTCAGTTCAGGCTGGGCAAGTCTGATAGATGAAAAGCAAAGGAGCTGCCCCTCGGTCATTTTCTGACCATGGGACAGCTCCTATGTTCGTTGTATTGTGCGGTCTACTGGAGATGAGCGCATCGCCTGCCGTACAGCAGGCGATCGTCCTATTCGCGTGAGAACGAGCTATAGCCTTCGTTGCGGCAGACGCTTGGCTCTACGCCGCTGCGTTCCACGCCATCGAGGCCCCCGCCGTCTCCAAGCGATCAGGCCGGATTCACCTTCACAGCGGCCTGTTTGCCGCTGACTTGGATTCCCGTCTCGCGCGAGCCATGCTGCGCGAGCTCCTTCAGCATGCGCTCGATGAGTGCCTTGGCGCGCTCGCCTTCTTTGGCGCCTGCCAGCTTGACCGTGAGCTGCACGGCGTATCCCGAAGTCAGCAGCTTCTCGGCTTGACGAAGCTTGGTCTCGTAGTCGTGCTCCTCGATCTGCGCGGTTAGCCGCAGTTCCTTGGTCTTGACCGCGCCGCCCTGAATCCGCTCCGCCTTCTTTTCCTGCGCGGCCGACTGCTTGGCGGCGCCTCGGGCCGTCAGCTTGCACGGCGGCGGGCTGCTGAGCAGCGAAGTGCAAACGAGGTCCGCTTTCGCTTCTTTCGCCATCGCAAGCGCGGCATCCCGTCCGACGATGCCCAGATCCTCCCCCTGCAGTCCCGTCAGCGCAACCTCGGAGGCTTTTATTTTTTCGTTCATCAAAAGCATGCTGCCTGTCTCCCCTTTCACGCCTTAAAGATTCAGCACGCCATGCTGCGCAGCCGTGTGAAGATCGCGCCACACGCGATTGACCGCCTCCCGCTGCATCAGCGCGGTCATGCCCAGCTTCGGCCATATCTCATGCGCGGCTGCAACGGCCGAGCGGGCCACTTCGACACAAGCGTCGCCAACCCGCCGCACTTCTTCATCCGGCAGCACGCGCGTATCGGCAAACGTCCGCCAGGACGATTCGGTCTCTCCATTAAACCGGTCGGCAGCCGCCGCCAGCAGCCTTCTCCGACCCGCGATCGCATCGGACGCCCGTCCGTATCTGCCCGCATAAGCGCGGTCCCACTCGACTCGCTTCGCATCCGCAAGCGCGGCGGCTTCATCGAGGAAACGCCTCCCCAGCCCAAGAACGACCGCAGCAAACGAAACCTGCGCGAACGGCAAAAACGGATAGCGGTAGATCGGATCTTCGTACCTCGGCTCGGACACGATATCGAAGGTTCGCGCTTCCGGCACGAACGCGTCCGCGACACGAATCGTGTGGCTTTCCGTTGCCCGGAGCCCCATCGCGTTCCAGTCCCGTACGATTTCCACCTGCTCCGGCAAAAAGGCGAAAGATCGAATCTCCGGCGCTTGAGGAGCACCAGCACGAGTATCAGCACCAGCACCAGCTCCAGTATCAGAAGCAGTAGCTGCACCAGCGTCATTGTCTTCCGGACGCTCCGCATTCCCGTTCCGTTTCACGATACAATTTGCGGTATAAAAGCTGGCATACCCCGCCCCGCTACAATACTTCCAGCTGCCGCTCACCTGATAGCCGCCCGGCACCGCCTTTGCGACGCCTGTCGGATGGCCGCTGCCCGCTATAACCGCACGTCGGTCCGCGAACAGCGTTCCGGCCGTCTCCTCCGGCAGCGTCGCCGCGAAAAAGCCGCCGCCCGAACCGATCGTCACGAGCCAGCCGAAGCTGCCGTCGGCGTAGGCCGCTTGCTCGAATATACGCGCGGCTTCGGGCAGCGGGGTCATACGCCCGCCCAGCTCGTCCGGTACGAACAGCTTAAACAGCCGTTCCTCGTAAATGCGCTCCAGGATCTCCGGCGGCAACCGGCCGTCGCGCTCAATGACAGCCGCCACCTCCCCGACTTGCGCCAGCAGCGACTCCGTAATGCCCTTGCCCGCTTCCCCCATGATTGCGTGCCACCCCGATTCGTTGTTCCCTTTAAAGGCTTGTCTCTTTTCATGCTGCCCTTCTCCAACCAGTCCCGCCCATTCTCCATGCCGCGCCATATTCTGTCTTCCGCTTTTCCAGGTTAGCCGATATCCATGTCTTGCAGGTCTTGCTGGTCTTGCTGGTCTTGCTGGTCTTGCTGGTCTTGCTGGTCTTGCTGGTCTTGCTGATCTTGCTGGTCATCGCATTCACCCGCGATGATGCAAAATTCTTATACACGACCGCTCCGCCGCAGCTTCACGCCAAAGCTGTTCAATATCTCCCCTCAAGCCTTCCCTTTCGCCCTTCCCTCTCGTATGCGGACGCCGATCTCCCGGACGAGCTCGTTTACGTTCACCGGTTTGGACATATAGCCGTCCGCCCCAGCTTGCAGGCATTCGTCGCCGTCCTCCGCGAACGCCTTCGCCGTGAGGGCGATGATCGGCAGCTCCTTGCGACCCGGCATCGCCCGGATCCTGCTTATCGCTTCCAGGCCGCTCATGCCGGGCATCATGATGTCCATGAGCACGAGATCGATGGTCGCGTTGCCGGACAGCAGACCCAGCGCCTCGCCCCCGGAGGAGGCGGTCACGACGCCGAAGCCCTTTGCCGCGAGCGCGACCCGCAGCGAATAGACGTTGTGCTCGTCGTCGTCCACGAGCAGCAGATGATGCGCCGCAGGTACGCCGGATGACGTGCCGGACGCCGCAGGACGTCCCCCCTCCTGCAACTTAGGCGCCTGCAGACGGGATTCCTCCAGCGACGCGGCCTGTTCCATCGCGGCCGAATCCCGTCCCGGCGGCGCCAGCGTATCCGCGGCCGAGGTGACCAGCGCCGGCCATGGCAGGAGCAGCGTGAACCGGCTGCCGCGGCCCAGCTCGCTCTCGAGGCGGATATCGCCGCCCAGCAGCACCGCGAATTGCTTGGCGATGGACAAGCCGAGCCCGGTCCCGCCGTATGCGCGGCTGATCGAGCCGTCCGCCTGGAAGAAGGCGTCGAATATGGCCTCCTGCTTGTTCGCCGCGATCCCGATGCCGGTATCCTCGACCTCGAAGGCCAAGCCGCCTTCCGCCAGCAGTCCGCCTTCGTGTACGCGCGATACGGCAAAGCGCACATGGCCTTCTTGCGTGAACTTCAAGGCGTTGGACAACAGGTTGCTGACAATCTGCCTCAACCGCTGCTCGTCCGTATGTAAAAAATCGGGGACGTCCGGCTCGCTGCGCAGCGTGAACGACAGCCGCTTGCGTGCCGCAATCGGCCGGAACAGCTCATCCATCTGGCCCAGGAGCTCGCGCACGCTGAACACCGAACGGTCGAGCTCGAGCCGGCCCGCCTCGATTTTCGACAGATCCAGCACGTCGTTAATGAGGCCGAGCAGCTCCTTGCCGGAGTGATGGATGATGCGGGCGTAGCCCACTTCCTCTTCGCTGAGCCGGTCGTCGATGTTCTCCTCGAGCAGCTGCGCCAGCACAAGCACCGAATTGAGCGGCGTCCGCAGCTCGTGCGACATATTGGCGAGAAATTCGGATTTATAGCGGGATGCAGCCTGCACCTGGGCATACATCGTCTCCAGCTCCTGCTTCGCCTGCTCGAGCGAGCGCCCTTTTTCCTCCGAGATGCGGTATTGCTTTTCCAGACGTGCCGTGTAAATCTTCAGCTTGTGCGAGCGCTTGTCCTCCGACATAAATTCCCGCAGGATGAACATGAAGGCGAAGCTTAAGAAAAGGCTGATAAGAAAGGTGCCCGGCGCGATATCGACCAGATAGTGCCTGCGCGGGATGATGCCGAACAGCGCGATGAACAGTACATTGCCCATATTGACGGATATGATGATCGTGACCATCTTGCGAAGCTCCGGCCAGCGCCTGCGACGCGACAGCCAGAGGATAAAGAGGACGAGCGAGCTCATCGCGACGACGTTGAGGCAGCCGACAAGCGCCGCCTGATTTAACCCGAAGGACAATCGCGCAAGCCCGATACCTAGTCCGATCACCAGAATCGACAGCCGGTTCCGTACGAAAAGCGGTGCCACGATGACCGCCAAAAAGCGCATGTCGAACATGACCGTATCGGAAAAGTGGAACGCGAACCGAATCGTCGTCCAGCCGCACACGATCGCAAGCACGATAAACAACGTTTCTTTCCATGCCGGACTCCATTTATAGACGACATACTTATACAGCAAGCTGGCCAGGTAAAGGAGCGTCAGCATCGTGCTGACGTTGATAAAAAAGGTTCGTAGAAAAGCGCTGATATCGTTCATGGTGCACCGCCTCTTGGGGAGCTTGACTCCATTATAACAAATCGTTCCACCCTGTACGCGGTTGAACGGTTGTTCGGCGGATACGCTGCAATAATAGTTGCATGAAACCGTTAATAGACGCGACCGTCACGCGATCGCGCCTGCCTATACGCATATGGGACGAACAGTCGGAGCAACGGCGGCTCAGACGTCAACCTCCTCAAGCGAGCAAATTAATGCCTTCCAGCGCCAGCCCGATGAGAAACCCGCAGACGGCGCCGTTCACTCGAATCCACTGCAGATCGCCGCCGATCTTGTCCTCCATCATCTCGATCAAGGCGTCGTTGTCCAGCTTGTCGATATTCTCCTTGACGAGCTTGCCGATCTTCCAGTGATTGCGCTCGACGAAGCCTGTGATCCGCTCCTGCACCCAAGTCTGGAACAGCTCGATCACCTGCGGGTTGGCCCGGAGGCTGGCGAGCAGGCCGGAGATAGCCGGCAATACATAATCGTCGGTGAAACGCTGCTCGCGCACAAAGTCCAGCGCCTTGACGCGCAGCCCCTCCAGCCAGCCGAACAGCTGCCGCTCGATCGCCCCGCCTTCCGCCAGCCGCGCCTTCCAGCCTTCGAGCTCGGCCAATACGGAAGGCGACTCCGGCAGATTGCGAATGGCCCCCCGCAGCGTCTCAAGAAGCATCTCGCGCAGCGGATGGTCCTCTCTCTGCTGCATCTCCGCCAGCGTGCCGACGATCGCGTTCTGCAGCAGACCGCCGATCTTCTCTTCATCCATAAAGGAGATAAACGCGTTCACGGCAAAGCCCATCAGCCCGCCGACCTGCAGATTCTGCAGCGCAGCCGCGCCGATGACGCCGAGCTGACGCCGCGTCTCCTCGCGGGAGGCGAGGCCGCCCGCCTTATCGATCAGGAAGGCCAGCGCCTTTTCTTCATAGCCTCTCGCAAGCGCCTCGTCGCTGATCTTGCGCAGCAGGCCGGCCGTATCGAGCTCGCGCAGCTTCGATTCGAGCGCGCGGGCGAGCATCGGGACGATCCGGTCCATCGGCAGCCGCTCCAGCGCGAATTCGCTCACGCGAACGGCCACGGCGGCGGCGTCCTCGCGATGCGTCTCCAGCAGATCGAGCAGCCGCTCGCCGATCTTGAACTCTGCTGTCTTGGTGACGATGCTCTCCTTGGTGAGCAGCTCCGTCTCGATCGCCTGGATAAGCGAGCGGACGACTTTGTCCCTGTTGCGCGGCAGCAGCGCCGTATGCGGGATCGGAATCCCGAGCGGATGGCGGAACAGGGCGGTGACGGCGAACCAGTCGGCAAGTCCGCCGACGAGTCCCGCTTCGAAGCCGCCGTGGAGCAGCGCGCCGCCCCAGCCTCCGACCGGGAACGTGGCCAGGAATCCCGCTCCCATGATGCCAAGAGAGATGGCAGCCGTATGCTTAGCTTGTCCGGGCATGTTCGGTAGACTCCTTCGGCTTCAATATTCTATGTATATATGATACCCAAAAAGAGAACGGACGGGGAAGTACGGGTTTTTCCCGTCTTCTCCGTCCGTCGCGCGTGCTCGCGTCACTTGGATTCGGCGCCCGATACAGGACCGCCGTCCAGCGGCAGCCCGGGCAGCTGCTCGACGTAGCTGTCCGACATGTTCAGCAGGCGAAGCGCCGCGTTGTACTGCGCTTCCGTCGAGCCGTCCGCGCTAATGCTGTTATCCTTGACGTTGTAGTTGGTGCCGTCCTCGAAGCCGACGCCCGGCAGGAATACCGAGGTGTCGTTGACGAACGAGCCGGTCGGCAGGAAGTGCCGCATCGGCAGCAGGTTGCTCGTACGGTTCAAGAGATCCTCGCCAAAGTGGATCTGATCCTTGGCGGACACGCCCAGCAGGTTGGCGACCGTCGGCAGAACGTCGATCTGTCCGCCCGTCTGCTCGAACGTCTTGGGATATGTGACGCCCGGCGCGTGGACGATAAACGGAATGTTGAACATATCCGTATACCCGTACTCCCGGCCGAAAATGCCTTGCATCAGTCCCTTTTCCTTGTTGTCCAGCGAATACAGCGGCAGGCCCTGGTGGTCGCCGTAGAACACGATGACGCTGTCGTCCCACAGACCGCTGGACTTCAGCTCCTCAAGGAATTGACCCATCGCATAGTCCGCGTAGTTCTGAGCCAGAATGTAATTGCCGACAAGCGTGCCGTCGTACTCCTCAGGCAGCTTGATCTTGTCCTTGGCCTCGGGAATCTTGTACGGGTGATGCGCGCTCATCGAGATGACCATCGCGTAGAACGGCTTATCCTCGGCGTCCATCTTGGCGAGCTCCGGCACCGTCTTGGCATACAGCACTTCGTCGGAAGCGCCGAACGCGATATGGTCGTCGTCGCCGTAGAACGCTTGATCGTAATACTTGTCAAAGCCGATCGCCTTGTACAGCATCGAGCGATTCCAAAATTCTACGCTGTTCGTATGGAACGTCGCCGTGTTGTAGCCGTTGGCCGACATCAGCCGCGGCAGGCTCGGCAGCGCCTTATCCATATAGTCCGAAGACGTAGCGGCTTCGTGATGCGGCACATAGAGCGACGTGTTGACGACGAACTCGGCATCCGACGTCGTGCCCTGACCGACATTGGTATAGAAGTTGTTGAAGTAGAAGTCGCCAGCTGCCAGCTTGTTGATATTAGGCGTGATCTCTTGACCGTCGATCGTAAGACCGATCAAGAAGTTCTGGAAGGATTCCATCTGAACGACGATGAGGTTCTTGCCCTTGGCCGCCGCCCAGAGCGCCGGATTCGCGGGCTGCTCTCCGCCCTTGAGCGCGTCGATCGACGGTTGGTTGATCTCCTTCATGTCGATGACTTCCTCGTGCACCGTGCTGTCCGCAAAAATCGTATAAACCTCGTAATTGAGAATGCCCATGCCCTCTGCCTTCTTATTCTCGTTCATGCTGGCGTGATTGGGCCAGATGTTGAAGATGCAGAGCGCGGCGGATACGATAAACGTGGCAAGCAGCGCGGTGCGGTTCACCTTGCGCATGCCGATGTTCGTGAATCGGGCGATATACTTGGGCCGGAACATATAGAAGGCGAAAATGACGATATCGATAAAGATCAGCAGGTAGTACGGATCAAGCAGCGAGTAGGTGCTCTCTCCGACCTTCGTCACCTTGTCGGCCTGCTCGAGCGCATGATACGTAACGATGACGCCGTAGTATTTGTAATACATGAGAACGGCGAAGTAGAGCAATGTGATCGACAGGTTGGCGATCATGTAGTAAAGCAGCTTGCGCTTGGACGCGAACCACTCGATCAGACAGAAAACGATCAAAATGAACGGAATCTCGGTCAGCACCGTCATCCAGGACGGGCCGTCGTCGAAAATGACGAACCAAGCCAAGGCGCCCTTTAAGAGCAATATCATAGAAAACCACAGGATCGGCTTGGACTTCATTGCATTCCATAGTCGCATCTCGGCACTCTCCCTCTTGCAGCATAGCCGTATTTTCAGACAGTATCCATGCGCGCATCGTAGTGTATTTTTGTAATCGGTCTGTAAACAACGTTTTTAATTATGCCTCGAATGCGGCGGCATGTCAAAAGACATAAGCCGCGAAATAAGCTGAAAATCCGGCTTCTTGAGCGTTCTTCCCGGCCAAATCGAGCCGAAATGCCCCTATAGAATGGGAATAAATTGAAATGGCCCGAAATAAATAGGACCTTCCCCTTATCTCTACTTAACATTACCCGTTATTGCGCTTCCTTACCTTTAAACGAAGTACGGAGGGACATGGTTCCGTCTCGCTTCCTTAAATGTAGCTAAAATTGCCCCGTTAGACGAAAACGCACGCGAAAAGGCTCCACGGAAGGTTTCCCCTCCATGAAGCCCGATCTCGCAAACAACCTGTTTCTACTATGTTTCTACCATAATAATAGAAGCTTTATTTGCTCACGATATCTTTGACGGCCTTGTCGAATTTGTCGAACAGCTGATCCTTGTCGATGGAGCCGCCTTGATACTCCTGCATCGCCGCGCCCCAGCCCTGGATGACGCCGTCCGGGTACCGTCCCCAGTTCCAGCCGCCCGCTTCCTTCGCCTGCTCGGATACGGCCGCGCCGAGCTGGCCGATGTCCTCCTGCGTCGCGGGAATCGTGACGAGCGCAGGGATAAACTTGAACTCCTTGGTGATGTAGCTCTTGCCCGTATCGGAGGTGACCATCCACGCCAGGAATTTTTTCGCTTCTTCGGCGTTTTTGGACTTGCTGTTGACGATCCAGAAGTTGGCGGGACCGGTGTAGATATGCGCCTTGCCGCTGTCGTCGATCGGAATCGGCAGCATGCCCAGGTTCAGCTTGGCCACCTTGTCGATGTCGCCCTGGATCCAGTTGCCTTGCTGGATCATCGCGGCTTTGCCGCTGGCGAACGTGGCGACCTGGGTCGCGTAGTCGGTCGTCAGCTTATCCTTCTGGGAATACTTGAAGACGAGGTCGACGTAGTTGATCCACTTTTCGAACACGGCGTTTCCTTTAAAGGAGGCGGTGCCTTTCTTGTTGTCGTCGATGAACTGGATCGGGTCCGGCTGCTCGGAGAGTCCGACGTTAATCGTGTGATGGCCGATCGACCACCACTCGTTCGTCGTGGAAAACGGCGTGATGCCGGCGTCCTGCAGCTTCTTGGCCGCGGCCTCGAGTTGTGTCAGCGTCTTCGGCAGCTCGGTGATGCCTGCCTTGGCGAACAAGTCCTTGTTGTAGACGATGCCGTAACCTTCGATATTCATCGGCATGCCCAGCAGCTTGCCGTCAACGCGAGCCGGCGCAGCAGCGGAGTTCACGACATCCGTGGCCCAAGCTTCGCCCGACAGGTCCGTCGCCCGGTCGTAGTAGGGCTCAAGCGCCGCATAGCCCTCGGAGTTGAAAATTTCCGGTTCGGAGCCCGAAGCGATCTCCGCCTTGAGCAGCGCGTTGTAATCTTCGCCGCCTCCGTGCGTTTCCACGTCGACCTTGACGCCCGTCTCCTTCTCGTACTGCTCGGCCATTTTGTTCAGCGCGTCCGCTATCTCGACCTTGAACTGGAACACCTTGATCGTGACGTCCTTCTTCGGCGCATCCGAGGAAGGAGCGGCGGACGATGCCGGCGCAGACGATGCGGAGCTGGGCGCAGCCTCCGAAGATGCCGGAGATGCGTTGTTGTTGTTATTGCCGCAGCCTGCGGCGACCGTCAGGAGCGAGGCGATCAAAATGCCTGCGGAGATGCGTTTCATGTAATGACCTCCCATGTATTCAATGTTCTGGCTACAGGTCGAGTATAGTGGAGAAAACGTTTGCACAAAACCGACGATGTTGATGTCAAAAGTGTAACATATTGACCCCGGCCTGCTCCTAGCCCTTGACCGAGCCCGAGGTGATCCCTTCGACGATGTGCTTCTGAAGCAGCAGGAAAAGCACGACGATCGGCGTGACGCTCATGGCGAGACCGGCGAGCGCGAGATCCCACTGCTTGGTATATTGCCCGAAAAACCGCGTGACCGCGAGCGGAATCGTCGTCAGGTCTTTGTTCGATCCGATGATAAGCACGGGCAGCAGATAATCGTTCCAGATCCACAGCGTATTCAAAATGACGACCGTGACGGCGATCGGCTTGAGCAGCGGGAAGACGATCCGCCAGAACACGCCGTACGGCGAGCAGCCGTCCATCACCGCGGCCTCCTCGATCTCGAGCGGCACGCCCTTGATGAAGCCGTGGAATAAAAAAACGGACAGCGCGAGTCCGAAGCCGAGGTAACAAACGACGATGCCAAGCAGGTCGCCGCGCAGCTCCAGAATGCTCGTCACGCGCACGAGCTGCAGCATGACCGACTGGAACGGGATAATCATCGACGAGATGAACGCGAGAAACAGCAGGTTGTTGAAGCGCGTCGGCCTGCGGACGAGCCGGTAGGCGGTCATCGAGCTGATCGTCACGATGCCGGCGACGCTGATCGCCGTGATGACGACGGAGTTGCGAAGCGCGGTCGGGAAGCGGATCATGTCCCATACCCGCGAGTAGTTCGTAAACTTGTAGATCTCCGGCAGCGAAGCGGCGTCGACGAGAATCTCGCCGAGCGTCTTGAGCGAATTCACGAGCACGAAGTAAAACGGAGCGAGAAACAACAGCGCCAGCAAGATCGCGAAGACTTCGATGCCGACGAGCCTGTAGCGCAGCGAACGTTCGCGGTTCATCAGGCCTCCACCTCCTTGCGCTTGGTGAGCCATACCTGCGTCACCGCGATGAGCGAGACGGCCAGGAAGAACAGCATCGCCTTCGCCGTGCCGAGGCCGTAGCGGTTATTGACCAGCGCCTCCGCATAGATGTTGTAGGCGAGCGACTGCGTCGACGTGCCCGGGCCGCCTTTGGTGAGCGACAGGTTCAGGTCGAACATCTTGAAGGCGTTGGAGATGGTAAGAAAAAGGCATACTGTAATGGCCGGCATAATGAGCGGCAGCGTCACTTTGCGGATGCTCTGCCAGTAGCCCGCGCCGTCGATCGTCGCCGCCTCGAGCATATCCTTGGGCACGCCGGTCAGCGCCGCGATATAGATGACCATCATGTAGCCCGCCGACTGCCAGACGAAAACGATGACGAGTCCCCAGAAGCCGGTGCCCGCCGTACCGAGCCAGGGCTGCTCGAAGAAGGACCAGCCTGTCATTTCCCCGATCGTCTTGAAGCCCTTGGTGAAGATGAACTGCCAGATATAACCCAGCAGAATGCCGCCGATCACGTTCGGTACGAAAAAGACCGTCCGCAGCAAGTTGCGGGTCTTGAGCGCACGCGTCAGCATCAGCGCAAGCAGGAATGCCAGCAGGTTCGACGCCAGCACCGTGACCGCCGTGAAGCGGAGCGTGAAGCCGAAGGCCGCCCAGAACTTGTCGTCCCGCATGAAGATGCGATTCAGATTGTCCATGCCCGTCCAATGCGCCTTGTTCAGATCAAGGCCGTTCCACTCGGTGAACGAGTAATAGAAGCCGAGCAGAAACGGCACGAGCACGATGATCGAGAACGCGATCAGGCCCGGTCCCACGAATACGAGCTGCTGCAGCCATTCTCCGGATTTACCGCTGCGTTTGGTCATGAGGCACACTCCCTTTCCGTTATGTAAAATATAAAGCGATATTGCGGCATGGACCACCGATAGATATGATGGGTTTGGTGTAATATATTGACCTCGGGGGAACCGTCTTGAAAAAAAGCATCCGAACGAAGCTGATGGCGCTGCTCCTCGCGGCTACCATCGTCCCGATGGCGCTGTCCATGGTCATCTCGGATTTTTATATTAAAAATCAGGTGACGGGCAAGGCGATCGCGGAAAACCGCAGCCTCCTCGAGGTGGGCAAAGACAACATCCTGAACTATATGAACACGCTCAACCGGAACTCGTTAAGCGTTTACAACTCGATCAATTCGCCAACCTCCCTATATGCCATCATCGAGCGCTTCACGGCGCCCGGCGCGAATGTGGAGGCCGCGGATCTGCTCTATCGCACGACGATCTACCAGCATCTGCTGAACATGTACCAGTCGAACAAAGAAATCCACCAGATTCACCTGCAAATCGGACGCGGTGAGGACAGCTGGTCCTATCTGCTGGCGCGCGGCCTTTTCCGCAGCGGACGGGAAGCGGACGGCGGCTGGCCCGCCGGGCGGGCGGACGACCCGATTCCTTTCATGGAGCCGGCTCACAAGAGCGCGAGCTACGCGCTCGATTCGCGGCGTTCCGTGTCCGCCCGGGACGTGATCACGCTCAGGCGGCCGATCATCCGTACGCCGAGCGACAAGGTTATCGGCTATCTGTCGATCGACGTGCTGCTGAGCGAGCTGGGCGACATCTGCGGGCGGCTCGCGCTGTCGAGGGAGGAGAAGCTGTACGTGCTCGACCGGGGGGGCCATGTCGTATGCGGAGCGGAGCCCGAGAACGGCAGCCTGCTTCAAAATGAAGGCTGGGCACGCAGGCTGCTGTCGGAAGCCGGCGGCAGCGGCGACTTCAAGTGGTCGGATTCGGCCTTTTCGGGTTACGTCGTGTACGATACGCTGCAGACGCAATTCATGGACTGGATCGTCGTAAAGCAGCTGCCTTACTCGTACTTGTACCAGAACGCCAAGGGCATCCGCCTGATCAATTCGCTGATCATCGCGCTGTCCCTCATCGTGGCCGTCATCGCGACCCTGATCGTGTCCGTCCAATTCACCAGCCCGATCAAGAAGCTGATCGCGCGCATGAATCTGGTGCAGGCGGGCAAATGGAGCGCCGGCGCCGAGGCGGGCTTCGCCAACCGCAGCGACGAGTTCGGCGTGCTGGAGCGGCGCTTCGGCACGATGGTATCGACGATCGAGGAGCTGATCAACCGGGAATACAAGCTCGCGCTCGCGAACAAGACGAACCAGCTGAAGGCGATGCAGGCACAGATCAATCCCCATTTTCTGAACAATGCGCTGCAGTCCATCGGGACGCTCGCGCTGCAGTCGAACGCGCCGAAGGTCTATGGGCTCGTCGCGGCCATGGCCCGGATGATGCGCTACAGCATGAACACCGAGGAGACCGTCGTGCCCCTGTCCGCCGAGCTCGCCCACGCCAAGGCCTACCTGGAGCTGCAGAAGCAGCGGTTCGGCGAGGATCTGGATGTGTACTACGAGATCGATCCCGAGGCGGTCGATATTGCCGTGCCGAAGATGCTGCTGCAGCCGCTCGTCGAGAATTACTTCAAGCACGGCTACGATCCCGGCGCAGGAAACGGAGCGAGGGATTCCAGGGCTGGCGGCGAAACGGGCGGCGGCGCTGAAACAGGAGGAACAAGCGGCAGCGGCGGCATGAGCACCGCCGGCGCCAAGCTGTACATTCGCGCTTGGCTGGAGGGCGAGCGCGAATGGCTGCACATCGATACGGCCGATAACGGCCGAGGCATGGAGGCCGGATCGCTCGAACGCCTGCGGGCCCGCTTGAATCGCGACAGCGCGGAGGACGGCAC
Organism: Cohnella hashimotonis; assembly: GCF_030014955.1. Classification (NCBI taxonomy): domain Bacteria; kingdom Bacillati; phylum Bacillota; class Bacilli; order Caryophanales; family Paenibacillaceae; genus Cohnella; species Cohnella hashimotonis. Next base: position 6,691,569 of record NZ_JAGRPV010000001.1, read on the forward strand.
GGGCGGGCAGATCGGACTCGCCAACGTTTATATGCGCCTTCGCTTATACTTCGGCGAAGAGGCGGGGATGACGGTGGACGCTTCGCCCGGCGGCGGATTCAGGGCCGCGCTCCGGATCCCGCTGCCAAAGACGCCGATTGCGGAAGAGCAGCCCGACGGAACGCACGCACGCGCGACAGACGCAGAAGAGGAGAATACAAGATGAAGATTGTCATCGTAGACGACGAACGCCACGTACGGGAAGCCGTCCGCCTGCTCGTGGATTGGGAAGCGCTCGGCGTCACAGAGATACACGAAGCGGCCAACGGCGAAGAAGCGGCGACGCTCATCGAACGCGTGCGCCCGGGCGTTGTCGTCACCGACATGCTGATGCCGGTGCAGGGCGGGCTCGACCTGCTTGCCTGGCTCCAGACGCAGCGGCCCGAGATCCAGAAGATCGTCGTTAGCGGCCACGACGACTTCCACCTCGTGCGCGGCACGATGCAGCACGGCGGGCAGGATTACCTGCTCAAGCCGATCGATCCCGAGCAGTTGACCGGCGCGCTCAAGCGCGCGATCGCCCGTTGGCACGATCAGGACCGCTCCCGCAAGGACGAGCTGGCGCGCAGCATGGAGATCAACCAGCTGCGTCCGGTTATGCGCGACCGCATCTTCTCCGACCTGCTCGGCGGCGGAGACTCTAACGGCCATGCGCAGCTCGCGCTTCAGGGCGAGCCGGTTTTCCGCCAGGCGTCGACCTGTCTCGTCGCCGTCCTCGACCTGGACTCTGCCTCCTCCGAGGTCGCCGAGCGGTACGCCCGCAACCGGGATCTGCTGTACTTCACGCTGACCAACATCGCGGACGAAGTGCTGCGTCGCGGCGATCGCGGCCTCGCCTGCCGGAATCTCAGGTCGGAGAACGAGATTCTTCTTTTCTTCTGGATCGAACCCGGCGCTGCGGCCCGCCGCGACGCGACGGTACAGTCGCTGCTGTCCGAGATTAACGAATGCTGCTTCCTCGCGCTCAAATGCCGCTTCGACTATGGCATCGGCACGGAGCAGCCGTTCCCCAAGGGAGCCGCGAATTCGTACCAGGCCGCCAAGGCCGCGCTGCGGGATCGCGATCTGCTGGTGGAGCGCGCCTATTATTACCGCTACGATGCGGCTGAAGTCCGCAGCTCCGCCGCGACGCCGCGTTTCGAAGAATACGAAGAGAGTCTGCGGCTCGCCGTCCTGAGCGGTTCGGACAAGCAGATCCGGGATGCCGTCGGCCGCTGCATCGCCGAGATGCGCCGCATGCCCCGGATCAGCAGCGAGCAGTTCGAGCGGTGGCGAACGGCCTTCGCCGAGATGCTGCAGCGATGGCGCGAGGCGGATGCAGAACGCGCGGAAGGCCTGCCGGTCGCGCAGTCGCGCGCCGACGGGACGGACGGCCTCCCGCTTCCCACCGGCGCGCTGCCGCTGGACGCGCGCGGCCGGCTCGATCTGGACGGTTTGGAGACCGTTTTTCGCGAATTCCTGACCGCCTGGTCGCACAGCCGATCGGCCGCAAGCCAGCAGTCGCAGAGCGCCATTCCTGCCGTCGCCCGCTATATCGAACAGCATTACAACAAGGAGCTCACCCTGCAGGATATCGCGAGCCAGTTCTATTTGAGCCGGGAGTACATCTCCCGCAGATTCAAGCAAGAAACCGGGGAGAATCTCATTGACTTCCTCTGCCGCATCCGCATCGACAAAGCCAAGCTGCTGCTCGAGAGCCCGCATTTCAAGATCTCCCAAGTCGCCGAGATGGTCGGATACGCGGACGAGAAATACTTCAGCAAGGTATTTAAAAAGCTGACGGGGCTATCGCCGAATCAGTATCGTAAAAATAATGCCTAATTCGCCGCAAGCCAACGGGGGTCAAGCGCAGGTTTGCTCCCCTGCGGCCGGCGCGACGCTCGCTCGCCCTCGCCGCATCCAGTCCTCCGCCGAATACTTTGCAGGCCTATCGCCCGAATCCCGCTGACTGTTGATCTGCGTCATCCCTTCTCTTGCAAACAGTCTGCATGGAGCAGATCGCAAATAAGCCTTCCCATCCCCGCCGTCAAACCCTCATTTTTGCGCATTTGAACGATATCCCCTTGAATCAGGAGGGTATGAACAAGGGTATGAACAAGGTATGAACAAGGTATGAACAAGGTATGAACAAGGGTATGAACAAGCGTAAACCCAACGTTCCCTGACGGAAGGGGATATCGTTAAAACGGACGAAAAGCCCTTCGCGCGCCGGGACGTCTCCCGCGGCAAAGGGCTTCTCGTTATGCTCGTTTGGTTACTGGCCTAGCAGCTTGAAGAGCGCTTGCGCACTCTCGGCGCGGGTCAACCCCGACTTCGCGTCGAAAACATGGCCGTTGCGTCCGGACAGCAGGCCCAGTCCGGCTGCGCGACCGATCGCCTCGGCGGCCCAGCCGCTGAAGCCGGATGTGTCCGCGAACGGTTCCGCAGCTGGAGCGGCGCGGTCCGCGCCGACAACGCCTGCATAGTCGTAGGCCCGCATGAGCATGACGGCCATTTCCTCGCGCGTGATGCCTTCGTTCGGCGCGAACGCGCTCGCGCTTCGGCCGCTCACGATGCCCGCCTCGGCTGCCGCCGCTACGGCTTCCTCGTACCAGGCGCCGGATGCGACATCCGCGAACGGCGCCTCCTTTTGCGGTGCGGCCAGTCCCAGCGCGCGGCTCAGCATCGCGGCGAACTCGGCGCGCGTGACGCCTCTCGCCGGTTCGTAGCGCGAACCGGCCGTGCCGTTCACGATCTGCTTCGCCGCGAGCGACCGGACGGCCGTCCAGGCCCAGTGGCCGGACGGTACGTCCGCGAACGCCGCGTCGATATGCAGCGCCGCGTACTTGCTGAAGTGCGAGACGGACGCCGTCAACACGCCGTCGTCGGACCACGTCCCGCGCACGTATTCAAGCTGGCCGTCGTCGGCGACATGGTACACGCCCGTTACGTCGCGGTCGGCGACGGCGGCATCCGCTCGGAATGAGAGCTTCACCGGCTGCGCGAGCTCGCGAACGGCGCGGTTCTCTCCGTCCTCGCCGATGACGGAGAGGCTGAAGTCGTACACCTCGCCTACGAGCCGGATATCGCGCCCCTCCCGCGAAGTCTTCGCAATCAGCGCATCGGCTTGCGTAGCGGTCAGCGGCACGATGTCGAGCGCTACCTGAGCCGCCTTTTCATCCGTCCCTACCGCTTGCGACAGCAGGCCGGCCGGCACCGATATCGTCAGTCTTTCCTTGACGAGCGTCAGTTCGCCCGGCTTCAGAAGTTCCCCTGCATTCGCCGGGAGCAGGATGCGCGTCGCGCCGGACGGAAGCTCGATCTTCACCTTGCCGGTCGCATCCGGCACGAGCTTGTCGGCCGCAATCTTGAGCTCCGCAGGCGCGGAACTCGGCGTTGACGTTGGCGTCGGCCCGTTGCTCACAGGCGTCGGCGTTGGCGTCGGCGAACCGGACGGCTCCGGCGAAGGCGACTCCGTGCCGCCCCCTGTCCGCGTGATCTCGAGCTTAATCGTCTTCGTCGCCTGAGAGGCTCTGCCTTTGTCCGTATAGAACGGGAGGTTCAGCGTCTCGGCCGTCGGCTCGATATGGAGCGTGAAGACGTTCTTGCCCTGCGCGAGCGGGATATCGTTCACCAGCACGTTGCCGTAAGCGTCCATCGCGCCCTCGGGAATCGGCTGTCCGTTGATCGTGAACGCCACGCCGTACGGCACCGCGGCGCGCAGCGCGAAGCTTGCGTCCGCTGTCGAGTAGGCGATGTCTTCGCCGTAAGATTTGCGCGGCTGATAGATCGCCACCGGCATATCGACCCAGCGCAGCACGTAGTCGTCGACGATCATTTTGTTGCCGCCCTGATTCGCGATCTTGAGCTGCATGTTCGTATCGGTCGAGCTATACGCCCAGTTGCCCGGATCTGTCGTATCGTTCTGCACCCTCGCGTGGCTCGTGAACGCCTCTTTGTTCCAGTCGCCTCGGGCGTACTTGTACTGCATCGACTTGCCCGCCATCATCTTGAACGAATATTCCACGACCTCGCGGGTCGTGGCGCCGCTCGGCACCGCCAGCTTGGTCGAGGACACGTTCCAGCCGTTGAAGTCGCCGGCGATCGTGATGTCGTCCGTCGTCGGCGTGTAGTCCGGCAGATGCAGCCGCAGCGTCACGTCGATCATCACGAGCCTTGGCGTCACCGACTGCGGCTGTGAGTATGCCCGATTGTAGGCTTGGTCGTAGGCGGCAACCTTGTAGGTGTAGGTCGTATCGTTATTTACGGTGAAATCGGTATACGCGCGAACTTCCTTCGCCACCGTCGCGATCTTGCGGTACACGGCATCGGTCACGGACTGGCGATAGATCTCGAAGCCAGCGACCGATGCGTCATCCGACGTCCAGGCCAGACTCGCGCGTCCGGATTCCTGGAGCAACCCGCCCAGCTCCGGCGCATCGGGCGCCTCCAGGTCGTCGTCCGACTGGAGAACGTTCACAGTATTCTCGCCGGAGAGCGTCCAGGTCTCTTCGTTATCCGAGGAAAAGGCTGCGTAATAGCGGTAGGCGCCCGCCGCGGTCGGCTCGAAGGAAGCGCGATACGCCTTGGCCGCCCCCGCATCCTCCTTGTATCTTAACGAGACGGCCACGGCGTCAGCCAGATCTCCGTTTTCCGGGTAAAAGAACAGCTTGCCCGGCAGATTCGGCGCCGCCCTGCCCGCATAGGCTGCATTGTCCGTAAGCCCCGGCGCCAGCACCTCGACGGTGATGCCTTCGATCTTTTTGCCGACGCCCGCATAGACGACGCCAGCCACCGAGGATGGTACGGCTACCGATTGAACCGGATAAAACGGCGTCGCGGACACCATCGTTCCGATCAGGCTCTCCGACTGGCCGGCATAGGCGGTAACTGCGTAATAATACTTGGTCGCATTTACGATGCCGGTCTGATCAGTGAAGGCAAGCGTGTCCGCTTCGACGTCGCCGACACGCGTCAGCGCGCCGCCCTCGATGAGCGCCCGGTATACGCGATAGCCTGCCGCTCCGGGAACCGTCTGCCAGGCGAGATCGACCTTGCCGTTGCCGGCGGCGGCGGTCAAGCCCTGAACAGCGGCGACCGTGCCCAGATCGCCGGTCGATACCATCATGACGCCCGACAGGGCAGGCAGCGTCAGCTTGAGCTTGCCGCCTTGCACCGTCGCCTCGATCGCGCCGCCCAGCTCATCCTTCAGCTGAAGTCCGTCCGGCAGGAAGCCGGTGACGTCCGCTTCAATCTCCTTGGCCGCGGCGGCACGGTTGATTGCAACGAGACCGCCCTTAGACGCCGTCTTGCGGGCATACGCGATCACGTCGCCTTCTGCGTAGGCCATCTTCAGGTCGCCGGTGCTGAACACGTCGTTGGCATGACGCACCGCAGCCGCGTCCTGGTACGTCTTGAACAGGTCTGCGTAGCGGCCTACGGCCTCATATTCTTCTCCGCTTCCCGCTACGCGCTCCCATGGGAACGTCCGTCTAGAATCCGGATCCTTCGTGCCGGTCAAGCCGACCTCGTCGCCGTAATATATCGTCGGCGCGCCCGGATAGCCCAGCTGGAACAGCGCGACGAGCGCCTGCTGCTTCAGCGCCTTGTCGGACGCCTCCGGCGCGATGATCAGATGCTCCTCCTCGTAAGAAGGGAAATCAAGCTTCGTGATCGAGCGGGTCGTGTCATGGGAATCCATCAGATTCAGCATGACCTGCCAGGCTTCCTTGGGGTAGTCCTCGCGGATCGACTCGAGCGTCTCGTTGAACGCCTTGGCGTCGCCGCCGATCATGAACGTCTGCAGCGCGCCGCGGAAACGATAGTTCATGACCGAGTCGAACTGGTCGCCCAGCAGATACGGCGTCGCGACATTCCATTCCTCCCCGAGGATGATCGGCTCGTCGATCGTATTGCCGCTCGCGTCCTTCAAACCGGCCGTGGATTTGACGGCTTCCCTGAACTTTTTCCACGTACCCGCGGATACGTCCGGCGCGACGTCGAGCCGCCAGCCGCTCGTGCCCATCCATACCCAGCGCTGCGAGACGACGTTTTGCATCGCCTCGTCCGCTTCCGCATCGGATTGTCCCGACAGGTCATGGCCGATGACTTCCTCGCGATAGGCGACGTTGTTCCATTCGTGCGCCTCCTGCGGACCGCCGATCGCCGCTGCGTCGCCCGCTTGCGGCGTCACGGCGTCCATCGCCGGCAGCGAGTCGTAGCCCCACCAGGCGTCGTATTTGTAGTGGGTGTTGGTACCGTCGCGATCCGGAACCTTCTCGTTCTCGATCGTGAACCAGGTCGTGTAGGCGAAGTCTTCCGGATACTTGTAGTTCATGCCCGTCTTCGGATTTTTTTGGCTCGTATAGTAAGCCTGCGCCTCGCTTTTCGCCTGCTCGAGCGTCTTGCCGGGCGCGGCATTCCGGATGTCGTATACCTTTGCCCAATACTCGTAAGCGCCGATCTCCGGATATTTCTCGTAACGGTCGAAATAAACCGAGTCGTCGCCGACATGATTGAACACGCCGTCGCCGATAATCCGGATGCCCTGCGCCTTCGCGGCCTTGGCGAAGTCGATGAAGATCTTGTCCGAAGCGACGCGCGTCGCTTCGTAATTCAAGCCGGATGCCGGGTCGCCCGGCGTATTGTACACCGGCTCGCCGAACATCGGATCGAGATGCTTGTAGTCCGTCGCATCGTACTTGTGGTTGGACGCCGCCCAGGCGATCGGATTGAAGTAGATCGTGTTGACGCCGATCGACTTGAGATAGCCGAGCTTCTGCTGCACGCCCTGCAGGTCTCCGCCGTAAAACTCGTTCGTCCAGACGCCGTCCGTCTTCGCGCCCGGGTAATACGGCTGGTTTTCCGGCTTGACGCGGTCCGGATTTTCCGGCACGTCGCTCCACTTGCCCGCTACCTGGCCCGGCGCCGGATCGTTCGCGACGCCGCCGTCGAAATATTGCAGCGGGTAAGGCGCGATCTCGCTCGTGTCGTCGGATTCGGACCGGTTGCCCCGATATCCGTCCACGATCTTCGCGCGATTGTTCGTCTCGTCGCCGTCGAAGAAACGGTCCGGGAAGATCTGATAGACGACCGCTTCTTTCATCCAGTCCGGCGTATGATAGTCTGCGCTGTAGACGGTCAGGTCGAAGGGCACTGCGCCTTCGTCCGACACGACGCCGGTGCCGCCGCGCGCGATATTTCCGTTCTTGTCGTCGCCGAGCTCGACCTTCGCCGCGCCGTCGATCAGGATGAACTTGTAGCCCCATACGCCGATCGGCGCGAACGTAGCGGCCGGAATCTTCGCCTCGAAGTAGTCGCTTCCCGCGACCGAGGTCGTCTTGCGCATATCGAACGTACGGGCCATGCCTTCGCCGTCCGTCAGTTCCACGCGCGCGAGCTGGACGTCGTCCTTGGCGGCCGCCACGCGCAGCGTCAAGTCCTCGCTCGCTTCCTTGATTGCGCCGAACGGCTTCTTGTACGTCAGCGAACGGCTGTCGAACCGGATGCCCGACTTGTCGATCTTGCCGTCGAAGCCCCCGCTCTGGAGCACGCTTTTCCCGCCGAGCTGCCTGTTCTGGCTTTGGTAGTCGATGGTGAAAATCGTAAAGGCTTCGTCCGGAATATCCAGCGCCAGATTGCCTCCGCCGTCGCCGTAGCTCTCGTCCCAGCTCGGTCCGAACGCTACCTTGGCCTCGTACCGTCCCTGCGGAATGCTCGCCTGGTACTTATATACGCTGCCGTCGAAGTCGTAATCGACGAAGCGCAGACCCGACGTCGAAGGCGACCAATCCGCCGATTCGCCAAGCGCGGTCTGCAAGCTGCCGACGAGTCGCGGCCATTTGTCTTCGCCCAGCGCGGCCGTATACTGCGGCAGTCCCGAGACGCCGGCCGCCGTGATGCGCGCCTGGCCGATCTCTTCGTTGACGTAGAAATTTACTTTGGTCTCCTCGTCAAGCGTCAACGAAAAGTTGTTGCCTCCGTTGCTGAAGCCGTCCCAGGTTCCGTTCTTGGTCAGCTTGAATTCATGCGTTCCTGCCGGCAGTACCGCCGAAAACGCATAAAATCCTCCGACCAGGTGCTTCATTTTGCCTGCGGAAGTCGCAGGCTTCTCGTTCCAGTCGGTGAACGAGCCAGCTACGACCCATTGGCTCTCGCCCCCAGGCTGATCTACGAATACGTCCGCCGCAATGGCAGCGCTTGCATAACGGACTGCGCCGATCCCTGCGAACAGCTGCAAAGCCAACAGTCCTGCGATAATGAGTGCGACCTGCCTTCGAATGCGGCTCCATGCCTTTGACATAATCTTAACGATCCCTCCTGTGCTAATTCTGAACTCGTCAGCAAACCCGGCGCAAGGCAAAGACGCAGAACCCCGTTGTGCTATGTATGCCGCCATCGTTGCGCAAACGTTTGCATAACTTGTCATGAAAATAGCATATCACCTGGCGGAAAAGACTGTCAACGCCGAATGTAAGCGCTATATGAAATATGGAGGAATTCACGGTTATGTGCAAAGCGTTGCACACAAGCGCGTTTGCCGTCCCTCCGCCGCTCCCAGTCATTTAAAAAACCGCCAGGGGAAGATCGCCCTGACGGTCCTTTTGGGTTTGACGGCTATTCGAGACGCCTGTCGTATCCGACGTCCCGCCTATCCCTTTACGCTGCCGAGCTTGATGCCGCTGACGAAGTACTTTTGCAAAAATGGATAGACGAGCAAAATCGGAACCGCGGCCACGACCATTTGCGCCGCCTTGACGGAGCGGTCGTTCAGCTGCGCGAGGCGCTGCGCGTCCGTAGCCGACATCGTCTGGAAGTCGAACTTGACAACGATCGTCTGCAGGTAGCTCTGCAGCGGGTAATGCGCGGCGTCCCGCATGTAAATCAGGCCGTCGAACCAGGCGTTCCAGTGTCCGACGACGCAGAACAGCGTGATCGTCGCAGTCGCCGGCGTGGAGATCGGCACATAGATCTGCCACAGCGTGCGCCAGTGGCCCGCGCCGTCGATCATCGCAGCATCCTCCAGCTCCTCGGGCACCTGCCTGAAGAAGTTCAGCATCAGAATGAGGTTGAACACGGTGACCGCGCCGGGAAGAATAAGCGCCCACAGCGTATCCATAATCCCGATTTCCTTGATCAAGATGTAAGTCGGAATGAGACCGCCGTTGAACAGCATCGTGAAGAAAAAGATCCAGACGTACAGCGTTCTGGCGCGGAGCTTCTCTCTCGACATCGACAGCGGATAGGCGAGCAAAATGACGAGCAGCACGTTGACCGCCGTGCCCAGCGCCGCCCGCTGGAGCGTAACGCCGAAGGCTTTCCAAAAGGCGCTGCGCTCGAGCACGTAGACATACGGCTCCCATGTAAAGCGCACAGGCCACAAGGTGACCAAGCCGCCGGAAACGGCGGCATTGTCGCTGAGCGACAGGGCGATTACGTGAATCAGCGGCAGCAGGCACAAAACGGCCGTCAAGGTGAGCAGCGCATAGTTGAACACGCTAAATATTTTCTGACCGCGGGTTTGTCTGAGCAGCAATGCGATTCCCTCCTAGAAAAGGCGGTACTTGAACAGCCGATAAGCAACCAGATAAGAGGTCGAGATCAAGATGAAGGATACGAGCGACTTGAGCAATCCTACGGCGGTCGAGGGCCCGAATTGCGTCTGCTGAAGTCCCATCCGGTACACCATCGTATCGACGATATCGCCGGACTCGTATACCTGCGGGCTGTACAGATTAAAAATCTGATCGAAGCCGGCATCGAGCACGGTACCGAGACTGAGCACCATCAGCAGCACGATGATCATATGCATGCCGGGAAGCGTCACATGCCAGGTCTGCTTCCAGCGCCCCGCCCCGTCTGCCGCCGCAGCCTCATACAGCGAAGGGTCGATGCTCGTGATGGCGGCCAGGTAAATGATCGTGTTGAAGCCGAACGTCTTCCAAATGTCGGAGACGACCATCGTGTAGGGAAACCATGCATTCTCGCCCAGAAAAAAGATCGGTCCGATGCCCACCCAGCCGAGAAACTTGTTGACGATGCCCGTGGACGGCGACAAAATATCGATCAAAATCCCGCCCAGAATAATCCACGATAAAAAATAAGGGAAATAAATGATCGTCTGCGTCGTCCGCTTGAACAGCACGTTGCGAACCTCGTTCAGCAGCAGTGCGAAGGCGATCGGCACGACCAGTCCGGCTACGATCTTGAGCGCGGCGATCCGCAGCGTGTTCCAGACGACCTGCCAGATCGTCGGCATGGAGAAGACATAATCGAAGTTGTCCAGGCCGACCCATTCCTGCCCGCCGAACAAGCCTTTGAGCGGAATAAAGTTCTGGAACGCGATCGAGACGCCGACCATCGGAATATACGCAAAGATCAATATCAGAACTAGACCCGGAAGCAGCATAAAATGAAGCGGCAGCTCGCGTCTTGTCTTGTAGCCGAACTTGAACGACCGTCTCCTTTCATTGCCCAAGGCCGGTGTATGCTTGCTCATCCTTTTCGCCTCCTCCCTTTGAATTGAAGCAAGCGCCGCAGGTCAGGACGGCGCTTGCGGGTATAGGACTGCCTCGCGCTTACTTGCCCAGCTCCGCGTTGACCTCTTGCGTGACCTTGTCTCCGCCCAGCTTGTTCCATTCGGCGACCATCTTGTCGAAGCCTTGATCGGCGTCCGTCTTGCCCATGATGATCGCGGTCAGCGTCGTGACGATCAGCTCATCCATGGAGCTGCCTCGCGTGATCTGCGTCGGCGTCGGCGCGCCCAGATACGCATTCCACACGATCTGATCCGGATAGGACTGATCCACATAGGCGAACGGCGTATCCTTCGGCCCGAACATCATTTCGAACGTCCACATGCCGGACTTGATGTTGGCGTAGAAACCGGCTGCCGTGCCGCCCAGGCTGTCCGTCGTTCCGTTCGCGATGGCCGCCTTGATATCCTGATGCGCCTTAAGGTCGATCATCGGGTCCAGCGTGTAGATCGGAGACATCTGCCAGATGTTCTCTACGCCGTTCTCCCCGTAGTACTTGCTGAATTCCGCATCTTTTCCGAACAGCGCTTCCACGTAGACATTGAACATTTTGACGAGATTTTCCGGGTTCTTCGTTCCCTTCTTGACCGCGACATAGCTGTCCTTGCCGATGGTCAGAGATACTTTGGTCGGACTGCCGTCCTTGGAAGGCAGCGGCACGACGATCCACTTGGCGTTCGGGTCGTTCTGGATCGTCTTGTCGATCGTGAACGCCGACCAGTGCGGTCCATAGAACATTCCTGTCTTGCCCGAGACGACCGACTCCATCGACTTGGCATTGTCCTTGGTGCCGAACTCCTTGTCGATGATGCCTTCCTTGTACATCGTCTGGAGCATGGCGAGCGGTTCCTTCATCTCGGGTTGAACGAAGCCCCGCACCGCCTTGCCGTCCCTTTCCACCCACATGTCTGGCGAAGGGTCGGCGCCGTATCCCCAGAAGAAGCCCTTCATGTTATTGCGGAACGCATTGTCGATCTGCAGGCCGAACGTGTCCGGCTTGCCGTTGCCGTCCGGGTCCCCCTCCTTGAACGCCTTCGCGATCTTATAGACGTCGTCCATCGTTTTCGGACGCTCGAGGCCGAGCTTCGTCAGCCAATCCTCGCGAATCCACAGATGGTTGTAGCCGTTCGTGGACGGCATTTTAAGCGGGATCGCGTAGATCCTGCCGTCCTTGGTGACCGGCTCGAATACGCGCGCCGTCTCTGCCTCGATGATGCTCTTCAGCAGCTCGGAGCCGTATTGCTTGTAGGCATCGGTCAGATCCTCCAGCGCGCCGGCATCCATCAACTGCTTCATGTCGGCCTCGCTCGTGACATTGAACATGTCCGGCAGGTCGTTGGAGGCCATCGCCAGCTTGAATTGCTGATCGTAGGTCGGACTGGCCGTGACCATCTTGTAATCCACGGAAACATTCAGCTTCTCCTTGAAAAGACGGGTCCAGCGGTTATCCGCGAGCGTCTCGCCCGTTTGCGATTCCAGCAGCTTGATCGGCTCGCTGTTCGGATCGATATTGCGCCCGAACGTATAGGTGATCGGACTGCTGCCTGAACTATCCGACGATGCCGTCTGCGCTGGACCGCTTGATGCAGCGCTGCTGCTCTGTTTATTTTCCGAATTATCCGAAGATTTCGAGCATGCTGCAACGCCGAATGCCATCATGACCGCCATACTGCCTAGAGCCCATTTTTTTCTCATTTTTGATCCCCTTTCTTTGTTTGCGACGCAAATAATAACACCTGTTATGCAGACTAAAGCGACAAAAGTGCAGGACACTTGTTCCCAACCCTGTTGGAATGCGCTTACATGAGCGTTGCTTCGCTTTGTTCGCCTGCAGCTTTATGTTAGCCGATGAGCCCCCGGTTCGTATTTAGCGGATATCGCACAATATTAGAAGTTGTCAGTCAGGTCGAAGCTTGGTAAGCTTAAAGCGTTTCCAGTCCGCTTGCACAATATTGAACTTGCTACCGAACGGAGGTGGGGGCTCATGCTCATCAGGGAACACGGAACGCTGAAGCTGCAGCCCGCGGGAGCCGGCGGCGTTCATCCCTATCATGAGATTCTGTATATCGATTCCGGCGAATCCGAGCTCCAGTGGATGGGCAGGTACTACAAACTCGCTTGCCCCGCGCTGCTCGTCATTCCCGCTCATACGCCGCATTGGCTCACGCCTTGCGCGTCCGGGGTACGGGGATGGTATATGGAGGCCGATATCCAGCAGGAGCTGCTTCCCGGCTATGAGGTCATCCTCCAGTGGAATCAGATGCAGAGCGGCGCGGAGACGACTGCCTGGTCGCAACCGTTGCTGGCGGGCATATCCGGCATCACCTCGGTGATCGCATCCTACGAAGCCGGCGAGCTCGATCCCAGAACCGCCCATCAGCTGCTCGAATGCGATATACGCAAGCTGCTCCTGCTCGTCCGCAGCGCAGTAGCCGCATCCGCGCACACGGCATCTCCACCGGACAACAACCCGTCTTCCCAGCCCGTCGAGCGTCACTTATACCCGCTGGTTCGTTATATGGAGCGGTTCTATACGGACAACATTACGATCGAAGACCTCTCTCAGATGTGCAACCTGACGCCATCCTATGTCATCCGCCTATTCAAGCAGACTTTCGGCGCGACGCCGATTCAATACTTGCAGGAACTTCGGCTCAAAGCGGCGATCAGCTATCTGGGCTCGACCGATTTGCCCGTGCAGCAGATTGCCGAGTTGACCGGATTTTCCAATCTCCATTATTTCAGCAGAATGTTCAAAATGAAGGTCGGCGAGAGCCCCTCGACCTGGCGGAAACGCATGTCCGCGCATGGTCCGCTGCTGCCGATCGCGCAAGGCTACGATTCCTGGCGCTAGAGAGCGGACGAATTCCGCCTGCGGCTTTCGGATAATCACCCCTACGCGCGCTAACAGGCCCCGAACGCCGTTTATCCGGTCTCGGGGCCTGTTTTTTCGGTCTAGGAATTCGGTTTGTTGGGCAATTGATCACACGAGAAACATAGCAACCAGCGTCGTGACGACAAGCCCGATTAATACCGGGACCAGATTGCGCCGAGCCAGCTCGAACGGACTGACGCCGCAGATTGCGGCAGCCGGGATAAGCGCCCACGGAATGAGGGTGCCGCCGCCTACCCAGATCGCAGCTACCTGGCCGAGCGCCGTCAGCGTATCCGTGCCGCCGACCGAGGCGCCGAACATTCTCGCGATCGAGCCGGCCAGCGAGATCCCCGAGAAGCCCGATCCGTCGAGTCCCGTTATTGCGCCCACGGCGGTCAGCGTCACGGAGCTCACCGCGCCGTTCAGCGGCACCGTGCCCGCAAGCGCAACGCCGAGATCGTTCACAATGCCGTGCGAGCCTTCCGGCAGCTTGCCGATCAAGTCAGCAAACGCCGAATCCCCGAGGTAGAAGAACGCAGCAATGGGAATAACGGGTCCGAACACGCGGAAACCGAACTGCAGCCCCTCGATCAGGTAGTCCGTCGTCGCTTCAAGTCCGCGGTCGCCATGTGCCAGGAGCGTTACGCCGATAAGAATCAATACGGCCGTGCCGCCGATAAGTGCCGTCGCGTCGCCGCCTTGCAGCTTGAAAGCGATCATGGCGCCGACGTCGGCCAGAAACAGCAGCGGAATTATCACGGCAAGCACTCGCTTGAGCGCCGGCGCCATCGGAATCCCGTCACTCTTCCCGCCGCTGTCGCCGGCAGGCGCCTCCGCAACCAGACCGTCGCGGAAGGTGCCGCGCTTCAAGTCCCTCCGCATCATCCAGAACGCCGTCGCCGTCGTGACGATGCCCATCACCGCGACGAGCGGGATGCTTGCTTCCATAACCTGCGCCACGGGCAGACCCGCCGCATCCGCCGTCAGCTTCGGGGCGCCCTGAATGATATAATCCCCGGACAGCGCAATGCCGTGCCCGAACAAATTCATCGCCATCGCGGCGCCGAGCGCCGGGAGTCCCACCCGTACGGCAACCGGCAGCAGCACCGCGCCAATTAACGCAACCCCTGGCGACGGCCAAAAAAACCACGACGTGATCATCATGATGATCCCGATTCCCCAATATGCCATCGCAGGCGTGCGGATGAACCGCGTGAGCGGTGCGACCATCACTTCGTTGATCCCCGTCCGAATCAGGATACGGCTCATCGAGACGATGACCGAGATAATGAGGATCGTGCCGATCAACTCTTTAATCGCGTAAATAAAGCTGTTGAATATGCCCGACACTGAACTTCCGAGACTATCCGTCGCGATCAGGCCCAGCGCAAGAATGCCGACCACGCATACCAGTATTGTATCGCGGCGCATGACAAGCATCGCCATGATAAATAAAATAAAAGCCAGGTACACCCAGTGCAAGGATGTCAGGGCTATCTCCACGCTCATCACCCTCTGCCTCTCCCCGAAGACTGCTACATCGTATGCGGAGAGACGGGCGGGCGTTCGTCCCGGGGCGGGGGCGGCGTTCTTCCATTTCGCGCGTTTTAACGGTATCCCCTTCGAGCAGGGAATGTCCATTACGATCAGCAACGGCTTGTTGACTTAAGCCACAAAGAACTGAATGACGAAAGATATTGATTCAGGGAGAATTTGAAAAGATCTTGAAAAGGCAGAATTCCCTTTCCTTATCGCCCTAATTTACGGATATGACTTTCTTTGTGATTTATTTGCGTCCCGTCCGGTTTCAATTTTTGGCTGTGCACTTTTCATAGGCAGCTCAAGCTTTTTATTCGTAAATTACTTGAAATACAGACAGTCCAAACAAAATCGCCAATATAATAAACAATGATGCTTGAATGCGTGCAGCACCGGAGCGCCCCTTCAAGCATTTGGAGCGGTTCATTCTCAAAATTTCAGTTAAATCAACGCGAAAGAACCGCCCTGACGCCAGAGCGGTTCTTTCGATATTGGAGTTACGAAAATCTCCGGGCAAACCTCGCCATTATCTAGGCAGTTGCGATATGCGCCGCTTCTTCCTGCCAATCCTGCTCGCGCTCCAGCCGCCACATGCGCCAATACAGGCCGCGCGCGCGAAGCAGCTCCGCATGGGTGCCGCGCTCGCGCACGCTCCCTTGGTCCAGTACCAGAATCTCATCCATCCGAGCGAGCCCGGACAGTCTGTGCGTGGCCCACAGCACGGCCTTATCCTTGAGCGCCGTCTCCATGTTGTCTTCAAATGCGCGCGCCGTCAACGCGTCCAGGCCGGTCTCGGGCTCGTCGAACAGGATGGCCGGCGCATCCAGCAGCAATGCCCGCGCCAGCGCGAGCCGCTGGCGCTCGCCTCCGGACAGCGAGGCGCCCCACTCGCCGATGATCGTGTCGTAGCCTTCGGGCAGCTCAGACAGCTTGTCGTCGATGAGCGCCTGACGCGCGGCGCGGCGCATATCTTCATCGGAGGCATCCGGCCTGCCAAGCCGGATGTTGTCCGCCGCGGACGCGTTGAACAGCTGCACGCGCTGCGAGACGAACGCGAAGAGAAGCGCCCCATCTCCCTCCTGCGTCTCCGTCAGGTCGCGGCCGTTCAGCCGGATGCTGCCGCCGTCAGCCTCGCGCAGACCGAGCAGGCACTGCAGCAGCGTGCTCTTGCCCGCGCCGCTCGGTCCGACGACGGCAATTCGTCTGCCGGGCCGCAGCGTCAAGGACAAGTCCCGCACTGCATAGGGCGCGTCCGGGCCATAGCGGCATGACAGGCCGCCCACCTGCAGCTCCCAGTCGGACACGGCCGCTCCCGGCAAGGCAGGCACGGCCCTTTGCGACACGGCGGGACCGCACGATGCGGCCGCAGTCTCTCGGCCTGCGTCGGTCGTCGCCGTGCGTGCCTTCCTAAGCCCTCGCTCTCCTGCGGCCTCGGCCTCGTCCGCCATGGCAAACAGCCGCTCGGCGGACTCCATTGTATGGCCCAGCTGCTGGAAGGCCGCGGGCAACGGCATCACCGCCTCGAAGCAGGCCAGCGCGATCATCGCCACGGCCGGGATGTACAGTCCTTCGAGGCGCCCGTTCGCGGTCAGCCATGCGGCGCACAGAAGCACAAGCCATAGGGTCACGTGCGCCGATGCGAGCATGGCCCCGTTCGTGAACGCGCCCAGCCGATTCAATCCGGTCTGCAGCCGGTCGAGGCGCGCTTGCCCGGCCCCGATCCGATCGATCCGGTCGCGCGTGCGGCCGAATATCGCGGACTCCGTCAGGCCCGCCAGCAGATCGGCGGTTTCCGCGTACAGATGGCCGCGGCCCGTCGCAAACTCACTGCCCTTTCGACGGCCGGCGCGGAAGCCGATCCAGGGCAGTCCCGCGCCAGCAACGAGGAGCATGCCTCCGAGGATCGCGCCCAAATAGGGATCGAACGCGGCCAGCACGGCCGTGCCGAGCAGCGCGGTCAGCGCGGCGACGATCGGAGGCGCAATAACGCGCAGATACAGATTCTGCAGTTGTTCGACGTCGCTCATCATGACGCCGAGCACGTCGCCGCCGCTGCGGCGCTCGAGCAGCGAGACGCCGCCGCGTTCGAGCCGCTCGTAGAGCCAAACGCGGATGCGCTGCAGAATGCGGAACGTCAGATCGTGGGACGCCAGGCGTTCCAGGTAACGCAGCACACCGCGCGAGATGCCGAAAAAACGGACGCCGACGATCGGCACGAACAGCAGCAGCACCGTTTCCGGGCGCAGAGCCGCCTTGGCGATGAGATAGCCTGAGGTGCCCATAAGTCCCACGTTCGCGGCGACGGTCGCGAAGCCGAGCAGCGCGGCGAGCGCGAGCCGGCCTTTATAGGGCAGGAGGAAACTCATCAGCCGCCGCCAAGTACCGCCGTGCGATCCCCGGTTCCCATCCGCCGCGCAATTCGCAGGATCACCTGCCCCGGAACCCGGCGCTGTCGGCGCCTCGGGCGCTCCCGCCCAGGCAGGCGCATCTTCGCCTTTGCGAAGGTCGCCTGGCAGCGGCACGGTTTCATCCGCGGCGAGCGGCGGCTGCCGCACGGCGCTTAGCGCAGGCTTCTCTTCGCCGCGGGAAGCCGCGGACAGGCGCGCGTACAGACCGTCCGCGGACAGCAGCTGGGCCGGCGTCCCGATTTCCGCGAGCCGTCCGTCCGCCAGCACGATGACGAGATCCGCTCCCCGCACCGTCTCCAGCCGGTGCGCGACCGTGACGGACATGCGTCCCCGCAGCAGCGTATCGAGCGTCCGGCGAAGCTCGGCCTCACGCATGGCATCGAGTCCTGCCGTAGGCTCGTCGAGCAGGAGCAGCGGCGCGTCCTTCAGCAGCGCCCGTGCGATCGCCAGCCGCTGCTGCTGTCCGCCGGACAGCCGGGCCGATTCGCCGAGAACGGTATCCATCCCCTGCGGCAGCGCGGCCACGACGTCCGCCGCGCCGGACAGCTCCAGCGCCCGAAGCACCTCGGCCTCCGTAGCGCCGGGGCGTCCGTACGCGACGTTGTCGCGCACGGTTCCCGGAAACAGCTTCGGCTGCTGCGGTACGCCGGACAGCTCCTTGCGCCACGCCGCCATCGACAGCTCCGCCATGTCGACGCCGTCGATATAGACGGCCCCGACCGTCGGCCGCACGAAGCCCTGCAGCAGATCGAGCAGCGTGCTCTTGCCCGCGCCGGTCGGCCCGATGACGGCGACCCGCTGACCGGGACGGATCGTCAGCGACAGCCCGCTCACCGCGTCGCGCTCTGCGCCCGGATACCGGACGCTTACGTCGCGCAGCTCGATCGTGCGGCCCGCCTTGCCGTCCGTTGCAGCTCCGCCGTTTGGCGCTTCCCTTTGCACCACGGCTCCGGTCTGCATTCCGGCGATGCCGGTCTTGCCGATCGCCGCCACTTCGCTTTGCACCCCGGCCGTTCCGATCGCACCAGCCGCGCCTTCGGCCCACGCCGCAACCGCAGCGTCTGCGCCGGCCGCCTCCGCAAGGCCGCCGGGCGCGGGCTGCATCCGCGGCAGCTCCCTGCCGTCCGTCCGCTCGGGCCAGCCCGCTCCTTCCGCCCCGAGCAGCTCCACGATCCGCCGGATCGCGCTCATCCCTGCCGCGCTGGCATGGAACTGCGTGCCTACGGCGCGTACCGGCGCATAGAACTCCGGCGTCAGCAGCAGCACGAGAAACGCCTGCTCGAACCCGATCCCGCCGTCCGCCAGGCGCAGCCCCAGGAAGACGGCCACGACCGCTGTGCTCAGCGTGGCGAACAGCTCCATCACGAACGCCGACAAGAAAGCCAGCCGCAGTGTGCCCATCGTCTCGCGGCGGTAATCGTCGCTGAGGCGATCGATAATCTCGATCTGTGCGCGGCTGCGGCCGAACGCCTTCAAGGTCGGCAGTCCGCGGACGACGTCTAGGAAGTGCCCGCCAAGACGCCCGAGCAGCTTGAACTGCCTGGTGGCCTTGCTCTTGGCGGCGACGCCGACGAGGATCATGAACAGGACGAGCAAGGGCATCGTCACCGCCAGCACGACGGCCGATATGAGATCGAGCCGCAGCGCGACGGCGAACACCGCCGCAGGGACCAGCATCGACAGCGCGACCTGCGGCAAATATTTCGACAAGTACGCTTCCAGTTGCTCCACGCCCTCATGGACCGTGCCGAGCAGCTCGCCCGAGCGCTCGCCGCCGATGCTCCGCGGGCCCAGCTCCGCCAGCTTGGCGATCAGGCGGACGCGCAGCTCCCCTTTAATCCGCAGCGCCATCTGAGCGGACGCATGCTCGCCTGCCGTCTGCAGCACGGCGCGCAGCGCGATCCACAGCAGCAGCACGCAGAAGGCCGGCAGCAGCGGCGCAAGCGGCGAGCCCCGGAGGAACGCCCGGTCCGCGATATCCGCGATCCATGCCGCTTCGAGGATCAGCAGCATGCCCGCGCCGAGACCGAGTCCGATGCTGAAGGCGAACAGCTTGCGCACGCCGGACACCTGGCGGAACAGCTCCCGCAGCATGTCAGTAGTCCAGGTGGTCGGCCGGGGTCACGCGCTTGCGGAACACCCAGTACGTCCAGATCTGATAGGCCAGCACGAACGGCAGCACGCTGCAGGCGACGATCGTCATGACCTTGAGCGTATATTCGTTCGACGAAGCGTTGTGAATGGTCAGCGACCAATCCGGATTCAGCGACGAGATCATGACGCGCGGGAACAGCGACATGAACACGGTGACCGTCGACAGCACGATCGTCAGTCCCGTCATGATGAACGCCCAGCCGTCCCGCTCGGCCTTGATCAGGAACGGCACCGACAGCAGCGCGAACCCGGCCGATACCGGCACCATGCCGGGGAAGATGCCGTGGCGCGTGAACATATCCGTTTCAAAATAACTCAGGACGACAAACACGAGCAGCGCGCCGCTCGTCCATGCGCCGATCCGCTTGGCGAAGCCAAGGGCGCGATCGCGCAGCTCGCCCGTCGTCTTGAGCGACAGGAACAACGAGCCGTGCAGCAGGAACAGCAGCACGATGCTGAGTCCCGCGAGCACCGCGTAAGGGGACAGCAAATCCCAGAACGAGCCTACATAATTGGTCGTCTGGTCGATCGGCACGCCGCGCATCAGGTTGGCGAGCGCCACGCCCCAGAGCAGCGGCGGCAGCAAACTGCCGAAGAAAATGATCCAGTCCCACGTCGCCCGCCACCGCGCGCTCTCCAGCTTGCTGCGGAATTCGAACGCGACGCCGCGCCCGATAAGCGCGATCAGCATGAGAAACAGCGCCATGTAGAAGCCGCTGAACAGCGTCGCGTACCAGTTCGGGAAGGCGGCGAAGATCGCCCCGCCCGCCGTGATAAGCCATACTTCGTTGCCGTCCCAGACCGGTCCGATCGTGTTGATCATGACCCGGCGGTCCGTGTCGCCGCGTCCGATGATTTTCGTCAGCATGCCCACCCCGAAGTCGAAGCCTTCAAGGAAGAAGAAGCCGATGAACAGCACGGTCACCAATATAAACCATAACGTCTCCAGCATGGCGATATCGTCGCCTCTCTTTCGTATGCGTTAGATAGATGAGCTTCGACCAGTCCGGACGCCGCTTTAGAGAATCGGCAGCGCCGGATTGCCCGGATTCGCATGCGCCTTGTGCGACGCATCCGCGGCCATGTCGTCCTTGCGGACGAAGTGAACAATCAAATAGACGAGCGCCGCCGCCAAAAGGCCGTATACGACCGTGAAGCCGATCAGCGAGGTCAGCACCATGCCGCTTGATACGAGCGGGGACACGCCGTCCGCCGTCTTGGCCAGGCCGAACACCGTCCAGGGCTGCCGCCCTACCTCGGTCATCACCCAGCCGGACAGATTGCCGAGCCACGGCAGCGCCATCGCCGGCATCATCCACCAGAGGAATCGCGGACTGTTCAACACTTTCCCGCGATACATTTTCCAGACACCGAGCAGCGCGACGAGAATCATGAGCATGCCCGACACGAGCATGACGCGGAAGCTCCAGAACGTGGTGCGGACGGGCGGGATATAATTGCCGGGACCGTACTCCTGCTCGTACTTCGCCTGCAGCTCGTTCATGCCCGGCACAGACCCGCTCAGCTTGTTGTAGGACAGCACGCTCAGCAGATAAGGCACCTCCAGCTTCGCCGCGTTCTGCTTGGCCCCCGGATCGATCGCGGCCACGACGGTCCACGGCGCATGCTCGCCCGTCGTCTCCCAGAGCGCCTCGGCCGCCGCCATCTTCATCGGCTGTGATTCCATCAGGTGCTGCGCCTGTTCGTGACCCGCGAACGCCGTAAGGATGCTGCCGACGAGCGTCACGACCATCCCGATCGAGAACGACGCCTTGAACGCTTCCGTCTGATGCTTGCGCAGCATCTTGTAGGCGCTGATGCCGACGACAAACATGCCGCCGGTGCACAACGCCCCGTAGATCACGTGCGGGAACTCGACCCACAGCTGCTTGTTGCCCAGCAAGGCGAAGAAGTTCGACATTTCCGCGCGGCCGTTGTTGATGACGTAGCCTACAGGCTCCTGCATAAACGAGTTGGCCGCCAGAATCCACAGCGCCGACAGCGTCGCCCCGATCGCGACGAGCCAGATCGCCGCCAGGTGCACCTTCTTGGGCAGTTTGTCCCAGCCGAAGATCCAGATGCCGAGGAACGTAGACTCGAGGAAAAAGCTGACGAGCGCCTCCACCGCCAGCGGTCCGCCGAACACGGCGCCGACGTAGCGCGAGTAATCCGCCCAGTTCATCCCGAACTGGAACTCCTGCATGATCCCCGTCACGACGCCCACCGCGAAGTTCAGGAGGAACAGCCTGCCCCAGAACTGGGTCAGCTTCTTGTACTTCTCGTCGTTCTTGACGACGTAGAGCGTGTTCATGAAGGCGATCAGGTAGGCAAGCCCGATCGATAAAGGCACGAACAAAAAATGATAAATCGTGGTGACGCCGAACTGCCATCGCGCCAGATCCAATGCATCCACAAATAGGCCTCCTCTCTCACTCGAAGCCCATTATAGCGGCGGAGCGCATGCCGGCATGTGATCGATGTCACAATACGGTTAGAACCCTGCGAGACGTCGCAAATCGTCACAAAAATGCCGCGAGGCGGCGCGCGTTTTCAGGGATGACATCGCATTTTGCCCCGTTTGAACGGTATCCCCTTCAGTCAGGCGACGAGCAAATATCCCCTCAGTCAGGGGTAGAGACGGTCGCGAGCGCAAGAAAGGGAGCATGAGCAAATCGATTCCCCAATCGATTCCCAGAGCGTTTCCTGTGCGAAGGGGATATCGTTAAAACGCTTTAAAACACTAAGCCGCCCCAAGTATCCGCTCCACCGGCCGTTCCCTCTGGATTTGCGCCCTCCGCGGCATTATGATGGATAGAGTCAGGCTAAGAAAGGGGGGCCACCTATGTCAATCAACCGCAGGCTGCTAACGGACACGGATTTCCAAGAGGCGATGGAGCGTCAGCTTCGCATGCGCGTGTTCAAAAACGACCATATCGTGGACAGCGGCGGCGTCATTCTTCGCTTTGACGACAATACCGTCGTCATTCAATCCAGTGTCAGCGAGCTGGCCTATCACAATAGGCGAGACTGCGAATTTTTCGAATTGAAGCGGAGAACCTGAGCCTATCCAACCATATTCGCCTCCTCTCGCGCATATCCATGGGGAACAGCGCAAGGAGGCGATTCAATTGAAAAAAGCTTATTTGGCATTCCTCGGTCTTATCGTATGCTTGACCTGTCTGATTCCTTTGGGTACCGCGTCCGCGGCCTCGGCCGCCCAGATCAAGCTGAACGCAAAGTACAGCGGCTACGAAAATTTCATCGTCATCGACAAATCGCTCAATAAACTGGCTTACTTTAAGGAAGGCAAGCTCGTCAAAACATTCCCCGTAGCGACCGGTGCCAAACCTTCGTACACGCCCGAGGGCCTTTTCGTCATTCAGGAGAAAATTAAAAATCGCCCTTATTACAAAGAGAAGATCAAAGGCGGTGATCCCAAAAATCCATTGGGCGATCGCTGGCTCGGCCTCAAAGTAACGCTCAAAAACGGAAATGTATCCTACGCATACGGCATCCATGGCACGAACAATGAAAAGTCCATCGGCAAATATGTATCGTCCGGCTGCATCCGGATGCATAACAAAGACGTCCGTTGGCTGTACGAGGAGGTTCCGAGCAAAACACCGGTACTCATCCAAAAGTAATCCGCCGCCCCTCCGGACGAGAATGTACGTTCCCTAAAAGGGATTGACTTCCACCTTTGTTTCCGTGTATAGTGAACGAACAAAATACTTTTCATCCGACAGGGGAAGCACCCGCGAGTCAAGGCCACAGCCTTGCTTGCTGGTGCTTTTTTGCTGTCCAATCCACTTTTTGGGGAGGAATTTCGTTATGCGATGGGGATGTAAATGGGTGTTTGCAGCGGTACTGATGTGGTTTGCGATATCGCCAGGCGTTTCTGACGCCGCTTCGTTCACGTTCTCGACGGCGGCCAAGACCGCTTACGACAAGATGAATGCGGCAGCGGAGCCGGAGCTGCGCACCAAGATCGCGTCTCAATACGATACGCTGCGATCGCTGGAGGCCAAGGGCGATCAGACGGACGCAGCGACCGCCGCCCTCCACGAACGCAACGAACAGCAGTTGAAGACGGCCAAGCAGCGGATCAAGGACATCGACGCAGCCGAGATCGCCAAGCTGGATGGACAGGTCAAGACTGCGCAAGCCAAGTACAAGCCGCTCTTCGACGGTTACACGTCGCTCAACAAACGGATCGAGGCAGCACGCAAATTGAAAAACAAAGAATTGAACGCCGCACTCAAGCTTCAAGCCGATATCATGAAGGTTACGATTCAACTCGCCCGCGACGATATTCGAGCCAAGAAAGACAAGCTTAAGCTCGCCAAAAGCGCCGCCGCCTTGAAGGCCAAGCGCGCCAAGGAGCCGCTAGCGTCCATCGACGGACTCAAAACGCGAATTCAAGCAGAGAAAAAAGCGGCGTCGGCTGCGAAGCAGGCTGGCAAAACGCTCTGGAGCAGCTTTAATGCGTCCGCAAAAAAGAATGCGCCCCGAGATGCGTTAAGCGACCTCTCAGGCCTGCTTAAGTTGGCAGGTCAGATCAACGCAGCCAAGCAGAATCAATACGTTTTGGAGCAGAAGATCGCGGATGCAATCGCACGCGCCTCTTCGTTGGCTGCAGTATAAACGCCCCAACGATTAGAATAAACAAGGCAGCTGCAATTTTGTCCTTGGACGCACAAAAGCCCGGCCATTGGCCGGGCTTTGCTATTTAAGGGCGTTGCCGCCGCTTAAAGTTTTTATTACAGCTTTACAACGTTTTCAGCTTGCGGACCGCGGTTGCCTTGAACAACGTTGAATTCAACGCGTTGGCCTTCGTCAAGCGTCTTGAAGCCTTCGCCGACGATTGCGGAGAAGTGAACGAATACGTCGTTGCCGCCTTCAACTTCGATGAAACCGAAGCCTTTTTCTGCGTTGAACCACTTAACTGTACCTTGTTGAGCCATTTGGTATTACCTCCAAAAATGTTTTTTCTACATGACCTTTATTTTGCGTAGAAAATAAAATTCACATATTGTACAAGGTTATTAATCCTTCTAAAATAATAACCCTCTACAATATGTGAACTCAGGTCAAGATTTAGATTAAACTCATCTTATCATATCTTGTCCAGGAACGCAAATGCAGAAATGGTCTGTGCAAGGCAGAACAAGAAAACGCTCTTCCTTGCCGGCTACACTCCCCACGGCAGGGTAAAGCGTCGCTCAAATATAGGTTAACCAAAGACGAGAGGTTCTAAACAGGGTCTGAAAACTTTTTTTTTTAAGCGGGGGGTTTGCGATCCCTCAAGCAAAGATGCCGCCCTCCAGGGGAGAAGCGGCATCGGGCATGAATCACAAGCGCCGAATATCGATAACCGGCGTTAGCTGCGGCTCGACATCGACAGACTCGTATTCACGAGAGCTGGAAGCATGCGCTCGGTCTTTTCCATCGGAGATCCGCAGAGCGTGCAAGCCGGTTCGTCAGAAAACGCAAAATTTTCGCGAATCCATCCGTTGCAGCTGTCGCTCGCGCAGGACCATACGGAAGTCGGTTCAAGAGGTACCTCTTCAACCGGTTTTTTGCGGGAGTTGTACATGGAGCGCTCCTCTCCAAGGCTAAGCCTTGTTCCTTGTATTGGGCGTAACACAAGCAGCCTCGAACCGTCAAAACTAAAAAATCATATACGCGACAAGGCCTCTTACTGCCATGAAACCTTGACGATATATGATTCTCCACGTACATGCATTATATCCATCATAGCCCAAAAAAGAACGAATGGCAAATCCAAAAAGGACCGCAAACGGCATTCGCTTCCTTGAAAGCGCTTCTCAATTCTTGGCAAAGCCCTCTTCCTTTAAATAGTCAACTGCTTCCTCATAGGAGTCGAAAGCGCCGTCCAAGTTGAGCCCGGCGTAGACGTACCACATCGCATCTTCTTCGTCGTACTTTAATTCCAGCGTCTGCCGCTTTTCGTTCCGCCAGATCTCTTCAAGCGCCGGCTCGGACTCCCCGCCCGCATCGCCTCTGAGCGAATCGATTGAAGCCGTGATAATCGTCCGCAGTTGCTCCTCCGAGAACTCCGCGATATTCGTAAAGCCTTTGTCGTCCGTCTCGTATCCTTCAAGCCTTCCCGCATAAACGAAGCCGTTGCCGCTGCGATGAAGGTGATAAAGGACGTTTTTCTTATCGTAGGCGCTGTCCTCGAATTGATAATTTACGCGCCCGAGCGATACTTCTTTGCGTGTCAGCTCATTGAATCCGTCAGCGATAGCCAGTTTTTTCTCGAAGCTAAGCATGCTTGCACGCTCCTTGTCCATGATCCATATTATAGTCGCGATCGTACGCTCGCGTTTAAATCGGCAACCGCATCAGGTCCAGCCCCAGAAAAATCCGTCGCGGTCCCACGCGACACGCCCGCCGTGGAGTTTGCGGAACGCCTTGACCACCTCGCGGTCGAGCGCGGTATGGCCGCGTTCGTTCACGAAAACGAATCGCTCGCCGAACTGCTCGCGGATATAAGCGACCGCTTCCTCCTGCTTCAACATTCCCCGGTGGCGTATCTCGCCCACCATCCACGCCGCGACATCCTGCGCCGTTTTTTCCATCCCGAAGCCTCCTTGAAATACCGGCAACTCTCCTACGCATAGCCGCTTCTTATTGTACCAAATTGACGGGAAATGCAGGCAAAATAATCGAACGGCGTACACAAACAGAGGGACGATTCCGGCTGTTCGCCGGATCCGCCCCTCTCGGTATGATCTTTATTGCCGGATCAAACCCGCCTGCACGAGCATGCGCCGAAGCATTGTTGCCGCCTCCGCGCGGGTCACCTCTGCCGCCGGGTCAAGCCGGCCGCCCGCCCCTTGGATCAGACCCGCCTCAACGGCGCCCGCGACATCCGAACGCGCCCAGCCATGAATAGCGGCGCCATCCGCAAATGCTTGCAGGATGCGCTCCGAATCCGCCGTCGCGCCGACTTTAGTGCCGGCGAGCTTCGCCGCGCGCATGACAACCGCGAACGCTTCCTCGCGGGTAATCGTGTCGTCCGGCCGGAATCGGCCGTCGCTGCCGCCGAGCAGCAGGCCGTATGCCGCCGCTTGTTCGACTGCACCGCCGTACCAGGCTCCTGCCTTCAGATCCGTAAATGCGGACGCAGCTCCCGATTTTTGCGGCAGGCCCAGCGCGCGGATGAGGATTGATGCGAATTCCGCGCGACTGACAGCCGCATTCGGGCGGAATTCCCCACCGACGTAGCCATTCACGATCAGCCGGACCGTCATGTCGGCGATCGCCTCCCGAGCCCAATGCCCGCTCAGATCCGTAAAATCATGCGTCTTCGATCTGACGAGCGCGTATGCGCTATTCGTCAGACTGCGGACGACTGCGTAATATCTGCCGTCGCGGGACACGATCTCCGTGGGGACCGGCCGAAGCGTGCCGTCCGGTTCTACCGCGACTGCGGTTACGCCTGCCGGATCGGATCCAGCCGGGAGCGGAAGCTCTCTTTTCACAAAAGACTTAAAGCTATCGATGATCGTCGTCCGGCCCAGTTCATCCACCGACAGTTCAAACATCACCGGAGAGCCGAAGACGGTATAGCCTGCATCCGATGCCGCCTTTGATAGCTGCAGAGCTGTCTTCTCTCCCCCTTGACCAATGGTCAAACTGAACGTAGCGCCGTCAGTTGGCTCGATTGGAAGGTCCGCTATCGGAAGCATGTAGAGGCCCTGGGCAGTCACGAGCTCGAGCGCCGCCCACTTCGCCTTCATGGCGTTCAGTGCCGCTGCGTCAAAACGAACGATCAAGCTCGACGCATCGTCCGGCGCCGTGATCGCGACCGTGGTGCCCTCCGAGGCAGACGATAAGGCGGCAGTCAGCGCCAACGTGAGCAGTTGTACGTCAAGATCATGCCCATTTATTGTCGCCTTCCCGATCAGAGACTGGGCCTCTCCTCCAATCGTCAGCTTGAAGGGAGGAACCGCAGGCTCGTTTGCACCGTTCGGATCAGGTGGAGGCGTCGACGTTTCCGGATCCGTCGGGGTTTCAGGTTCAGATGCCTTTTCTCTTTGAATATGCAGCGTGTACGTCAATATTTTGCCGTCCTCCGCGACGACCGCGATCTGCATGGATGCCGCAGAGACGCCTAGCGCGACGGATTTGGACTCGGCGTTCAGCAAGACCGGGCCGCCGATCTTTGCGCCTTCCGCGTCGTAAACGCTGGCCGTGACGGATTGACGCTCGTTCGCTGCTGCCGACGTTACATTGAGTGAAGCGATGTCAGCAGGCAGGGTAATCGTGTATTCAGTCGTTTGCGAAACGAAGACAGTGCTCCACGTACCTTTAGATAGCGTTAGCGACGTTAATTTGGGAGCCGCTACAGGATCCGGATCGGGGTCGGGGTTTCCTCCCGGTTCGATCTCCCATTTCGCGTAAAGACGAATGTCGTCCAGACCTATCGTTAGCTTGTCGCCGGCTTTGTAGATGGCGCCGCTCCCGTCGGTCGCAAGCGTCCAGCCGGCGAAGGTGTAGCCGCTTTTCGCCAGGCTGCCTGTGTTGCCTTGTACCGTTACTTCGGCGCCTGCTTCATATGCGGCAGCATCCGTCGGCACGGTGCCGCCGTCCGCATCGCTGGCGTCGTACGTCACATGGTACGTCGGGTTCGCCGTCCACTTGGCGTGCAGCGTCACATTCACCGCGCCGATTGTCAGCTTGTCGCCGGCTTTGTACACCGTGCCGGTGCCGTCGGCCGCAAGCGTCCAGCCGGCGAAGGTGTAGCCGCTTTTCGCCAGGCTGCCTGTGTTGCCTTGTACCGTTACTTCGGCGCCTGCTTCGTATGCGGCAGCATCCGTCGGCACGGTGCCGTTATCCGCATCGCTGGCGTCGTATGTCACTTGGTACGTCGGGTTCGCCGTCCACTTGGCGTGCAACGTCACATCCGCCGCGCCAATTGTTAGTTTGTCGCCGGCTTTGTAGATGGCGCCGCTCCCGTCGGTCGCAAGCGTCCAGCCGGCGAAGGTGTAGCCGCTTTTCGCCAGGCTGCCTGTGTTGCCTTGCACCGTTACTTCGGCACCTGCTTCGTATGCGGCAGCATCCGTCGGCACGCTGCCGCTGTCCGCATCGCTGGCGTCGTATGTCACTTGGTACGTCAGGTTGGCCGTCCACTTGGCGTGCAGCGTTACATTCCCCGCGCCCATCGTCAGCTTGTCGCCGGCTTTGTACGCCGTGCCGCTCCCGTCGGCCGCAAGCGTCCAGCCGGCGAAGGTGTAGCCGCTTTTCGCCAGGCTGCCTGTATTGCCTTGCACCGTTATCTCGGCACCTGCTTCGTATGCGGCAGCATCCGTCGGCACGGTGCCGCTGTCCGCATCGCCGGCGTCGTACGTCACATGGTACGTCGGGTTCGCCGTCCACTTGGCGTGCAGCGTCACATCCGCCGCGCCGATAGTCAGCTTGTCGCCGGCTTTGTAGATGGCGCCGCTCCCGTCGGCAGCGAGCGTCCAGCCGGCGAAGGTGTAGCCGCTTTTCGCCAGGCTGCCTGTGTTGCCTTGCACCGTTACTTCGGCGCCTGCTTCATACGCGGCAGCATCCGTCGGCACGGTGCCGCTGTCCGCATCGCTGGCGTCGTACGTCACATGGTACGTCGGGTTCGCCGTCCACTTGGCGTGCAGTGTTACATTCCCCGCGCCCATCGTCAGCTTGTCGTCGGCTTTGTAGATGGCGCCGGTGCCGTCTGCAGAGAGCGTCCAGCCGGCGAAGGTGTAGCCGCTTTTTGCCAAGCTGCCTGTGTTGCCTTGTACCGTTACTTCGGCACCTGCTTCGTATGCGGCAGCATCCGTCGGCACGGTGCCGTTGTCCGCATCGCTGGCGTCGTACGTCACATGGTACGTCGGGTTCACCGTCCACTTGGCGTGCAGCGTTATCTCCGCCGCGCCCATCGTCAGCTTGTCGCTGGCTTTGTAGACCGTGCCGCTTCCGTCGGCAGAGAGCGTCCAGCCGGCGAAGGTGTAGCCGCTTTTCGCCAGGCTGCCTGTGTTGCCTTGCACTGTTACTTCGGCGCCTGCTTCGTAGGTACCGGCATCCACCGGCACGCTCCCGCTGTCGGCATCGCCGGCATCGTACGTCACTTGGTACGTCGGGTTCGCCGTCCACTTGGCGTGCAGCGTTATCTCCGCCGCGCCCATCGTCAGCTTGTCGCCGGCTTTGTAGACCGTGCCGCTTCCGTCGGCAGAGAGCGTCCAGCCGGCGAACGCGTAGCCGCTTTTGGCCAGATTGCCTGTGTTGCCTTGTACCGTTACCTCGGCACCTGCTTCGTATGCGGCAGCATCCGTCGGCACGGTGCCGCTGTCCGCATCGCCGGCTTCGTAAGTCACATGGTACGTCGGGTTGGCTGTCCACTTGGCGTGCAGCGTTACATTCCCCGCGCCCATCGTCAGCTTGTCGTCGGCTTTGTAGATGGCGCCGGTGCCGTCTGCAGAGAGCGTCCAGCCGGCGAAGGTGTAGCCGCTTTTTGCCAAGCTGCCTGTGTTGCCTTGTACCGTTACTTCGGCACCTGCTTCGTATGCGGCAGCATCCGTCGGCACGGTGCCGTTGTCCGCATCGCTGGCGTCGTACGTCACATGGTACGTCGGGTTCACCGTCCACTTGGCGTGCAGCGTTATCTCCGCCGCGCCCATCGTCAGCTTGTCGCCGGCTTTGTAGACCGTGCCGCTTCCGTCGGCAGAGAGCGTCCAGCCGGCGAAGGTGTGGCCGGTTTTGGCCAGATTGCCTGTGTTGCCTTGTACCGATACTTCTGCGCCTGCTTCGTATGCGGCAGCATCCGTCGGCGCAGTGCCGCCGTCCGTATCGCCGGCGTCGTACGTCACATGGTACGTCGGGTTCGCCGTCCACTTGGCGTGCAACGTTACATTCCCCGCGCCCATCGTCAGCTTGTCGCCGGCTTTGTACGCCGTGCCGCTCCCGTCGGCCGCAAGCGTCCAGCCGGCGAAGGTGTAGCCGCTTTTCGCCAGGCTGCCTGTGTTGCCTTGTACCGTTACTTCGGCGCCTGCTTCGAAGGTACCGGCATCCACAGGCACGCTCCCGCTGTCGGCATTACCAGCTTCATACGTCACGCCATAGGTCGGATTCAACGTCCACTGCGCATACAGCGTCACGTCGGCTGCCGCCATCGGCAACGTTGCGCCCGCCGCGTACGGCTTGCCGCTGCCGTCCGCCTCGGTATTCCAGCCGGCGAAGGTGTAGCCGCTTTTAACGAAGCCGCCGATATTGCTCATGACGATCGCTGCCGCCCCAGCCTCATATTCCTCGCTGTCGCTCGGCCCGGTGCCGTCCGTTTCCCCATTGCCGTCATACAGAACCCTGTACGTCGGATTCTTCGACCACTGCGCGTAGAGCACCAGATCTTCCTGCCCGATCGTCGCCTGGTCGCCTTCCGCATAAGGCGTCCCTGTGCCGTCGGCTGCCGTATTCCAGCCCGCAAACGTGTATCCGGTCCGGATGAGCGCTCTGGGATTCCCCAAAACTTCAGCCTGTTCCTCTTCATAATAATAGTAATCGTCGATCGGCACCTTGCCGCCCGTATTGCCGTTCCCGCGATAGATGACGCTGTAAGTCGGGATCGCCACCGTAACGACCTGCTGCATCGTATAAGCGGTTTTATTGCCGGCCTTGTCCTTCACGATGACGTTAAAATAATAGGGCATGCCGTCCAACAGGCCCGTCAATGGCAAGCTGTCGGCATTGGCCGTATACGCATTGACTGCGATGCCTTTGGACTCGATGTCCGCGACGGTCTGCAGGTTGTTCTTGAACGACCGATAAACGCGATATTGCAGGTCCGCCTGTCCAGACATGTTATCGGTCGCCTTGGTCCAGGCGAGCGTAGCGCTATTCGTCGTGACGTCAGAAGCCGAGATGGTGCCGGACGTAAGCGCCGGCGCCGTATCGTCCAGCCATACGAGGCTCTGCGCCGGTACGCTCGAATCCTTGACCGTACCGTTGCCGAGCTGACCGTAATCGTTGAAGCCCCAGCCCCAGAACGAGCCGTCGCTGCGCAGCGCGCCCGAGTGGAAAGCCCCCGCGGCGATCTGCGCGACGTCCGTAAGGCCGGTCACCTGTACAGGCGCCTTGCGCGTCGTGGTCGAGCCGTCGCCGACTTGGCCCAGATTGTTATAACCCCAGGCCCACAGCGTGCCGTCCGCCTTCAGGGCAAGGCTATGCCAGCCGCCCGCGGACACCGCGACGACGTCGCTTATCCCCTGCACCTGGACCGGCACGATTCGCTTGGTCGTCGTGCCGTCGCCCACCGCGCCCCAAGAATTCTCCCCCCAAGCCCACACGGTGCCGTTTTCTTTTAGCGCAAGATTGTGATAGTTGCCGGCCGAGATCGCGATCACGTGATCCAGCCCGGTCACCTGCACCGGCGTAGCCTGCGCGGCAGATTCGGTGCCGTTGCCCATCTCTCCTGCCGTGTTGAGTCCCCAAGCCCATACCGTTCCGTCGGCCTTCAGGGCGATGCTATGGTAGCCGCCGGCGGATACCGCGATCATATTCGTTAGACCAGGGACTTCGGCAGGCACGGAACGGCTTGTCGTCGTACCGTCTCCGAGCTCCCCGCTGTCGTTTTTCCCCCAGGACCACACCGTCCCGTCCACCTTCAGGGCCAACGTATGATAGCCGATGCCGCCCGACAGCGACGCGACGCCGTCGATCGCGATCTGCACGGGCAGCCACTGGTTGGTCGTCGTGCCGTCCCCTAGCTGACCATGATTGTTGGACCCCCAGGCCCATACCGTGCCGTCCTTCTTGACCGCGAACGACTGCCGTACCCCCGCCGCGACCGAAGCGACCTCCGTCATGCCTTTCGCGGCCACCGGCTTGCTGCGGTTCACGTCCGTGCCGTCCGCGAGGCCGCCGAATTCGTTGCCGCCCCAACCCAACATCTTGCCGCTCGTGGTCAGACCGACATCATGGTAATAACCCGAGACGAGCTGCATCTCGTTCGCCGGTGCCGCCGCGTGGGCTGCGCCTCCATATGCAGGAATAAGGCCGAACAACAGCGCTATGCACATCAGTATGCTCAACTTGCGATTCAACTTGGTTCCCTCCCAGCTTGCCGGCGCGCAGTCCGGCTTCTGCCGCTATTTTAAGGGAGGCACGCAAGACGATACGATTATCGAAAGTTAATTCGGTTGAAGGAAAACATCGTTAATCCTTACTGCCGCTAACCGTCTCACTAACGCAAACAGCCCGCTCGCCTGACGGCGAACGGGACTGTCGACGATCTTAAGTTAAGGATTAACGTTGATCGTGAAGGTGGAGGTTGTATTTTTGATCGGCGTCACGACATTGTTGAACTTCAGGTTGTTAAACGTCACCGAGCCGACCGCAGGGCCTTGACCCGGCTCAGGCAGCTCGTTTGCCCAAATGCCCACGCCGCTCTTCGCGTCGAACGCATCGCCGCTTTTTTGCGCGCCGGAGATCGTAATGTTGGTGAAGATCGTGTCGGTGACCGGATTTTCCGGCTGCGTGCCGTTGTACTTCGTCTGGAACATGATGCCGTGGTACGTCGGATCGACGATATCCACGTCGCTCACGCGGATGCCCTGAAATACCTTGGATGCGGAGAACACCCAGATGGCCGGGAACGTCTGCTGGCCCCAGAAGTGGCCGCCCGCGCGCACGATCGAGATGTTTTGCAGATTCGTGGTCGGACTTGCGCCGAAGCCGTTCATCGGATAGCCGAAATCGAGCGAGCTGATCGTGATGCCCGAATAGCAGAGCGTATCCGCGATGTAAATGTTGCGGAACGTGTTGGCGTATCCGCCGTACACGGCGAGTCCCGCCGCGCGCCAGGTGAGGATGGACGTCAGATTTTCGAAAATGTTGTCTTTCTCGTCCGCTCCGCCTGCGTCGATTGCCGAGAATAACGCGAAGCTGTCGTCGCCGGTCGCGCGCGCTTCGTTGTTGGAGATCAGGTTGTTCGTGCTGCCGTTCGTCATGTTGATGCCGTCCGCGAATGTGTTGCGAATGCGCGAGTTTTTGATCGTCATGTAATCCGTGTTGGCGCCCCAGTACATACACACCATGTGCTCGGTCCAGATGTTATCGATCGTCATGTTGGCCACGTTGGAGAAGTCGAATACCTTGCCCGGTCCGTCGATCCGGGACGTGTAGTTGCCGAAGTAGGCGAAGTTGGCAAAAGTAGAGCCGTTCGCGGTGGACGTTGCCGAGAAGCCGATGTCGGTGTTGGTCTGGTTCGACGGCGCGACGAAACGTGTATACCATGGACCGGCGCCGATGACCTTAATTGCCTTGCCGTACACCTGGAACTTGTTCGACGTCGTATACGTACCCGCCGGCAGATAGACGCCTACGTAGGTGCCGGTCGTGTCCATCCGCACCTTGTCGAGCGCGTTCTGCACATCTTGATGCGTGAAGCCCGTCGGCACGACATACTTGGCCGGATCGGGATTCGCGATCGGCGTCGCCTGCTCCAGGCTGACGAAGTCGATCGCATAGTTCGTTGTGTTGGCCGCGTCCTTCTGCAGGCGGATCGTGCTGCCCGCCGGGATCGTGGTGTCGAACATGAGGTTCGCTTCGTCATAAATGTGACGCGGCGAGCCGGAGCCCGGGCTGTTGCCCGGCGCTGTCTCGGAGCCGTACAGCCAGGCGTACTTGGATGTCAGATCGATGGCTTTGGCAAACGTGCCGTTGACGTAAACGTTCAGCGTCGCGTTGATGCCGTCGCCGCCCGTGGCGTCCGGGATGGAGAAGCGGGCGACCAGCGTGTTGGCGCTCGCCTTGGTCGTGAACTGCACGTAGCTGCCGGTCGAGTTAAGCGTGACCGCCTTGCGACCGGAAGCCTCGCCGGCGAGGTCGCCGATGTTGCGGTTCGGTCCGACGACGGCCGCTCCGCCGCCGATCGTGCCGTCCTCGGCCTCGTACATGTCGAACGGCATGTTCGCGCCGCGACCGACGAACAGCGGCTGCGTGGAGACGTTGTTCGCTTGCTTGACGGACAATTCGTTGCCGTCGGCTGCGATCTGGACCTTGACGTTGTACTTGCCGTTCGCCGCGGTCCAGCTGCCAAGGGGGATAGACGGACTGGACGCGCCGGCGGCGAGCGTGCCGGTATAGCTGGCGGTTAATGTTTTGAGGACCGCATTGGTCGTGGCGTCTGTCAGCGTCAGCGTGACGGCGTGCGCGCCGGCGGCCGAAGCGATCGTGCCCTGATTTTTCAGGATGACGGAGAAGTTCGTCGTATTGCCCGCAGCCGGATTGCTCGGGCTCCAGCTGACCGACGTAGCGACCAGATCCGAGCTTTGAACCGGGCTGACCGTCAGGTTGGAAGCGCCGGTGAAGCTGTTGTTGTTCTCGTTTTGCTCGATGACGGCGTTATCTTCGTCGACCTTTGCGGAGACGGCGTAGCTGCCTGCGTCCTTCGCACCGATGTTGACGCTGATATTGGCTTGAGCGCCTGCCGCGAGCGCGCCCACGTTCGCCGTGCCTACCTTGGTCGTGCCGAGGTAGAAGTTGACGGTCGTCGCCGCGGAAGCCAGCGTGCCTATGTTTTTAACGGTGGCTGTCAGGCTGACACTGTCCGTCTCGACAGGCGCGGACGGCGTCCAGGATAGGCCCGTCACGGTCAGATCCGGGTTCGGCGCGGGTACGCCGATGACCTGGAACTCGGCGACCTGCCCGCCCGTCGCGCCCGTGTTGGCCGTGAACTTCAGCTGCACGTCGCTGGCGGTAGCGTTCACGGGGATCGTTACCGTGTTGCCGGTTGCCGGGTTAAACGTATATTGCGCGGACGAGACCAAGTTGTTGAACGTCGTCGCGTTCTGATCGCGGCCGAGCACCTGGATGGTCTGCGTGCGCGTCGCCCAGGCGCTGTCCGGACTAAGCTTCAGTACGATCTGCGAGATGCTGGCATTGGCGCCGAGCGAGACGGTCAGCGTGGCGGGATAGCTGTTCGCATTGCTTTCCCAATAAGTCGCCGTGCTGCCGTCGTTGGCATTAGTCGCGGCGTACGTCCAGTTGACCGAAGAAGCGACGATCGGCTTGCCCTGCGCCAGGTTAGAGCCGGATGGCGGAGGCGTAGAGGTTGGCGTGGCCGTCGGGGTGGCGGTTTGCGTAGCTGTCGGCGTAGCCGTCGGGGTGGCGGTTGGCGTTGCGGTCGGGGTGGTTGTCGGGGTCGCGGTAGGCGTAGCTGTCGGCGTCGGGGTTGCGGATACCGCTGTCAGCGCGATTTGGTCCAGGTTGACGTTGCCCGAATCGGTTGTATCGTACTTATAGGCGATCGTGTTGCTGCCCGCATTCAACGCAAAAGTCTCGGACTGGGTTCCCCACGTGTCCCAATTGGCGAGATTGGCGAGTGTCGTCTGCTTGACCTTCGTGCCGTTCACGTAAACGCTCAGCGTTCTGGCCGCGCCGTTCGCGTTGCCGTACTTGAGCGCGATCGCGTAGTTGCCGGCGGCTGCGGCATTGACGGTAAACTGCGTCTGCGCGCCTTGCGTCCAATAGCCGTCGACGAACCCAGTCCCCGTGTACCCCGGGTGGTCCGTGTTTACTTTGGCTCCGCCGGACAGCGCAGCGGCCTCTGCTTCATACACATTATTGGCCGGCGGCGTGACGGCGCCGTACACCTCGAATTCGGATATCTGACCGGCCGGCCAAGCGCTGTTGGCCGTGAAGTTAACCTTGATGTAGCGCGCGCTGGCGGCGGCGAAGCTGATCGTCACCGCGTTGCCGGTAGCCGGGTTAAATGAATAAGACGCGGAGGCCGCAAGCGTGCTGTAACTCGAATCGTTCAGACTGCCCTGCACGGACAGCGTCTGGGAGCGCGTCCCCCATCCGGACGGCAGCTTCAGCACGACTTGATTAACAGTAGAGGCTGCGCCCAGGTCAACTCGAATCCATTGCGGAAATGCGTTGTTCGCGCTCTCCCAGTAGGTGCCGGCGTTGCCGTCCACGGCATTGCCCGCTTGGTACACATCTGCGTATGAGCTTGCGGTCACAGGTTTGTTCGCCGCCAGATTCGGGCCGTCGGCATAAGCCTTGGATGCTTGAAGCCCGGCCAAGTTGGCGAGCAGTCCGGCCATCAGCGCGAGAGCCAGCAAAGAAGCCGTCCACGGCTTCCGTTTCCCCGTATGCAGTTGCATGAACATCATCTGCCTCCTTTTAAATGGATAACTCGATTTTTTTCCCTTCCGACCTGGGCGGCTGATCAGAGATGCCCGATAAAGCCCGCGCTGCCACAAACCTCCTCCTCCCGAATATGGATGATGCTTCCTTTAAATTATAAGCGCTTACAAGCCAGTCCGACGATGTACATTCCTATGCGATGTGTGTGCGGAATTACGATTCATCGGCGTGGTGGGACCGAGACCACAGAAAGCGTTGCGGAACCTGGCGTGGTGGCGCTGGGTGTGATGGTGCTTGGCGTGATGGTGCTTGGTGTTATGGTGCTTGGTGTTATGGTGCTTGGTGTTATGGTGCTTGGTGTTATGGTGCTTGGTGTGATGGTGATTGGTGTGATGGTGATTGGTGTGACGGTGCTTGCGGGGTGGCGTTTGGCGGGTGGCGCGGTTCGTGCGCAGGTTGGGCGATATAGCGATGCGGCACATTCTTATTGGTCGAAAATCGGCCTCAGCGCACGGAATAACGATGCCGCACATCGTTATCCGGCGGGGTTAGGCATTGTATGGCGCCATAACAGTGCCCTGTCGATTGATTTTGCCCGAAACGAAACCGACTCGCCCGCAAAATCGCGGACGAGACGGTTGGATGGCTCACGATGGACGTCAGCGGCGCAAATGGTAAGGCACGGTCGCGATGATGACGTCCTTCTGGTTGTACAGATAAGCGCGGAGCAGCAGACTCGACTGATTGTGCAAAATGTGCTGCCACCAGTGCTTGGCGATGAACTGCGGGATGAGGACGGTGATGTGGTCCGTTTCGGCGGTTTTCCACTCGATTGTGTCGATGAACTTCATGATCGGGCGGATAATGCTGCGATAGCTGGATCTCAGCGTGATGAGCCGGACGCCGGGATCCCAGTCGGCCCATCTTTTTTCCATGCGCTCGATCTCCTCGTCATCGAAGCCGACGTAGACGGCAACGACGTTGTCGGTCAGCGACTTGGCATAGCTGAGCGAATTCATGACGACGCGGGTGACCCCCGCGACCGGCACGACGATCGTGCTGCCCTTGATGCACGGCTTCTCCTTGGTCGGGTCGATGCGAAGCTCGTCGGCGGTGTTGCGGTAGTGGCGCGCGATGGCGAAAAATGTCCACATGACGACCGGCAGGAAGACGAACACCATCCACACATGCGTGAACTTGGTGAAAATGAAGATGAGCGTGATGCTCAGCGTCGTCAGCATGCCGATCGTGTTGACGATCAGGCGCGTCACCCAACCTTGCGGACGGAGCCGGATCCACCGCACCATCATGCCGAGCTGCGACAGCGTGAACGGGATGAAGACGCCGACGGCGTATAGCGGGATCAGGTTCTCGGTGTTGCCGTGGAAAATAATGACCAGCAGCGCGGAGAATACGCCGAGGAAAATAATGCCGTTCGAGTAGCCGAGCCGGTCGCCGCGAACCATGAAGGCGTGCGGCATGTATTTATCCTTGGCCAGCATGAACGCCAGCAGCGGGAACGCGGAATACGCCGTATTCGCCGCCAGCACGAGAATCAGCGCAGTCAGCGCTTGAATGACGTAGTAGATCGTGCCCCGCCCGAACGTCGATTCGGCGATTTGCGAGACGACCGTCTGCTTTTCGTCCGGCGCCACGCCGTACCAGTAAGCGAGCAAGCTGATGCCGATAAACATCGCGCCCAGGATCGTGCCCATCATGATCAGCGTAGCGGCGGCGTTGCGTTCGGCCGGCTTCTTGAAGTTGGGAATGGCGTTGGACACGGCCTCGACGCCCGTGAGCGCCGAGCAGCCCGAGCTAAAAGCCTTGAGCAGCAGGAAGAGGCTGACGTTGGACACCGCAGCGCCGAATTCCGGCACGTGAGCGGGTGCGCCGCCCGTTGCATACTTGATGATGCCGACGGCGATGAGCACGAAGATGGCAACAACGAACAGATAGATCGGCGTCGCGAGCACAGACGCGGACTCGGTCACGCCGCGGAGGTTCATGACGGTCAGGATCAGGATGATGACGAGCGCGATAAGGACGCGATGTTCGTGCAGCGAAGGGAAAGCCGACGTGATCGCGTCCGTCCCTGCGGACGAGCTGACCGCAACGGTCAATATATAGTCGACCAGCAGCGAGCCTCCGGCCAGAAGTCCCGTGGAGATGCCGAGATTGTCCTTGGCCACGATATAGGCGCCGCCGCCGGCCGGATAGGCATAAATGGTCTGGCGATAAGACAGGATGAGAATAAATAAAAGGCCGAGCACCGCCAGCGAGATCGGCACCGAGTACCAGACAGCCGCGAAGCCTGCCGCCATGAGGACGATCAGAATCTGCTCCGTACCGTACGCGACAGACGACAGCGCGTCGGACGACAAGACGGCCAGCGCCTTGAATTTTCCCAGCTTGGCGCCTTCGATCTCCGCGCTTTTCATCGGTCTGCCGATCAGTAGCCTTTTAACTTTGCTGACCATGGGGTTATCTCCTTTGCTGTACCGGCACCGCGGAAATGCATCAAAAAAAAGCCGCAGGAAAGGATCTCCCGCAGCTTATTCTTAAGCGAATAGCGGCGCAGGTTCCTCTTCCGGACGCTTGCGAGGTTAGCTGTCGGATTCGGGCCCGGCAAGCAGCCCTACGCCTGGCATAGCCAAGCGATTCACCCCTGGGCGCATGTGCGGCACCCGGTTGGTTCCCCCGTTCCCGCATTGTGCGGGATTCAGCGATTAGGATGTTGAATCACGAAATGAATCATACGTTACGTTCCATCTTCATGTAAACTGCCGCCGAAGGGGATGAAACAGCGCGGCAGCCTTTTAACACGGCAAGAGAACGGTTACATTCATACGGCTCTTGCATTATCGCAGTCGCGCACGTTCGCGCTCGATTTATTGAAGTTTCTACGCCTTCGGCTTTCCGCGTTTGGATGAGAATCGAAAAAAATCGCCCCGCCTCCCGGCAAACAGGAGGACAGGGCGTTATTTCGAAAAAGACTTTAAATGAGCTGCAGCCTTTCCAGCATCCGCATGAGCGATACGGCAGCCTCGGCCCTGGTAACCGGAGCTGCAGGCGCGAACGAGCCGTCCGCTCTGTTCCGCATAATGCCTGCAGCGAGCAGCGCCTGCGCGTCGGCGGCAGCCCAGGCGGGAATCTTCGCCGCATCGACAGAAGCGCCGGAGCTTGCCTTCCCAGCATCCTTAGGCAGCCCACCCGCATAAGCGATCGCTCTGCCAAGCATGACAGCCAACTCTTGACGATTGATGACGCCGCCCGGACCGAAGCTCCCGTTGCCGTACCCCGAGATCAGGCCCGCGCTCACCGCCGTTGTTACCGGCGCGCCATACCAGGCGCCTGCCTTCACGTCGGCGAACGCAGGCGCTGCGGGCAGCGTCTGCAGACCGAGCGCTCTCGCGAGCAAGGCCG
Source organism: Cohnella hashimotonis (assembly GCF_030014955.1). Classification (NCBI taxonomy): domain Bacteria; kingdom Bacillati; phylum Bacillota; class Bacilli; order Caryophanales; family Paenibacillaceae; genus Cohnella; species Cohnella hashimotonis. The sequence goes on from NZ_JAGRPV010000001.1 coordinate 6,731,660, forward strand.
CGAATTCGGCTCTCGTCACCGTCCGGTCCGGTTGAAACCGTCCTGCTCCGGCGCCGAGCACGAGCTTTTTGGCTGCCATCTTTTCGATCGCGGCGCGATCGGGGTGGGTCGCGATGTCGGCGAAGGACTTGCCGGTCTGCGCCAGCACATACAGGCTGTTGTGCGGCGTCCGGATCGCCGCCGTCAGCCGGCCCTCGGAGACGGAGATCGCCGCGGGGACGAACGCGAGCTGTCCGGACACGGAATCGTACGTCAGCGCCGTTACCTCCCCCGCAGCGGCCGGAGCGTCGATGCTGATGCGTTTGGTGACATAAATGCCGTTAAAGTTTTTCAGCTCTTTTTTCTTCCCGCCGGAAGCCAGCTCGATCGTAAAGTCGAGAAAGTCGGATATTGCCGCATAACCGTCCGTTCGCAGCAATTGCAGGGACTTAGCCTGCTCTGACTGCGCAGGCTTGACGATGCCGAACTCGAGCTGCAGGTCGTCCGGCAAGGACGACGTCCCCCAGGCTTGCGCGAGCATCGAACTGCCAAGCAGCTTGGCGGGAATCTCGTACGTCACTCGGTCGGTCTGTACGACGAGCGTCAGTCCGGCGGACTGGACCGAAGCGGCTGTGAGCGTTCCGGACGGCAGCCGTACCTTGACGCCGTCTCCGATTGCGCCGACGGGCAGGATAAGCTTGAACGCCGTGCCGACTGCTGTCGTCTGCTCGCCCGCAAGCTTCAGGGCTTGCTTCAGCTTGTCGGCGTCGGGCTCGACGATGGCGATCGAGCGTCCGTCGGCGCCGGTTTCCTGCGTCGACTTCAGATCGGCTGCGGCTAGCTTGACCGTCCCGCCCGCAACCGTCGGTTCGCCGCCGGATGCGTCTGCAGGCGCGCTCCCGCCGGGTGCGCCAGTGCCTGGCGTGCCGGTTCCGGGTGTACCGGTACCTGGATTGCCTGTGCCTGGATTGCCTGTGCCTGGATTGCCGGTGTTCGTATCCACGACGATCGGGCATGCATTCAGCGGCGTGGAGACCGAGATGATCGGACTGAAAAGAGCACCTTGATAGTCTCCGTATGTCGTTATCGTCGTCGCGCCGGCACTTGTCGCGACCAGCGTGAACACGCCTTCCTTTGCGCTCGGGGCCAGCGTCAGGGTATCTCCGGCCAAACCTGAAAACAGGCCGGTGGAAGGAGAAGAACCGTTCGGTCCCAACTTGTATGCAGCGCTTCGAATCGTGTTGCCGGACCGCACGGCCATCTGTTGCCTTTGATCCTTTTCATCGAACGGGCCGAACAAAATATCGTCTACGCCGTCGCCCAGATCTCCGCCGGATTGCAGCCGTTCTCCTTCGCCCCACTTGTAATAAAGTCCCGAACCGGAAAACACGTACGTCTCGTCCGGGGATACCCAGAGCCTGTCGGGCGAACCTTCATTTACGTACGGCGGGTGAAAATCCGGAACGGCCGTTTCGTCGTCCGCCTCCAGCAGACGCGAAGCAATCGTCGTATAAGCGCGGAGCTTCGCACCGTCCACGATCGTATAGAGCCGCTGCCGCTTCGGCGACAGGGCGAGGCCTTGCGCGCTCGTCATATCGGCACGCGCGCGGATCGATCCGGCTTCGCTATACGCCGTCAGATGCTCGCCGTCGGCCGCGCGGCTGAGCACGTAGATCTCGTCCCGCGATGCGACGGCCAGATCGAACGGATCGTCCGCCGTATCGAACGCGGCCGTCTGTGACAGATCGTTCGCGTCCAGCACGACGATCCGGCCCGTTCCGTCTCCTTTTTTCAGAGCTGCGTACACATAGTCCGCTGTCGCATACAGACGCACCGGCGCGGCGGGCACATTCGCCGTCTCGATTCGTCCTGTGGTCGGGTCGATGGAGACGACGCTTCGGTTGCTCGCGCCGCTCGGGATCAGATACATCGTCTGCGCGTTCGGATGGCCGACCGCCTGCGCCGCCTGCCAGGGCAGACGCGCCCAGCCGACAGTCGACGCAATCGCCGACTGCGCTTTGGAACGGTTGATCACGCCGCTCCAGCCGATCGCAGCCGCCCGGTTGCCCGCATCGTCGTAGATGGCGGTCGAGCTTGAATCCGGCTGATAGCTGAATGTAACCGTATCTCCGGCGACGGCGGCACGTCCCAGCCACAGCTCGATATGCCGCCCCTTGGCGATGACCCGGGTGACGGACGCTCCCTCGCCATTCAGCCTGACGGCCAGCCCCAGGTATGAACCGGGCATGACCGGAGCTTGCAGGCCTACGTACTCGTCGAAGGTCAGCGTCAGCTTGGCTCCGTTCACGCTGGCTGTATTGAGCTTCGGCGGCTCTTTATCGTTCGTATAGATATAGTTGGTTGTCAGGTCCGGCCGTACGCTTCTGCCGCTTGCGGACTTCAGCTTGCTCACCGTAACCTTGTACATCGTGCTCGACAGCAGCGCCCGGTCCAAGGTGAGATAGACACGACTGGAGGTGGCGCAATCCCGTTCGACTTTGGTTACGACAGGATTGTCCGTTCCGCCGTCCTGACGCACGACGACATAATTCCAGGGGTTGGCGAGCTCGTATGCCGCCATCTCCTGGTCGAACGACAGCACGATCATTTTCCCTTCGGCACTTCCGCTTGCCCTCGCTATATAGGGACTCGCCGAATCCCTGACAGCCTTTACCCGCCAATTGCGCGTCTGACCGTTCTGCGCCGTCACCGTGTACGTCCGCTCCGACGTCAGATCGACGGGCGCTCCGCTCGCGGGGCTGACGACGGCGCCGTCCGATACGGTAATGTACGGCGTTAACGCGGTCAAGTCGTCGCCGTCCTCCACATAGAGCGTGACCGTGCTGCTTGCGTTGTCGATCATTGCGGGGCCGTACAGTATATCGAGCGCGAAGCCTTCTATCGCATTGGCTGTCTCGGGCTTGGCTATGCTGCCCGTTACGGTCCACCGACGTTTTTGGCCGTTCTCGGAGGTCACCTCGAATTGTACGGGAGAAGCATAATCGCGCACCTGCGCCGGGTCCGGCGAGATCGACGCGCCGGGAGACACCGAGATCCGCGCGGACAGGCTGCTCAAGTCGGTGCCCGGCGTCACTTGAAACGTTACTGTCGATGCAGCCGCATTGATATAAGGATTGTCCGCCAGCCGGTCGGCGCCGAAGGACACGATCGAGTTCTCGCTCGACGTGTATCCGAGTCCGACCGCCGCCCAGGCCGCTTCGACCTTGGCGATGACGGCCGACCGGAGCTCGCCCGAGAGCGGCAGGTCGCCCGCCGCCAGCACGAAGGCATCGCGGGCATCCGCGAACTGCGCCGTCGGCGTTAGATAGGAAGTGAGCGCGCCGTAGGCCATGTCGCCCATCAGCTTCCGGCCTTGGCCGGCCAGCTGCGGGATCTCGTCGATTCCGGTCGCCATCAGATAGGCGGCATGGTTCGGAATGCCGCTGTTTTTGTGGACGCCGCCGTTGTCGTTGCTCTCGGGCAGCTGGGCATACCCGCTCATCGTGCCGGGCTGCGGCTCCAAGCCGAGCTCGGGCTGCTGCAGGCTTCGCAGATAGCCGCTGCCGCTGCCGCCGGCAACGCCCGTATCCTCGCCGATCGTCCAATCGTCGTCGTCCATAACGGCAGCCATCATATCCGCAAAGGATTCGTTGAGCGCGCCGGATTGATTTTTGTATTCAAGGTCCGCACTGTGCTCGATAACGCCGTGCGTCAGCTCGTGAGCCACGACGTCCGCCGCGCAGCTCAGGCATTCGAACTGCTTGGAGCCGTCGCCGTATACGATCTCGGTGCCGTCCCAAAAGGCGTTGTCGGTCACGTTCGTATTAACCAGCGACACGATCGACATGCCATTGCCGTCCAGGCTGTCGCGGCCGAACCGATTCAGGTAGAAGTCGTATACTTGTCCCGCAAAATAATGGGCATCGATCGCGTCCGGGTTGCTGCTGTAGAAGTTCGACGTTTTCGCGTTCACCGGGTTATAGGGATCGCCCAGATCGTAAGTCTCGATCGTTCCCGACTCGGCCCCTTGATTGTACTTGTACATGGGCTTGGTCGTATCGACCAGGTAATAGGCACCGTAACGGTTAACGGCATTCAGCGACCTGACGTCGCCCTTGTAGCCCGTGCCGGTCGCCGGGGCGCTGTCCGCCGCAGCCTCTGCGAGACGGCTGAACTTGCTCAGCACCCGTCCGTCGCCAGCATCGACATAGCCGAACCAGCGTCCCGGCACCGGCGACTGCGTCGCCAGCTCGACCTTGTAGGCGAGCGTGTATTTTCCCGATTCGTCCGGGTAGTAGATCGGCTCTGCCTTGGGCGTCTCCTGCTGCAGCACGGGAGACTGACCTGCAGCCTGCGCCGTGTCAGCGACAGGCTGGGAGCTCGTGCCGCCTCCGACGCTGCTCCCCTCGGCTCCGACCGAGGCCGCCAACGCCGCAATCGCCTGCTCTCCCGTCAAAACCGCCGTCCCGTTCGCAATCAGGGACCCGATGTCGGACGCCGTCTCGTTGGTCGCCGCGTACAGCCGCCGCTCCGAATCCAGATGCGCGCGAATATATTTGCCGTAGACGGGAATGCCGTTATACGACTGCTGAATCAAATAATGCGCTTTACGATAGACATCTTCGCTCTTGTTGACGATCTCAAGGCCTGTCTCCGATCTGGCGAGGCTGTGCGACGTTCCTTGAAAATAGCTGAGCACGTCGGCATCGGAAGCCAGTACCGCGGCGCTCTCGCCGTCCGGCGAGATGGATGTGCCGACGGCAGTTGCCGCTCCGACCGATCGCATATCTGCCGCGCCCGCGCTCCAAACCGTCATTACCAACCCCATGATGCCCACTCGCTTAATAAATTTCGACAAGCCTGCGCCCAAATATAGCCCCTCCAAAATAACCTATAATTTCTGAATATATATCGGAAATTACTGGACTACAATGTAATTTTTATCGGATGAAATTATAATTCGAACAAAAGAAAACCGGCACCGCAGTAGCGCGATGCCGGTCGATCGTCATTTATAGTTTATCAGCCGCGTTCTCTAACCCAATACCACCCGATCGTCCGCCAGCTTGTGGCCGCTGATGCGCTCGAATTCGCCGAGCAGCTTCTGCACCGTCAGATCCTGCTTGCGTTCCGGCGGGATGTCGAGGATGATACGTCCCTTGTCCATCATAATGAGGCGATTGCCGAGACGGATAGCCTGCTCCATGTTGTGCGTAACCATCAGCGTCGTCAGCTTCATGCTGCGGACGATCTCCTCGGTCAAGCGGGTGATGAGCTCCGCGCGCGCCGGATCGAGCGCCGCGGTGTGCTCGTCGAGCAGCAGAATGCTCGGCCGCGTGAACGTGGACATCAGCAGGCTGAGCGCCTGCCGTTCGCCGCCGGACAGCAGCCCGACCTTGGCGCGCAATCTCGCGTCAAGTCCGATGCCAAGGCGCTTCAGCTCTTCCTTGAACAGGGCGCGCTTGCGCCCCGTCACCGCCCATCCGAAGCCCCGCGGCTTGCCGCGCGCGTAAGCCATCGACAGATTTTCCTCGATCGTCATGTTGGGCGCCGTGCCCGCCATCGGATCCTGGAATACCCGTCCGATCCACTTGCTGCGCTCGGATTCGGACTTCGCCGCGACCGATTGCCCGTCGATCCGCACGTCGCCGATATCCGGCTGCATGACGCCGGAGATGATGTTCATCAGCGTGGACTTGCCCGCCCCGTTGCTGCCGATGACCGTGACGAAGTCGCCCTCGTTCAGCTTCAGGTTGATGTTCATGAGCGCGACTTTCTCGTCCGGTGTCCCGGGGTTGAACAGCTTGGATACTTGATTGATCTCCAGCATCAGATCGCCCCCTTGCCGCGCATGCCGGCCGCCAGCTCGGCCGTGCGCCGTTTGGCTTGCTGCTTCTGCTTGGCCGTGCGGCTCACCGTCGGAATGACGAGCGCCAGAATGACGATGACCGCGGTGATCAGCTTCAGATCCGTCGCCTGCAGATGCAGGAACTCGGCGCGCAGCGCCAGCGCGTAGACGATCCGGTAGGCGATAGCGCCGAGGACGACGGCGAGCGTCGCCCAGAAGACGCGCTTCGGCCCGAGCAGCGCTTCCCCGATGATGACGGAGGCGAGCCCGATGACGATCATGCCGATGCCCATAGAGATGTCGGCGCCGCCGCCGTCCTGTGCGATCAGCGCGCCGGACAGCGCGACGAGACCGTTCGACAGGCTAACGCCAAGGATCGTCGTAAGATCCGTGTTGGAGCCGAAGCTGCGGATCATACGCTTGTTGTCCCCGGTCGCGCGCAGCGCGAGCCCAAGGTCCGTGTGCAAAAACGCGTCGAGCAGAAGCTTGACGCCGAACGCGACGACGAACAGGACGGCGATGTACGCGAGTCGGACATCATGCCACTCATGAGAAGCGACGCCCGAAAAGAGCGTGTCCGTATTGAGCAGCGAGATGTTCGGCTTGCCCATGATCCGCAAGTTGATCGAGTAGAGCGCGATCATCATGATGATGCCCGCGAGCAGGCCGTTGACCTTGCCCTTGGTATGCAGCAGGCCCGTGCAGACGCCGGCCGCCAGACCGCCGCCGAAGGCCGCCAGCGTTGCAAGCCAGGGCGCCTGGCCGTGCGAGATCATCACTGCGGCGATGCCGGCTCCCGTCGTGAAGCTGGCGTCTACGGTCAGGTCGGGGAAATCCAGGATGCGATACGTGATGTACACCCCGAGCGCCATCAAGGCATACATGAAGCCAAGCTCGACTGCGCCGGTCAGGGAATGAATCAATGACGACACCTACTCTTTATTGGATAATATTGTTGGTCGGGTCCTGCACCTTGCTCTTCATTTCGTCCGAGACCGTAATGCCCTGGGCTTCTGCAGCCTTAAGGTTGAGGATCAGGTCGAGCTTCTCCTGCATGCCGACCTTCAGATCGCCGATGTTGGCGCCGTTCTTCAGCACCTCGACCGCCATCTGGCCGGCTTGGTAGCCGTGGTCGTAGTATTTGAAGCCGTAGGTCGCGAAGGCGCCCTTCTCGACCGTATCGCGGTCGCTGGAGAAGAACGGCAGGTGGTTGTCGTTGGCGACCTTGATGATCGCGTCGACGCTGCTGACGACCGTGTTGTCCAGCGTGATGAACAGCGCGTCCGCGCGGCCCACGAGCGATTCTGCGGCCTGCTTCACCTCGGAAGTGTTCGTGACCGGCGCCCTGACCAGCTCGATATTGTGCTTCTTGAGCTGTTCCTCGGCATTCTTCGCCATAACGACGGCGTTCGATTCCCCTTCGTTAATGACGATACCGACCTTCTTCACGTTCGGAAAATCGGATGCGATGAAATCCATCAGCTGCTGAACTGCGACAGGGTTCGTGTCGGAGACGCCGGAGATATTGGCGCCCGGCTTGTCCAGATTCGATACCAGCTTGGCGTCGAGCGGATCGGTGACGGCCGCAAACAGGATCGGCGTATTTTTCACGTACTGTGCCAGCGCGGTGGCGGACGGTGTCGCGATGCCGAGGACGAGATCGTACTTCTCCGACGCGATCTTTTGACCGATCGAAAGGTTTGCATTTTGGTCGTTTTGCGCGTTATTCAGCGAGATCTTCAGGTTCTTGCCTTCTTCGATGCCCGCATCCTTGAGCGCGGCGATGAAGCCTTCGCGCGTCGCGTCAAGCGAGGGATGCTCCACGATCTGCGAGATCGCGATCGAATAGGTCTTGTCGTCGGCCGGCGCGGACGCGCTTGCCGATGCGCTGGCCGAAGGCGATGCAGACGAGCTGGCGGCTCCGCTCTCATTGTTGCCGGTGTTCTTCGCGCCGCAGCCTGCCGTCGTCAGCATGGCGAGCGAGAGAAGCGCGGTCGCCCAAATTCTCTTTTTCATTTTTTCATGGCCCCTTGTCTAGTGAGTTTAAACTACAGTTTAAATGTCCAAGCGAGCATTCGTCAATGAAAGCGTATTACCATTGCGCTACCGCCATCTCTAGCCTACTCCCCGGTTCCAAAGCCCAACAACCGGCGTTAACGTCGGCGATTATTGGCCGCGACTCCGCCGCCGCAGCGACTCCCTGTACACCGGGCTGCGAAACCTAAGGATCGGATCGTCAGCAGGCTCGATGCCTGCCCCCGTCACCATCGGATCCATCACGAGTCCTTCGGGCTCCGCAATCACTTCCGTGACGTCCAAGACGCCGGCCTCGATACGCTGCCGGTCGTCGGGCCACGGCAGCGTAGGGTCGTCGGTCGGGTCCTCCTCCCGCCCCAGCACGATATTCAGGCGGAAGCGAAGCGGTCCTGCCTTAATCCGTTCTGCAGCATCAAGCTCCAGATAGTCTTCCGGCTGCGATTTGAGCGCTGTGACCGACAGCGTCTCGACGCCGAGCTCCGGCAACCACTCGAACTTTACCGGCCGACGATTTCCCTCCCCGTCGACGAGCAGGAAAGCGTGAATCGCATAGTAGCGGCAAGTGCCGTAGCTTGCAGGCGGCTTCAGCTTGCCGATGTGCGCCATGGCGTGACGCGCTTCCGGAAAGTGCGCAGCCAGCTCCGCGGCGGCCGCAATCGCTTTTAAGCCGCCTCCTTTCAAACGGTTCGCTTCCTTTATAAGGTCAAGAAACGAGGCCGGCGTCCTGGCGAAAAAAACCGGAACCGTCACGGCTGTCAGCACAGAAACATCGCCCTCCGCCGGCTGGAATTGTACGGCCAGTCCTTTGCCCGGGGACAAAAGATCGGCCAGCGAAGGATCGGACGAGCTGCCCGAGAAGCGAACGATCGCACCGCTCTTCCTGTCTTTGTCGCGCAGATGCGCCGCAGTCGTAAGCGCTGCGGCCAATCCGCTCGGCGTAAATTCGGCACGACAGCATATGCCTTTCGCATGCACCCTTCTGTTGCCGGGATGAACGCCTGAGAGTCCCTCAAGCGCGTCGACGGTCGGATTGATCAGCTCCGAGCGAACCGCTTCCCCGACGGCTGAATCAGTCTCGGAGCGATCGGCCAATGGTTTATGCATCCGGTAATAACCTCCAACTCTTGGGCTGCCGCCTGCTTTAGCCGGCTGGCGACTGTTATATTTACCCTATTTGACCATCGCTAACCGGCGCAATATAGATGCGCTGCAGCCTTGCCGATCGGTCAAATTCGGCCCGGTAACGGTCAAATTTTTTTCGATCCCTCTTGCTATAGTGAAAGGGCAATCAATTGTATGGAAATGGAGGAACGCAGCATTGAGTCAGTCCGCGCTTTTCCCCGTCTATTCGCTGCTCAAGGACAACCTTCGAACGCAGGTTTTCACGGACAGACGGCAGCTTGGCCTAGCGGCTTGCGAAGACTTTGCCGGCAAGCTGCGAGCGCTGTTGGCAATCGGCCGCAGCGCGCGCGTCGTATTCGCCGCAGCCCCCTCGCAGAATGAGTTTCTCGACGCGCTCGCCGCAGCGCCCGGCATCGATTGGAGCAGGGTCACTGCCTTTCATCTGGACGAATACCTCGGCTTGCCTGTCGAAGCTCCGCAACGGTTCGGGAGATACCTGAACGAGCGGTTATTCGACAAAGTCAAACCCGGACGCGTTCATCTCCTGAATCCCTGCGAAGACGCCGAGAAGGAAGCGCTTCGATACGAAGATCTGCTGCGCGAGGCGCCGATCGATATTGTATGTCTCGGGATCGGGGCGAACGGCCACCTGGCCTTCAACGATCCGTCGGCCGCCGACTTCGACGATCCGCGCTGGGTCAAGGTCGTCGAGCTCGATGCGGACTTCCGGATGCAGCAGGTCAACGACGGATGCTTCGGCTCGCTCGCGCGCGTACCGACGCATGCGCTCACGATGACGATCCCCGCATTAATGTCCGCCATGCATCTCGTATGCATCGTGCCCGGTCGGCACAAGCGCGAAGCCGTACTCCGCGCGGTCCACGGTCCGATCGAGGAGGCTTTCCCCGCCAGCGCGTTGCGTCGGCACGAGAGCTGCGCGCTGTACGCAGACATGGACAGCTATGGCTACAAACGAACGGATTAGAACGAACCTGGCAAAGGGGGGAATTTAAGAACGGACCGACGACGGGAAGCCCGGCGGTGCAAGATAAGCGCCGGGCTAGCGCCCCGGTAATCGATTCGACGCAGTCTATTCTAAATAGGGGGTCATCGAAATGAACCAACGACCGCTTTCCGCGCAAGACGACATCATGGGGGCGTATCTGACGTATATCACAGAATTATTCGAAGAAATCCGAAGCGAGCCTCGCGATCGCCTGCTGGAGGTGGCCGGCCTGCTGGCCGACCATATTGCGGAGGATAAGCTCGTCTACTTGTACGGTCCCGGCGGTCACTCCAACATGAACGCCACGGAAATTTTTTTCCGGGCCGGCGGCTTGATGCATATCAGCGCAATCCTCGACGAAGGCACGATGATCTCCAACGGCGCCCTCCGCTCGATGGCCGTCGAACGCACGCCGGGTTACGGCAAGCTCGTCATTGAGGACAATCGACTCGGAGCAGGCGATATTTTGATTCTGGCCAACGCCTACGGCATCAATACCGCTTGTATCGACGCTGCGTTGGAGGCGAAGCGCAGAGGCGTCGTCACCATTGCCGTCACCTCGGTCGGACACGCCGCTGCGACCCCGAAGGACCACCCGGCGAGGCATCCGTCCCGGCTTAATCTGTACGAAGCTTGCGATTACTACCTGGACAGCAAGGTGAAGCCCGGGGACTCTGCCCTGCAGATCCAAGGTCTGGAACCGCAGATGGGATCGACGTCCACGTTCGCCAACGCCTTCCTATTGAATTCTCTCATGATGACGGTAGCAGCTCTTCTTGCGGAAAAAGGGATCGAGGTCCCTGTCTGGCGAAGCGCCAATGCGCCCGGCGGTGACGAATGGAACAACCGCTTCATCGACCGGTTCAAGGGGCGCGTAAGGTGGCTCTAGCCAGCGTGGAGACAGGAATTCCGTTACAAATCATCACCTATTCGGAAAAATGCTTCTTCGCTATCTATCCCTGAGGCCAGGAGGAATCGTCATGAAACTCGACCTGATCCCGCAGCCGCAATACGCGCGATTGTTGCCTGAAGACGGTGACGATGTTTCATCGCCGCTGCCCGCTCATCTGGCAGGCATGCGCGTCAAGCTGCTAATGCCCCGGTCGGACGACAGGCTGCTGCGTTTGGCGCGCGAGCTGTTCGGCGATGCCCATGTCGCCCTGGGAACGTCGCCCGAGGCGTACGCGCTCTTATCCGAGGACCTGCCCGTTCGCCGCCAAGCGGCCGAACGACTCGCCGGGCGCCATGACGGCTACGTGCTGCGCATCGGAGACGGCGGCTTGTCGCTACACGCCCAAGAAGCGTCCGGTCTTTATTACGGTTTGAAGACGCTGCTCCAGCTGATGCGCAGGTACGACCCGCTGCCCGCGGTGGAAATTGCCGATTGGGCCGACCTGCCGCTTCGCAGCGACTATTTGGACCTTCGCACCGTTTATCCTGCGTTCCCCAATCTGTTGTCGTATATCGCCGAGATGTCCGATTACAAGATCAATACGCTCGTCGTCGAATACGAGGACAAGCTGCCGTTTCGTCAGCATGCCTTCCTGCGCCATCCGGACCTGTCCATGACGGAGGCGGAGCATGCCCTGCTGCTCCGGACGTGCAGCGACCACTTCATCGAAGTTATACCGAAGCAGCAGTCGTTTGGTCATCTGGAGTTCATTCTCAAACACCCTGCATATATCCCGCTCCGCGAAACGCCTGACAGCGTCGGCGAGCTGTGCCCGCACCGGCAGGGCGCGTTCGAGATGATGGCGGGCATTCTCGAAGACGTGGCCGCGCTGCATCCCGACAGCCGTTATCTTCATATGGGCTGCGACGAGGTGTGGAGTCTCGGCGAGTGCGCGGATTGCCGCGCCTCCGGCTTGACGCGCGAGGCATCCTTCATCGCATTCGTCAACCGGCTCTCCGCCCGCGTCCGCGAGCTCGGCAAGCGGCCGATGATCTGGCACGACATGCTGATGCACGCTTCGCATGAAGAGTTGTCCGCGCTCGATCCCGAAGTGACCGTCGTCGTCTGGATCTACGGCGGCCACCGTTTGAAGCGGGACGCGCTCGACATGATCGGCAAGCTCAGACGCGCGGGCCTGTCCGTCATAGGCGCTTCCTCCGTGCGGTGCTGGGATGACGAAGGGGACCAGAACTACCCGGTTATCCGCAACCGGGTCGCCAACATTTTGCGCTGGACCGAGCTCGCCGAGTCCGAGCAGCTGCCTGGCGTCATTGCCACCAACTGGTCGGCGCCCTTTGCGCTCGGCAGTCCGTACGGCCTGTTCGAGACATCTCGCTACCCGGCCTTTTTCTCGGCCGACCAAAGCTGGAACCGGCGTGCAGACCCGGAAACCTATCTCGCGCGTTTCCTCTCTCAATATCATGGCATGGACGATGCGTCCGCGGCTGCCGACGGCTACGAGATCGCGGATTATTACCAGCTCGTGCCGGAGCTGCTGCCCGATATCGCCCTCAACCGCCCGGTCGCCGAGTTAATCGCGGCAATGATCCAGTTCGAAATTCCTGCCAAGCGCAGGCTGCCTCTCTATACGTTTCTTTTCAGAGGCGAGCTGTACCCCGGCGAAGAGGTGATGACAAGTCTCAGAGACAAGCATCGTACCGGCTACGCGGCGCTGGAAGCAGCCAAGACCGCCATGCGAGTCGCGATAGAGCCACTGCTGCCGCCTGATATGGCGGAGCTGTTCATCGCTTCGAGGTTTTACCGGTTCGGCCTATACGAGGCCAAGCTGCAGGCGATTGCGTCCGCAGCGGCAGCCAGAGCGGCTGCAGGCGAAAAACGAAGCACCGATGAAGAGGAGGAAGGGCGACATGCCTGATATGCTGGTCAAATTGTACGACCTGCCCGATGGCCGGGCAGAGCTCGCCGCGCTAGAGGAAAAAGGCGTTCGCATCGTACGCGCCATGACCGCGGACAAAGGGCGCCTAGCGGAATTCGTCGGCAAGCATTTCACTGAAAACTGGCGCAGCGAGTGCGAATGCGCCTTCGGGAGACTGCCCTCCTATGCCTTCATCGCCGTGCGGAACAAAGAGATCGTCGGCTTTGCGCTTTATGACGCCATCGTCCGCAACTTCTTCGGTCCTACCGGCGTGGCGCCGGAATGCCGCGGCCTGGGGATTGGCAAAGCGCTGCTGCTCGAAACGCTGCGAGCCATGCACGAAGAAGGCTATGCCTACGCCATAATCGGCTGGGTAGAAGAAGCGCTCGGCTTCTACGCCAAAACGGTCGGCGCAACCGTCATTCCCGACTCGTTCCCGGGCGCTTATCGGAACCTGGTCGCTTTAAACTAATGAAATGAAATCGCCTCTCTACCAAACGAGAGACCCAAGAGGGAGGGACGCTTGGCATAGGCGCACACCTTTTTGGGTCCATTTTTTTCCATCTACGCAGCTGCTTTATACATGTTTTTCCCGTTTTAACGGTATCCCCTTCGTTCAGGACCGGTTCGGTCTGTTCAGGTCCGGTCTGTTCAGGTCCGGTCTGTTCAGGTCCGGTCTGTTCAGGTCCGGTCTGTTCAGGTTCGGTCTGTTCAGGTTCGGTCTGTTCAGGTCCAATCTGTTCAGGTTCGGTCTGCTTATGTCCGGTCTGCTCATGTCCGTCTTGTCCGCTACGCTATAGTACACACAGTATCTGCTATACATCCACAACCGCTATGCTGCTGCCACGAGAGCTCGGCCCCCTCCTCCATGACGCCATCGCGAAGCACCTATATCCCAACTTATCTCCCTCCGCTTCACGCCACTATCCCCTTCATCAAGGCTGTAGCTCCGCCCATTCTTTTTCCATCTGAAGCTTGACATCGTACCCATCATTTACTAAAATGAGAACATACGTTCCGTCCGGAGGGATTAACATGCCAAGCCGCTTCTCGATTCAGGATTATGTCCCGGCCTATAGCGAAGAAGACTGCGCTGGCGCCCTGTTCGCCGCCAAATGGCCAGACGGGTTCCGTTGTCCCCGCTGCGTTCATCCGCATTATTACAGGGTGTCGTCCCGCGGACGGCATTTGTTTGAATGCCAATCCTGTGCTCACCAGACTTCGCTTACGGCAGGTACTGTGCTCGAGGGGACGCGCACGCCCTTGGCGAAGTGGTTTCAGGCGATGTTCTTGATGCAAATCGGTATCAGCGCCAAGCTGTTGGCGGAGCTGATCCACGTGACCTATAAGACTGCCTGGTTGATCAATCACAAGCTGCGCCATGCCATCGGCGAGTGGGATCGCGCCCAACCGCTTGCGGGCGACCTGCAGCTGCTGGGCGAGTATTACGGCTATGAGTATCACCGCTATTTCAGCAGCGTGTTCGTGCAGGGCGAGCTGCGACCGCAGCCTGTCGTGGTCGGCGTCTCTCTCGATGAAGCAGGGGATGTCGCACATGTAAAAATGAAAGCCGTCGACGGTCCCGAAGGCGACCATCCGGCTGTTCGCGGGGGGATGGGCGGCGAGGAGTCAGTGGAACGTTTTGTGCAAAACCATGTCGCCGGCGCCCAAGCCTCCGGACATGCAGAACTTCTCCAACGCGGCCACCATGGGCGATCCGCAGCCCATCATGCGTGGCAGGAGGCCGTGCGTTGGCTAGCCCGCACCTTTGGAGGCATCGGCCCCAAGCACCTGCAGGCCTATCTTAACGAGTTTTGCTTTCGTCGTCTATGCCGCAACGAGGTATTGACCGAGCTGATCGCCAGCTGCGGCCTCACCAAGACAATCACCTATCGGGAACTAGTGGGCGCCCGCTCAGGCGTTCGACCGATAAAGTGGGTTTTCCGGCGTCCTGCACGCAGCCAACGGCATACAGGCTAGCGTAGCGATGCGTGATTAGGGCAATTAATTCATCCGCACAAGTTCCACGCAGCAAAACGTATATCGCACGCTTTGAACATCCTCGTCTTGTCATGTCGTTTTACTGACTCAAGGGGATATTGTTCAAATTAGCAAAAGGCGCGAAGCAATCCTCCCTGACTGAAGGGGATATCGTTTAAATTAGCAAAAGGCGCGAAGCATTCCTCCCTGACTGAAGGGGATATCGTTTAAATTAGCAAAAGGTGCGGAGCATTCTTCCCTGACTGAAGGGGATATCGTTCAAACGGCGCAGACTGGGGTAATGCAGCGCCATGAGCTCAGTCCCCTCTATATTCGCCCGGCGTGCCGCCGATATGCTTTTTGAAGAGTTTGGCGAAGTAGCTTTTGTTCTCGTATCCGAGGCGCGCCGCGACTTCTTCGACGCTCATATTGCTGCGGGCGAGCAGTTCCTTGGCACGTTCCATCTTCGCAGTCGTGACATATTGAATGAAATTGTAACCCGTCTCGCGCTTGAACAACCGGCTGAAGTAGCTGGAGTTGATGTGCAGCATGTCTGCGACTTCTTCCAGCGTGATTTTAGAGCCGATATTATGGCTGACGTATTGTTGAGCGCGTAAAATTTCAGAACGTCGCGACTGCTTGTAGATGAGCCCCAGCAACGGCATTCTTTCTTTGAAAAACTGCAGCATCCAATCTCCTAGTTCCTGAATCGTGGCGAGCTCGCCCAACGTTCGGTGCAGCACTTCCATTGAGAATACGCTCTGATAGTGCTGCAGCGCCAAAAAGCGCGTTTGATTGTCATACAAAATCTTGAGCGTCCATTCTTTGACCAACTCGGGATGGCAGCGTCTCTCCCGCGCTTGGTCCAGCCAGTTGTCGACGGAGGATTCGAGCTGAACCGTGTCTTCTTCGAGAAAGGCGTCGCGGATGCGCTGGAGTGCTTCGGGATAAACGTCGTGCAGATCCCCCTCTCCCAGCAGAGGAAGCTCCGCTAGCGTGAAGATGCCTTCGTCGGGAAGATAGAATCGTCCGCCGCCGGAGGACAGGAGCTGTTCGGCCGCCCGTCCGAGCGCCGCCGGCGCCGCTGCCGACGTGCCGATCAAGAACGTCGCCGCGATGCCGTTCTCCAGGGACAGCCGTTCGCCAAGCGCTCGCAGCGAGGGCCGGACCGATTCGACCTTCATCTCGGTAAGGCTGCGCCGAAACGGAAACAGCAGCACCGCCTCCCGCCGTCCATGCGGCAGCAGCACGGTGCCAGGCAGCTCGCTACTCAGCCCGGCTGCCGCTTGACCGACGGCTAACTGAACGGCCCGCTCGTCCGGCAAGCGCCGCGACAGCTCGGACAACCGGTTCAAGGCGACCAATACGGGTAGCCACACCTTGCCCTCAAAGTCGATGCCTGCTTCCGCTGCGCCGTCCGCCCAGGAGAGATCGCGTCCGCCGTCCGCGGTCATCCTGTCCAGCAGCCCTTGACGCAGAAGGAGCGCATTTTCTTCCTTTTTGGATTGCATGCGTGCTAGCTCTCGGGATTGCTCCTTCTCCGCCGCAAGCTGCGCCGATAACTTGCGCAGCAGCGCCGCGATCTGCTCTGGTCGCATCGTCTCTTTGAGCACGTAATCGTCCACTTGCAGACGTACGGCTTGCTGCGCGTAGGAGAAGTCGCCCATGCACGACAGGATAATGGAGCGAATGTCGGGCTTCAGCCGTTTCAGCTCCCCAATGAGTTCGATACCATCCATTTGGGGCATGCCGATATCGGTGATGACGATGTCAGGCGGATTAGCCCGTGCTTGCTCGAGCGCGATCGCTCCGTTTTTGCAGACCGAATGAATCTCCAGACGCAGCTCCTTCCAAGGGATGGATGCGCTTAAATATTCAAGCACCGGATAATCGTCGTCTACGAGCATGACGGAGTACATACGCTTCCCTCCCGCAATTCGCATCTCGGCGTTTGCCGCAGTTTCCATAACCCACGAATCCTTTAACTTGCAACTAGCGATCCCGCGTTATGCAGATGGCGGCGGTTCCGCCGGAATCTCGATGACGACCGTCGTGCCCTCGCCCTCCTCGCTTTCCAGCGTCAAGGAGCACCGTTCGCCATATATCAGCTGCAGACGCTCGTACACGTTAGCGATACCGATGCCCGACAGTCTTCCGGCCGTGCCATCGGACGACGATACGCCACGCTGCGACCGAAGCTCCGTGCGCAGACGCTCCAGCGTCGTTCGCGACATGCCTGCTCCGTCGTCGCGAACGACGATTCGCATGTCCGCTTCTGCCGCCGCAACCGCGCCTGCGCGAGCTTCACCTATTTCGCGGCGGACGACTTCAACGACGATGGTGCCCGCTTCCTGGCGAAGGCCGTGAATATAGGCATTCTCGATGACGGGCTGAAGCAGGAAGCGCGGCAGCCGAAGCCCCAGCGTATCCGAAGCTGCTTCGATGATCAATACAGCCTTCTCCTGCTGTCGGAAGTTCAGCAGCTCCATATACCGCCGCAGCACCTCCAATTCCTCATGAAGCGAGGTGAATTCTCCGTCCCTCCGAATCGTTTGCCGCAGCAAGCCGGACAGGGAAGCCAGCAGCTCGCCGTTCTCTTCGTCTCCTTTGAGCAATATCCGCAGCCTGATGGAATTCAGGATGTTGAACAGAAAATGAGGATTGATCTGAGCCTGCAGCATGGCCAGCTCCGCCTTGCGCTTCTGCATCTGCTCGGCCCGAATCTCTCCGACCATGTCTTCGATGCGCCCTAGCATCTGGTCAAATTGCTTGCCCAGCCTGCCGATCTCGTCGCTGCCCCGCACGCCCGAGCGAACAGTGAGCTCACCATGTTCGACCGCCCCTGCGGCTTTGCCGAGCGCCACGATCGGCTTGGTAAACTGGCGAAGCATATAAATAAACAGCGCCAGGAACACAAGCGTCGCCGCGATTTGTACGGCAAAGCTGAGACGCGACACGGAATGAAGCTGGCCGACCGCTTCCTTGTACGGTCTCAGACTGACGACACGGTAGCCGCCATAATCGAGGTCGTGCCGGCTAAGCAGAAACTGTTCGCCCTCGTACCGGACGGTCAACGGCACATCCGCCCGGCGCACTTCTTCGGGAAACGGAAACGTCTGTCCGACCCGCTGCCGGTTGCGACTTGCCAGTATGCGTCCGTCCGGATCCAGCAGCATCGTTTCCTGCCGGCCGAGGTCGTGCTTAAAAATTTCCCCGAGCTTGGCCTCGCTAATGCTAATGACAATATAGGCATAGGGATCCGTCGCATAAGCCAATCGCAGATTGCGCGCCATCGTGAGCAGATACGGCTCGGTCCCCTTGCCGTCCATCGTATATTGATTGACGAGACCGATCCAGCCGATCTCATAAACCGGCAGCATCTCTACGGTTTTGATCCAGGGCATCCGCAAAAAGTTGGCCGGCGTAAAGCCGCCGTACAGATCGAATTGGTAGTTGGTAAAATAATGCCCGTCTACAGTCAATACCGTGACATACACGTTGTCCATCGTCGAGGCGATACTGCTTAGAAAGTGCCCGATGTCCTTCGCATCCAAAGCGTCCTGGGCGGGATCGGGTTGACCCAGCTTGTATCGCTGCCAGTTCTCCTTCAACGCCAGATTAATGTTGTTGTCGAACATGATGCCGTTGGAGACCCGGATCATATTGTCGAAGAGGGTCGACAAATATACCTCCGTCAGCTCGAGCGACTTGTTCTCGTTGTCGACGACCTGCGCCCTGACGATCCGCTGCGTAAGATAGTCCCCCGCGATCAACGTGAAGCTCGCCGGCAGCAGGAGACACACCAGCGCGGTCATGATCAGCTTGCCGCGGAGGCTGTGCATGAATCTGCGCCCGATAAACACCTTATCGCCCTCCCGCCGCGAGGCCTTTTCTGCATTCTATCATTGTCCGCGCCATGTCCGCGACGTCCCTCTGCAAGACCAAGAACGCTCCGCAGGGAACGATCCCTGCGAAGCGCCGTTTTTGCCCGGTGAAGGCGATTATTTGTTGGCGTCGACGATCTTCTGAAGCGCCGCGGATGCCTTCGAGACGGTCGTCTCCATGTCCTGCTGGCCGAGCACGTACTTCTCGGCTTCCTTGACGTACGCTTCTTCAAGCTCCGACTGGTAAGCCGGCGGCAAATTGAGCGGCGTCGTCGGGCTGTTTTTCATGACGTAGGTCAGCGAATCGGTATCGATCATGTCGGGGCTCTTGAGCTTCGTTTTCAAGCCGGAGATGAACTGATCGATGTCCTGCTTTTTCCACGCCGAGTAAACATTGCTCCACTGCTCGCCCTTCGTCGTATACCAGCGGATGAAGTCGTAGGCGGCTTGCTGGTTCTCCGACTTCTTCAGCACGCCGATAAAGTTGCCGTTAGCCGGGCTCACGCCGGACGGCTCGCCTTGACTGTTGGACGGCATCGGAGCGAACGCGCTGATGAATGTGGCCGGGAACTCGTCCGAGCCGCCCGCCTCGGTAATCATCCAGTTGCCCGTAACGATCATCGCCGCCTTCTTGGAGAAGTAGACCGAGCGGTAGGCCAGCTTTTGCGAGATGGTGTCGCTGTAAGGGATGGCGCTCTTGTCCACGTTCTCTGTCTGATTGCGGATTTCCAGCGACTTGCGGATCTCGGGCCCGTCCACCTTAAGAACGCCGTTGTTCACCAGGTTGTTGTCCTTGCTCTGGTTCAGCAGCCCCAGCTCCATGTACATCGGCCAGGAGTGGAAATAAGTGCCGTAAATCTTGTTCGCGCCTTCCCCGCTTGTCAGCTTGCGCGAATAGTCATAGAAGTCGTCCCACGTCCAGTTCGTCGGAACCTGAAGCCCCGCTTTGTCCAGCATCTCCTTGTTCAGCAGCACGAAGTAGTTCTCATAGGTGTCGGGCAGCGCGTACACCTTGCCGTTGAGCGAAGGATCGACCGTATACTCGTCCGTCACCTTGATGCCTTCGGCGCCCAGCAGGTCGTCCAGCGGAGCCAGCAGGTCGAGCCCGACGCGCTTGGAGTACTCGGCGGCACTCGGGAACATAACGACGTCCAGATCGGAGCCGGACGCGATCAGCAGATCCAGCTTCTTGAGACCTTCGACCGAATCGTTGTTCTCGACCAGCTCTTCGTATTCGACGGTTACGTTCGGCTTCTCTTTTTTATATTCTGCGAGCATGCCGTCCATCTGCGTCTTCGGAATCCAGGAAGCAAGCTTGATCGTAGCAGGTGCGTCCGACGACGACGCGGGCGAGCTCGAGGCGGACCCTGAAGCGGACGGTGCGGCGGACGAAGCGGCGTTGTCGTTGTTGTTGCTGCCGCAGCCGGCGAGCAGCGAGATCGAGAGCGCGGATGCCATGGCAGCGGACAGCACCTTTTTGTTTAACATAATGAACCTCCCCGGAAAATGGTCGCACCGCTTGATGACGAACGGTTCGTAACACAATCGTAACATTGGGCTTTTCCCGTCGATAAGATACCAAAATTGACTAAAACGGAAAATAATTGACCGTTTTCCGTTTAATCAGGAGGCCTTTGCTCCCTCATCCTTTAACGCCGCCGAGGCTGATGCCCTCGATGACCTGCTTCTGTCCGACGATAAA
Organism: Cohnella hashimotonis; assembly: GCF_030014955.1. Taxonomy (NCBI): domain Bacteria; kingdom Bacillati; phylum Bacillota; class Bacilli; order Caryophanales; family Paenibacillaceae; genus Cohnella; species Cohnella hashimotonis. The sequence goes on from NZ_JAGRPV010000001.1 coordinate 6,752,046, forward strand.
AACGACGAGCAGCGGCACGATCGCCGAGACGGAAGCGGCCATGACGAGCGAGTAAAACTGGCCGTTGCGGTCCGCGAACGCGTTCATGCCAAGCTGAATCGTGTACAGCGCCTTGTCGCTCAGGAAAATGAACGGCGACTGGTAGTCGTTCCACGTCCAGATAAAGCGCAATATCGCGTAGGTGGCGATCGCCGGCTTCACGAGCGGCAGCAGGATGCGGCCGAATATGGAAAAGTGACCCGCTCCGTCGATCTGCGCCGACTCGATATATTCATCGGAAATGCCGGCGAAAAACTGGCGGAGCAAAAAGGTGCCGAGCACGCTGAAGCCGCCGAGCAGCACAAGCCCCGTATGCGTATCGTAGAGACCGATGGAGCGGTAAATGACGAACAGCGGAACGAGCGTCGCCTCTACCGGAATCATATAAGTCGCCAGCACGACCAGAAAGAGCGCGTTGCGGCCCGGAAACCGCACCTTGGTGAAGCCGTAGGCGGCCATCGCCGACACGACGACGGACAGCAGCGTCGTCAGTACGGATACTTTGATCGAGTTCCAATAATACAAAGGGAAATTGGCTTTGCCGTTCCATACCTTTTTATAATTCTCGATGACCTGCCAGTGCTTCGGAATCCACTCGACCGGATAGTTGAACACGTCGACCTCCGGCTTGAGCGAGGCGGACAGCATCCAGACGAAAGGGAGCAGGAATACGATGCCGAACAGCACCAGCGCCAGTGTGGCGAGGAGGCGTGAAAAAGGGAGCGCCCGTCGACCGGCGGCTTGCGTCTTCATCCTTGATGCACCCACTTTCTTTGGCCGGCCCACTGCAAAATCGTGATCGCCAGGATGATGACGAACAGCACGACCGACATGGCCGACGCGTAGCCCGTTTTCAAGTTCACGAAGCCCTGCTGATAAATGTCGTACACGATGACCGACGTGGAATGCGCGGGTCCGCCGTCCGTAAGTACCTTGATGATGGCGAACGACTTAAAATTGGCGATCAGGCCGGTAATCAGCAGAAAAAAGCTCGTTGGCGTCAACAGCGGAAAAGTGATCCGGAAAAACTTCACGCGCGCGGACGCCCCGTCGATGTCGGCGGCCTCGTAAAGGTCGCGCGGAATGTTTTTCATGCCCGCGATATAAATGATCAGCGACACGCCAAGGTCGATCCAGATCATCAGCAGCATGACCGACGGCAGCGCATATTGCGGATCGGCCAGCCACTTGGGCGGCTCGTGAACGCCGACGGCGGAGAGGAAACCGTTAACCGGACCGTACGACGGGTGAAACAGCACCTGCCAGACAAACGCGACAGCGGCGATGCTGGAGATCTGCGGCATGAAAAAGATGACTTTGAAAAAGGAGGACCCGTACGCCCGCTCGGAGATCAGCACCGCGAGCAGCAGCGCGGCCGCCATGCCGATCGGCACCGCCAGCAGCATGATCAGATTATGGAGCAGCGACTCGCCGAACTCCGGGTCCCGCAGCAGCCGTGCAAAGTTGCCGAAGCCCGATAGATGCAGCTTGTCGTACCCCGTCAGGAAAGACCAATCGGTCAGACTGAAGACGAACAACATGATCAACGGAACGAGCGTAAATACGATAACGCCAAGCAGCATCGGCCCGATAAAAACATAGCCTGCCGCGATCTCGCGCAAACGTCGGGATTTGCGGGTCGCCTGCGGGTTCGGCGTCCGGGCCTGTCCGGTCTGTGGAGTAGCCATCTGGATCCAAGCCTCCTTGCATAGGCGGTTTTCTACAGTATAGAAAACGCTTTAAGCAGCCATAAGGCCTTAAAATGACTCATTTCAAATTTTTTTGACCGTATCGCGCAAATGCGGTAAAATGCCTGGTCCTTGCATGAGAGCGGCATGTTTGGGGGATAAAGTTTGGGGTATTAGATAGTGAACGAACACGTTAAGTAAGGATCTGCTATAACGAAAGAAGCCACCAATCATCCATTAGGAGGGATTCGACATGGCACAGGAACGCGGCACCCAAGAACGTAGAATCGTCGGCGTATTCGATACCGAGCAAGGCGCGGTAAGAGCAATCGAGGATTTGAAACGTCAGGGCTATACCTCGGACGACATCTCGGTCATCAGCAAAAACCGGGACGATCTGGATTACGTCACCGACGAGACGGGCACCAAAGCGCCCGAAGGCGCGGCGGCCGGCGCGGCGACGGGCGGCGTGGTCGGCGGCTTGACCGGCTTGCTCGCCGGACTCGGCCTGCTGGTCGTACCCGGCATCGGGCCGATCCTTGCGGCAGGGCCGATCGCGGCGACGTTGACCGGCCTCGCAGTCGGCGCCGGCACGGGCGGCATCGTTGGCGGCCTCATCGGCCTCGGCATTCCGGAGGACGAAGCCCACCGCTACGACGAGGATCTGAGCGCAGGCCGCATCCTGGTGCTCGTCGACACGGATCCCGACCGCCGGGCGCCCGTTTACGACACGTTCCGGACGAACAATACGCTGAACTCGGATACGTATATCGTCTAAAGCGGCTGCGGAGATAGCGAATAAAGGGATACAGTAAGTACGGCGAGTCCTCTTCCCCCTGCGGGAGGAGGGCTCGCTCGGTTTTTCCGGCTATCTCAGCCTCACCAACTCGCACGTCGCTCCGTTAGCCGGTTTTTCCGGCTATCTCTGCCTCAAACATTTGGCATGTCTCTTCGTTAGCCGTTTTTTCCGGCTATCTTGGTTTAATCGTCGGGCTTTTGACCAGCCAAGAACGCAATGGTAGCGGCGTTAGCGCCTTTGGGCGCTTATCGGCTCAGTCTTGAGCGCTTCGAGGGCGGCGTTAGCGCCTTTGGGCGCTTATCGGCTCAGCCTTGAGCGCTTCGGGGCGGCGTTAGCGCCTTTTGGCGCTTATCGGCTCAGCCTTGAGCGCTTCGGGGGCGGCGTTAGCGCCTTTTGGCGCTTATCGGCTCAGCCTTGGGCGCTCCAACTATCTTGACGGCTACGGCACCATGAAACAGCAAATACCCCCGCGCAGTCCAGAAGGACCGAACGGGGGTGCGGGGATTGGTCAAAACACAATAAGTCCGAATCAGCGCGATTCGACGCCGTTGCTGCTGTAGGAGTCGGAGTAGCGGCTGGCGTCTCCTTCGGCCCATACGTCGGAGAGCGACGGGTCGGCCTGGAATTGCTGGAGCGCGTAGGAGCAGGAGGGGATGATCTTGCGCCCCTTCTCTCTCGCGTCCTCGACGACGAAGTTCAACAGCTGGCGCGCCAGGCCGCGTCCGCGGTATTCGCCGTCCACCGAGGTGTGATCGATGATCCAGGTGTCCGCGTCCGCCATCGTATAGGAGATCTGGCCGATCCTGCCCTTAACGCCGCGCAGGATGTAGCCGTTGCCTTCCCGTTCCGCGACGATCTCTTCTTCCGGCCGTACCTCGGGCGTTCCGTTATTGTACAATGCGCTCATGTCCATGCACCTCCATCGTCATTCTCGTTTCTCGTGTTCTCTATCCCTTACCCCGATCGGCGACTTTCGATCGCTCCCCCGCCGAACCGGCTAAACAATCAAGCCCGCCATGCTTCCCCATCTAGGGCTTATGATAATAGGAAACCGGCTTCGCGATCGCCTGGTCGAAGCAGCGCTTCACGGAGTGATAGCCGATCGCGAGCTGCCCGCGCGCCGGGTCCCAGCGCTTGTACTCCTGCAGGGATGCGACGACCTTGTGCGAGTGGTCGCGCGACCGCTCGACGAGCAGCTCCAGTCGCCTGACCTCCCGCTTCGCGTTGCGAAGATTGTACGGCTCGACGTACAGGCGCAGGTCCGCGATCTCGCCTGTACGCGCCAGCCGGCGCGCGGCCCGGCCCATGTTGGCGTGATCGGCATGATTGCCCCCGAGATCCGTGAAGGCTTTGACCCGGGCTTCCGGGTACCTGCGCAAGTATTCCCGAAGCACGTCCTCGCAGCCTTCCGCCGTCGTCGAGCCGTCCCGCATCTGTCCGTCCGCAAAGTGGATATGCGTCTCGGGAACCCCGAGCGCCAGGCAGGAACGGCGGAATTCGTCGTTGCGCAGCCGGACCATATCCTCTTCCTCGAGACGACCGTAGCCCTCGGCCGCCGGATCGTAATAACGCCTCGCGAGCGCGCTCCTGGTCTCGCCGTTCAGCTGCCTTCGCACGCCAGACGAGCGCCCGTCCGTATATAAGATGACGTGGCATTCGTCGCCTACGTCGAGATGGTTGCGGATGCCCGCGCCGAAGGTAAGCGCCTCGTCGTCCTGATGAGGCACGAAAAACAAATTGATCGCCATGACGCGTACGCCCTCCCGAATGTAAATTAAAAAGCCCGCCCCGCGCCGGCACGACGGCCATGCGCTTAGCGAGCTTCCAGTCAGATTCCGTCGTTCGCAAGCTGCGAAGCGAGCTTGTCGTGCATGCGCGTCCGCTCCTGCTCGCTGACCATATAATAGTAGATGCCGCCGATGCGCTCGCCGCCGCCGTTCACCTGGTCCTTGCTGACCGTGTTGATTTCTTTGCGGTAATTGTTGAACAGCGCCTTCATATCGTCCAGCGTCAGATTCGTCTTGGCGTTCGCCCGAATCTCGTCGAGAATCTCCGGCACCTTGGTTACGGTCTTAATCCGCTTCGCCTTATTGATCAGCTCGCCCATTACCGTCTGCTGCCGCTCGATGCGTCCGATATCTCCCTTGGGATCGTCGTAGCGCATGCGGGAATAGAGCAGCGCATTCTCGCCGTCGAGATCAAGCTGTCCCTGCGGATAATTGACGCCGTCGATCGTGAAGCCGAACGGATTGTTCACCGTTACTCCGCCGAGAATGTCGATGATCCGCTCGAAGCCTTCCATATTGACTTTGACATAGTAATCGATAGGAACGTTCATGAAGCGTTCGACCGTACGGATCGACATGTCGACGCCGCCAAAGGCGTATGCGTGGTTGATCTTGTCCGTCGTGCCTTTGCCGACGATCTCGGTGCGGGTGTCGCGAGGGATGTTGTAAAGCAACACGGAATGCTTGGCCGGATTGACCCCGACGACCATGATCGTATCGGACCGGCCGACATCGCCGGACCGCTCGTCGACGCCAAGCAGCAGCACCGTGAACGGGTCCTTGGCATTCAGATCGACGATACGGCGTGCCGTATCGGATGGATTGGCATCGCCGGTTGCCGCCAGCTGCACGGCGCCCGTCGCCGTGCCCTCCGAACTCGTGCCGCCCGCTCCGCCGGCAACGGCCTGCGTGCCGTCCCCCGCAGGGGGGACGGTACCGATGGGCTGGTAAATGTCGCTGATCGTATCCGTGGCGTCATGGTACAGGTACCAGGCGTACCCGCCCGCGCCCAGGACGAGCAGCAGCACTGCCGCGGACGCGATGATGAGTACTCTTTTTACGAGGGGATTCCTCTTGACAGACAATGGAACTCCATCTCCTCCCAAGTACCGTAGAGATCGATCTCGTCGTCTTCCTTCACCGATTCTCCCTGCTGAATCTCGATGAATTCCATATCTGTCGCCGCGCGCAGCGCGTGGTAGGAACCGGCTGGGATTCGGAATACGTCTCCCGGCTTCAGGATATATAGTTCTTCGCCGAGTACCAGTTCTCCTTCACCCGATATGACCGTCATCGTATCCGTCCGCTCCGCATGATAGTGATAATTCAGGTGCTTGCCCGACTTGAGACAGATACGCTTGGTCAGCACCTCCGCATCGCGGCTCTTGGAATAGTCGAGCACGCGATACCAGCCCCAGGTCCGCTCCTCGTACATCGGGCGCTGGTTCGGCACGACCATGTCCTTGATGCGCGGGCTTGCGTTCTTCTCGGACACGAGGATGCCGTCCGGACTGACCGCGACGATCGCATTCTGGATGCCGATGATCGTGACCGGAATGTCCAGTTCGTTGACCAAATGCGTATTGGCGCTGTCGTCGCTCAAAATGCCGTTGCCGATCACGCACGCGCCCATGTTGTCCGTCAAGGTGTTCCAGGTGCCAAGGTCCTTCCAGTAGCCGTCGTAAGGGATGACGACGATGTCGGATTCCTTCTCGACCACCTCATAGTCGAAGCTGATCTTGGCGAGCTTGTCGTAGCTCTTCTGAAGTTCCTCATATTGGATCGGCACCCCGCGCTCCAGCAGCAGGCCGATCAGATAGCCAAGCTTGAACGCGAATACGCCGCAGTTCCACAGCGCGCCGTCCGCGATCAGCGACTTGGCCTTTTCTTCGGACGGTTTCTCCGTGAACCGCGCCACGCGGCTGTACGAATCGTCTCCGCCATCCTGCTCCGGCACGATGTAGCCGTACTTGGAGGAAGGCAGCGTCGGCGTCACGCCCATGAGCGCGATCTTCGCATCGGTGCGGTTCAGCACGTCCTCGAGATCCTGGATCCGCTCAAAGAACCGGTCTTCGACGTACGGGTCGACGGGCAGGATGCACACCGTCTCGTTCAGGTCGACCTGCCTGAGCGAATACAGGTAGGCCGCAGCCAGCGCGATCGCCGGGAACGTGTCCCGCCGCTCGGGCTCGACGATGATCGGCACCTGGCCCAGCTGGCTCTGCAGGATATCGAGCTGCTGCTTGCCCGTCGCGATCACGGTCGATTGATCGAGGCCGACGGCGCAGATCTGTCCCCATACCCGCTGGACCATCGACTCCATCTCTTTATTTTCGTTCTCGAGCACCTTGAGGAATTGCTTGCTCCTCGCGTCGTTGGACAACGGCCACAGTCGTTTGCCGGAACCCCCGGACAGCAATACCAATTTCATTATGTTTTCCCCTCCAGATGTTCTTTGGTCCTTCTCTCTTGCCGGCCGGCTTAGGCTTGCAACCTATGCTCGCAACTAAAACTAGCACTGCCAAGTTGCACGTCTAAGCTCGCCGGCTAAACTTGCCCGCTTAGCCGATTCTGCGTTCCTCCTGCAGATCTGCGCCATCCGATGAGCCGGTCAATTCGTACAGGTGCTCCCACAAACCCATGCCGAGCTCCTCGCGCTTCAGCGCAAAGTCGATGTTCGCCTTCAGGAAGCCCAGCTTGCTACCGACGTCGTACAGCTTGCCGTCGTAGCGGTAGCTGTACATGCTCTGGCGCGACGCGAGCTGCTTCATCGCGTCCGTCAGCTGAATCTCTCCGCCCACGCCGGGCTGCTGATGCTCCAGAATATCCATAATGGCCGGGTCCAGAATGTAGCGTCCTATCATCGCCAGGTTGGACGGCGGATTGACCTTCGGCTTTTCGACCAGATTCGTGATCCGGTTCAGCCGCTTGTTGATCATGTCGCCCTGGATGACGCCGTAGCTGGACACGCTCTCCCACGGCACTTCTTCTACAGCTATAATACTGCCGGCCCGCTCGTCGTAGACGTCGATCATCTGCTTCAGGCAAGGAACCTCGCTCTCGATGATCATGTCGCCGAGCAGCACCGCGAACGGCTCGCCGGCCACGAATTTGCGCGCGCACCAAATGGCATGTCCGAGTCCCAGCGGCTCCTTCTGCCGGACGCAGTGAATCTCGACGAGATTCGTGACGCCCCGTACGATTTCCAGCAGCTCGTTTTTCTGCTTGCATTCGAGATCCGCCTCGAGCTCGTGGTTTTTGTCGAAGTGATCCTCGATCGCGCGTTTGCTGCGGCCTGTGACGATGATGATATCCTCGATGCCCGAGCAGATCGCTTCTTCGACGATGTATTGGATCGTCGGCTTGTCGACGATGGGGAGCATTTCTTTGGGCATCGCCTTCGTTGCGGGAAGGAATCTCGTTCCGAGGCCGGCGGCGGGGATGATCGCTTTTTTGACTTTAGACATTCGTGTAGTACCCTCCTATCTACTGTGGAAAATGCGGCGTTGAACGTTCGCGGGACAAAGCGACGGGGATAAGCGGGGACGACGGCGGTATGTTATCAAGGGGCGGCCGCGTGGGCTTCACCCCGGCTTCACGGACTTATGTCTCCTATATACCTTATCGCGTACCACATGAATCAGATTCCGGTTGAAATAGAATATGACCGCGAAGTAGAGCAGCGCACCGCAAATGACCTGCAGGATAAAGCCCGTATTGAGCTCGAACAGCGCCTGAGAGAGCCAATCGAAGGCCAAAACGCCGATAACCATAACCAGTCCGCATAGCAGTCCGGGCGCGATGCTGCGCAGGAGCGGAGCCAGGCACGGCCCCAGCACGCGCCTTACGGCATAGCTGTACTGGATGCAGAAGATGACGACCTGCACGACGACGAACGCGTAGCACAGCCCGATCATGCCGCCCAGATACGCGCCGATGAACAGGCCGGGCACCTGCACTGCCATGCAGAGCAGCGTATAGCGGAAATACATGTCCATCCGCCCTTTGGATTGCAGCAGCGGTTGGACGGTGACGACAAGCGAGCGGATCAGGAACATGACGCACAGAATCTGAATGAGCGGCACGCTGGGCAGCCATTTCTCGCTGAAGGCGAACGTGACGAGCATCGGCGCCGTGACCAGCAGGCCCAGGTAGATCGGCGCGTTCAGGTAGCTGACGCCTTCGGCGATCTTGATATAGCCCTTGCGCAGCTGCGTCAGGTCGTCCTGGATCTTGGCGAAAATAGGCAGCGTGACCGAATTGATGAGCGGCGTCAGCTTCTGTACCGGCATGATGCACAGCTGGTAGGCCCACGAATAGTAGCCGAGCGTCTGCGCGCCGTACATGCGGCCCAGGATCAGATAATCCAGGTTCGAGATAAAGGATTGGAGCAGATTCGAGGACATCTGATAGACGCCGAAACTGAGATAGCCCTTAAGGTCGCCGCGCGTGAAATGCATGGCGGGCGTCCATCTGCGCCAGCCCATGATCATAAGGCCGGCGGAGCGGACGAGCGCGTTGCCCAGGTAAGAGCCGACCAGCGCGTAGACGCCGTAGCCGTAGTAAGCGCCCGCAATCGCGATGAGGAAGCCCGCGAAGTAGGCGGCGATCTGGATCTTGGAGATCGCGTCGAACTTGAGCTCCTTGCGCGACAGCACCTCGAACTGTTGGCCGAAAGCCGGGATCAGGCACAGCAGCGACATCCACCGGACCGGGTTGACGAGGTCGGGCTCGTGATAGAAGGCCGCCACGAGCGGCGCGGACAGGAAGATCGCCAGACTGATGACGAAGCTCGTCGCCAGGTTCAGTATGTAGAGGCTGGAGAGGTGGTCCCTGGTGACGTCCTGCCGGTGAATGATCGCGTTGGAGATGCCCATGTCGGTCAGGTTGACGGCAGCCGCGACGATGACCATGACCATCCCCATGAGACCGTAATCCTTGGGGGTCAGCAGATGGGAGACGGTGAGGAGCTGCAGCACCTGCACGACGATCGAGATGACGGTCGCGAGCGTGGACCATTTGGCCGCCGCGATCCCTTTTTTCTTGAGCGAACTCATGATTGTCGTGTCACTTCCTTGGATGAGGCTGTCCGCCGCAAACCGTCGGCGAATTCAAGCAGCGTCCTGGCCTTGGCGTCCCAGGCATGGCGCTCGGCGAGCGCCCGGATGCGGTCCCGCCCATGCCTCGCGGCAATGGCTTCGCCGACCTTGGCCGGGAATTCGTCCGCGTCCCGGTAGAAATACAGGAACGGCTCCTCCCGCCGCAGCAGCTCGGGCGTCTCGGTAACGACAACCGGCAGTCCTGCGGCCGCGTATTCGTACAGCTTCATCGGGCTGCGCCCTTTGTTGGCCGCATGGCCGCTCAGCGGCAGCAGCGCGACGTCGGCGTGATGCAAGTATCTCGGCACGTCCCTATACTTCTTCGGACCGAGCAGATGCACGTTGGGACGGCCGGCGAACACGGCGGCCGTCGCATCGTCGCAGGGTCCGATGACGACGAGGGCGAGCTCCGGCTTGGCGTCCGCCAGCTTGCGCAGCGCGCCCAGGTCGAGCCGCTCGTCGAGCGCGCCGACGTAGACGGCCCGGGGGCCGGGGATCGTCCGCATATCCTCGGGCTCCTCGCCGCCCCGCGCGAAGTGCTCGTACTCGACGCCGTTTTCGAGCAAGAGGCACGGCAGCGCGGGATTGTACGGCAGCAGCTCCTCGAGCACCGGCTCCGACGTGGAGACGAGGCCGTGCGCGCGCGCCATGATCGCGGCCTCGGCGGCCTGGATCGAACGGTCGCCCGTCATCTGGGCGTACAGGTCGGTCGGCCTGTAGACGGTGACGTCGGGCTTGATGACGGCATCAAGTCCGGCGAACCGCGGCTGGTCGATGAGCAGCAGGTCCACGCGCTCCATGCCCTGCTCCTGAAGCAGCCGTTTCATGCGAGGCAGCGTCCAGTTTTTGCCCGTGCGGGCATAGATCGGACCGGCCACCTCCCACGGCAGCAGCGCCATCGGCACGCTGTTCACCGCCTGATCCGGCTCGGCCTCGGGCTGTCCCCGGTAGATCTTGATCCGCGCGCGGATATCCCGGTCCTTGTACTTGAGCAGATGCATCGGGCTGAGCGGCGTGCTCATGTGGAGGACGCGGTGGCCGAGCCGCTTCATCTCGCGGGCGAGATGGTGGGAGCCGACGACGAACGGCCCGCCCATGTACGTGTGGCTCGCAAATACGATATTCACCGGCTCCACCCCCTCTCGCGTTCCGGCACGTATGCCGCTGCTGCCGCGGCCAGATGCGGCCGGACCGCGTCCAGCGTTTCCCGCGCGCATTTATCCCAGGAAAAGTTGCCGGCCCGCGCGAGTCCGCGTTCGCGCAGCTGCGTCCGCAGCCCGTCGTCCTCCATGATGCGCCTGATCTTGGCCGCGATGTCCGCCGGATCGCGCGGATCGCAGTAGAGCACGGCATCCCTGCACACCTCGGGGATCGAAGCGGCGTCGGAAGCGACCACGGGGCAGCCGCAGGACATCGCCTCGAGCGCCGGAAAGCCGAAGCCTTCGTAGAAGGAAGGGAAGACGAAGCAGGAAGCCCGGTCGTACAGGGCTCGCAGCTCTTCGTCCGTCACGTAGCCGAGCGTTTTGACCTCGCCGCCGATCCGTCCGCCGGCGGGCTTGAAGATCTTGCTGCTGCCGCCGGCGATGACGATGTCGAAGCCGACGTCGCCCATCAGCTCGATCGCCTTCGCGACGGAAGCGAAGTTTTTGTTCGGGCTCATGCTGCTGACCGCCAGCACGTAAGGCCGCGCCAGCCCGTGACGCTCGAACACCGTCTCGTCGGCCTTGATCCGCAGGATATGTTCGCGGCCGTGGTAGATCGTCTTGATCTTGCGCTCGGCGATGCCGAAGTGCTGTGTCAGCTGCGCGCGGGAAAACGCGGAGCAGGTCAGCACGCCCTTCGCGTTCATGCCGAGCACACGCTGCAGCACCTTGTACCAGGCGCGGAAGGCGAAGGAGTACGTGTCCGGCGCCGCGTAAACGGCCGCGTCGTGCATCGTGACGGCCTGGCGGCGCTTGGTCATCGGCCCCGTGTTGCACAGGCTGAGCAGAAATCCGTCCGCGCAAAGCGCCGGCAGGCTGAGCTGCTCCCAGGCATGGCCGGCGCCGCGCCCCGATTGCTTGATCGGGATATGGCGCAGGCCGATGTCCCGAATGTCTCCCTTCGGCGCCAGCACGACGAATTCGCAGCCTGCGACCGCCGCGTCGCGTTCCCCGACCATGGCGTCGAGCGAGCGAAGCACCTCGATCGCGTACCGTTGTACGCCCGTGACGGGATGGGTCAGGAAGCGCCCGTTGATATAGATCTTCTGAAGCTTCATGTCCGATTCACCCCCGAGAGCCGCCAGCTCTTGATTTTGCGCTTATTGTAATGAAGAACGAGCGTGAACAGGAGCAGCACGACCCAGCACGGGAAAAACCGGCCGCTCGTGAAGTACAGATACCGCGGAAATTCCAGGATGCCCACGATCCAGATCGGGTACATCAGCATGCCGAACGTGTGATTGTTGCGGAAATGCGTGTACAGCACGCCGCTGATATAACCGAGGAGCGCCATATAAACCAGTGCCCCGCCGAAGCCGTAATCGTGATAAGGGAGCATGAGCCCGGACGGATTGTTGAACTCCGGATTGCCCATCGTTTCGAGTATGTTGTCCAGCAGGCCCATGGGCCGTACGCCGTATACGTTGGCATACGCCTCGCCGCCCGGCGGTATTTTCCACAGCCACTCCCAGGTATAGTAGGGGAACGGAATCGACGGGAAGCCCAGCTCTCTTATGTACAGCGTGCCGGTGTTGAGAGCCGTGACGTAGTAGCCGAAAAAGCGGGTGACGACGAACTCCCAGAACGAAGGATAGATGTGGACGTAGTAGCTCAGCCACGAACGGAAGTACTCGCTGATCCCGAAAAATCCGATGACGAACACGATCCCGATGAGCGGATACAGCTTCACGAACGGCACCCGCTTGCCCTGCTTCAACCGCATCGAGATCCATATAATGATCGCCGGCACCATGATCTCCATCAGGGCGAGCCGCTCGGAGAAGAAGATCGAGCGCATGAGCGTCAGCAGGAAGACGACCGTGAACGCGGGCATGAACGTCTTGCTTCCCTTGAGGCATTGGTAGTAGGTCGCGAGAATCGTGAAGGCGATGCCGAAGTTCGTAAACGAGGTGACGCCCGTGATCTTGTCGAAGTTCTGCTTGATCGAGTAGATGGCGCCCGGCTCTCCCTTGATGACGGACAAGAACAGCGACACCGTGAAGCCGCTGCGGACCATGATCAGCAAGTAAACCGCGTAGCCGAACAGCGTCATGGCGAACAGGGCGTAGACGACGAACTTGATAAAGGTGTCGCGCTTCAGCACCGCATCGGGAAACACGGATACGGGCTTTACCTTTTTGTACAGCATCGACGACAGCAAGCCGCCCAGGACGAAGGCGGCTGCCGGATAGACGGCGAGCCAGATGTTGCCGCTGTCGATGAACTTCTCGACGCGGTAGAACATCAGGTAGTTCTGGGCGGGGATCATATAGGCGCCCGCGATGACGACCCCCATCACGATGGCGAACAGGATGGTCGGGTTCATCCACCAGACCGAAGCATTCTTTCTCATCACACGGGCACTCCCTCGTCTTGATTGCGCCGGCGCGGCGCGTTCACCTGCCATAAAAAGCTGCCGGCTCCGCCTCGAACTGCGACAGGCTGCCCACATGCGGCCGCCCGACCGAGTAGTAACGCAGGTCCGCCTCGTTCACCTGCTCGCTCGAATACACATTGCGTCCGTCGATCAGGATGTTCTGGCGCATGACGCCCTGTACCTCGGGCAGCGACAACGACTTGAATTCCTGCCAGTCGGTCAGGAGACATAACGCGTCGCAGTCCCGGGCCGCCTCGATCGGATCTTCCTTCCAGACCACCTCGTCCGCCTGCCCGAAGATCGCCTTGAAGTTGGCCGTCGCCACCGGGTCGTAGGCCTGCACCTCCGCGCCCTCCGCCAGCAGCGCGCCGATGATGTCCAGCGCCGGCGACTCGCGAACGTCGTCGGTGTCCGGCTTGAACGCAAGCCCCCAGACGCCGATCCGCTTGCCGCCGAGCTCGCCGAGCGAGCGCCGCAGCTTGGTCATGACGTTGAAGCGCTGGCCCTGGTTCACCTCGACGACCGACTTCAGCAGCTTGAACTCGTAGTCGACGTTGCCCGCGATCTGGATGAGTGCGTTCGTATCCTTCGGGAAGCAGGAGCCGCCGTAGCCGATTCCAGCCTGGAGGAACGACGGGCCGATCCGCCGGTCGTGACCCATTCCCTTCGCCACGTCCGTGACGTCCGCGCCGACCTTCTCGCAGATGTTGGCGATCTCGTTGATGAAGGAGATCTTGGTGGCGAGGAAGGCGTTGGACGCGTACTTGATCATCTCCGCGCTGCGCACGTCGGTCACCATGATCCGGTCGGTCAGCGGACGGTGCAGCTCGGCGATCTTAGCCGCCGCCTCGGGGCTGTCCGTGCCGATGATGATGCGGTCCGGATGCAGCGTGTCCGCGATGGCCGAGCCTTCCCGCAGGAACTCGGGAATCGAGACGACGTCGAACGGATGCGGCGTGAGCCGCGAGACGATGTCCCGAATGCGGTCGTTCGTGCCGACCGGCACCGTGCTCTTGGTCGCGATGATCTTGTAGCCGTTCATCGCGAGCGCGATCTCTTGCGCGGCCTGCTCGATGAACGCCAGGTTGGCTTCCCCGTTAGGCAGCGGCGGCGTGCCGACGCAGAGGAAGATCGCCTCTGCGCCCTCGACGGCCGGCGTCAGGTCGCCGGTGAAGCGAAGGCGCCCAAGCTCGCGGTTTTTGGCGATCAGCTCCTGGAGGCCCGGCTCGTAGATCGGCACTTCGCCGCGGTTCAGGCGCTCGATCTTGCCCAGATCCTTGTCCAGGCAAGTGACGTCGTTGCCGATCTCCGAGAAGCAGACGCCGGATACGAGCCCGACGTACCCGGTGCCGATGAAGGTCAGTTTCATAGTTGTCTTTTCCCCCTATAGAACGGCCTGGACGCTTCCCGCCTGGCGCGTATTCTGATGCAGTTTGTTGTCGACGTGCTGCTGCAGCTTCTTGCGGAACGAATCCGGCGAGAAGCGCACCGCGTTCTTGCGGCAGTTGGCCGCCTGAATGGCGCCGCCCTCGTTCTCGAACCGGCTTACGGCCGCCATCACCTGCGCCGGCGTCTGCTCTTCGAAGAAGACGCCGGTCGGCTGCGCGACGCCGAGGCCGCGGACGGTCTCGAGCGATCCGCCCCTGCCGTAGGCGATGACCGGCGTGCCGCAAGCCTGCGCCTCGACAGGCGTGATGCCGAAGTCCTCTTCGGCGGCGAACACGAACGCCTTGGCCCGCTGCATATGATCGATCAGCACGGCGTCCGGCTGGTAGCCGAGCACCTGAATGTTCGGCGCTTTGGCCGCCTGGGCCTTGACCTTCTCCATGTCGGGTCCGTCGCCGATAATGACCAGCTTCTTGTCCGGCATGCCGGCGAAGGCTTCGGCGATCATGTCCATCTTCTTGTAAGGAACCATGCGGGAGGCCGTCAGGTAGAAATCTTCCTTGTCCTCGCGGTACGAGAAGGCGTTCACGTTGACCGGCGGATAGATGACGCTGGACTCCCTGCGGTATACCTTCCAGATGCGGCTGGCGATGAATTCGGAGTTGGCGATAAAATAGTCCACCCCGTTGGCTGTCCGGTAATCCCACATCCGCATCCGGCTCAGCATCCACTTGGCGAAGGCGCCCTTCAGGCCGCGCTGCAGGCCCGACTCCCTGAGATATTGATGCTGCATGTCCCAGGCATAGCGGATCGGCGAATGCACGTAGGAAATGTGGAGCTGGTTCGGCCCCGTGATGACGCCTTTGGCGACCGCGTGGGAGCTGGATAAAATGAGATCGTAGGCGGACAGATCGAACTGTTCGATGGCGAGGGGCATGAGCGGCAGGTATTGCCTGTACTTCTTTTTGGCGAACGGCATGTTTTGCAGAAAGGAGGTTCGGACCTTCCGGTCTTTGAGGAAGCCCCGATCCTTCTCCGGCAGGAAATCGACCATGGCGAACACGTCCGCTTCGGGATACACCTCGAGCATTTGTTCGACCACTTTCTCCGATCCCGCATACGTCGTCAACCATTCGTGAACGATCGCGACCTTCATTTGGCTGTCGTCCTCCTGTTCGTACCCGGTGGCATTTCGTTAGATTTAATAAGCGCCCTTCTTGAGCAGCACGCTGCGTACGGTCGCGAACAAAATCTTCGTATCGAGCGCTAGCGATTTGTTGTAGACGTAGTAGAGTTCGAGATCGACGCGCTCCGGATAGCCGACGTCGCTGCGCCCGCTGACCTGCCAATAGCCGGTAATGCCGGGCTTGACCGACAGGAATTCGCGTTTTTTGTCGCGATATTCCTTGAGCTCCTGAGCGACGACCGGACGCGGGCCGACAAGGCTCATCTCGCCCTTGAGCACGTTGTACAGCTGAGGCAGCTCGTCGAGGCTGGTCTTGCGGAGGAAGCGGCCGATGCGCGTGATGCGCGGGTCTTCGTGCGCTTCGAGCTTGTAGTTGCTTGCGACGTACTTGGCGTACAGTTCCTTGTCTTCGCGCAGCAGCTGCTCGGAGTTGGTGTTCATAGAGCGGAACTTGTAAATATTGAACATGCTCGCGCCCTTGCCGATCCGGTGCTGCTTGAAAAATACGGGACCCTTCGGATCCTGGATTTTGATGATAATTGCAATGACGGCAAATACCGGGGAAAGGAGAATCAATCCGATGCCCGATCCGAGCAGGTCGATCACACGCTTGGCGCTTGCGAACAGGTAGTTGGTTCCGCTTGACTGGGCATTAGGCTGGACGATAGGCTGGGCGGACGTCGTGGCTGGGGCGCGGCTGGCGATCTCGAGCTCATTGCCGACTAAACTCATTTTTTAATCTCCTCCGTATCCGTAGTAATTAGCGTAGCTGGATTCAATGCGGCTGCGGTTCGTATTGTTCAAGACGGCGCCGAGAATGTGCGCGCCGACGTGTTCCAGTCCAAGGCGGGTGCGGCGTACGGCCTCCTTGGTGACCTTGCCGGAGCGGGCGACGAGGACGACGCCGTCGGACATGGCGCCGACGATCTGCGCATCCGCGAACGACGAGGCCGGCGGCGAGTCGACGACGATGACGTCGAACTGCGTCTTCAGCTCTTCAAGCAGGCTTCGCATGGCATCGGAGCCGAGCAGCTCCGAAGGATTCGGCGGCACCGTGCCGGCCGGGAGCACGTACAGGCCGGCGATATCCGTCTGCTGGATCGCGTCCTCCGGCTTGCCGCGCCGGATCAGGATGTCGCTCAGACCCGTGCGGGTCGTGCGGAAGAAAGCTTGTCCCACGGACGGCCGTCTAAGATCGGCGTCGAGCAGCAGCACGTTTTTGTTTTCTTGCGCATAGCTGATCGCCAGATTGATCGCGGTGGTCGTACGGCCTTCGCCCGATACCGCGGACGCCACGAGAATCAGCTTGACAGCTTGCCCCATCGAGGAGAACCGGATATTGGTGCGCAGCTTTTTGTAGGACTCGGACACCGAGGAACCCGGGCCCGCTTTGGCAATCTGGCGATGCTTGTTGTTTTCTCTGGTCATCTGTATCCCTGCCTGTCTCTCGAATATGATTGCGGCGATCTGTGTCGCGCGATTCATGCGTCGATGCGGCTCGGCCTCAGTTGGTAGCCCGTTGCCTGGCTCGTATCGCCTGCCAATACGGAATGATAGATTTCTTCCAGCTTCTTGGTCTGCTCTGTCAAGTCGAACGATTCGCGAACTCGTTCTCTGCTTCTGGCGCTCAATCGCCGCCATAGTGCTTCGTCGCTCAGCAGACGGGAGATGCAGGCAGCGAGCCCCTGCCAGTCGCGCGGCTCGGCGAGCAGTCCGGTCTCGCCGTCGCTCACCGCCTCGGGGATGCCTCCAGTACGGAAGCTCGCTACCGGGAGCCGCATCGAGGCCGCCTCCAGGAAGGAGATGCCGAATGCCTCTTCCGCTCCGGTCTCCGTCGGCACGCTCGGCACGGAGAATACCTTTGCGCGGTTCATCCAGCGCTTCACGACCTCCGGCGGCTGCGTGCCCAAAAAACGATATTTCTTGAGCGTTCGAGCTGCGAGCTCCTCCAGCTCCGCCCGGAGCGGACCGTCACCGATCAGCACCAGCTCGGCATCCGGGTTCTCCCTTTGCACCTGGCTCATCGCCTGGATGAGATAGGCTGCGCCCTTCACCTCGACCAGACGGCCGACGAACAGCACCACGTTTTCTCTCGGCGACGCATGCTCGGGCTCGGGTTTGAACCGCACCGTATCGACGCCGATATAGTGACGAACGATCTTGTCCGCGGGGTAACCTTGTTCGATCAGCTTGCCGCGGATGAAATCCGATACGGCGATAAACAAGGCTGCGGACCGCTGGAGCTGCTCCCGCTTGCGAATGTAGTTGCGGTGCGTGTAGTAGGACTTGCGGGCATATTCGTCCTTGATCGTCGCATCGTAGCCGTGGAACGTGACGACGAGCGGGATGTGAAGGCGTCTTGCGATCGGCAAGGCCAAGGCGGCGTCGGGACCGAAATGCGCGTGAAGCAGGCGGAAGTGCATTTGCCTGAACTTGCGCTCGATCGGGAAGCCGAGGCCCGTGGATTTGAAGAGCAGCTCGCGCATTCGGCCGCCCGCGCCGCCCGAATTCAACACGGTGACGCGTTCGGGATCGAGAGAGATCCCCGGATTTCGATTGGAGCCCGCATAGTGGGCCCGGTAGATGCGCATGCCCTCGGCCTGGGAGCGGATAAACGTCTCAGAGGGCGCCAACAGACAATCGCGATAGATCAGAATATTTCGTAACGTCATGACCGGCGAGTCCCGCCTCCTTCGGTCGCCTTGGCATGTCAGCGCTGCTCTTCGGCGGGTCTAAGTTCCTGCTTGCCGCGTACCGCGTTCTCTCTGGCGAACGGAATCGCGGTGCGTAATTTGCCTTGCGCCAGATCCTTTTGCTTAATCTTGCCGATGGTGGCGAGCATCGTGATGCCGAGCTCGCTCTCGAGGTCGTCCTCAGTCCGGATCTTATCGTCCAGGTAATCGACAAGGAACGCGATGCCGAGACCAAGCAAAGCTGCAAGCAGGAAGCTGAATATATACAGGACCGTATGACTGCTGTTGATCGGGCCCGGCGCGGCCAGCGGATCCGGCTCGGTGAGCACCGTGATGTTGTTAAGCTTCATGAGCTCGGTGACGCTGCCGCGGAAGGCGTTGGATACGCCGCCTACGATTTGCACGGCCGTTTCGTAGCTGTCGGCCTTGGCGACCAGCGTGATAATCTGCGCATCCTTCATCGTATTGACTGCGACCTTCTCGCTGATCTGCGATGCCGTCATACCCAGCTCGGGGTGTTTGTCCGCGACGGTCTTCATGACCGAAGGAGACTTGATGATCTGCTTGTAGGTGTTGATGAGCATGAGGTTCGTATTGATAGAGTTCTGGTCGATGACCTGCTGTCCCGCGACCGTCGATTCGGTTTTGTTGACGATCAAGTCCGTCGACGCCTGATAAACGGGCTTCACGTACTTGTTGGTGTAAACGTAGGCGGCCGTGCAGATGACGACGATCAGCAAGGCAGGGATCCACCAGTATCTCTTGACGACCTTGAGGTAATGCTGCAGCTCCATTCTAGATAGCCTCCGCTTCGTTTTGTATGATTTCCTGCGTTTTGCCGGATTGGGAGATTCGGACGATCCCGACGAGCCGGGACCCTGGGAGGAAAGTGATGTTATGTAGGTTCGGGTCGCCCCTTTCGCCTGTTCGCCCGTCTCTCTCATTCTTGACCCCAACTTAAACCTCTGACTCCGTATCTGAAACAAACATGCATATATTGGTAACGGTTTCAAGTGGGTTTTCTCATTTTTAAAAAACGCGAAAAAGCGCGCCGTTATCGCATCGGCGCGCTTTGTCAATTAGAATTATTAAAATCCCGTATTTCCTTCCAGATGGATATTGCCGCCCTTGAAATTGGTTGGCGCTTTGCTAGAATCGCTGAGAACGTTATTCGAGAAATAAATGTTGCCCAAGTCCCCGTCTCCCCACACTCCGATGCCGTCGTTCACGGCGTTTTTGATCGTATTCGCTTCGAAGGTGATATCGTCCAGCTTGCCCTGGGACGCGTAGACCAAAATGTTCGGGTGATCGCTGTCCTTGCGCATGCCCGTATGCTCGATCGTATTTTTTTGCACGGTGACGTTTTTCGTGTCGGCCGTCTCCCATTCCTTCTCGACGGAGATATAAATGCCGGCCATCTCCGTGCGCTGGATCGTATTGCCCTCGATCGTGACGTCCTCGCCGCCAACGACGGATATGCCTCTCGCCTTCGAGTCGTAGCCGACGTCATTGTCCACGATTGTCACGTCGTTCGTTACCGCCCGGTCCTTCAGGTAGCTGACGACCGCGATGGCGTCGTCTCCCGTGCCGGATACTTTGTTGTTCTCGATTCGGATGCGGGAGCTTCCGTCCGTGATGTGAATACCGTCGGCCCCCGTATTCTCGATCAGGTTGTTCGCAATGACGCCGTCCTCGGAAGACTCCTGCACGAGAATGCCCGCCGTGCTCGCCTTGTCGACATGTACGTTTTCGATGCGAAAGCCGCTCGCATCCCTGACCGTGATGCTATTTTTGGCATTCTCGCCGTTGCCCCGCTTAACCGTCTTCTCATAGACGTGACTCAAGTCGCTCAGCGAAGGACCGCTGCCCTCCAGGTCGATCGAGCCGCGCTTCGGATCGGTGGATACGATGACCGTCTTGTCGGCGCCGGCTCCCTGCACCTGGACGCCGTCGATGACCCAGAGGTCGTCGATGCGGTATTCCCCTTCGGACAGGCGAAGCTGAAGTCCGTCCTCCCTGGCTTTTTGCGTGCAAGCCTTGAGCGTCTCCAGATCGTCGTCGCGATCGTCCGCGCCCGCCAGGCAGAGCAGCGCGCCGTCCTCGATCGTCCAGCGCGTTTCTTCCGACGGTTCCGGGGAGGACGAAGCCTCTTGCGAAGAGGAGGGCGCAGGGGTGTCGTCCGGCTCCGCTCCCTTCTCGCCGCCGCGCGGCCACAACAAGACAATGGCCAGCACCAGCAGCAATGCGATTCCAGATCCTAGCGCATAGCGTTTTTTCCGGATTCTCTCCATCCCGACCTCCAGTTGGCTCTTTGTATAGATTTATCGGACTTACCAGAGTTTCACCCCTTATGCACCTGGGTAAAACAATCTCGCACATTAAAAATCGTTAAGATGACGCGAAAACGGAAGCAAAATATTGCGAAAACAGAAGCAAAAACAATAAAAAAACCAACCCGGATATCCGGATTGGCGTCGTTTTATTTATCAGCCTATCAGCGCTATTAAAATCCCGTATTGTTGCTCAGATGAATGGTGCCCGCCTTGAACGTCGTATTCGCTCCTACCGCGTTAATCAACGTATTTTTCGTAAAGTAGATATCCTTGATCTGTCCGTCGCCCCATACGCCGATTCCGCGATGGGCCGCGTTCTTGATCGTGTTGCCCGCGAACGTCACATTGTCGATAACACCCTGCGAGGCGTAGATCAGCACATTGGGATGATTTTCTGGCTCGTGAATGCCCGCATGGTCGATTGTATTGTTCTTCACCGTAATCCGGTCGACGTTAACCGTGTTGTAATTGGCTTCGACAGCAATATAGATGCCCGCCATATGCGTGTCCTTTACCGAGTTGTCTTCGATCAATACGTCCGTGCCTCCGACGACCGCGATGCCGCGCGCCTTGGAGAGGTATCCGACGTCGTTGCCGCGGATCGTGACGTCATGCACCGCAGGACCGTCCTGCGCGTAGCTGACGACTGCGATCGTATCGTCCCCCGTCGCTTTGACCGTATTTTTCTCAATCAAGATGTCGCTGCTGCCGTCCGTAATATGGATGCCGTCCGCACCGGTCGAATCGACGGTGTTGTTCGTGATGGTGCCGCCCTTGGCCGCGCCCTGGACAAGAATGCCTGCCGTGCTCGACTTGTACACGTAGACGCCGTCGATCGTGAAGTTCGTCGCTCCGCGTACGGTAATGCTGTTCTTCTCATTGGAGCCGTCGCCCCGCGCGACCGTCGTCTGATAGACATGCTTGACGCCGCTCAGTTTGGCATTGTTCCCCTTCAGATCGATCGAGCCGTTCTGCGGGTCCGTCGATATCAGCGTCGTCTTCGTCATGCCCGCGCCGATCAGCTTGACGCCATTGAGGGTCAAGATCTTGCTCAGCTGATATTCGCCGGCCGGCACGGAGACGTATTTGCCCTGTGCCTTCGCCTTGTCCAGGCAGGCTGCGAATGCGCCGTAGTCGTCTTTGCCGTCGTTCGCCACAGCCCCGCAGCTCGTTACGGACAGCGCGTAAGAATTGGCATTGGCCGCCACGGCAACCGTTGGCTTCGCTACGGAAGAAGCAGCGGGCTTCGCAACCTGCGTCGCTGCCGGCTTGACCGCGTTCGACGTCGCCGCGGCCTTCACCGTCGACGAAGCGTTGACCGCCGTGAACGTAATTTCCGGATCCCACAATGTATGGTCGTTGTTCATCGATGCCCTGCTGTTGACTTCAAAGTAAATCGCCGTTCCCTTCTCAACCGCGACCGGTTTCACCTCTGGCGAATTGCCGTCTGTCGTGCTCACGACGGCGCTCCACAGCGTCGTCTTGTCCTTTTTAATCGTGGCGAGGATGCCGTCGCCTTTGTCGTCGCCTTTTTTGACGGTACCGCCGATCGTGACCGTACCCTTGCCGGGCGACACCCACTTGCGTACGGCGTCGAAGTCCTTGCTCGGGTGCATCGCGTCCTTGCTCACCCAAGGATATCCGCTGTCCGCCGCCGCTTGCCAGCGGGTGTCGTCCGCATTATATGCGAGATTGCTATAAACCGAGCCTGCGCTTTTCTGATAGAACCACTGGTTCCGCCCCTGCGTGACCGAAAAGTCTTGCGGAGCGGCATATAAACTGCTAACGCTGACGGCTTGCGCGTCCTTTACGGACACAATCGAATTCGAAAGCCCAAGACCCAGGGCGAGCGCCATTGCCGTCAAACCGATTTTTTTCAAAATAAATAACCTCCGTATGTTTGGATATGATTGATGCAGGGTAAAGACGGAGTAATAGCAAGAAGTGTATACTAAACGACAGCTATATTTGATATATCGGTTATACATAGGTTTGCATGAATACAATGGCAGCAATCCGACATGCCATTTGTTTCCTGCGACCTATTTTAGCATGCTTTTTCAGATTTTAAAGCAAAGAAATTATAATCTATTTTTAATAGAAGAAACACGATTCTGAGAACACCGATCAAGGAGGAAAATGGAAGACTCGCGGGAGGATGGCATGCAGGCGTTTTAAACAAACGTTCAATACAACGAACATTAATATACCATGTATTCCAAATTCATGTACATATTAAATCTGCTTTATGATAAAAAGTTAATAATTGGCGTTTGATGCAAAAAAAGAATGCTGCGTGCTGTTAGGCGCGCGCATTCTTTTTATGCGTTGTTGCGGAGCCCGCACTCAGGAACGGGCATTAGCGCATGGACAGCCTCGCCCGCCGCTCGCGCGATGCTCATATTAGCGCAGACTTGCGCTCAGCTTCCCCCCTCTCCCCACTTACAAGAGGCGCAGGTTTGGCAGGCCGATAGCAGGAAAAGCAAGCGCAAGCCCCGTATCTCGGAGCAAGCCCCTCCGGGACAGCCCCGAGACACTCGCTCCCGCGCGATTGGACGCCTCCCTCTCGGCATGCGATAGCGTTCGCTCCCACGCGATTGGGACGTGCCCCTGCTCTTTTCAAACTTATGTAAGTCTTCTTCGTTCATCCGCCGTACGCCCGACCGACGGCTCCGCCGTCGCGAGCGAACGGCACATCGCCAGATAAGACTCGCGCGCTTCGGGCGTCCAGCCGTTCCGATACCTTTTCTCCCAGGCTCGTTCGTCCTGTTGGAGGAATGCCTCGATGGCCGCAATCGGCTTCCTATGCGCCGAATCCGGGCGCATGCGCTGCGCATGACGCAAATAGTCGCCGATGACGGGCATGGCCTGCTCGTAGTCGTCGATGTCCTCGGCCGGACCGCCGGCGATCAGCGCGGACAAAATGCCGCCCGCACCCTCCAAAAGCGCCGGGTCGATCGCATCCTCGCCGAGCGCCTCCTCCAAATCTCCCTTAAGCGCGCAAGTATAAGCGAGCAGACCGTCGCCGATTCGATTGCGAAAACCTTCGCGTAGCAGCCAATCCCGAATCTCCTGCGTCTCCGGGTCGAGGCGCTCGACCAAGTAAATGCGTCCCCAGCCGTCCACGCACCGCGCGAGCTCGCAGAGCAATTTGCTGGACTGCTCCATGCTCAAGAGCGCCGAAGCCGCATACAGCGTGAATTCCTCGTGCTTGCCCAGCGTGAACGCCAGCTCCCTGTGCCGATCGCTGCCGTATTGGCTCAGGAGGGCAAGTCCGAACTTCACGACATTGCGGTGCACGCCGTGCCGCGCCATCCACAATGCCTCTTCGTACAAATTGCCGGCATTCAGTCCCGGCAGCTTATGTAAAGCCTGGAGCGCCGGACTGATCGCATCCAGCGATTCCTCGCGCATAAGCGCGAGATAGGCGGCTCTTCGGTTGCGGACGTTGCGGTCGCGGCTGAGTCGGATGAGCAGGCGTGCCAATTCCTTGGCGGCGCCTTCATCCTCGATGGAGCCGATCGGCCCGATTCCCTCCAGGCTTTGCTGGCGCAGCGCTTCCTTGCGTTCGGGCTTGTCCGCGTATTCGTCGTCGTCGGGCAGCGTCTGGGACTTCAGCTTGCCGTCTTGGTCTGTTCGAAGGACGATCGTGTCGAAGACGGACGGCTTGCCTGCCCAGGGATACAACGAAGCGACGGCAGTATTGCGAAGCATACGGATATCTTCCTTCCGACCGGCAATCGGTCTGGCCGTATCAAGCCGGATTGCCGTTACGTATGTATTACCCGCCTGGGAGATATTGCATCGGGAAAAACCGGCCGGCATACGTCGAAGCATGCAAAAACGAGACGCACGGATCCGCCCGTCTCGCAGGAGATAAGCACGCAAACTTCGTCTGCTTAAGCCATGCGCACGTCGATCGTGATTTCCTCCCCCGCCTTGACCGCGTCCGGCGTCACGGTCGCCGACGCGGCGAACGCTTCGGCCGCGGCAAAAATATGCCTTTCGAAAATGCGCTCGTTTTGCGAACATGTGTACGAGAAATGGTATAATGGAAGCTCGAAGTCAATCGGAAACCAAGCGAGGTCCAACGATGTTCACAGAAGTCACGCCACCGGAACAAGATCCGCGGTGGATCGATCTACTGCGCCGCGTTGCGGAAGCGTTCGACGATCTGACGCTCAAGCGCGGCTATCAATATTACAAGCAAGGACGCATCGAGTTATCCGACCCCGAGGAAATGCGGCATCTGGCTGCCGAAGTGGCGGGCACGGAGACCTATCGGACGCACGTCGACACCGAAGCCTTGGCGGACAGCAGATGCAGCTGCCCTGTCGGCCGGCCATGCAAACATATGGCCGCCGTGCTCATGGAATGGTCCGGCTACCACGGCTACCCCGTCCCCGCGCTGGCCAACGCCAAGACGCTTGCGTCGCGTCCGCAAGCCGCCACCTCGGGCCGGCAGCAGAATGCCGACATCGAGCGGCTCGCGAGCGACGCGGCCCGCATTCCCGATTTAAGCGTCCAAGCGTGGCTGGACTTGTTCGACAGGTGTCTTGCGCCCATCGCCGGCCAGGTCCGCAATACCCAGTACGTCAAGCAAGCACTGGGCCTTTTTTATAAAATAAAGCCCGCGCTCCCGCCCGTCGCGGAGCGGCTGTTCGAGCTGAACGCGCTGCTGTTTCTCATGCGCCATGCGGCCGAGACGCAGAGCAACCCGGCGCTCGGTCCCAATTCGTACCTCGGCTACTTCACGCATCTGGCCGTGACGGATCTCCACGAAGCGGCGATGGGCTGCCTGGATCGTCCGCTTCCCGCAGAGGACGAGCCGCTCGCGCGCGACCGCCTGCTTCAGACGGTCGACATCCTGCGAACGGCGATGCTGGCGCCCGGCCCGACGCAGGATTACGATCTGAAGCATTACGGCCGCCTGTGGGAAACGTGGCTCGCGCCCCCGTATGGAGGCGATGCCTGGTACGAGGAGGAGCTCCGCAAGCTCGAGGCGGCCAAGAGCGGATTGCCCGCCCAGAGCGGGAGCGCCTGGAACGCGGCCGTGCTGCGGATGCGGTTCGCCCTGGCCGACGACGACCGGGCATTGGCCCTGCTTCGCGACCAAGCGGGCCGCCTAGGCTCCGCCCAGGTCGCCATGCTCGCGGAGATGCTCGGCGAGCTCGCCCGTATGCAAGAGTGGCAGCGTCTGCTCCGATGGCTGACCGAGCTTGGCCCCTTGATGAGCGGTAGGCGATTGCAGGAGCTCGAGACGTACGCCGGGCTGTGGGATGCCGTCGTCGCCAAGCTGCCCGAAGCTGAGCCCCGGATGTGGGAGACGTTCGAGGCGATGCTGCCGTCCTCTCAGGCGATCTACGAGGACCGGCTGCTTGGCGCCGGAAGGTACGAAGAGTGGATCGACATTCAGCTTTCTTTCGGACGCGATCCGCTCGATTACCGCGCGACAGAGCTGGCGCCCCTGGAGAAGGCAGCGCCGCATGCGCTGCTCCCCTTTTACCATCAGGCGGTCGAACGTTATGTGACGATGAAAAACAGAGCCAGCTACAAATCGGCGGTCAAGCTGCTCAAGCGGCTGGCCAAGCTGTACAAGAAGATGAAGCGCGAAGAGCGCTGGATCGAATTTTACGAGCTGTTCGAGCTGCGCCACAGCAGGCTGCGCGCGCTGCAGGAAGAGCTGCGGAAAGGAAAGCTGTCATGAGCGCGTACCGGGATACGATCGACGTCGACGTGCGGCTGAGCGAGCATGGCGACGCACTCATATACGGCGTTCTGGACGGGTATGGCTACGTGCCGGGCATGCTGCTCAAGCACAGGCTGTTCGCCTGGCACGACGCTTCGTTTTACGGGACGAACCTGGACGTGAGACAGGTGACGATGCCGACGGCCGACGATCCGCGGCAGAGCAAGGCGGAGATTGTCATTCTCCCGGCCGAGCACGTGCTGGCCTTCTTCGCGGAGCCGCGGCTGCTAAAGCATGTGGATTGGCAGATCGCCGGAGAAGGCGGCCGGCTTGCCGCGTGGGCTCCGGTCTTGGCCGCATGGGTAGAGGAGCGCCGCTTTGTTCCTCATCTGGACGCCTATCGTAGCGGCCTTCTGCAGTGGACCTGGGAAGGCGAGCTGCCGCCTGCCGACGGAGAAGCTGTTGACGACGAATTTATCGAAGGCCTGCGCGCCGCCTTTTCGGCGGCCGTGCGGGAGCGCCACTACGGCACGGACGAGGATTATGCCGAGCTGCGGCGGGAGTTTCCGCTGCTGTTCGACAAAAGTGCCGCATCAGCGGCCGGCATGGACGCGCGCGGCTGGCTCGAGGCGATCGGCTGGCGGCAGGACATGGCGCCGTTCCGGCCGATCCTGCGGCTGGTTGAGCCCTACGCGGGAGGCAACGCGCCGGACGATTGGCGGCTGCAGCTCGCGCTGCAGAGCAAGCGCGACGAGACGATCGTGCATCCCGCGAAGCTGGGCGCGGACGGCTCGGTCTCCGGGCGCTGGCCTGCCGCCTGGAACGAAGAGGCCGGCGCGAAGGCCCCCGGCTGGCTGGAGCGGCTGCGCGCGGTGCTGCCGCCGGAGCGCCTCGCCGGCGGGCCGAAGGACGTGCTCGCCGCGCCGCTCGACGACGAGGCGGCCTGGCGTTTTCTTTCGGCAGACAGCAATCGTCTGCTTGAGGCCGGCTGGCGGGTGCTGCTGCCCGCCTGGTGGGAGGCGGCGACCCGCAAGAAGCCGCGGCTGCGCGCCAAGATCGCGCCCGAGTCCGGCGGCAAGGGCAGCTCGCTGTTCGGGCTGGACGCGATCATCGACTTCGACTGGCGCGTCGCCATCGGAGACTTGGACCTTAGCGAAGAAGAGTTTGCCGCGCTCGTCGCGCGCAATCAGCGGCTCGTCCGCCACCGCGGCCAATGGATCGCGCTCGACCCGGCGCTGCTGACGCAGATCCGGCGCATGATGACGGGCATGGACAAGACGGCCGGCCTCTCGTTCCAGGACGTGCTGCAGCTTCATCTGCTCGGCGAAGGCGAGGACGCGGACGACGCCGGGACCGAGGAGTCGGCGGAGGCTTCCGCTGCGCGCGTGCGGCTGGAGGTCGAGCTGAACGAGCATCTTGCCTCGTTCTTCGCGCAGCTCGGACGCCCCTCGGAGTGGCCGCTGCCCGAGCCCCCGGCCGATCTGCAGGCGACGCTTCGGACGTACCAGCGCGAAGGCTTCGGCTGGCTCACGTCGCTGCGGCGCTTCGGCCTTGGCGCGGTGCTCGCGGACGACATGGGCCTCGGCAAGACGGTGCAGCTCATCGCCTACCTGCTTCAGCTGCGGCACGATACGCCGCCGGAGCGGCGGCGCGCGGCGCTGATCGTCTGCCCGACCTCGGTGCTGGGCAACTGGCAGAAGGAAATCGCGCGCTTCGCGCCAAGCCTTTCGGTCAGCCTGCATTACGGCAGCGGCCGGATTACGGACGCGGAGGCCTTCGCCGCGCAAGCGGCGATCTCGGATGTCGTGCTCACCTCGTTCGCCACGGCATCGCTCGATCAGGAGCTGCTGCAGACCTATGTATGGGCGGCGATATGTCTCGACGAGGCGCAAAATATTAAAAATGCGCAGACCAAACAGTCCGTCGCCGTACGCAGCTTGTCCGCAGGGCAGCGCATCGCGCTTACCGGCACGCCGATCGAGAATCGGCTGGCCGAACTATGGTCGATCTACGACTTCATCGCGCCGGGCTACCTCGGAACGCAGCGCGCCTTCCAGGAACGGTTCGCCACGCCGATCGAGCGCAACCGCGACGAGCGAAGGACGGCGGAGCTCAAGCGCCTCGTCGGACCGTTTATGCTGCGCCGCAAGAAAAAGGATCCCAACATCCAGCTCGACCTGCCGGACAAAAACGAGATGAAAACGTACGTCCCGCTAACGCCCGAGCAGAGCGCGCTCTACGAGCAGACCGTTAACGAGCTGCTGGAGCGGATGAAAACGCTCGAAGGCATCGAGCGCAAGGGTGCGATCCTCGCAGCGCTGACCCGCCTCAAGCAGGTATGCGACCATCCGGCGCTGTTGAACAAGGAGCAGGCGACGGCGTCCGCCGCTTCGGAGGACAAAAAGGGGCTCGCAGGCGGAGCGGAGCCCGAACCCCCAGTCAAGCCGCCAGGCAAGCCCAAGTCCAACCCGGCCGGCGATCCATCGGCACCGTCCGAGGCGGAGCTGGCCGAGATGGTCTCCCGTTCGGCCAAGCTCGAGCGGCTGCTCGCCATGGTCAAGGAGCTCCGGGACGAGGACGATCGCTGCCTCATTTTCACCCAGTATGTCGGCATGGGAGAGATGCTCCGTCTCGTCCTGTCGCAGGAGCTCGGCGAGCCCGTGCTCTACCTGAACGGCAGCACGTCCAAAAATGCGCGCGACCGGATGATCGAGCGGTTCCAGTCGCGGACGCTGCCGCAGGACGAGCAGCCTAATGTATTCATTCTCTCGCTCAAGGCTGGAGGCGTCGGCCTGAACCTGACCGCCGCCAACCATGTGTTCCACTTCGACCGCTGGTGGAATCCCGCCGTCGAGAACCAGGCGACCGACCGCGCCTACCGGATGGGCCAGACCAAGGACGTGCAGGTGCACAAGTTCATCTCCCTCGGCACCCTCGAGGAGCGAATCGACGAGATGCTGGAGAGCAAGCAGCAGCTCAGCGACAACGTCATCTCCTCCTCCGAGGGCTGGATCACCGAGCTGTCGACCGACGATCTGCGCGACCTGATCACGCTTCGGCGCGGCATGAACGGCTAACGCAAAAACGCCTCGACAATGAGGCGTTTTTTGGCATTCGTAGACCGACCTCGCGTGTTCGCCCGCCGCTAGGGCATGCACCTCGCCGGACCTTCTCTTCGGGCGGGCGATCAGATCAGCGGATAATGCCCCTCATAGCGCGGATGCGCATAATACGGCGGTCGCGGACCGATGAGCGGCAGATTGAGCGTAATAAAGTCGCCGTAGGCGACCCGCACCATGCCATTCGACTCATTGATCAGGAGCGCATTCGCCTTTTTGCTGAACGAGTATGGCACCTTCATATCGATCATCCTCCATCGGGCTGTTCGCCATCACAGCCTATGTCGGCTTCGCTTCTGGAGAGCAGGTCCCTTTGAAATTAGAATGGGCTGCCCATGCTTCTTTCACTGCGGATTGCAGACAAGCGTTGGCGTACATATGGCGGTCGATGATAGACTGAGGACAAAGCGGCGATTGCCGCGTATTAACGAGCGGGAAGCTCGCGGACAAGGAGCACTGAACGTGATCAAAGAATTGGTCCACGAACAACAATGGCTCGAAGCGTATCCCGTCATGAACGAGCTGCGGACGCAATTGGACCAAGAGGCTTATCTCGGCCTTTTGCGCGAGATGAATGCCGAGGGCTACAAAATGCTCGCCCTATACGAAGGCGACCGGATCGTCGCCTTGGCCGGCATCATCATGCTGACAAACTTTTATTTCGGCAAGCATGTATTCGTCTACGATCTGGTTACCAAAGCCTCCGAGCGCTCCAAGGGACACGGCGAGACCCTGCTGGAGCACGTTCATCAGTACGCAAAGGATAACGGATGCAAAACGGTTGCCCTGGAGTCCGGGTTAGCGCGCGTGGATGCCCACCGGTTTTACGAGACGAAGATGGGCTATAACAAACCGGGCTTCTCTTTTTTTAAAACGCTGTAGTCTCGGTAAAAAGGCACTCCCTATCGACCCGCGCCGATGCGGCTAGGCACCCGTCTAGCCGCTTTGGCATACGGTGAGAAATAACGAAATCGAGGAGGACTCGCCGCTTCCAAAGTCCAGAGCGCGGGTCGCCGATTCACGGGAGGCCGACATGACCGACAAGCGCGATATCGAAAATGAGTTGGAACAAATACGCAGCCTGCAGCAAAAATTCGAAGAGGCGAAGATAGACAGCCCCTACCCTCTCTATCCCGCATACGGTACGGTCACGCGGTACGAGGACATCGCGATCAGCGTACCCGAGCAGCGCCAGTATCGTCAGCCCGGCATCGAAAACCTGATGGTCCCGAAGCCCATCGTCGACAATCCGCATTATAAAGGCAGCGCCAAGCTCGCGGGCCGCGCCGCGCTGATCACCGGCGGCGACAGCGGCATCGGCGCAGCTGCCGCTATCGCCTTCGCCAAAGAAGGCGCCGACGTGGCCATCTCCTATCTCGACGAGCACGAAGACGCGGAGCGCACCAAGGCCTGCATCGAGGCGTACGGCCGAACCTGCCTGCTGCTGCCTGGCGATGTGCGCGACAAAGCCGTAAGCGAATCGATCGTCCACGATACCGCCAAAGCATTCGGACGCCTGGACGTCCTCGTCAACAACGTCGGCATCCAGTTCCAGCAGAACGAGCTGGAGGACATCACCGACGAGCAGTTCGAGAACACGTTTAAGGTGAATTTTTTCTCTCACTTCCATACGACCCGCGCGGCCCTTCCTTACCTCAAGCCTGGCGCGTCGATCATCGGCACGGCCTCGGTCGTAGCCTATGTCGGCGAAAAAACGCTCCTCGACTACACCGCCACCAAGGGTGCGATCGTCGGCTGGACGCGCGCCCTTGCGCGCAACCTGGCGCCCAAGGGCATTCGCGTCAACGCGGTCGCCCCCGGTCCGATTTGGACGCCGCTTATTCCGAGCAGCTTCTCTCCCGATCAGGTCGCCGTCTTCGGCACGGAGACGATGCTGGGCCGTCCCGGTCAGCCGTTCGAGCTCGCGCCGACCTACGTCTATCTCGCGTCGGACGACTCCCGCTACGTTACCGCGCAGGTCCTCCACGTCGACGGGGGCCAATCGACGAACAGCTGAGCCGAATATCGCCTGCCAAACCGACTATCGGCTATCGTTCGTTTTGAGATCGCCCGTGTCGTTGATGGGGTCGGCAAGCGTCTTTTCAGCATCGACATTCCCTTGCTCGTCCAGTGCCTGGACCGTATAGGGCACGCCTGGATATTTGTTGGGCATGGTCATATAATTCAGCAGCGTACGAACGCCCGTCTCCCCCGGTTCGCCGTAGCCGATGCTGCACCCTCCCCCCATGCCCCATTTCCAGCCCAGCCACGTTCGGCGCACGAATTCCACTTGGAGCTCCGTGCCGTTATATTGCCTATTTCGTTTAAAGAACAGCAACGCGCCGCCGTCCACGAGTATTTTAACGATATCCCCTTTAGTCAGGAAACTCCGCGCCCCGCCCATTTAATGCGTTTTCGCCCATTTGAACGATATCCCCTTCAGTCAGGGACACTTCGCACTTCCGTTAATTTGAACGATATCCCCTTCAGTCAGGGACACTTCGCGCTTCCGTTAATTTGAACGATATCCCCTTCGATCAGGGACACTCCGCGGTTCCGATATTTTGAACGATATCCCCACTAATCAGTAACCGGCAATGAAAAGGATCCGGCTGGAGACGCAAGTTCAGCGCCACCTGACGGATAGGGGATATCGTGCAGATAGCAACCACACGTTTACGCTTCCGCCGTCCTTCCTGATTCAAGGGGATACCGTTCAAATATGACGATGAGGACTAAACGATATGTTACCTGAGCCAAGGGGATACCTTTAAAATGTGACTGCGAGAACTGAACGGCATGTTTCCTGAGCCAAGGGGATGACATTTAAAATGTGACTGCGAGTCCTGATCTGCCGACCTTCCTGAACGAGAGGGATACTGTTCAAACGCACCAAAGGGGAAAATCAGCCACCTTCCTGACCGAAGGGGATATCGTTCAAACGGAAAAACGGAGCTCCCCGCGTCAAAAAGCCATCCCTCGTCCCGGCTCAAACCAGGATAAAGGATGGCTCTAACTTAAAACTTAAGCATAGTCTCACACGGTCTGCAAATGCTCCGAGGCAAGTTCGCCCGTTTCGGGTTCGACTTCGCCTGCCGGCCGGATCTCCACCGATAAGCCGCCGTCCGCAGCTTCGACCGTCATGATCGAACCTTCAGGCGCCGAGCCTGCGATCAGCGCTCTCGCTACCCGCGTCTCGAGATGACGCTGGATGAACCGTTTTAGCGGACGCGCGCCGTACACGGGATCGAAGCCCTCCTTCGCGATGAATTGGACGGTTTCGTCCGTCAGCCGCAAGGCGATGCCGCGCTCGGACAGGCGATCGGCCAAGCCGCGCGCCAGCTTACGCACGATCGATTCGATCTCGCCAAGCGACAGCGGCTTGAACAGGACGATGTCGTCTACGCGGTTCAGGAACTCCGGCCGGAAGTGCCCGGACAGCTCCTTCATGACGCGGTCGCGCACGGCCGGCGCGATGTCGCCGTTGTCGTCCACGCCCTGCAGCAGGTGCGGCGAGCCGATGTTAGACGTCATGATGACGATCGTGTTTTTAAAGTCGACGACGCGCCCTTGAGAATCGGTCAGACGGCCGTCGTCGAGCAGCTGCAGCAGGACGTTAAATACGTCCGGATGCGCCTTCTCGACTTCGTCGAGCAGCACGACGGTGTACGGCTGCCGGCGAACGGCCTCGGTCAGCTGTCCGCCTTCCTCGTATCCCACGTATCCCGGAGGCGCGCCGACGAGACGGGACACGCTGTGCTTTTCCATATACTCCGACATATCGATCCGGATCATGCCGTCTTCGCGGTCGAACAGCGTCGCCGCGAGCGCCTTGGCCAGCTCCGTCTTGCCGACGCCCGTCGGCCCCAGGAACAGGAAGGAGCCGATCGGCCGGTTCGGATCCTGGATGCCCGCGCGCGCGCGCAGCACGGCGTCGGAGACGAGACCGACGGCCTCTTCCTGGCCGACGACGCGCTCGTGCAGCGTTTCTTCCAGCCGCAGGAGCTTTTCGCGCTCGCCTTCGACGAGACGCTTGACCGGGATTCCCGTCCAGCGCGAGACGATGTCGGCAATCTCTTCCTCGGTCACGGACTCCCGCAGCAGGCGCGTTTCTCCCTCCTGCTCGGCCGCCTCCTCCGCCGCCTTGAGCTGACGCTCCAGATCGGGAATGATGCCGTAGCTCAGCTCCGCCGAGCGGTTCAGATCGTATTCCTCCTGAGCGTCAGCCAAGTCCTTGCGCGCCTGCTCAAGCCGCTTTTGCAGGTCGCGCACGCCTTGGATCGCGGCTTTTTCCTTTTCCCAACGCGCCATCATGCCCAGATGCTTTTCCTTCAGATCGGCGAGTTCCCGCTGAAGCGACTCCAGCCGGCGCTTGCTCGCGTCGTCGGACTCCTTCTTGAGCGCGGCTTCTTCGATCTCCATCTGCATCATGCGGCGCATGACCTCGTCCATCTCGCCGGGCATCGAGTCGATCTCCGTACGGATCATCGCGCACGCTTCGTCGACCAGGTCGATCGCTTTGTCCGGCAGGAAGCGGTCCGCAATATAACGGTTGGAAAGGGTGCCGGCCGCCACGAGGGCGCTGTCGTGAATTTTAACCCCGTGATGGAGCTCGAAGCGTTCCTTCAAGCCGCGCAAAATGGAGATCGTATCCTCGACGTTCGGCTCGCTGACGAGCACCTGCTGGAATCTGCGTTCGAGCGCCGGATCTTTTTCGATATATGTCCGGTATTCGTCGAGCGTGGTCGCGCCGATGCAGTGAAGCTCGCCCCGCGCCAGCATCGGCTTCAGCATGTTGCCCGCGTCCATTGCGCCCTCGGTCTTGCCGGCGCCTACGATCGTATGCAGCTCGTCGATGAACAGGATGATCCGGCCGTCGCTCTCCTTCACTTCTTTCAAAACTGCCTGGAGCCGCTCCTCGAACTCTCCACGGTACTTTGCCCCGGCCACGAGCGCGCTCATGTCCAGCGAAAATACCGTCTTGTCCTTCAGCCCCTCCGGCACGTCCTTGCGTACGATCCGCTGGGCCAAGCCTTCGACAATCGCCGTCTTGCCGACGCCCGGTTCGCCGATCAGTACCGGGTTGTTCTTCGTCTTGCGGGAAAGAATGCGGATAACCCGCCGGATCTCGCCGTCCCGGCCGATGACCGGATCGACCTTGCCTGCCCGCACCTCGGCGACGAGGTCGCGTCCGTACTTTTCCAACACCTCGTACGTCGCTTCCGGCTCCCGGCTCGTCACGCGCTGATGGCCGCGAATCTCCTTAAGGACGGCGAGCAGCCGATCCCGGGTCAGGCCGAAGGCATCGAACAGTTCGCGCACGTCGCGGTTGCCGTCCCTAGGCGCGGAAGCCATCGCGAGCGCCGCATGCTCGACCGCGACGTATTCGTCCGTCATCGACGCCGCTTCCCGCTCCGCCTGCTCCAGCACGGCTACGAGCGCGGGCGATGCGTACCGCTTGACCGAATCCGATCCGCCGACGCGCGGGCGCTTCATTAAGCGTCCCATCGCTTGCCGGTCCATCTCGGCCGGCTGAATGTCGGCTCGCTGCAGCAATCTGGGCAGCAGTCCGTCCTGCTGCTTCAGCAGCGCCGCGAGCAAGTGCAGCGAGTCGATCTCCGGATGCCCGCTCGCGCCGGCCAGCGATTGCGCGCCTGCGACAGCTTCCTGCAGTTTTTGCGTATATTTGTTGAAGTCCATAAGCGTGTCTCCCCTTATCGGTTAAAATGGTGTCCCGTTTGTTGCGGATTCATGCCGATTCGCGTGCGGTTTGGCCGAGCTTCAGCTTCTCGCGCGCGGCTTGATGCCTGCCTTGAAGCTGCAACGTTCCGCAAGCTTCCTGTACAGCTCCCGCTCCTCCTGGCTCGGATTAGGCGGCACGGCAATCGCGACATCGAACAGGATGTCGCCATATCCGCCGTCATTGCGGCGCAGCCCCTTGCCCGGAATGCGCAGCTGCTTGCCCGCGGGAAAATCCGGCGGAATCCGCAGCTTGACCTGGCCGCCGTCCGGCAGCCGGACGATCGCTTCTCCGCCCAGCACGGCCTGCCACGGCGCAGCCTCCACCGTCGCCCGCAAATCCCCGTCCTCGCCGAGCGCGTACGCTTCATTCGGCTCGACGGACAGCTCGATCAGCAGCTCGTCGCCTTCCTGCAAGCCGTTGACGCCGTCTCCCTTGAGCCGGATGACAGTGCCGTCGGCCATCCGTTCGGGCACGCGCAGCGCGATGTCCTTGGTCCCGACCCTCACGTTGACCTTGGCCCCCCGCCAAGACTGCTCCAAGCTGACGTTCAGCCGGGCATGCTGCGTTCGGGCGCCTGGGCCGAAGGGGTCGAACCCTGACGCGCCCCAAGCGGAACCGGCCCCGAACCCGGCCGGACCGTCGGCGTGCGCGCCGTAACCGCTTCTTCCGCCGGCCATGCCGTCGTAGGCGCCGAAGCCTTCTCTACCGCCGAATCCGCCCGCTCCTCCGATTCCGCCTTTGCCGAAGAGCATCTCGTACAGTTCCTCCTCGGACAAACCAGCCGCACCTTGACCGCCGCCGCTCCAGCTCCATGCCCCGCCGCTTTGTGCGCCGCCTGATCCGCCGCTGCTTCCTGCCCGTCCCGCATACTCGCGCCGCATCGACGCATAACGCTGCTCTTCCTCGTATGCTTGCCTTTTATCGTCATGACTCAGAATGTCGTAAGCCTCCGCGATTTCCTTAAACTTCGACTCCGCCTCGGGGGCTTTATTCACGTCGGGATGCCATTGCTTGGCCAGCTTCTGATAAGCCTTCTTGATCTCCTGCTTCGAAGCGTCCTTGCCGACGCCAAGCACTTCATACGGGTTGCCGATCGTCATGGCGCATCTCCTCCCCCGGGCAGTCTCGTCTGACCTTTTTTGACCTTAATGTCATTATAGACCCGCCATACGATTATGCCAATGTGGATATGAGGTGATTTTAGGAGATTTTCTTGCATAAATCCATTCATAGCTCGCTCGCATAGCTATTATTGACCATTACTGACCTTTGCAGGCGAATCCGCTTTCTCCCACATTCCTACCACCAGCAATCCTGCCGAATGATCGCCGATAACGGATCTGCAGTTCGCCCGAAGCTTGTCAGACTTTACGTTCGCTCCAAACGCCAGTATCCCCTTCGCCTGCGCGAAGGGGATACCGTTAAAACGTGCGAAATGTGCGTGTTTCACGTGTGGCACGCCCGAAAGTCTGTTTCCGCGACGATAAGCTGACGCCTCTTATTCTACGCCGCTCGCTTGGCCCAGCTTGGCGAACAAGTCCTGGAAGATCTCGTCCCGATCGACATGCGTCACGTAGCGGATCGGATGGCGTCCCTCCGCTTCGGCCCAACGGCAATCGTCGGTCACAAGCGGGCTTGGCGTCAGCTCGCTCGGGCACCAATCGGGCCGCACCAGCCAAGCGACCGCGGACAAGTCCCAAATGACGCGCGAGCGACCGGTGTGATCGTCCATGCAGCCGAGGAACGTCTCGTACAGGTATTGCCCGAGCGGACCTTTATCTCGGACGTGCTCCCGCAGCTCGGATAGCGTCGTCGTCAGATGCGACACGACGCCCATGCAGGGCAGCAGCACCAGCGGGACGCCCGAGTCCAGCACGACCCGCGATGCGTGCACATCCTGCTCGAGATTAAACTCCCTCGTATTCTGCCAATGGAAAGCGTGGCCGCCGAGCCAGACGAGCACGATCCGGTCCGCCAGCGCGGGCTCGAGCAGCAGCGCCGAGGCGACGTTGGTGATCGCGCCGATGGCGACGACGTAGAGCGGATCGTTCTCCTCTCGCGCCATCGCCCGGTTGATCAGGTCCCGGGCGGCCTCGCTCTCGACAGGCACATCCGGACCCGGCAAGTAAGTCCTCGATCCCTTGAATACCGGCAGCGTCTCCCGGCCGGCGAGCGACCGGATT
Source organism: Cohnella hashimotonis (assembly GCF_030014955.1). NCBI lineage: Bacteria > Bacillati > Bacillota > Bacilli > Caryophanales > Paenibacillaceae > Cohnella > Cohnella hashimotonis. Next base: position 6,789,369 of record NZ_JAGRPV010000001.1, read on the forward strand.
TTTAAAATTTCCCGGTAGCTCTTCTCCATCCCGTCCTCGGGCCCGTCGGACATCGTGTTGTGAAACGGAGCGGCGTGAACGGCCTCGACCTCCACCGCCTCCGGCGAGTTCAGCGCATAGATCAGCGCGAACTGGTCGTCAATTTCATTGTAAGTATCGGTATCCATTACAATAGAAACCTTTCTCCCGGGATGCGACAGCCGGCTGACGCGACGATCCTCTGCGATTGATACAAATGGCTTCACCATAGTTGCGTAGCTCCTCCTTATTCTTTTTGGCTGAATAGGCTGCAGTAAGCATGATAAAATGATAGTTAAATTATATATACGACGCCATTTGAATCGTATCCGCTTCCGGTCAATCTCTATCACAATTTGGCTGATCTCTGAAAGGAGCGCTTTTTATGCATGCACGGCTGGACTTCCTGTTCCCCGTGACTCACGTGCCCGGTAACGACGTGACTTTGCATCGTCACGGCTGCCACGAGCTGGTTTATTATTTGAAAGGAAACGGAAGGACGCGCATCGGCGATCGCGATTACGAATTCCGCGAGGACGATTATGCGCTTATCCGGCCGGGAACGCTTCACGACGAGCGTCACGCCGCGCCGACCGAGGTACTCTGTTTGGGCTTTGCGCCGCTGCGGGAATCTGCGCTTCCCGAGGGCGTCTTTTCAGATCATCGGTCTAAGGACTGCGAAGACGATCACGCCCCTGTCCTGCCTCTGCTGCTCGGGATGGCCAAGGAAATGAGAAATAAAGACGAGGACTACGCCGGCATGCTCGACCTGCTCGCCTCCCAGCTTGTCCTGCTGCTGCGGCGGAGACTGACCGGCGGTTCGCCGACATATGCCGAAGATAAGTTCCGTTACGCGATTAATTATATGAACGAAAATTTTCATCAGCGCATCGACTTCGCATCGCTCGCCGCCATGGCCGGCTACAGCCCCGACCGCTATCGTCATCTCTTCAAAGCGCACACCGGCGCGTCGCCCGGACGCTACGTGCTCGGCAGGCGAATCGATCACGCCCGGACGCTGCTTCGCGAGACGGAGCGCAGCATCTCCGGGATCGCCTCGGACTGCGGCTTCGCGAGCGATTCGCAGTTCTGCAGCCTGTTCAAGCGCGAGACAGGCTGGAGCCCCGGCGCCTATCGCAAGGCCAACGCTTGATCGATCGCAAAAAGAGCGCAGGGTCCGAGACCCATGCGCTCCTGTTGCTTAAAGCGATTCGTTTTTGTGCCACACGTCCCCATACTCTGCGTTTCGCTTGAACTGTACGAGCGCATATGAGCATACCGGCACGATTTTCTTGCCCTCCGCGCGGGCCTCCTCGACGACTCTGTCGAGCATCCGCCGCGCGATGTCTCCGCCCCGGTAAGCCGGAGAAACATACGTATGGTTAAGCACCCAGGTGTTCTCCCCGTCCGGCAAGAACGTGATCTCCCCGATTTGCTCGCCATTCTCGCGAACGACGAAGGCATTGCCTTCTTTATGAACGACGCCGACTTCGTCTTTTTTCTTCCAGCCTTTAAACGTATCCTTCGCCTCGGTCACGGTTTCCTTCACGCTGCCGATCGTGTCTTGAACGTCGGACTTGATGCTATCGATATGCCCTTTCATGCTGTCCATTTCTTTTTTGATGCCCTCGATCGGACTGCTCATGGCATTCGCCTCCTCTAATCGGCCGCTATGGCATATACTACTATATACCCGCTTCGCCACCGGTTATTCAGCGTATATACCCGCTTCGCCACCGGTTATTCAGCGGCGGACCCGTTGCGATCGCATTCTGGCGAGAGCGAACGGTATGTCGCCGTTTCGTCATTGTGCAATTCGGATAAAGAACATATAATATGAGCAAGTATTCATATGTTATAGCACTCGCTAGGACGGAAGGGCTGACGGCAATGGACAAACGAAACGATAAGGGGACGGACGACAAGGTCGGGGGCGCGACGCACCAAAAGGATCCGGGCAGCGCGCACATACACCCGGACGCCTGTACGCACGCCCACGGTCACGGCGGCCACGACGAAGGCCACGCGCATGGACATCCGAGCGATCATTCACACGCTAACGCGCACGAACATTCGAACGATCGTTTTCATGGACACTCACATGGTCATGGACATAGCCACGGCCACCACGGCCATCATCACGGGATCGGCGGGCACCATCATCACGGGCGCGAAGGCGACCGCCGAGGCCTGACGATCGCCCTCGCGATCACGGCGGGCATCATGGTGCTCGAGTTCGTCGGCGGACTGCTTACCGACAGTCTCGCGCTGCTGTCGGACTCGGGCCATATGCTGAGCGATACGAGCGCGCTGGCGCTGAGCCTGGCCGCCCTCTGGTTTGCCTCGCGGCCGGCCTCGGCCAAGCGAACCTACGGCTTCCACCGGTTCGAGATTCTCGCCGCGCTGTTCAACGGCGTCGCGCTGTTCGTCATCGCAGGCTTCATCGTTTACGAAGCCATCGGCCGGATGGCCTCGCCGCCGGAGGTCGCCGGCGGCCCGATGATGGCGATCGCAGCCGTCGGCCTCCTCGCCAATCTGGCCAGCGCCTGGGCGCTCACGCGTCAAGGCGACGTGGAGAACAACGTCAACATGCGCAGCGCGTACCTGCACGTGCTGGGCGACGCGCTCGGCTCCGTCGGCGCCATCGCGGCCGGCATCCTCATGATGGCCTTCGGCTGGTACATCGCCGACCCGATCATCTCGATCGTCGTATCGGTCCTGATCCTGCGGAGCGCATGGCTCGTCATTACGCAGACGGTGCACGTACTTATGGAAGGCACGCCGGCCGGCATCGATCAAGCCGAGGTGAAGGCCGCGCTGCTCACGCTCGATGGCGTGCGCGACGTGCACGACCTGCATATTTGGACGATCACCTCGGGCCTGGATTCCTTCAGCTGTCACATCCTCGTCCAGGACGGCGTCCAATGCCAGGACGTGCTGCAGCGCGCGATCACCCTGATCGAGGGCCGCTTCGGCATCAGCCACTCGACCATTCAAGTCGAGAGCGGCGCCATCCGGCACGGAGAAATTCCCGTGTAGCGGATAAAATCAAAAAAAACGGGAAGCCGCCTGTTCGACGCGGCTTCCCGTTTTTATTTGCGCTTGTTCAAAAAGCTGTTCTCCCTGCGCTTGCGCTCCTGCATCAGACGCTCCTGCTCGTACACATGCGCGACCTCGCTCTTGATGCGCAGCGAGCAGTCCGGGCACAGCTTGCCTTTGCGAATCGGCGCCTGGCACAAGTCGCACGCGTCGGCCAGGTTCGGATAATCGTATACCTTCAGTTTGCCCTTGCGAATCCAAGCGCGAATCAGCTCGGGACGCTCGCCTACCCGCTCTGCCAGCTCCTCCGTGGTCAGCTTGCGGTTCGCGCGAAGCTCCTTCTCCATACGGTTCATAAGCGTATCCTCGGCGGCGGCGCAAGCGGCGCACATCTGCCTTAGATTGATCTGATAGATTCTGCCGCAACCGGGGCAATGGTCCACACGCAATTCGGAAGTGATAAGTCATCCCTCGCCCGTCTCCCTGTAGTTACATTTATCATACCACAGGGACGTCGAACTTCACTAGATTGCCGGTACGGGATACTGCTCGTCCGCCCGCGCGGCGGCCGCATCGGGCGACATCCCCGCCAGCATGTCCATCAGCGCTTTGGCGTTGGGCGTGGCGTCCCCCGCCGAATTGTTGTTGAACACGACATACACCGTGTCCGTCTCCCGCTCCAGCGCCAGCAGCCGGTCCCGCCACTCTGCGAGCTCCTCCGCGTCATAGTGGTAAAGGTACCGGAGCTTGCGCCAATCCGGACGTCCGCTCGCATGCCAGCCGCCCTCGTTGCGCCCGTGCAGCCGCACGTAGGTCATGTCGCTTGTCGTGGCGACCGGCACGATCGGGATCGAACCCGCTCCGGCCTGCGGCTCGTCGACGATCGTATGGATCCAGCCCTCTTTTTTCATAAAAGCGATCGTCTTGTCCTTGAACTCGGGAGCGTACCAGCTCCGGTTGCGCAGTTCCAGCGTGCACGGTACATCGCTCATGTATGCTTTCGTCCGACGCAGCAGGTCTACGTTCTCGCGGGTGCAATCGAACCAGGGCGGATACTGGAACAGCGCGGCCGCCAGCTTCCCGGCCTCCCGCATCGGCGCGATCGCCTCGTGAAATGCCTTGTACATCGTTTCTTCGTCGTCGAAGTAGTTTTTTTTGCCGCGAAGATGTCCCGTCATTCCCTGATAGGCCTTCACGACGAACTTGAATCCTTCCGGCGTATCTGCCGTCCACTTGGCGGTGTTTTTCACGGACGGCACGGCATAAAACGAGCTGTCGATCTCTACGACGTCGAAATGCCTGCTGTATTCGCGGAGCCGTTCTCCCGCCTTCAGCTTGCCGTACAGCTCCTCATGATCGCCGAAGCCCGTCAGTCCGATTCGTATCATCACTGCCGCCTCCCTTGCGCCAAATTTATCCTACGTCTATTTTACACGCCGGAACGCTGATTGAACGAACGACTTTGACTGGCGCTGAGCGTCCGCAAAAATAGACCGGCTCGCAAGGCATCCTGTGGATGCCCGAAGCAGTCTCATTTATTTTTTCTGATTATTCTAAATAGACTATCTTTTTAGTGCTGAGCTGTGATAGAATGCTGTTACAGGAAAGGAGGTGCGTCAACATTAGTTCCCATATGTTGAACGTATCCCTTACCCGGTCCAGTCTCTAATCCGGCTGGAGGCGCGGGATACGGTTCAATCAAGCAGCGCCGCTCGGGTACGAGAGACCGTCTTCGGACGGTCTCTTTGTTTTGTTGTTGCGAATCAGCGCACGAGCCTTTATCCCCTTGCGGGCCGCCGATACGGCGCATGGACGCTGCCGGGCACGATATCGGCTTCCAGATAGGCGGCCAGGCCTGCGATGCCCGCCTCGATCATCCGCCGGTGGCTGCGGACGAAGACAGGACGCAGAAGCGGCGCGAGCGAGGTCATCCACCTGCGTCTTGTCGCAAGCGCCATCAGGACATGCACCTCCGTCGCGCGGCCGGCGCCGTGCAGACGTACGACGGCGCGCCCTTCCAGATCGCCCGTGACGCGCAGTGCGACAGCGGTCGGCGGCCGGCTCTCTATGACGGACACGCCAAGCTTAAGCGTGTAAAACAGCCCCGAACGGAATTCGCCCGCGTAGCCGTTTCCCACGCCGTCGCCCGATGCGCCGGTCGCGATCCGCTCGATCTTGACGTTCGGCCACCAGCCGTCGTACCGGAAATCGCCGATCAACGCCCACAGCCGTTCTTTTTCCCGATCCACGCGCCATACATGTTCGAACCGATAGATCGAATCGTCCATATGCACCTCCGGCTCGCGGTTTATATCACTGATATTTAACCACTTTAACCGAAGGTGACAGCCGCTTGCGGAAATCGGTCTGCGCTCTGGCGCTGGCGCGCTTATTCCTGAAGCAGCTTAAGGCCTACGTTGCGCATGTTGGATTCGACCTTCAAGGCGATCGATGCCTGCTTATACAAAGCCGCCCATTCCCGGTATCGTCCCGGAGGCAGCGACGAGCGGTAGCGGTTGCCGAAGCCGAAGACGTCCGAGCCTTTGGCTTGCGTCTTGGCGAACACGCCGACCGACCGCGCCTCGAGCAGCTTGTTCACTTCTTCTTCTATCTTCCGGCTCGATAGGGGCGAAGCGTGAGACGTGTCCATAAGCTTCATCGTAACGCGAATACGAATATGGATATCCGGCTTGCCCCCTGCCCATCCCGTTCGAACCTGAGCCTTCGACGTCTCGACCTTGACGTTGGCGCCTCCTGCCGTCTCGATCTCGAACGGCGTCATCCGGTTTGTGACGAGCTCGTAAATCAGCGTCTCCTCCGGCGTGAGCCAGCCGACCATCTTGTCGTTGACGAAATAGGCGTTGCCTTTCAGATTGAACTGGAAAGACTCGTCCCTGACGAGCAGCGGCACCAGGCTCTCCTGAAGCGGATTGTAATGCCGGCTGAACACTTCCCATAGCGCGACCTTGTTTTTTTGCGGCGTGCCGCCGGCATACCTCTCGAAAAATAGCCGCGTATACACGCCCGACAGCTCTCCGGACGGGTTGGGCCGCTGGAAGAGCGGCTCCATGTCGCCTTCGATCAAGGTAAATATCGCGTTGATCGGAAGCATCCGGTCGCGCACGACAAAGTCCAGGCAGCCGTAAATCCCCTTGGCTTCTGCCAGCCTTCTTTCGACGAAGACAGCTCTCGTTTGCGACAAATCCAAATATTTAGGCATCCGCGCGCGCAGCCGGTCCAAAGCGTCGGTGGCGGTCTCACCCCGCTCGCTGGCGGACAAAAAGTCCTTGTTGCCGCTCCCGATGCCCAACTGAGAATGAGGAAGCGGGAATCTCACCCATATTTTTACGCCCTTCTCGTCAACCATCGAGATGCCCAGCGCGGCGACCAGCATGCGGTTGTCGATATCCCGGATATCCCAGCAGCCCTGGAGCAGCGCCAACGGTAACAGCATGCCGAGCACGGCCAGCCAACGCCTCCGCATTTTTCGCCCCCTCATGCGCTTTGCCGCCTTCCGCTCGCCAGACGGCGCCACAGCCATACGACGGGAGGAAACAGCACGAGGTAAATCCGAACGGGCGTATCGGCCCAGATCCCTTTCTCGATCCATCCCCACGAAGGAATGAGCTGTGCTGAAATATAAGTGCTTGCGCCGACGGCGGCATATGCGAAGCGGGCTGACAGAAACGGCATCAGCGCCCGAAGCGCGGCGACCAGGCTATGCATCATCAGGCTGAGCGTCAGGATGACGAGCAGGATGACCGCCGAGAGGAACACGGCCGTCAGGTTCTCGACCACCAGCCAGTAATGGCTGACGGAGTCCATCTTGGAGAGGAAAGGAAAGGTCAACGCCTTGGCGAATCCGACGCCGAACGTCAGGACTGGGAAATAGATCGCGGCGGCGATCACCGGCAAAAAGCAAAAGGCTGCCGCCGCGTAAGGGCGCCAGAGCCTGCCCGGGATTCGCGCATATTGGCCGCAAGAGCACAAGTACAGGAAGCCGACCCAAACGAACGAAGATTTAAAAAACGATTGGCTGCCCAGGTACGACAGGTCGGTCGGCCGCCAAGGCTCGTGCAGCGCTAAGTCGAGGTCGCTGAACCCGAGCAGCGTGATTCCAATCGTCACGGGAATGCCGACCGTGACGAATACGGCTGCTGCCCGCACGATGGAGGCCACCCCTCCCGCGGCTAGCAGCATTGCGATCGGTACGGTGCAATGCAGGATCCAGAGCGGCGTCGTATGCAGAATCGTCATCGACACGATCTCGGCATGCGCGCGGGCGATCATCGTCATGGCCCGCCAGATGTACCAGCCGTACGGAATCGCGAAAAGCAGCAGCCCCGGCCAGCCTAGCACGCGTTTTACGGCGGCAAATGCGTCGAGTCCGGGATATTGCGCCATAAGGCCGGAGAACAGCCTGGCACCGAGGATGCCCGCCAGCAGTCCAGTCACGATCGGCATCCAGTAGCTGCCCCCGTCGGTATGCAGAATCAGATACGGATACAGAAAATAGGACGTCGCGCCAAATACCGCCAGCTGCATGATGAAGTATTGGGTGTCGGACAACCGCACCGCCGAATTCGTATCGTTCATCCCCGCCGTTCCCTCGACCGTACCGGACTTTTGAACCACGAGAGCCACGTTCTCGTATACACGCGGGCACGAGGCCCGGCCGGGGAAAGGTAGGAAACGCCGAACGACTCCAGGCGGGACAGAAAAACGACCAGAATCGCGAAGCAGAGAACGAGACCCAGGATACCGAGCACGCCGGCGCCGAGCAGCACGAAATACTTCAGCACGCGGAGGACCAGGCCCATCTGGTAGTCTACGACGATGAAGTTCGTCAGCGCCGTCGTTGCCGCGACGATCACGAGCAAATTGCTGACGATGTTGGCCTGAATGATCGCCTGTCCGAGCACGACGCCGCCGACCATCGTGACGGTGGCGCCGATCGTTCGCGGCAGACGGACGCCGGCCTCTACGATGCAATCCAGCAGGAAGAGGATGAGCAGCGTCTCCACAAGCACCGGATACGGCACGCCTTCCCGGCTTCCCGCGGCAGCCAGACTGATCTCCAGCCGATTCACGTCGATGTTGACGGACGTGATCGCCACGTAGAAGCCCGGCAAAAACAGATTGGTCATTAACGCCATAAAACGGAGCATCCGTAAAAACAAGGCGATAAACGGCATTAAATACCGGTCCTCCGCCGCCGCCCAAAAATCGGTGAAGGCCCCGGGCGCTACGATGGCCAGCGGCGTGCCGTCGAGCACGATCGCGATCTTTCCGTCAATCAGCGCGCCGGCCACCCGGTCCGGTCGCTCCGTCGTCACGGCGAGCGGGAACAGCAGGGACTTGCCGCCGAGCAGGCGCAGCAGCTGGCCCGTATCCTGAATGCCGTCGGCATCGATCCGGGCGAATCGGTCTATGACGCGGTCCACGAGACCCGGGTCAGCCAGGCCCTGCATGTAAAAAACGCCCGCCCGCGTAGATGTCTCGCGTCCGATCGTCGTTTCCCACAGCTTGAGCTTCGGCGATCGCATGCGCTGACGCAGCAGGGCGACGTTGGTGCGGTACGATTCGTTGAACGCGTACATCGGACCCTGGATCACGTTTTCGGTCAGCGGCTGGCCGACGTTGCGCTGCTGCCAGTCCGCGGTCTCCAATAGAATGCCGGACGCCGACGCCGTCGTGCACAGGACGGTGCCTCCGCGGCATAGCGCCTCCACGCAGGCAGCCAGGTCGCCCTCCGCGAACTTGGTGCCAACATACCGCTCCACGAGAGACGCGTCCGCCTGATCGAATGACGGGTCCAGCGAGAACAAGAGATGCTCCGATCCGACCAGCGTAGACAAATAGCACAAATAAAGCTCGCCCGACGCCGCTTCTCCCAGGCGTACCGCCTCGAAGTCCGCCATGCCGTCGAACGAGCCGCGCAAGCCCGCGAGCAGCTTCGCCCCGGTAACGGGCTGCAGCGCGTGCCATATCGTCCGTTTTCGGTGACCGCCCATAATCAGCCCTCCCTTGCGGTCCTGAAACCGCAAGTTTTCCTTCATTATTCCGGAAGGAGGGCCTTATTATTCCGCTTATTTAAGCGTTTCGACGATCCGCCGCGCGCGGCGAGCCTTTTTTAGGCATCCGGCCCTTTGAACGAAGCCGCCTCCAGCGGCAGCTCGAAGACGAAGCGCGTTCCCTCTCCCACGACCGACGTCACGGAGATCGTCCCGTCCATCATTTCCACGAGATCCTTGCAGATCGCGAGCCCCAGGCCCGTCCCCTCATGTCGCTTGGCGAGGCCGTTCTTCGCCTGGTAGAAAGGCTGGAACAGATGCTCAAGCTCGTCTTCCGGAATGCCGATACCCGTATCCCGAACCTCGAAGCGCACGCGTCGAGCAGCCTCCGCTCCCCCGCACCCTGATGGATGAACGGCCACCTCGATCGCGCCCTTGTTCGTGAACTTCACCGCATTGCCGACCAGGTTGATCAGCACCTGGCAGATGCGTTGCTCGTCTCCGAGCACCGCGTCGGTCAGATCGTCCGCGACCGCGCAAGAGAGCTGGAGCCCCTTTTGCTTGCACTGGGTCTGAAAAAGCATCGCCGTATCCCGCACGAGCCCCTTCAAGCTGAACGGCGCGATCGACAGCTGCATCTTGCCGGCCTCGAGCTTGGAGTAATCCAGCACGTCATTGATCGTCGACAGCAGCAGCGCGCCGCTGCCATGGATCACCTGCACGAACTCGTGCTGCTCCTCGCTGAGCTCGGTCTCGAGCAGAATCGCGCTCATGCCGATCACGCCGTTAAGCGGCGTGCGGATCTCGTGGCTCATCACGGCGAGAAAGTCGCTCTTGACCCGCAGCGCCTCCTCCGCATCACGCTTGGCGCCGAGCAGCGCGCGCTCCGTCATGACGCTGCTCGTAATATCCTTGGATATCGTATAGACGTCCTGCACGCGCCCGTTCTCCACCCATGGCACCATCGTGCAGCTCAGATAAAGCAGATGCCCCTCCTTATGGCGAACCGTCACTTCGACCGTGCCCGATTCGCCGCGAAGCGCGGCCATGAAGCAAGTCTCGAGCTGCGCTAACTCGTCGGGATTGACCATATCGTTGTGGAATCTGCTTGGCAGCTCCGACGCGGAATACCCCATGATCCGCTCCGCGGCGGGATTCGCCCTGAGGATGCGCCCGCTCGGATCGTACAAGCAGACCATATCGGGATGATGCTCGAAAATCGAATCGTATCTGCGCTTGTTGGAGTCGGCGATCCGCAGGGCAAGCCGCTTGTCCAAAATCTGGCTCGCCATGACGAGCGCGAGGATAAAGAGCATCGAGCCACCTATAATGGCGGCCAGCAAAGCGTTTCCCGCCTGCATCCGTTCCGTCGTCTCGCGTGCGTGCATCGCCTCGGCCTCCGTTCCCGCGAACGAGACGGCCGCCATCCCGGTGTAGTGCATGCCCGCGATCGCCGCGCCGAGCAAGAGGGCGAGCAGCATCTTGGCGCCTTGGCCCGCGGCCCGTCCCTTCCGCTGGTTGGCGTGGGACAGCTTGAGCGCGGCAAAGGACACGGCGAACGCGATGCCGACCGATGCCGCGACCAGCAGCCAGTCGTAGCGCTGGTTATAGGGCATTCGAATCGCGGCCATGCCGCTGTAATGCATGCCGACGATGGCGACGCAGAGCCAGAAGCTGCCGATCGCCATGGAGAGATGGCTCGCCAGATTGCGGGACATCATCCGGAAGGCCGCGTACACCGCCAATACGGGCAGTAGTATGGAGACGACCAGCCATCCCGCATGGTAATGAATGTTAACGGGAAGATGATACGCGAGCATGCCGATAAAATGCATGGACCATATCCCGAAGCCCATGGCTGTCGAGCCGAGCAGCATCCATAAATTGCGGTACCCTCCCCGCAATGTCAACACGCGCTCGTAAACGAGCAGGGAGCAGTAGGAGGACAATACGGATATGAGCACCGACAAAACGACCAGAGGCGTATAATAGGTGCCATGGAGCTCTGTCATGGGATGTCCTTCCCGGGCTGTTCAGCGTCATGGGCCCATTTATGGTAGATGAACTTGTAGATAAAGCCTAATATTGCTATTTTCAGTCTAGCATACGACAGCGTTTTCAAAAGGAATGGCAAATCCTATTTTTCCGACCTCCGTCGACAATCTATTTCTAAGTATATAGGATGATACTCACCTGCGAAAAGACCTACTTTGCATGAGAGGGCCCGGGATGGCACGGGACGGATGGATGGCACGGGGCGCATGGATGGCGCGGGACGCATGGATGCGCGGGACGCATGGATGCGCGGGACGCATGGATGGCGCGGGACGCGTGGATGCGCGGGACGCATGGATGGCGCGGGACGCGTGGATGCGCGGGACGCATGGATGGCGCGGGACGGCATGCTGCGGCGAGCCGCCGGCCTGTGCTACAATACTGGCATCGAGAAAGCCCTTCAATACGGGCAAGCGGGAAGGTTGATCGAACCATGCTGATTATCGGCATCGCCGGAGGCACGGGCTCCGGCAAGACGACGGTCGCGCGTTCCGTCATCGAGCGTCTTGGCGCCGGCAAAGTCACGTTTATTTCGCAGGACAGCTACTATATGGACTATCCGCATTTGAGCATGGAAGAGCGCGCCAGGATGAATTACGATCATCCGCTCATGTTCGACAACGACCTGCTCGTCGAGCATCTGGGCATGCTGAAGACGGGACGCACGGCCTATGCGCCGGTATACGACTTTGGCTTCTACGGCAGGTCCGCCGACGAGCGGGAGGCGCTGCTCCCCAATCCGATCGTCATTCTCGAAGGACTTCACGTGCTGTACGAGGAAAAGCTGCGGGAGCTGCTCGACATCAAGGTGTTCGTCGACACGGATCCAGACGTGCGCATCCTGCGGCGGGTCGTGCGCGACATCGAGGAGCGCGGGCGGACGATCCAGTCGGTGTACCGCCAATATATGGAGACGGTCAAGCCGATGCACGAGGCGTTCATCGAGCCGTCGAAGAAGTATGCCGACCTGATCCTGCCCGAAGGCGGGCACAATCAGGTCGGCATCGAATTGCTTACGGTGTTGACGGAGAAATATTTGGACGGCGCTCCGCGCCGGTCTTGAACCTTGCGCGGCGCACGGCCCCGTCGCCTGAATTCGCGCAAAGCGAAAACAGCCCCTTGCCTGAAGTCGCGTCCGAGCGAACGGAACTCGTTTGCTCGGGCGCGCTTAGGTTGAGAGGCTGTTTTTTTGCAGTTTATCCGGGGGAAGGCGCTACTGCGCGCCGAACAAGACGATCGCCGCGGAGGACGAGGAAAATTCGGCCTCGATGACCGCGCGGCCGGACGCGTCCCACGCGAGGGTGACCCCCTCGGAGTGCCAGACCGGCAGCGCCGGCTTGCCCTTGGTAGCGTAAGTATATTTTCCGGGCGTCGCGGAGAAAAGCGCGACGAGACCGCGGCCGTTCATCGCGGACAATTTTTCGTGCACTTCCGCCGCACCGCCTATCTCGCCCTCCCGCACCGGATCGCTGTCGGCAATATCGTCCCGTACTTGCTTGTAGCGGTCAAGCGTCCCGCGTATAAAATCGCGGTCCGCTCGCGACAGCGCCGGCAAATCGCCCCATAAGCCGTTATGGCCGAGCATGAGCGAGGCAAGGGAGAGCAGCTGGTTGTCCCGCGGCGCATCCGGCAAATAATGCGCGAGGAACAGCGTCGACGGCAGCCAGCGATCGTAGGCGAGCGGACGGCGGCAGATCCAGCCTCGCGCGGGACCGGGATGAAAAAACAGGTTCCAGTTGTCCCGCTCCCGGTCGATCGGCACATCGTAATTAAAGTAATACGGACCGTTGTTCACCAGAAAATACTTGCCGGAACCCAGAAATGCCAATCCCATCGCGCGGCCTCCCTCGGTCACGTCGAAGTCGACGATCGCCTGCGGGCACGCCGCGCACAGCCGATCGACAATGCGCGCCATGGCCTGCACCTGCTGGAACGCGTAGCTCTCCCGCCGTTCCAGGCGGCTATGTCCCGCATCGCCGTGATCGTGCCCGGGCGCGTCGCAGCCGTACTGCGCGATCGCGTCCCATTTAAAATACCGGACGCCGTAATCCCGGGCCAGCCGGATCAGCTCCCCGGCGAACGCGTCCGCATACCGGCTCGCGAGGCAAAGCGGCACGCTCGCCTCCGTCTCCCACACCTCGGCCGGCTCTGCCTCCCGGCCTTCCTCCGACATGACGCAGTCCCGATGGGCGGCGAGCATCTCGCTGCCGAGCGCGGCCACCGTCGGGTTGAACCACAGCCCGAGCTTCATGCCGTAGCCGTCAAGCCGCGCCCTGACCTCGCGCAGATCGTCGGGGAAGCGCTGCGGATCCGCTCGCCAGTCGCCGGTCCGGCCGTACCAGCCCGTATCGAGGACGTATACTTCCACGCCCAGCTCGTGCGCGGCGTCGATATCGAGCAGCGTCCGCTCAAGGCGCATCGGATCCAGATACTTGCCGCCCTGCTCGTTGCGGACTCGCTCTTGATAGTTCCAAGTGTTATAGAAAATATAGGGCCTGCGGCTCTCCGCGTTTTCCGACCAATGGCGCAGGGCGAAGCGGCGGTAATGCGAAGCGAGCGCGTCATCGTCTCCCTCGATCGCAGCCGCTTGCATCCATACCGTTCGATAGGGCCGCTCCAGCGTCGGGGCGCTGCCGTCCAGATAATTGCCCTTGACCGCCTCCAGCTCGACCGTCCGGTCCGGCCGGAGCCGGTACTGAATGAAGGCGTCCGGGTACTGGGATCCGTGTTCGTAGGCAAGCAGCAGCCGGCGGCTCCCGTCTCCCGCGGTCAGCATCGGCCCCATCAACGTCTCTTCCCGCCTGAAATGCAGCTCGTCCACCTGGCGCTCGGTCAGGCAATAGCTGTGTACCGGTTCCACGAATTCGGACAACCGCCGCTCGACCGTAAGGTCGCAGCCGTCGAGGGAAGCCGAGACGTAGCGCAGCCGGTCGCTGCCGGTCCGCTTCGTCAAACGCGCGCCGTCCCGCGATGCCAGCTCATAACGGAAGCGGACGACCGGATTGCCGCCGTCCGCCACGCGCACGATCCAATGCAGGTCGGTACCCGGCGCGTCGCGCAGCGGTCCGCCCACCCGGTATTCGGTCACGCCGCATGTAAGCGTCCGGCGCGGCGCAGTCTCCGCGAGCGAGGCGAGCGCGCCGGACACCATCCGCCCTTCCAGCTCGAACGCGGGACTGCCGAACGTCCAGCCCGTTTCGATGCCGCCCGTATATTCAATCGCCCAGAAGCGTTTTTCCCCGCCATAGCAGACGACCTGCATGCCGGATCGCTCCGGACTGCGCCATGCTTGTTCCTCCGTCATCCCGGCTGCTCCTTCCGTTGCCATGCGTAAGGCCCTTCAATCTCAAGCGCGACCTCATAATCGTCCGGGATGTCCGTCTCGATGTGCAGCTTCCCGTCGGCATAGCGCCAGGACATCGCCAGCAGGTCGCCGCCGGCAGGCAGCATGCCCGCGCAGGACGACAACCCCGACGCCCCGGGACGAAGCACCACCGTCCGGCGCAGCGGGTCGACGCGGCGGAAGCCGAGCAGGTCTCGATACGCCACATGGACGACATGACTGACGAAGCCGTGGCTGCAGCTGGCGATCGGCTCGTCCTGCTCCCACAGCGTGCCGGTCACCCTCGCCATCTCGCCCAGCAGGTCGGGCAGCTCGGCCGCGATGACGTCGGCCCGGCCCGCGGCGGATAGCGCCTCGAGGCGCAGCATGTTGCCGATGAGCTGGTTCGTCGGCGCGACGCCCGGCGCACGGCCGCTCCCGATGCAGCGGCGGCGCGGTCCAAGACGGTCCACAAGCTTGCGCCACAGCTCAGGGTACGTATCCGGCTCCGCGATGCCGAAGCAGAAGGCGTAGTACTGGCACGCCTCCGACACGTGGCCGGTCTCGATCCGCAAGCCATCCGCGGTCCGCACGGCATGATCCGCGAAGTATTCGCCCGTAAAAGATTGGGACCGCACCGCGGTCCTCACCGCTTCGGCCTGCCGCAGCCAGTCGTCGAAGCCGTACAGCCGGCCCGCCGCCTCAAGCGCTGCCGCATACAGCATGTTGGTCGGATAGCTGACATCCTGCACCCACTCGCGCGCCGGCGACCAGTCGACGAAGATCCAGCCGTCCAGCCGCTCCAGCAGTCCGTCTCCGTTGCGGAAGGGCTCGAAGTACCGCATCAACGACTCGACGCGCGGCCTCAGACGCGCCAGCATGTCCGCATCGCCGCTGCGCGCGTCGTATTCGTCCAATTGAAGGACGAACCACAGCCCCCAGTTCGGAATAAAATTGCCGTCGAAGTGGTCTGCCGGATAACACATCGGCACCATTCCTTCGGGGAGATGGGCGAAGCGTTCCGGCAGCGCGTAATTTTCCAGAAACAATCGTTCATATAACGTCGTGCCGCTCAGCGCCGCCGCCGTGCGCGCCATGAAAAAGCTGTCGCACAGCCATCCCGCGCGCTCGCGCGACGGGCAGTCCATAAAGATGTCGACCGCATTCTGCCTGTAGGTCTCGATGCCCGCCGCGACGATCGCGTCGAGCGCCGGATCGCTGCTGGCGAACGAGCCCCGGACGGCATCGCCGCACACGTATTCCCGGACGCCGATGCCGCGGATATCGGCCGTCCCCTCCCATACGAGCAGCTTCAGATAGCGGAGCGAGTACGGTTCCATCGTCTCCAGGCTGTGGACGCCCGGTCCCAGCTTGTAGGCGACGGCATTGACGGCATCGAGCCGCAGGAAGTCGACCTCGCCGCCGCTCAGCACCTCGTCGAACAGCAGATACAATCGCGCCGATTCCGCGCAGACGACCTCGGCCTGAATGAAGCCTGCGACGACGCGGCCGAAGTCCACGATGCGGTAGCTTCGCGCTTCGATCCTCAGCGCAGCGTCCGGCAGATAAGGCCGATCGCAGGCGCGCCGGCCGGTCGTGACGGTCTCCTGCAGCAGCAGCGACGGGACGGTCTCCAGCTCGGCCTCGGGATAGCCGAGATAAAGCGGACCGACGCCCGTCAGCGAGCGGTCCTTGCGGTAGCCGTCGGATGGCAGGCGATGCGCCACGGCGCCGGATTCGCATATGAAGAGCGGCTGCAGCGTTGGAAAAGCCGGCAGCGGTACGCCCCTGGGCAGCGACAGCCGGCCTGATACGCGAGCCCAGTCCGCCCTTGCACCCGGGACGGCGGATGCCGAGAATCGCCAGTCCGCCGCGTCCGCCTCCAGCCGGTATGCCTCCGTGAAGGCTCGCTGGAAGCTGTACCGCTGCGTCCGGCGCAGCCGCTCCCGCAGCTCGCCGGCCTCGAAGCCCCGCTCGTCGTCCGCTCCCGTCCAGCAGAGCGGGCGACCGTCCGATGTCAGCAGCTCCGCCTGCAGGAACGAGGGCTCCGCCAGCGTATAGAAGCTGTTTACGTTATAGCCGGCGACCTCGATCGCGATGATCGTCTCTTCCTCCGCCCCGTCTCCGGGAAGCGCCCATTCGTCGACGCGGCAATACCCGTGAGGCGCGGCCGCCGGACCGTGGCCGACGAACCGCCCGTTCGCATAGCAGCGGTAGATCGACGCGGCGGCGATCCGCAGCCGCGCCCCTCTCCCAACAGGCGCGGCGACGCGGGCTCTGAAGCCTGCCGTCACATTCATCGTGTCTTCGAGCCCCGACAGCCAGACGGGCTCGGCACGTTCAAAAGCGAACGTTTCCATTGTCGTCTTCCCTTCTTCCCGGTCGCGAGCCGCCATTCCTCGCCAGTCTCGCAGCCCTTTTCTCGCAGTTTCCGATCCTCATCCCTTGATCGCGCCGGCCGTCATCTCCTCGATGATGAACCTTTGACCGACGGCGTACACGAGCAGCACGGGGGCCATCGCGATCAGCAGGTCGGCGAAGACGTAATTCCAGTCCGTGCCGAACTTCGACTTGAACATGTAGACGGACATCGGGATCGTCCACATGTCGGAGCTGCCGAGCAGGTAGAGCGGCCATTGAAAGTCGTTCCAGACGCCTAGAAAAACGAATACGGTCGCCGTCGTAATCGAGGGCAGCAGCAAAGGCAGTATGATCCGTATGAAAAGGCCGAACCCCCTCGCCCCGTCGACGAAGGCGGACTCGTCGATCTCGCGCGGGATTGCCTTGACGAAGCCGGTCATCATGAGCAAAATGAACGGCGTTTGCAGCGCCGCGTACAGCAGGATGACGCCCAGAAATTGATTGTTCAGCTGCAGCGACTGCATCAGCTTGACGGTCGGGATGATCGAGGGCGGCGCGATCAGTCCCGCCAGGAACAGCGTATAAATGACCGCGATCAGCCTTCCGGACCGCCGGGCCGCGATAAACGCACCCATGACGCCTATGGAGATAGACAATACGACGGAGCCGGTCGTGACGATCGCGCTGTTGGTCAGTCCCCGCAGCATCCGGCCCTGCTCGAATACAATCTTGAAGTTGCTCCAATGCCAGGCATCGGGCAGTTCGAGCCGCATAAGCGCCGCCTGCTGTGCGTCCTTGACCGCGCTGAGCAAGATGAACAGCAGCGGCACGACGACAATGAGGCTGAGCGCCAGCAACAGGACCAGCCTGAGCGCGGTCAGCGCGCCGCTCATCCTCATAGCTGAACCTCCCTTCGGCGCAGCAGATGCAGCGCGTAGAAGGAGATGACGGCGATGACGAGGAACAGGCAGACGTTGGCCGCCGTACCGTAAGCGTACAAGCCGTCCGAGAATCGATCGAAGATATACGTGTTGACGACCTCCGTGGCATCGCCCGGACCGCCGCTCGTCAGCGCGAACACGATCTCGAATACTTTTAGCGAGCCGATCAGGCTCAGAATGACGTTAATGGTGAACGAGGGCGCGAGCAGCGGAAATATCACGTAGCGCACGCGCTTCAGGTAGCCGCTGCCGTCGATGATCGACGCTTCGATCAGCTCCTTGGGAATGACCAGGATGCCGGCGATGTAGATCGCCATCGCGAAGCCTGCATACTGCCAGACGTTGGCGACGGAGATGGCGTAAAGCGCAACGTCGGCGTTGCCCAGCCAGTCCGTCGTCGCGAACCCGAGACCGACGAAGCGCAGCAGCTCGTTCAGGATCCCCTCCGGCCGGTAGATGGCGGAGAAGACATACCCGATCACGAGCGTGCTGAGCACGCAGGGCAGGAAAAAGACCGTGCGGAACGCGTTGCGGCCCGGCACCCTGGTCGTCAGGATCAGGGCCAGGCCGAGGCCCAGCCCGTTCTGGAAGACGGTGACGATGGCGGCGTAGACGAGCGTGTGCCGGACGGCGTGGACGAGGTCCCCGGCCGCCAGCAGATCGCGGTATTGCTGCAGGCCGACGAAGCGGATGCTTTCTTTATAGATGTTCCAGTCCGTCAGCGAATAATAGAAGCCCGACAGCGTCGGATAAATGTAGAGCGCTCCGTATACGGCCAGCACGGGCAGCAGCAGCCACAAGGGGTACATTTTTTTGATGTGCATGTTGCGTCAGCTCCCTCCTGCCCGGCCGGCGCACCCGGCCGGGCCCAACCGCTTACCAGCCCGCGAGACCCGCCGCCTTGGCGGCGGTGTCGATGTTTTTCTGCAGCGCCTTGGCGACTTCGGCCGCCGTCTTGTCGCCGCCGTAGAGCGCCTGCAGTTCCTTCGTATAGTCGCCGACCGACACGGCCGTCAGTCCGTTGAAGAACGGCGCGGCGCGCCCGGCTTCGACGACCGGCTGCAGATCGGCCGTGCCCCCGTTCAACGCGGCATCCACGCCGAGCCAGCTCGGCATTGTCTTGGCGGCGTCATAATACATTTTGAGCGTTTCCGGCTCCGCGATATAGGCAAGCAGGTCTTTGGCCTGCTCGACGTTCTTGGAGTTTTTGAATGCAAAAGCCGCCTGCGGATCGCTGATGCCGACGTAGCTGTCCGCTTCGAACGGCTGCGGGAACATGCCGACCGGCGCATCCGGATACTTGGCCAGCAGCGTGGGCAGCGCCCAGTCCGCGTTGATGACCATGGCCGACTTGCCGGTGGCCAGCTCGTCGAGCGACAGGTCGTACGTGCCGGAGAACAGATTTTTGTTGGCATAGCCCTTTTTCACGAGATCCGCCTGCTTCTGCAGCATATCCACGAACTCGGGGATCTGGTCGAACGTCGTCTGGTGCGCGTTGATCTTGTCCATCAGATCGGGCTGCTTGGCGAGCAGATTGGCGAATCCGCTGAAGGTGAATACCTGGAGCGGCCAGCCGTCCTTCCCCGCCTCGTAAAAGGGGGTGATACCCGCGGCCTTGATCTTCTCGGCGTCTGCGAGCAGCTCGTCGTACGTGCGGGGTACGGACAGGCCGAGGTCGGAAAATACTTTTTTGTTATAGAGGACGCCCGACACGTTCATCCCGCTCGTCGGAATGCCGTACACCTTGCCGCCGTCCTGCAGGTAATATTTCAAAATGGTCGGATTGATCCGCGAAATATAAGATTCACCCGACAAATCGACGAGGTTTTTTTCCGGATTGAGCTTCTTGATGGCGCTGCTCTGGCTGAAGAAAAAGAGTACGTCGGGGATGTCCTCGGTCGCGATCTTGGTCAGCACCATCTGCTCGAAGTTGTCGGACACGATCTGCAGATCGACCTTGTTGCCGCTTTTCTCCTCGTAGCCCTTCATGATTTTTTCCCAAGGTCCGCCTTTGGCCCAGTCGGCGTGCATAATGACGGACAGCGTCACCGGCTTGGCGGCGGGGGCCGTCTCCGACGACTTCGCGGAAGCGCTTGCCGAAGCGGACGGCGAAGGGGATGTGGACGAGGAAGGCGAGGCGCCGCTGCCGCTCTCGCCTCCTCCGCAGGCTGCGAGCGCTGCAGCCGTCAGCACGGACATGGCCACGGCGAGGCCGGACTTGATCTGTTTTGCATGCATAGGTTGACCCTCCAGAATTAAATGATGGCAGCGAGTATGCCGTATTCCTAACGATAATGAAGCCGCCTCGTCATGGAAATGGAAAATGTGCAGGTAGCGGCCTGTAAAATTCCTAGATCGGCTCCGCCGCGCGATCGTCGGTGCTATACTGCTAGCAAGAGGTGGGAGTCATGCTAAGCCGGCTGAGCATACGGGTCAAGCTGTTTCTGGCGTTTACGCTGTGCGTCAACATCATCATCGGATTGCTCAGCTACTTATACTATCGGCAGACGGCGGACGTCATCTACCTGCGTAACCGGGAGGCGACCCAGCAGATGCTGTACAGGTTCGTCACGTCCATCGACCGGATGTACAAGGACCTTGACCGGATTTCCGCGCAGATTTTGTACAACAACGATATTGCCGCCTATTTTTCGCCCCCCGAGCCGGACTTCGACAGCTCTTACGCCGCCTTCGTCAAAGTGCAGAAGCTGACAAATCTGCTCGAGTACTTCAACGGACCGCAGATGACGGCCAAGCGCATACTCGTCTTCAACCTGAACGGCGACTATATCGATTACGGTTTGAACTGGGACACGTATCCAAGTTTACGGGAGCGCTTCCACCAGGCGTCGTGGATCGAAGATACGCTGGCGCTCGGCGGCGAGAAGCTGCTCGTGCCGCCCCGGCCGACCGAATGGCAGACGACGGCGGAGGTTGTCTTCTCGGTCGCCCGGCGCCTGAACGCGCATACGCTGATCGAGGTTCAGCAGCCCTATGCGCTGCTCGAGCAGACGCTGACCGAGGGGCGGGACGCCGCCGAAGCCAGCCTGTTTATTTACGATGACGACGGGCGCATCTTCTATCCCTATGGCGCCGCGCGCATCCCGTTCGACGGCCGGGCGTTCGCAGCCGGGGCGGACGGCAGCGAGATCCGGCGGCTCGATACCGGAGAGACGAACGTCGCCAATCTGACCCGATCCTCGTATACCGGCCTCAATGTCGCCCTGCTGCAGCCAAAGGAAGCCCTGCTGAAGCCCATCCAGCGGCTCCATCAGCTCAGCATCGTCATCATCGGCGCGGCGGAGCTGCTCGCGCTGGCGCTCTCCTACGCGATCGCGCGCACGATCACGTCGCCGATCTTCCGTCTGCAGCGGTACGTGCGCAGCGTAGAGCTGGACTCCCATCCCGCGACGCCGGCGCCTCGCGCGTTCGCGTACTCCCGCGAGGTGAGCGACCTGTACGAGACCTTCGTCAAGATGACGCAGCGGCTGCACCGATCCATGAACGAGCTCATCGACCTTCGCAGCCGCGAGAGCACGGCGCAGATCCAGGCGCTTTATGCGCAGACGAACCCGCATTTTCTCTACAACACGCTCACTTCGATCGGCCGGCATGCAGAAGAAGCGGACGATCGCGAGGTCGCGGAGATGTGCTATGCGCTCACGCAGATGCTGCGCTACAGCAGCGTCGCGCCGGCGGCCCCCGTCGCCGTGCGCGAGGAGCTGGCCAACGCCCGCGCCTACCTGGAGCTCATGAAGCTTCGCTACGAATTCCAGCTGCAGTTCGATATCGCGCTCGACCCGCTTCTGGCCGAAGAGCCGATACCCAAGCTGATCGTGCAGCCCTTTCTGGAAAATTGCTTCGCCCACGCCTTCAGGCAGGTCGAGCCCCCGTGGCATATATCCGTCGCCGTCCGCGCGAGGCAGGACGACCCCGGCTGCTGGGAGCTGTCGATCGCGGACAACGGCGCCGGCATCGGCGACGAGACGCTGGCGGCCGTGCGCCGGCGGATCGAGACGCTGCGCGCGGACGGGGACGGCGAACTCTCGCAGATCACCTCGCGCGGTCTCGGTCATGTCGGCATCGAGAATACGCTGGCGCGCTGCCGGCTGTTCTGGGGCGACCGGGTCCGCTTCAACGTCGGCCGACTACCCGAAGGCACCGAGATTGTCATCAACGTCCGCAAGGAGGAATGCGACTGATGTTCCGCGTCGTGATCGTCGAAGACGAGCCGCCCATTTTGCGCAGCATTAAGCAGAAGATCTCCGCCATCGATCCCGACTTCAAGGTCGTCGGCGAGTACTACAACGGCGCGGCGGCGCTGCTTGAGATGGATATCGTGCAGCCGCACGTGCTGATCACCGACCTGCACATGCCTGTCATGGGCGGAGAAGCGCTGCTCGAACGCGTGCGCGAGCGGTACCCGGACATGCTCTGCGTCATCCTCACCGGCTACCAGCAGTTCGAGTACGCGCGCATGGCGGTCCGCATGGGCGTCGTCGACTACTTGCTGAAGCCGCCTACCGAGGCTACGATCGGCGAACTGCTGGTCTCGCTCCGCAGGCGGCTGCTGCAAAACCAGACGCTGGTCGAGTCGTTTATTTTGCAGCGTCTGCTGCTGCCCCATTCGTCCGTCGCCCATGCGGGCGCGGAGCTGGAACGGTATGCGCGGGAGTACTTTTACCACGCCAGCTATATGCTGCTGTACGCCTGGCTGCCTCCCGAACTGGAGCGGGACTTCCCGGCAGCGCAGCTGCGGAACGCCGCGGAGGCATGGCTGCAGGACGGCGAGCGATGCTACGCGCTCGCCGCTCCGTCGCACGAGTGCATCCTGCTGCTCGGCGTACACGAGCTTGGCGGGACGCGGCTCGGCGCCTGGGCGGCGGCCGGCGGTCCGGGCGGCCCGGACGCGGCCGCCGTGCTGGCGCTCCCGCTCCGCAGCGGCGGCATCGCCGGCGTGCCCGGCGCGCTCCGGCTGGCCCGGCGGGCGGCGCCGCAGCTCAGCCGCATGGCCGGCGCGGCGTTCGCTGTCCTCTCCCCGGGCGAGGCGGTGGGCGAGCCGCTGCGGGCGGAGCTGCCGGCCGCTGCCGTGTCGCACATGGCCGCCTTCCTGCGCAAGCGCAGGAAACCGGAGTTTATGCAGGCGCTGACGGGAGCGATCGGCGACATCGGGCTCGGCAGCCTGCCGCGGTCGACGTGGATCAGGACGCTGCAGCGCCTCGCGCGCGAGCTCGCGCCTCATGCGGGCGCCTCGGGGACCGACGGCGTACCGGAGCGGATGGAGAATGAGATCGCCCAGGCCATATGGGGGGCGGCACAGCCGGAGATCGCCCTTGCGCATCTGACGCGGATATTCGGACGGCTGTGCGAGGAGGAAGGCTCCGACGAGGAGAGTGCCGGATGGCCCGAGGAGGTCGAGGCTTACTTAAAGGCGAACTTCACCTCCAATCTGTCGCTCGCGGACCTCGCGGAGCGCTTCGGCCTGAATCCCTCTTACCTAAGCTTCGTATTCAAAAGCAAACGGGGCAAGTCGCCGGGCGATTACCTGATCGAGCTGCGCATCCAAGAAGCGAAGCGGCTCATCCGCGAGTTTCCGCGGCTGCTGTTCAAGGACATCGCGGAGCAGGTCGGTTACCCCGATCCGTATTATTTCAGCAAGCTGTTCAAGCAATGGGTCGGCTTGACGCCTACGGAGTACAAGCGGGGTCAGCGCTTCGACTAGCTGCGTCTCGGCCTTGGTATGCCCGGGCCCGCTAAGTGTGCCGCTAAGCGTGACGCAGAGGGTGACGCGCCGGGCAAGCCTGCGAATTTTACAAGCCGCATGCTGAGATTCGTCCATTTCGTTCTCCCTCCCTCGGGTGTAAGCTTTTCGTGGTAACGCTTACAACATTTTCGAGGAGGCAATGACGTGCGAAAAAAGCTATGGTACGGCTTGATGGCATGGCTATTGACGGCGGGGCTGGCGCTGTCGGCAGGACCGCAAGCGGCGGATGCCGCCGGCAACGGGCTCAAGGATACGTTCTCCGGCGGCGCAGGCGGCTGGAGAGCCGCGTCGGGGTCCTGGTCCGCCGCAGGAGACGAGTACGTGCAGAGCGCGACGGCGAACGGCACCTACTGGACCACGATTGCCGGCAAGCGTTGGGGCGACGCCACCTACGAGCTGGATCTGAAGCTGCTCGACAACGGCGGCAGCAGTCTGAGCTGGGCCGGCCTGCAGTTCAAAAAAATGGGCCAGGACGACGGTCCGTTCGATAGCGGAATGC
This sequence comes from Cohnella hashimotonis, assembly GCF_030014955.1. Lineage (NCBI taxonomy): Bacteria > Bacillati > Bacillota > Bacilli > Caryophanales > Paenibacillaceae > Cohnella > Cohnella hashimotonis. Next base: position 6,813,382 of record NZ_JAGRPV010000001.1, read on the forward strand.
TGCTGTACGTGCGGGCGAACGGCACCATCGAACTGTACAAGGTGAACAAGGTGCTCGTGTCGGCCGCCACCGGCCTATCCTTCGGCACTTACCGCCACCTGAAGGTCGTCAACAGCGCCCACAACATCAAGGTGTACGTCAACAACGAGACGACGCCGCGTATCGACTATACCGATTCGACCTTCGCCAGCGGGTATGCCGGGCTTGCGGCGAGCACGAGCAGTTGGGCGTTCGACAACGTGAGCGTGTCGGGACCCGATCTGCCTTACACGATCAACGTCGGCAGCCCGAACCTGCTTTACGCGGACGCGCAGATGCCGATCACGATGGACGCATCGTTCGCCACGCTGCGGGAGAGCGCGAGCGCGATGCATTTTTACCATGCCGAGTTCCTCCAGCATCTGAAAGGCCCGCTGGACGCTCCGTTCCAAACTTACGTGTCGGCGGGCGGCAGCAATTTAATCGATAAAAACGGCTTCGGCGCCGGCTACAGCGCCTATAAGATCTGGATTATGAACATGTACGAGATCGCACCCGGCGAGCTGCTTGGCTTCACGCACAACGAGGCATGGTCGACGCCGCAGCCGACGGGCTTGCCTACGAACTTCAGTCTCGGCATCGTCTACTCGACCGACGGCGGCGCGACCTGGGAATACTGCGGCGAGATCGTGCGGCCGAAAAATACGGGCGTCAACATCGGCGGCGTCCCCTATATCGTCCGCAACGGCGAGTTTTACGTGTACTTCAACGACGGCATTTACGGAGAAGGGGACGGCATGGGCTATCCGCGACATGTGGCCGTAGCCAAGGCGAACGTACAGGACGTCGTGAATGCGGCTCGCAATCTGCAGACGACGACCTGGACGAAATACGTCAACGGAAGCTGGACCGGAAACGCCGTGACGAGCGTCGGCAGCGCCGTACTCGACAACACCTACCTATATGAAGACGTGCACTCGGACGCTGCATTCAGCACCGCGCTCGGCAAGTATCTGATGACCGTGCAGACGCATCAATCGAGCCGGCTTAACCTCTACTCCTCCTCCGACGGCGTCGTCTGGAGCATGGAGGCCGCGCTGGACGTCGCGGCGCCGGGCTCGGTCATGCAGCCGTATTCGACCTTCGTGGACTACGAAGGCGGGACCAACGACGGCCGCGAGGTCGACGGCGCGTTCTCCATTCTGTATCCGCGCAAAACCTGGGGCAACTACGAGCACGACGACCTGTATCGGCGCTCGATTACGATCTCGGCCGATCAGGCCGACCGATACTCCGCTTCCGGCGGCTACGGCCAGACGCAAGGCGCGAACGGCTGGTCCTATGAGCAATGGGACGGCTCCGCTTACAGCAATATGACGTGGGATGCCGCGAACGGACGCTGGAAGGGCGCGCAGACCTACGCGATCGTCGGCGGCAGCTGGCAGCATCCCGACGCGAACGATTCCGTGCGGACGTGGACGGCGCCGAAGGCGGGAACGGTCAATGTGTCCGGCGTCGCGCGCAAGGCGGACAACGCGCTTGGCGGGGACGGCGTGCAGGTTAAGATTATGAAAAACAATACGCAAATCTGGCCGGCGAGCGGCTGGCAGTCGATCGGCGCTTCGGACACGAACGGCTTCGCGCACAACCTGACGGTCAGCGTCGCCCTGAACGACAAAATACGCTTTGTCGTCAATAAAGGCGGTACGATATCGACGGACGCCACCTGGTGGGACCCGACGATTCAATACGATCTTTACGAAGCCTCGAGCGGTTTCAGCCAGACTCAAGGCGCGAATCAATGGTATTACAAGCAGTGGGACGGCTCCGCCTACAGCGATATGACCTGGGACGCGGCAAACGGACGCTGGAAGGGTGCGCAAACCTATGTCCTTGTCGGCAGCGTCCTTCAGCATCCGGACGCGAACGACTCCGTTCGCGCCTGGCTCGCGCCGAAAGCGGGGAAAATCCGCATCTCCGGCACCGCGAAGAAGGAGCCGGGCAGCGGAGCCGGCGACGGCGTCAACCTGAAAATCATGAAAAACGGTTCGCAAATCTGGCCCAGCGTCGGAAGTTCCGCAACGCTGGCCTACAACGACTTCGCCGGCATCTCTCACGACGTCTCCGTGTCCGTCTCCGCGGGCGATTATATCTACTTCATCGTCAATAAGCGGAGCAATCTGACGTCGGACGGCACGCTCTGGAACCCCACGATCCAGTATACCGGCTTGTAGAGCGCCGGATTGCGGGGCATGGAACATACGGTAAGGGCGGCATCGAGTAGGCCCATGCGCAATTGCATGGGCCTCTCACAGATCCGGACATGCGGGTCGACGCATCCGGCTCCTCCGTGCTTATCCCCGTTGGGGACGCAGTTCTTGGCTTCGCTCAAGCAAACTGCATAGTCCGATTTCGGCAAACCATTCGTTTGGCATTGCGTATTGGGCATAGGTGGAATGCGAGCTCCGCCAGGCCGTCATTCGGAGTCCGGGCATATCTTTATTGTCCCATCCCCGTCTCCTCATTTCCCGGTGGAGTTTGCGAATTTTCTTCCAACTCCTTAGTTGCACGGCCCGTATTCGTCTTCGAATCCAGGCATCCAGTCCTCGGAATCGGCTCAACACATCTCCCGTCCCAAAGTAGTTCCCCCATCCCCGCAAGTATGGGTTTAGTCGCTTCTTCACGATCTGCTCGACCTTCACCGTCTGGTTTCTTCGCGTGATCTCCTTCACCCGTTCTTTGAATCGCTTCATCGCTTTTTCCGACGGCACCATCCGTTTTCCCGGCTTGAACGCATGACCCAGGAATACGAATGTTTCCTTGTAGCTGTTTACGATTTTCGTTTTCTCCGGGTGTATGATAAGTCCCATCTCGCGTTCCAGCAGTCCCACGACCGAATTCAGTACACGCTCAGCGCCTTTTGCCGTTTTGCAACAGATGACGAAGTCGTCTGCATATCGCGTCATTCGGTGTCCGCGCGCCGTCATCGCTTCGTCCAGCGGATGCAGATAGATGTTCGCTAAAAGCGGACTAATCACCCCGCCCTGCGGCGTCCCCGTCTCGTTCAGGTGGAAGCTGCCGCCTTCCATGATCCCGGCCTTCAGGAAGCTCTCCAGCAACCGCAGTACACTGCCGTCCACGATGGTCTCTCTCACCTTTTCAATGAGCTTCTCATGCGGGATGGTGTCAAAGTATGACTTCAGGTCGGCGTCGATCACGTACCGGTAGCCTGCTTCCAGATCCTTGCGGATGTTGGCCAGCGCCATATGCGCGCTTCTTCCCGGCCGGAATCCATAGCTGCAGTCCTTGAACTGCGCTTCGAATAGGGGTTCTATGATACGCCTTGCCGCCGCTTGCACGACTCGGTCTTCCACGGTAGGAATGCCCAGCGGTCTTTGCGTCCCGTCAGCTTTCGGGATATACACGCGTTTTACCGGCTTAGACCGGTAAGTCTTGTTTCGCAGCGCCAGCTGAAGCCCCTCTAGATTAGGCTCCAGCTTCGATTCGTATGCCTTTACGGTCACGCGATCGATCCCTGCCGCTCCGCGGTTTCGCTTGACCTCCCGGAACGCTTCCTCCAGGTTTGGCTTCGCCCAAATCTTGTCGATGAGGCTGTACCATTTGCGTTTGCTTGGCACTTCAGCTCCTACGTGTGCGTGTTTGTCTTGCCTTGGTCCCTCCATGCTCGTTCTCCTTCCCTTCCCGTTCCTCGGCTCGTAGCCTTGCGGCAATCTCCGTGTCCCGGTCGGTACTCGCCCCAGACGGCTTCTCCTTTTGTTCATTCCCCGGATCTACGCACATCTTAGCTCCCCGGCTCCTGCCTGGCGCATGGTTTCCCTCATTCACGCTTCTTTCACGGTTCCGGGCTTCACACGTGTCCCCGCCTTTTGAGTCGGGGCACGCATCGGCGACCTGACGCCGATTCACCTACCTTTGCGGCCTTTCCGGCAGGCTTTCTCGCTACTATCCCTTCTTCTGACTGCCCACCGTCCGTACCTTCCTTCTTGATCCTCACGATCTTGAACTCTGATACCGCTACAAAAAAAAACTTTCTGCGCGGAGACGATGGGCTCTCCTTGGGTCACGTCAACCGGCTTTCCCCCGAATCCAGTCCTCTTAACTTACGGAGCCTATGGATGGTATAGGACTACCCTTCTTTTGCAGGGTTATCCGGCTCCGTCAGCCAACTTGGTGTATGCCGCCTGTTCCGGGTTTTGCCTTGGCATCCTCCGCACCGTCCCTTGCGGGCCCCGGCACTACGCCTCTGCTATGTACTTCCGCCACCTCGCGGCGTACGCGGGACTTTCACCCGTTAGTCGGTTGCGCTGCCAAGCGCACAAAAGGCGGGATCGCGCAGCTACCTTGCGCGATTCCGCCTTCTTTTCTTGCATACTTTACTGCCGTGTATACGCCACGATCGCGTCCCGCAAAAACGCCGTCATGCCCGGTTCCTTTTCATAATAAGCCTTGAACCGCTCGTCGTCGACGTACATCTGCGCGAGTCCCGCGTGCGCCTCCTTGGAATAGCTGCCCCAGGAGTAGGAGAGCCACTGCTTGTGCAGCTCCGCCGTTCGCCGAGCGGCTTCCCCTTCCGCGTCGCCGGTCTTGAACGCTTGGGCCAGCGAGGCGTGAATCTCGTCCGCCAGCTTGTTCATCTCGGCGTAATCCGCCTCGCTCATTCCCCGCAGCTTCGCGTTGGACCGGTCGATCGTCTCGTCGCCGTATTTGGCGCGGATCTCCGCGCCGTACTTGGCCTCGTTGTCCGCGATCAGCTTATCCTTGAAGCCTTCGAACTTCTCTTCGTCGCTCATGTCCGTTCCTCCTTCACGGGCGTCGATGGTGCGCTCGACATTCGCGATCAGCGCATCCAGCCGTTCCCTTCGTTCGAGAAGCTCCTCGCGATGAAGCCGCAGCGCCCGCACGCCGTCGTAGCCCGGATCGCCCATGATCTCCTTGATCCGGTCCAGGCCGACGCCGAGCTCCCGATAGAACAAAATCTGCTGCAGCCTGTCAACCTCCGCGGCCCCGTAGATCCGGTAGCCCGACGAGCTGATTCTGGCCGGCTTCAGAATTCCGACCTCGTCGTAGAACCGCAGCGTCCGGGCGCTTACGCCCGCCAGCCTGCCCAGCTTCTGTACCGTATATTCCATGCGATCGCCTCCCGACGACTTAACTGTAAACGTTGACGCAACGTGAAGGTCAATCGTTTTTTTGCGAAATTATTTTAGACCGCGGACGCTTCTACGCAGACGCCAGCCAACTGCGCGAGCAGCTCGCCGAATACGCCGTCCCAATCGCGCGTGCCCGCATAAGCGTATGCCCGATCCGAGATCGCCTCGCGCAGCGCAGGCTCCTCATACAACCGGGCGAGCGCCGCGGCGAAGGCGTCCGCGTCGTCCGGCGGGCAGAGCAAGCCGGTCTCGCCGTCCTTCACGAGATCGGGCAGCGCCCCCGCGTTCGCCGCGATCACGGGCAAGCCGCAGGCCATCGCCTCCAGCGCGACATTGCCGAACGTCTCCGTCGGCGACGGGAACAGCAGCGCGCCGGATGCCTGCATCCAGCGCTGGAGCTCGCCTTGCGACACCGCGCCAAGGAACAGGGCGTCGATGCCGAGCTGCTCGGAGAGCCGGCGCAGCTCAGCCTCTTGAGGCCCGTCCCCGGCGACGACCAGCCGGGCGTCGGCGTTCGTCCTTGCTTGGAAGCCGTGGAAAGCGCGTATCGCCGTACCCAGGTTTTTCTCCGGCGCGAGCCTGCCCGCGCATAGAACCGGGAAGCTCGAAGCGGGCAGGCCGTGCTCGCTCAGCCATCCCGCGCGGTCTCCCTCTCTGCCGAAGAGCGAGGCGTCGATGCCGCGACTCCATACGCGAAGGCCCAGCCAGCCGTCGCGCCGGCATTCCTCGAGCACGGACGGCGAAGGCACGAAAATACGCCGGCAGGGGCGGTGGAACCAATGCAAGTACTTACGCAGCAGCGCGCCTGCCCAGTTGAGGTTGTAATAAGGAAGATAGCGCGCGAAGTGCGTATGATGCGACGCGAGCAGCGGGATGCCGTGCTTCAGCGCGAGGCGCCGCCCGGTAAGGCCGGTGCCGAAGGGCGTCGCCACATGCACGACCGTAGGCTTGAAGGCGAGCAGGCTACGCTCGGCCGCCGGAGACACCGGCATGGCCAGCCTGCACGCCGGATACAGAAAAAACGGCAGGCTGGCGAGGCGCTCCGCCGTCTCCTGGTAGCCCGGCGCGCGACGCGGTCCGGCAGGCGCGAACACCTTGACGGCGATCCCCCTTTTTTCCAGATAAGCCGTCCAGCGCTGCAGCGTCTTGGCTACGCCGTTGATCTCCGGGGCGTACGTGTCCGTAAACAAGGCCAGGCGGATCTCGTTCATGCGACTCCTCCTCCTCCGACGATGCGTTTTACGCCCATCGTACTGCGCCCGCGTTAGCGCGGAATCAGCGGAGTGTCAATTCGCGGCAGGCTTGTTCCTTTACAGTAGGGCCGACGGAACTTCATCTTGCAATGACAATTCGCGATTAGACTGAAGGAACATAAAGCCGCGCCCGCGCGCCGAAGGAGAGATGGCCTTGGCACAGTTCTATCGCATGTTGAGCCGCTTCGAGAGCAATTGGTTCCTTTATATTAACATCCGGTGGAACCGGGCAGCGCTGACAACGCTGTTCCGGCTGTTGTCGCTGATCGGCGGAGCGACATTCTCGCTCTGCGTCTCCCTCGCCGTCGGCCTGCTGGCCGACGGCATCTGGCGCACGGCCGGCTGGCAGGCACTCGCCGCGGTCGTCATCAGCCACATTCCCGTCGCGCTGGCCAAACGCCTGTCCCCCAGGTCCCGCCCTTATCAAGTATTGCCCCAAGCCCGGACCGGTCCTCGCCCGCTGCAGGATCCCTCTTTTCCTTCGGGCCATACGACCGCGGCCTTCGCCCTGCTGACGCCCTGGATGATCGCCAGCCCCGCCCTCATCCCGCTGCTGCTCCCGATCGGCGCCGGCGTCGCGCTGTCCCGCGTCTACTTCGGCCTCCACTACCCAAGCGACACCGTCGCCGGCATGCTGCTCGGCAGCACGACCGCGCTGCTTGTAGGCGTATGGATCGCGTGAAACATTAGCCCGGCTAACGATTTATGCCATAAAGCAACAAGCCCGCCGGCAGCGTTCCGAAAGGGAACTGCCGCAGCGGGCTTTTGACGTTTTCCAGCCGAAGGCGCTCAGCTCTTCCGGGTTCTTCGCCAATCGATCAGCGTATGGATCCGTTCCTCGGCGAAGCGTCCGCCTTGCCGCGCATTCCCGGACGCCGATCGGGTCGGACCGAGCGGTCCGGCCGCGCTAGCGGACGTCGGCCAGTGAGTCGCTTGCCCGCAGCCGCTCAGCCAGCCAGGCTGCCGACATCACCGCATCCGGCAAGCTGCGCATCTCAAGTGTCCAGGCGCCTGCATAGCCGGCTGCGCGCAGCAGCCCGATGGCCTCCGACAGCGGTATGGTGCCCGCGCCCAGCCGGAGATGCTCGTCGCTATCTCCCCCGTTGTCGCTTAGGTGCAGGCCGATCAGACGGGGCAGCGCCTGCCGCAAAGCCGCCAGGCAGCGCCCCTCCCCCATCATATGGGCATGTCCCGTGTCGAAAACGACGCCGACACGCGGAGAGGACGTCAGCTCCGCCACCCGAAGGAGGAATTCGACGTCGGTCCCGAGCAAGCCCGGGTACGGCGGCACATTTTCCAATCCGATGGCGACCCGGGAGTCCCCGCTCGCTTCCAGCGCCCGCTTCAGCATGTCCGCCACCCGGACGGCGAGCGCTTCCCGATGTCCGGCTTCCGCCCTACCGATCGCTTCGCCTTCCGCAACCCCCGGATGCAACACGATATATCGGGCATCCAGCCGTTCCGCGACGTCCAGCGTACGCTCGAGCGCCGCAGCCGCAGCTCGCGCCTCTCCCGCTTCGTGCGCCGCCGGATTCAATCCGGTTATCGGCGCATGCAGGCTCCAGGAGATTCCCCGCGCCTTGCCCGCGTCCCGAAGCCGGGCCAGCCGTTCCGCCGGCCAATCCAGCAGCTCGCCGTGCGGGCCCTCGCACATCACCTCGATGGCATTCCACGGTCCTTCCAGCAGCGCGTCCACCGCTTCCTGCAGCGGCAGTTCCATCAATGCATACGTCGACACGGCGTACTTGAATTGCGCGGTCAATACAGTGCCCTCCTTCGGCATATGCGACGCGAATAGGCCGCTCATTTAATCCCGGATTGAATAAAGCTGTTCATGAACTGTCGCTGGAACAACAGAAAAACGGCCAGCAGCGGGGTGACGACCAGCAGCGTAGCGGCGCTGACCTCGCTCCACTGCGCGCCGGTCTCGAACGACAAGGCGAAGATCGCCAGGCCGACCGTCAGCGGACGATTCTCGATGGAATTGGTCACGATCAACGGCCACAGATAATTGTTCCACTGGTAGCTGACGGACACCAATCCGAATGCAAGGTATGCCGGACGAGCCAGCGGGAAGTAAATTTTCCATAAAATTTTCCACCTAGAGTAGCCCTCCATCGTCGCCGCCTCGTCAAGCTCCGACGGAATCGTCAAAAACGTCTGCCGCAGCAGGAAGATGCCGAACGCCGAGGCGAAGTACGGCAGCATGACGCCAAGCTTCGTATCGAGCAGCGACAATTCCTTGAGCACGGTGTAATTCGGAAAAATCAGCACGTCGGCCGGCACCATGATCTGCGCGAGAAACAGCAGAAACACGAGGCTTTTCCCATAAAAACGCAGCCTTGCAAAAGCGAACGCCGCCATCGTCACGGATACCATCTGAAACGCGAACACGCAAACGACAATCAGGATCGTGTTGATATAATACTGTCCGAACGGCGCGGCCGCCCAAACGGCTGCGAAGTGCTGCAGCGTCAAATCCAGCGAAAACGAAGCGGAAAGCGCAAGCGCCTTCGGACGGAAAGCGGTCGCGGTCAGCCACAGCAGCGGCACGCTCCACAAGGCAGCGAATAGAAAGAGGAGCCCTCGGCTCGCGAACCTTTTCAAATGCGGCATCGGCATCGCCTTTCTGCTCCCCGGCACCAAGAGAGCTATTGATAGTGAACCTTTTTATCCAGGCCGAAAAATTGAAGCGCAGAGAGCAGCAGCAGCAGCCCGATCATCACTACGGTCAAGGCGGAAGCGACGCCCTGATCCCAGAAGCTGAAGGCCGTCTCGTAAATGTAGTAGAGCAGCAAGCTGCTGGCGTTGTCCGGCCCGCCCTTGGTCATGACCATCAAGTGATCCACCAGCTTAAACGAATTCGTCAGGGCGACAATCGCAACAAAAAGCGTCGTCGGCATGAGCAGCGGAAACGTTATTTTGCGGAAAATCGTCCAGCGGCTCACGCCGTCCACATACGCGGACTCGTAAAGGTCGGGCGAAACATTTTGCAGACCGGCCAAATAAAAGATCATGAAATAACCGGCTTCCTTCCAGACCATCATCACGATCAACGCCCACATGACCGTATGCGGCGATCCGAGCCAGTTCATGTCGCTCGCCCCAAGCGCGGTGACGGCGCGGCTCAGCAGCCCGTATTCCGGCGTGTATATGAACAGCCATATGTTGGCTGCCGCAATCATAGGGATCACTGTCGGATAGAAGAAGGCGGCGCGGACCAGTCCGATTCCCCGCGTCGCTTTGTTGACGAATACGGCCATCACCATCGCCAGCGCAATCGAAGCAGGCACCGTACCCAGCGCAAACCACAAATTGTTGGTCAGCACCTTCAGGAAGATCGAATCGTCCAACAGTCGGACATAGTTGTCTACCCCGACAAAAAGCGGTTTAGACGTCGCCAGATCCGCTTGGTACAGACTCAGGCGAATCGTCTTCGCAATCGGATAGAACGTGAACAAAAACAAAAACACGAGCGACGGCAGCAGCAGCAGCCAGGCGAAAACGTTTGTTTTCCAGCGCATTCGCGTATTGACACCCAATGGACAGCCTCCTTCAAGCCGGTATGCCAGCCAGTAAAACGAAAGCGCGCCTTGGCCGGGGGAATCCAGGAAACGTGCGGCCGGCCAAGGCGTTCTTCCGTCAGCCATGCTTATTTGTTAAATGCTGCAAGCGCCCGATCCGCTTCCTCCTGCGCCTTCTTAAGCGCATCTGCGGGCTTCAACGTGCCGGTCAGCGCAGCCTGCACCTGATCGTTCACCGTCTTCATGACCTTGCCGTTATTGTGCGTGGACAGTTCGGCCGAAGCGTATTCGAGCTGATCGCGGGCGACTAGCGCAGCAGGGAATTCAGCCGTATACTGCTTCATCCGCTCGGTTTCGTAAGCGGACTTTTTGACTGCAACATAACCGGTGTCGATGCTCCATTGAGCCGCGCGTTCGCTCTCGGTCATGAACTTCACGAATTTCCAGGCCGCTTCTTGCTTCTTCGGATCGATGTCCTTGAAGATATAGAAGTTGCCGCCGCCCGTCGGGCTGCCGTACGTCTTGTTGGCAGGCAGGAAGCTGACGCCGAAGTCGAACTTGGCGTTTTTCTTCACGTTGGTCAGATTGCCCGTCGTATGATACATCATCGCGGTCTTGCCTTCCAGGAAGTCGGACGGAACCGTTCCCCAGTCGGTCGCTCCTTCCGGCATCACCTTGTCCGTCTTGGACAGATCCGTCCAATACTGCAAGCCCTCCACATTCTCGGGCGTGTCGAGCATGACCTTTTTCCCGTCCTGGGTCATCAGGTTATTCCCGTTTTGCAGCGCAAACGTCTGAAGCATCCAGTAGCCGAAGCCGGTTACCGGTATTTCCAATCCCCATGTACCGTCATGGGTGAGCTTTTTGGCGTAATCCTTCATCTCTTGCCAGGTCTTCGGCGGCTTCGCCGGATCGAGACCCGCTTCCTTGAACTTGTCCTTGTTGTAATAGAGCACGATCGTGCTGCGTTGGAACGGAATGCTGTACGTCTTGCCGTCCGTCTGGGAGTTAGCCAGGAAGGCCGGATAGAAGTCGGATAGATACGAAGCTCCGCCCTCTTGCGCGATGAAGTCGTCGAGCGGAACAATGGCGTTCATATCCAGCAGGCTGAACAGCTCCGTCGATTGGAGTACGGCGACATCCGGAGGCGTCTTGCTTTGCACGCCTGCCTGCGTCTTCACAGCCGTATCCGCATAGCTGCCCGTATACACCGGCTTGACCGTGATGTTGGGGTTTTGCTTGGTAAATTCCTGTGTCATCTGCTCGATCGTCGCCGTCAGCGGGCCGCCTACCGATATCGGATAGTAGAAGGTCAGATCAATCTTCTCATCGGCGTTGGCGTCGCCGGTTGCAGCGGCGGAAGCGGAACCGGAAGCGGAAGCCGCCGGCGAGGAAGATGCGGGGGCGGAGGAGGAATCTGAGGCCGCCTGGCCGCAGGAAGCCAATGTAAGGCAGCAGAGCGTCAAATAGACCAATTTCTTCGACATGGAACGCATACAATCTCTCCTTTAAATGAATTACATAGGATATAAAACGGTTCGGCGCCACGTCTGCTTTTACTGTAGCAGACAAGTGTCAAAGCCGATCGCAGCCGTGTGAAGCCTGCGTAAAAATCAGACGCCGCCCGTCTGGAAAATAGTCGTAAATTCGCGCAACGAGGTCCATACGTAATCCGGCTTGATCGGGGATTGCCGCATATCCTGCTCGGAAGCGACGCCGGTGAGCACAAGAGCGGTACGCAGTCCCATATTGGAGCCGAACAGCATGTCCGTCTCCAGCCGGTCTCCGACCATCAGGCAGCGTTCTGCCGGCAGCCCGCTTTTCTCCAGCACCTTGGCGCCATAATACTTCGAGGGCTTGCCGATCACTGCCGCTGCGGGGACGCCGCTCGCGGTCTCGATCGCCTTGACCATGGACCACGTATCCGGTATCAGATCGCCGATCACCGGACAGTTCGGGTCGGGATTGGCCGCGATCAGGGAAGCCCCGTTGCGTACGGCTTTCGTCGCCCGGTGCAGCTTGCCGTAGTCGAAGTGCATATCCATGCCTACCAGCACATGCGAAGCGGAAAGCGGGTCGGCGGTATGCGCGATCCCTTGCTCCTCCAGTTCGTCCATCATCGCTGCTTCGCCTACTACGTAAACCGTCGGCTTCCCCTGCGCTTCGCTCAGGTAGACGGCAGAGAGGTAAGCGGCCGTCACGATCTCGTCCAGCTCCACCTGCAGTCCTAGCCTCCGCAGACGCAGACAGCAATCGGCTCTCGTTCGCGTCGTCGTGTTTGTGAGAAACAATATTCGCTTGTCCGCCCCACGCAGCGCGCCCAACGCTTCCGGCACGCCCGGGAGCACCTGCTCTTCGAGCATGATCGTCCCATCCAGATCAAAAAAATAGCCATCCAATTGAATCCATTCCGGCAATCTTTGCGCAGCCTCCCCCTGGTGCAAAATGCAAAAAAACCCTTTTATCCGGCAGACGGATGCAGGGCCATAAGGCCGCGCGCTCCGTCCGCCGAATAAAAAGGGTTTTCTCCTCGTCTCGCACCCTTGTTTATTCTATTTCTTTCTTCTCTTTAAATATAGCTCAATTTTGTTATGTTTGTGTCAACTTGATATGAATACTGTGTAAATCCGTCGACTGTGTAAATCAGTTGATAAAGCTCGCGCGGGTCAGCAGCCGCTTCAGCATAACGGCGGATTGGGCCCGGGTTGCCACGCCGTTCGGCTCCAGCATATCGGCTGTCTTGCCGTTGATCAGTCCCGCTTGAACCGCTGCGGCCAGCTCGGACTTCGCCCAGCCTGTCGCATCGGCATCCTTGAATGGCGCCAGCGCTTCGTCGCGCTGCGCTGCCGACAGATTGAGATCGATACCTGCATACTTCATGGCGCGGATCAGCATCGCCGCCATCTCTTCGCGCGTGATCTCTCGATTCGGACGGAACGTACCGTCCTCGTAGCCGCTCAGTATGCCCGCCTGGGCCGCTGCAGCGACTGCGTCGGCATACCAGTCCGCACCCTGCACGTCGCTGAAGACGCCGTTTGTGCCCGCAGAAGCCAGCCCCAGGGCGCGTGCGACCAAGGCCGCAAATTCCGCTCGGGTAACGCTTCTGTCGGCATCGAACCGGTTTTCGCTGACCCCGTTCACGACCAGCTTGTTCGCCAGCAGCTCGATGTCGGCCTTCGCCCAATGACCGGCGGCCAGATCGGCGAAGTTTCTGTTGCTTGCGACGACCGCGTATACGCCATCTTCGCCGCTCTTTATCGTCACGATCGCCTTTCCGCCCAGCGTCGCGAATGTGGCAGGAACGAATTGCAGCCGGCCCGTTTGCGGATCGTACCGGACGACCGTCGCCTTGCCCGGATCGAGGATGCCGTCAAGCGTCCATACGCGGGACACCTTGCTGTTTTCCAGTCCGACAGCCATAGCTTTTCCGTCTTTGCCGGACACTTCCGTTCCCAGCTTCACCGCTTCCGCAGCCAGCTTGCCGCCGGCAGCCGTAACCGCGCTGCTCACAGCCGCTGCGTCGCCGGCAGCCAGCTTGCCGACTGTAATGCGGAGATTCAATTCATTCACTTGGCCGCCGAGCTGCTGCGCCCATTCGTCAAGCTTCAGGGCGGACAGCGGGAGCGTGTAGGCCATGCGATTGCCTGCCACCGTCAGCGTCTTGTCTCCCGCACGGACCGCGTCGATCAGCCCGGCCGCCGGCAGGACCACCGTGTCTCCGCTGAAGACGATTTGCACCTGGCTGTTTGCCGCGAACGATTTTTTCAATTCATCCGCATCCGCTTTGCCGTCATTGGCCTGAATGGAGCCTGCAGCCCCAGTACCGCCGGACGATTGGCCGGGAACCGTCGACGGCGTGCCATTGTTGCCACCGTTGTCGCCGCCATTGTTGTTGCCGCCGTTGTCGCTTGCGACTTCAATGGTGATCGGCTGCGAATACATGTCGTACTGGCGACCCGAATCGATGACCTGGGTCGCTCTCAGCAGCGCATGAGCCTGCCCTGCCTTTTTCGCCGTAACCGTCGTTCCTTTCACCTCAACCACATCTTGCCCGTCCAGCAGGACGATTTCAGGCACGACATCCATTTTCGCTCCCTTGTAGGAGACCACGGAAGCGGACAGGCTGAGGCTGCCGTTTTGAGCCATTTGATACTTGTCCTTTGCGGACTGGACGGAAGCCATCCAGTCCGAAGCATAATCGGCGTAGTCGGTCGTGATCCCCCAAGGTCCCCGCAGGAACATGGCGATAAAGTCGTTCCGGTCGTTGACCGTCCAGGGCGATACGATGAGGCCGCGGTAATGCGCCGCATCCAGAAATTTTTGACCGATTCTGTAGAAGCCGACATTAAAGGTCGAATTCGTCTTTTGAACCATGAGGAGCGCGTCGCGCAGCGATTTGTTCACATTCGATTCATCCGCGCTGATGCCGTTGACCAGCAGACCCGTCGGCATCTCCGGCATTTGCTGCCGCAGCCTCGCCAATTGCTCCGCATTGAAGGACATCATGTTTACCGCATTCTCCGCCTGCTTCTCCGTCATCTCCCGGATGACCGCATCGATCATTTCCGGCTTGGAGGACTTGATCTCGGACTCGACCATTTTCCCGACCGACATGGCAAGCTCAAGCTGCTCCTTCCACGTCGGTATTTTCAAATTGGGGTATGCCGTCGGATTCGGCTTGTTCGCATTGAGCGCCTTCAACTGCTCCAGCGTGAAGTCCTCGACTTTGCCCGTTCCGTTCGTCGTACGATCCAGCGTGTCGTCGTGCACGATGACGATATGCCCGTCCCGTGACAGCCACATATCGTTTTCGATAAAGTCGCCGCCCGCCTCGAGGCCGAGAATGTTGCTCTCGATCGTATCCTCGGGCGCCTGCGACGGCAGCCCCCGATGCGCCAGAATAAACGGCTTGCGAATAAGGGTCGTATTGCCGTCGTACAGCTTCATGGCATCGTTCGCCGCTTCGGGCGAATCGGTCACGATGCCGTCCACGCCCGCCGTGATCACCCGGTGCATGTTCAAGGCCCGCTCCGCCTGCGGAGAACGGTCCGTCGCCCAGACGACGATCGACCGCATTTGGAGGTATTCGACCGTTTCTTTGGATGCTCCGGCGTCCTGCGGCAGGATGGCGATCCGCGCATCGCTGGCGGCCGTCTCCCTCCGCACGGCAAGCAGACTGTCCTTCGTAACGGCGCGGCCGCTGAAGTCGAGTATGCCTCCCAAGATCGGATACGCGGCCCGCGCTTGCTTGATCAGCGCGCCGTCGTCGGACGCGACAAGGGCGTCTTCAATCCCCTTCGTCTTCAGGAAGTCGACCAGCCGGTCCACGGTTTGCTTGTCCTTGACATAAAAAACCGGAATCATCGACGTCCCGATCGCGTCCATCGCCGCATCCAGACCGCCGATTTTCACGTTACCCTCGCGGGCGCTGACTTGCAAATCGCCGTCCACGCGCAGCAGGACCGATGCCGGCGCATTCTCTCCGCCCCACTTTTGGAGATCGCCGAGCGACTGGATTTCCGCCGCGACCGCAGGCGCAATCGCGATTTTCGTATCCGGCGCCTTCACCTGCACGAACTTCTCGGCTGCCGAAGGCGGCAGCTTGCCGTCCTGCAGGGCGATCCGGATGTTGTCGACCTTGATTTGGCTGCCGTTCGCCTGCAGTCCGATTCGGCCTTGCTTATACGCCGTTGCCGACTCCGTGTCGACGATCAGTTGGTCGTCGATCCACTGCTGCACACGATTGCCAAGCGTCAACACTTTGTAATGATACGCTTTGCCCGTTTGCAGCGATTCGCTGTGCGAGGCCTTCTCGAGGACATTCCATCCATTGGCAGGCGTTCGTTCGGCGAACTCGACGCCGTTGGCGGAAGCACTCTGCCGTACAGCCATTTGGTAGTAAGGATAATTGTTGTTTTGAACGCGATACATAATCGACTGCCATCTTCCCGAATCGTTCGCCGCCAACAGCGTGACGTCGGCTTCAATCTTGTAGTCGCCGAACTTGCCAAGATACTCCGGGAGCAGCACTCTCGAAGGATTGTCTCCCCCCGAGCGCGCGTCCAGCTCGAACGCCCCCGATTTGACGGTCGCCGCGGCAGCCGTCGAGCCCTCGATCCGCGTCCAGTCCGGCGGCATGACGCCGTCCGTCAAGGCGTCGAAGTTCTGCTCGTACAGAACATAGTCGCTGTCTCCCGCATTTTTGACCGCCACGGTCAGATCGACGCGACCCGCTCCCTTTTGCGCGGTAACCGTATAGACCCCTTTTTTCACAAACGACTTGAGCTTGCCGTTGTCGATGACGACCTCTCCGGACGAGGACGACCAGTCCACTTGATCGCCCTTCAGCTTCGCCGTAGAGAAATCATTGTAGCTGCCCTCGAACGGAATCGTGCCCAGATCGATCGGCTGGCCGGATACGGCCAGCAGGTAGCCGGTATCATGCTTCAACGACGTCAGTTGGACGCCGGCGGCGGACGGCGTGACGCTAATCTCCTTCTCGGCTTCCGCATTGTAGTAGACGGCCTTCACCTTGGCCGTACCTTCCTTGACCGGATAGATGCGGTTGTCGACGATTTTAAGGACGCTTTCGTCGGAGGAATACAGCTTGACGCGATCCGCCGGCACCGGGTCGGTTATACCGTCCGAGTAGTAGACGGCGTATGTAACGCTGGCCGGTCCGGTCAGGGCCTCCAGCGAATTCGGCAGCGCCATGTCGAGCCGGTCCGCCGTGATTCTCGTCACCTTCAGATTATCGAAGGATACGTTGCTTTGATCTCCCTGGAAGCCGACTCTTCCCTTTTGCGGAAGGACGTCGGACGGCAGATTTTTATCTCCGTAGAGCGTAAATTCGGCGTCGCTCTTCGCTTTCAAGTATTGTTTGACATTGTTGTCGAACACTCTGAGCTTCATCGTATACGTCTTGCCGGTGTCCAGTTGCGCGCCCGTCGCGCTGATCGGCGTAGGCGAGTACCAACTGCCGTCCGCTTTTCGGTAGGCCGTCTCGATCGTGCCGTTTTTCTTGATCGCCATCTGCGGGTACGGCGCCTTGCCGGTCGAAGGCGCACGGAACATGACCGAGGCCCAGCGGCCGCTGTTCAGGAAGGCGTCGAACTTGACGTCCGCCTCAATCGTGTAATTGTCCCATTGGACGGGAGCGACAATCCGGCTTTGCTTCCCCGATTCGTTCCCGTCGAACACGAGGCTGCCGTTGCCGTAGGTGTCCCGGACGACCGAGAACGACTTGCTGCCCGCATTGACATCCGACACCCAGCCGGACGGCGTGCCGCCATCGGGATAGCCGTCAAAATTTTCGTCCAGCAGCACCGGATCGATATTGCCCGACACCGGATGACTGTCCGAAAGCGTAAGGACGCCGTAACCCGACGTATCGTTCCAGAAGGAGTCCTCGTGATATGCGCTCCAGAAGCTCGTCCGCTGCTCGGCGGAGTCGGCTCCGTACCGGTCCGTCGTGCCGACATTGAAGCCCAGTTGCTTCTTCAACACCGGGTCAAAGTTCAATACATCCCACGGCACCGCCATTTCCAGACTCCAGCCCGTCTGCGTCTTGCTGATGGAGCGGAGAATTTTTTTCTCATCCTTGCTGCCTTGATTGTTGGGCGCCGCTCCAAAATGAAATTCCGGCGTTTCCGTCCCATCCTGGTACACGAGTCCGATCTGCATATCGTTCTCGATAAAAGGAGCCGACTGATGCATCGAAGGGTCCAGAAAAATATTGATATTGTCTTGTTCGAACCAGTAACCCGAGGCGTTAAAAGCAGGCGTATCGTCGTCGGCCTTCACGCCGACATACAAATATTGATTGTCCCACAGCAGACCGAAGGAGGAATCCTTGAACGCCCCTTGGCCCGCCTGCACCGTCATTTTCTTATCCAAGCTCCAAACCGATTCATCCAGCTTGCCGTCGATGACCGGCGCCGTCAGCGTCTTATTGACCTCCATCGCAATTCTGTCCGGTTCGGCCGCAGAGGCAGTCGAAGATGAGCCGAGCGGCTGCAGCAAGCCTGCGACAATTGCGCCCGCAGCAGCGATTTGGACTAGCCTGTTCCTGATTTTCGGCATACGTTTCTACTCTTCCTTTCGCCATAGAGATTGGATTGCGATTGATGCGAGCAGCACAAAAAAACCCTTCATCCAGCTAACGGCAAAGCACCGCCCCGGCGGGGGCTCCCGTTCACTGCACAAAAGGGTTTTCTCCTCGTCTCGCACCCTCGGTATTCGATTGTGTTTCCTGCTATTACTCTAGCAGCGAATTGTTAACCCCGCATCAACGAGGCTCTCATAGATTGTAAATCCGCAAAAGATGCCCGCGTTACGTCCAGAGATGCCGGCTCCCCATCGAGACGGCGCTCGCACCGGCGCGCAGAGCGGTCTCGATCTCGTCGTGATTCTGAATCAGGCCGCCCGCGATGATCGGCAGCGAAATCCGTTCCTTCAGTCGGGAAATCACGCTCGGGAGCAGGCCCGGCATAATCTCCGCCGCATCCGGCTCGTTCTGCACAATGTTCTGAACGCTGTGCTCAAGCGCAGACGTATCGATGAGGAACAGTCGCTGGATCGCCAGCAAGCCGTTTTTTTTCGCCTGCTTGATAAAATGGCTTTTGGTGGAAATAATGCCCGTCGGCTTGACCCGATCGGCAATATAGCGCATCACGATCGGGTCGCCGCCCAGACCGTTAATAAAGTCAACGTGGAGGAATACCTTTTTCCCCGCTCTCGTCACCTGCGCTACATAATCGTCGACCGTCAGCAAATCGCCGATCAGCAAAAAAACGGCCGGCCAATCCCCGCGGCAGGCCGCCTGCAAATCCTCTGGCTTCCGGACTGCGGGAATGATCCGTTTGTCTCCCCAGTAATCGTGTAATCCCGTCTTCAATTTACCGCTTCTCCTCTCCATCCATGCCGTTGCAAAAAGGCACTCTTTATCAACTTAACAGCGAAATGTTTGTAGAATGTGAAGGAGAAAGGAAAGGGTGAGCGAAACACGCAAGTCGAATCGCGGAGAAAGCCCATGCGCAAGCGCATGGGCTTAAGAACAAAAGGAACGGCGCCGGCCAGTCGCACGAAGCTAAACCCAGGAGACCGCCTCGCATCGCGCCGAACGGCTGCTTACTTCCCGAGCCGCGCCAGCGCCATGAGCGCGGCGCCGGCCGAGGCGTCCCGGCGGGGCGCGACGGCCCGGATGCCTGGGCAGCGCTCCCGCAGCTCCGCTTGAAACGCTTCGCGCACCTGCGCGCTCCGCAGCAGCACGCTGCCCGCCATCGCCAGCTCGCCGCCCTCAAGCGACAGCCGCTCCGCGACGGGCAGCACCAGCTGCACCAGCTCTGCGGCCGTGCGCTGCGCGACGCGAAGCGCCGCCCCGTCCCCGGCGGCGCAGCCGTCCGAGAGCAGCGGCGCGAGCGCCGCGATGTCCTGCTTGCCGGTGCCCTTGTCGTAGACGAATCGGACGATCTCCTCCACCGATCCGATGCGGAGCCGATCGTAGATCATCTCCGTCAATACGGTCGCCGGAGCGCGGCCGTCATGGGCGCGCACGACAGCCGCGAGCAGATCGCGGCCGATGCTGTAGCCGCTGCCTTCGTCATCGATCAGATAGCCGAAACCGCCCGTACGGTGAACGAGGCCGGACTCGCTGCGGCCGAAGCAGATCGATCCCGTGCCCGCAATCAGAATCATGCCGTGCTCGCGCTCCAGCGCGCCGTACAGCGCGGTCTCGTGGTCGCCGACGACATGCAAGCCGCCTTGATAGCCGGCTTCGCGCAAGGCGGCGCCCAAGCGGCCGGGTACGGTCGGATTGCTGACGCCGGCAGCGCCGACGACCATCTGCCGGCAAGCGTCCGGACCGCCGCAGGCCGCGGAGATCGCGTCGGCGATCTCCGTCAGGCTGCGTCTGATATCCATCTCGTCCCGCCCATTGTAGTTGATCCCGCCCGATTCGAACGCGAGCACCATGCGCCCGGTCTCGTCGAGCACGGTTACGGCCGTCTTCGTGCCGCCTCCGTCCAGTCCCGCCGCATATATCATCCGCGCCTCCCCGCCTTCCTCATCCCATTCGTTTGCTCCCGAAATCTGCCGTATCCGCCTGCGTTCGCACCGGTTCGATCCTGCCCAAGCTTAATCCGGTACCGGAACCCGGAACCCGCTATCCGGAACCTTCGACCGTTTCCCCGTCGTCATTCGCGCTCTATGGCTTTGGCACGATGTTCGCCCTTCCGAATCCGAGGCCGACGCCGCGGTTCTTTACCGATGCCACACGTTCCCGATGCGTCCCGCAGGACGAACTTTTCCAGACAACACCCGTGCCACGGAATCCAGCGACAGCGCCGTGTATTCAAACGCGGCGAGCCCGCAATCGATGCCCTCCAGCGCTTCCAGATCGTAAGGCTTGCCTAGCGCGACCGCCGTCACCCGCTTGCCAGCGGCGACGAGCCTGCGCACAACCTCGAGCTGTCCCGGATTGTCGCTCCCGTTGAACAGCCCGTACATGACGCGGTCATAGCGTTCGGCTTCCCGCAACACGCTGTCGATCTCCGCTTCGACCGGATCGATGCCAACGAGCATCCGCCCGCCTCCCAGCCGGTCCGCCATAACGTCGGGGAAGCTCAGATCGCCCGCGACCCGGCTCGAAGCCTGATCGGTCCGGTACGGAAGGCTGCCGACAAACAACGTGCGCGTCTCTTCCGGCCGCAAGGGGTCGAGACTTCCCGACACGACGCAGATGCTCGCATCGCTGATCGCCGCGGCTTCCTTGCGGTGCGTCTCGCAGCCGACGACGGTAAGCGGCGGCGCCTCTGCCCCGGAAGCGTATTTCCCCTTATAATACAGCACTTTGTCCAACGCCGCGTCCAGCGTCTCCATCGGCAGCTCGCCGGACTGCACCGCTTGCTCGATCACCTCGACGGTCTCGCGGACCAGCGACGGCGTATGGCTGACGAACAGCAGGTGGATGCCCGCCTTCAGGGCGCCGAGCGCCCCCTGGGCCGTGCCGAAATATTTTTTCACAGCGTCCATCTCCAGGCAGTCCGAAACGACCAGCCCTTCGTAACCTAGCTTGCCCTTCAGCAAGTCCCCGACGATAACGGACGACATCGTGGCCGGTACTCGCCGCGGCTCGATATTAGGGAACATCATGTGCGCGATCATGACCGCCTCGGCGCCATCCGCAATCGCGACCCGGAACGGCAGAAGCTCCAGCGCCTCGAGGTCCGCCAGCGATTTGCCCGACGACGGCAGTCCCAAATGGGAATCGACCTCGGTGTCTCCGTGACCCGGGAAATGCTTGAGCGCAGCCAGCACGCCGCCGTTCCGAAGCCCGCGCAGCGCCTGCACGCCGTATTCGGCCACCGTTTCCGCAGTGTCGCCGTAAGAGCGGACGTTGATGACCGGGTTGCGCTTGTTGTTGTTGATATCGAGCACCGGCGCCAGATTGAAGTTGATGCCAAGCGCCCGCAGCTCCGCCGCCGTGATCCGGCCTGCCGTCAGCGCGCCCGACGGATCTCCGGCGGCCGCGATCGCCATCGCGCCCGGGACGTTCACCGCGTCGCGAGGCAAACGCGTCACACGCCCGCCCTCCTGGTCGATCGAGATGAGCGCCGGGCAGCCGGTCCCCGATTCGACGAGACGATGCAAATCCCCGCACAATCGTGCGAGCTGCGTTTTATTTTCCGCATTATGGGCGAACAAAATGATGTTGCCGACCTTCCAATCCCGTACGAGCGCCTCAAGCTCCTCCGTGACCGACGTCCCGGGAAATCCGGTTACGATCAGCTGGCCTATTTTTTCGCGCAGCGACTGCGGCCTGCAGTATGCGGGTTCCATGTCCGCCATCGATTGATTCCTCCTTCTAAAAGAAACGCGGCCACCAGCGGCTGCGCATGCGCAGCATACCGGTTGTCCGCGGCTTCGTTTCAATACAGATGGAACTCCGACTTCATCTCCCCGAACGACCGGCTCTCCTCGCGGAATCGCGCGAGCAATCCGGGCACGTCCGCCTCCGCGCGCTCCGCCCGGTACATGTCGTCCCCGCCGAGCAGGTCGATGAACGGTCTTGAGCCCTCGCGCACCGGCGGCAAAAACGAAAACGCCTCGTAATTCCGCTTGATCGCGTACAACAAAGACACGCCGGTCTCAAGCGGACGCACCGCGCGTACGTCGGTAACATGAAGCTGAACGCCCCGGCAAAACTCTCCTTGATGCTTGGAAAAGGATGGCTTGAAGTAGGCGGGTCGGAAATACACGCCCGGCAGCGCCAGTCCGTTCATCTCGTCCGCCAGCCGTTCCGCGTCGATGAAGGGCGCCCCGATCATTTCGAACGGAAACGTCGTTCCCCGTCCCTCCGACAGATTCGTCCCTTCGAACAGGCAGGTGCCGCTATACAGCAGGGCCGTTTCGAACCGCGGGATGCCGATCGACGGGTGAATCCAAAGACGGCCCGCATCCGGGAAAAGCATGTCGCGCTCCCAGCCCTCGCAGCGGACGACGTGCAGATCGGCGCCCCAGCCCTGCTGTGCGTTCGCCATCGTCGCGACTTCGCCGGCTGTCAGTCCGTACCGCACGCACAGCGGATAGCCGCCGACGAACGACCGGTAGCCGTCTTTCAGCACATTGCCTTCGACCGTGACGCCGCCCAGCGCATTGAGGCGGTCCAGCACGACGAACGGCTTGCCCGCCTTGGCGCAGTCCTCCAACGCATAGAGCATCGTATAGATAAACGTATAATAACGCACGCCGACGTCCTGGATGTCGTAGACGACCATGTCGACCGCGTCCAGCATCTCCTGCGTGAGCCGCTTCGAGTCGCGCCTATACAAGCTGTATACCGGCACGCCCGTCCGCTCGTCGGTGTAGGTCTCCACCAGCCCGCCGGCATCCTGATCGCCGCGCACGCCGTGCTCGGGCGAGAACAGCGCCGCCAGCTCGTATTGCTCGTGCAGCAGCTCGATCGTTGACTTGAAGCCGTGCGACAGGCCGGTCGGCGAGGTGATCAGGCCGAGGCGTTTACCCTTGAGGAGACCGTCGTAGCGCGCGAGGTTGTCTACGCCGTTCAGGATCATCGCTTACAGCTCCGATTGACGCAGTCGCAGCGTTTCTTCGGGGACCATGAACGTCTCCGCATACGTCTTGCGCGCTTCGATGCCGCGTACGCGGGCGAGATGCTTGTAGTACTCCATGTACGGGAACGACTTGCTGCCGGTCACGAACCAATGCGTCGACAGCGCCTCGATCCACAGGTCGTATGCCGCCTGATCGAAGTCCACGTAGACGTATGGGCGATAGTCGACGGCGTCCTCCCAATTTTCCGCATAGTAAAGCTTGCCCGCGAAGGCCGCCGGCAGCTCCCTTTCAATGGAAGGCAAACCTGCGAAAAAGCGCGCGTCGTTGACGATCCGGTGCGTCGTCATATGGTCTTTGTGCATGCTGTTTTTAAAATGCGTGATGATGATGCTCGGACGCACCTTGCGAATGACGTCGCATACGCGCCAACGGATCGCAGCGTCGTCCGGCAGCTCGCCGTCCGGAATGTCGTCGAACACGATCGCTTCGCCGCCAAGCAGGTCCGCGAACGCATGCGCTTCCCGAATTTTCTGCAACCGGTAATCCGCCATATCCTGACCTGCTGGCACGCCGCGTTCGCCCGGCGTGAGCGCCAGCGTCACGATGCGGTCGCCCTTGAGCGAATGACTCGCGAGCACGCCGCCCGCCGTCAATTCCATATCCCCTACATGGCCCCCGATGGCCAAGATCGTCTGCTTGTCGCTCATTGTGTTAGCTCCTTCCGCATGATCGCGAATTGACGTACCGTGTCGAAGCCGGCCTTCTCGTAGATTCGAATGGCCGGATTGCTGCTCCCCGTGAAAAGCGACATATAATCGGCGCCGACGTCGCGCAGCGCCTCGCACAGCTTGAAGAACAAAATGCTTCCGAGCCCGCGGCCCTCATGGTCCGGATGGACGCCGATGCCGGCGAAGTAGCCCCGGCCGTTGTCCTGCCGCACGACCGGCCCCGCGAAGCCGGCCGCCCTGCCTTCGCGGTCCGCGGCGATGACGACGGGCACGCCGTCCGCGGCGCAGGCCGCGATCTCGCGCTCCCAGGCGGGATTGGCGAGACCGGCCAGCATGTCGGCCAGCCCGGCGTGCCTGCGCGAATCGAACAGCTCGACCGCGTAGCCTTCCTCCGCGGCCTTGTCCTCCTTGGCCCGGATGTCGGCAGGGATCGCGAAGTCCGCGAGCGGCCTGTACATGGCGCACTGACGCGCCCGGTCGATGTAGCCCGCGCTTATGAGGAAGCGATACAGCCCGGAGTCGGCCGGTACGCCCGGCGCGTTGTTGTGCTCGTGTCCCGGCGTGCCAGGTATGTACCAAGGCAGGCGCATGGGGTTGAAAAAAAGCAGCTCGGATTGGCGCTTGTCCAGCGCTCGGAAGCGCGCTTCTATCGCCTCGAGCAGCGCCGTCCGGTTCGCGTCCGAGCCAAAGCCATCGGCCAGCACGATGCAGGTGACATAACCGGCCGTCTCGCCGAGCGGCAAGTCGTCTCCCGTGCAGCCGCAGGAGAAGCCGCGAACCTGACCATCGTCCAGCAGCACGAACGCGCAGGCCGGATCGAAGTACCGGTTCGCCGTGAAAATCTCCGCGAAGGTGTCTCGCGTCAGCTCCTTATACCCGTCGCGGACGGCAGCCCCGTTCCAAAGCGCCACGACCGCGTCGACATACCGGTCCTCCCATGTTGCCACCAGCAGATGCTCCATAAGCCGCACCTTCTTTCATCTAAGTAGCCGCTTCCATCGTCGTCCTCGGGGAAGACCGCGGGAGACGCAGGCCGGCCTCGATGCGCGCAAGTATGTTCACGCTTCATCTCCGGCAGTGCCGCAGACGCGTCATAAATACGCATAAGCTCGCAGCTTGCCCAACCGACCGTCTCGATCGCGACACGTGTGCACGCTGAGGTCCCGCTCACGCTTCATCCCCGGCAGTGCCGCCGTCGCGTCCTTTACACACATAAACTCACAGCTTGCCCGACCAACCGTCTCGGTCGCGACACGTATGCACGCGGAAGTCCCGCTCACGCTTCATCCCCGGTAGTGCGGCCGGTGCGTCCTTTACACACATAAACTCACAGCTTGCCAGACCAAATGTCTCGGTCGCGACACGTATGCACGCGGAAGTCCCGCTCACGCTTCATCCCCGGTAGTGCGGCCAACACGCCATGTATGCAGACACGCTCAGCGTTCAATCGCAACTGGCTCGTCGTCTCACCAAATATTAGCGCTTTGCCAGTGACCCACTTGTCCGTTAAGCGCTTCATTCTGATCGCGAACTGCACATCGTCTATCCACCGCACGCGGTCGTCACTCCGCATACCTGCATTTATGCAGGTATTTTTGCGCACCCCGATATTCGGATTTAAATAAATGCAAATATGCAGTTATTTCCTTCGGTTTGGCACGATTCGGGTCAAAATATCGAAAATAACTGCATATTTGCTCGCCCGGCTGGTGGTCGTGCGAGGGAAAATACCTGCATATTTGCAGGTATTGCTCGTCCCGTCCTCCGATCCATTCGCGGGCGCGCGGCTGCTGCCACCACATTGTCCTGACTGCATACAAGAGCGGACAACGTTCGCTCAGTACGAGATCTTCCCCAGCACCGCCGGTCGCGCCGCGCCCGTCGCCGCCGGCAGGTTGGCCGGCTGCCGCGCCATCGCGTAGTCCGCGAGCAGCGCGAACGCGATCGCCTCCTTCGCGTCGCTACTGCCGCCGACCTCCTCCTGCGTCGCCACGGCCACGCCGCGCGCCGCCATCTCGGCGGCGAGATCCCGCATCAGCACGGGGTTGTAGCTGCCGCCACCGCCGACGATCATGAGATCCGCGGCATGCCTGCCCGCGATAAACCGGTCGTACGCGTCGCCGATCGACCAGGCGGTCAGCTTCGTGACCGTGGCCGCGAGATCCGCGTCCGACAGACCGAGCTCGCGGCCGTGGCGCACGATCCGCTCCACGTAGTCCGCGCCGAACCGCTCGCGCCCCGTCGACTTCGGCACGGGCAGCGCATAGTACGCGTCCTGCCGAAGCTCGCCCAGCAGCGTCTCGCTCGCGCTGCCCCGCGCCGCCAGCGCGCCGCCCGCGTCCATCGCGAGCGCGCCTCCCGTCACGAGGCTCGCGACGCCGTCGATGAGCATGTTGCCCGGCCCCGTGTCGAAGGCGAATACGTCCTCCGGGCCGCAGCCCGCAGGGATGACGGTGACATTGCCGATGCCGCCGATGTTCTGCAGCAGCAGCGTCCGGTCCCGCTCCCGGTAGAGCAAATATTCCGTGAACGGGACGAGCGGCGCGCCCTGTCCGCCGACCGCGAGATCCGCGGGGCGGAAGTCCGACACGCACGGAATGCCCGTGCGCGCAGCGATGACGGCGCCTTCGCCGATCTGCACGGTATAGCCGGCTTCGGGCGCATGATAGATCGTCTGCCCGTGCGAGCCGACAACCAACACGTCCGCGGGCGACAAGCCCGCCGCGCCGATGACCGACAGCGCCGCGTCCGCGTACAGCCGCCCGAGCCGGACGTTCATCGCGCCCACCCGGTCCACCGTCGCCCGCGCCGGATCGAACAGCTCGAAGATCTCGCGCCGCACGTCCGCCGGGTACGGCTTGTTCTCGAAGGCGAGCAGCCGCACCTCGATGCGTTCGTCGCCCGGCATGCCCAAGATCTCGACCGCCGCGGCGTCGATCCCGTCGACGGAAGTGCCGGACATCAGGCCGACCGCGTAACGCCGCGGCTTCTCCGTGAATCTGCCCGCCCCCGGATCTGAGGCGCCTCGCCGCGACGGCTCGTCCTCGTCCCGTGACATGTCCGGTCTCGGGCCGGGGGCGAACCGTAGCGGGTGCTCCTTCTGCCCGCCGCTTCCAGACGCCCCGCCGGCCTCGCGGCGTGCAGCCGCTACAGCCGGGGTCTCCGCAGCAGTCCCGTCCCGCTCGTCCGCAGCTTCACCGCTCCCCGGCATCGCCGTTCGCCGAGTCTCTCCCTTTTCCCCCGCCATATCAGCCCTTGACCGCGCCGACGGTGACGCCTTCGAGGAAGTACTTCTGCAGGCTGAAGAACAGGATGAACATCGGCACCGCCGAGATCGTCGCGCCCGCCATCATCGGGGAGAAGTAGGTCGTGTTCGCGAAGCGGAAATTCTTGAGGCCGACCTGGATCGTCTGCATATCCATCGTGTTGGTGACGAGGAACGGCCAGAAAAACGTGTTCCAGCTGTCCATGAACGTCAAAATCGCGATGACGGCCATGACCGTCTTGGACAATGGCAGGATAATCCGGAAGAAAATCTGGAATTGACTGCAGCCCTCCACCTTGGCGGACTCCATGATCTCGGTCGGGATGCTGCTCATGAACTGCTTGGCGAGGAAAATGTTGTACACCGTCACTAAGCCCGGGAGAATAAGCGCGCTGAACGTATTTTCGATATGGAACGTGTTGACGATCAGAATGTACAGCGGCACCTGCGTCACCTGATACGGGATCATCATCGCCGCGAGCAGGATGGAGAAGAGTACGCCCCTGCCCTTGAAGCGCAGCTTGGAGAACGCGTAGCCCGCCATTGTCGCGAAGAAAACGTTGGTGACCGTCACGGCGCCGGCGACGATCGTCGAGTTGAGAATCCAGCGGTACGAGTACTCGCTATAGTTGAAGAAAAAGGAATACGACTCCAGCGTGAACTTCCCCGGCCAGAGGGAATAGCTGACGGCCCCCGCCTCGACCGGATCTCCGAACGAGGAGATGACCATGAAGTAGATGGGGAACAGCGTCGCCAGCGCGAAGAGCAGGAGAAGGACGACAATCACGGTATTGCGCGCGGTCTTGCCCGCCCGGCTGCCGGTATGGTTATTGTATAGTGACATCTGCGGTTGCCTCCTTCCCCTAGTAATCCACGTCTTTGCCCAGGAACTTGAACTGGAACAGCGAGACAAGGGCTATGATAAGCGCCAATATCAGAGATTGGGCCGCGGCTTTGCCGAATTCAAAGTACTTGAAGGCATTGTCGAAAATGAGCAGGCCGACCATCGTGGTCGCGTGGTCCGGTCCGCCGCCGGTCATGAGATACGCGTTCTGGAACACCTGGAACGATCCGATCACGGCCGTCACGAGCAGGAACAGCGTCGTCGGCTTGAGGCTGGGCAGGACGATGTGCCACAGCTTCTGCAGGAAGGACGCGCCGTCCAGGTCCGCCGCTTCGTAGTAGCTGTCGTCGATGCCGAGCAGGGCGGCCAGGTAGATGATGATGCTCGCGCCATGGCTGGACAGCCAGGCCATGATGACGAGCGAGAACATCGCCGTGGCGCTCGAGCCGAGCCAGTTCTGGTTGTGCGCGCCGAACCAGCCGATGAATTGGTTGAAAATGCCGCCCGGCATCGGATCGAAGATCCACAGCCAGACGAGCGAGAGCGCGACGCCTGAGGCGACAACGGGCAGATAGTACACCGCCTTGAACACAGTCTGCAGCTTCTTGCGCAGCGGCAGGATCATGATCGCCACCAGGAAGGACAGCAGCAGCGCGACCGGGACGGTCAGCACCGTGTAGACAAGCGTGTTTTTGATCGACTTCCAGAACAGGTCGTCCTTGAAGGTCGCCGTATAATTGTCGAAGCCGATGTAGGTCGAACCCAGCGGCTTATATTCCTGGAAGCTGATAAGAAACGCGCTGAAGACCGGGTATGCCGTAAACAGGGCGTACACGATGAGCGCGACCGCGATAAACGCGTAGCCCCATACGCCGTCGCCTTTGATCTTGCGCTTTTTGACCGTTTGTGCCGACTGGGCCATGTGCAGGACTCCTCTCCTCGCGTTCGCGAATGAAGAAGGATAGCCGCATGGGGGTTATTCACGCGGCTATCCGTACGCGAGTGCGTTATTGCGAATGCGTTTCTAATCTTGGACGATGCCGTCCTCGCCGAAGGCGTCGATCGCGGCCTTTTTCACCGCGTCGTACATCTCCTGCGGCTTGATCTCGTTCGCGAGCAAGGCTTGCATCTTCGGAATGATGACCTCGTTCTCGATCTTGATCGCCTTGGCGCCGAGATCGGCCGGGATGTCCGGACGGGCAGGCGCGGCGTGGGAGAGCATTGTCTCGACCGCGGCGACGTTGTCGGCGCTGCGCTCGATCGGCATCGAGGCCGCGGCTTCGCGTCCGCTCTTGGTGATGTGCGCGGCGAACAGGTCGTTGTTCGTCGTGGCCGCCACTTGGCCGCTCGATAGGAAGTAAGCTGCCTTGGCGATGTTCGCTTTATGCTCGGCCGTCGGCTCCTTCTTGCCGCGGAAGGCGACGTAGCCGTCGACGACCGTGTAGGAGACCGGCTCCGCGCCGGCGAAGGTCGGCACCGGCAGGACGATGTAGTCGACCTTGATGCTGTCCTTGACCGCGCTGCCGTCTTTGGCGTCGATCTTCGCGTTGTTCTTCTTCGCGGAGTTCTCGAACGTCGCCAGCCCCTTGCCGGTAATCATCGTCTGGCCGGTCAGGAACATGTTCCAGCGCTTGCCAGCGTCGACGGAACTCAGTTCCTTCGGCATCGAGCCGTCGTCGATCAGCTGGCGAAGGTCCGTCAGCAGCTCGAGATAATTTTTGCTCGTATACGCATACTTCAGTTCCTTGGTAAATGCCGCAGGCATGCCCGCGCTCTTCGCCATGATGCCCAGATAATCCTTGGAGGCGACGCCGGCCGTCGCGAAGACGAAGCCGTAGCGGGAAGTCGCGTCGCCGTTCTTCACGACGCCCTTCTTGATCGCCTCGCGGAACTCGTCGTAGGTCCAGCCGTTTTTCTGAACGTTTTTCCAGTCGATGCCCGCGGCTTCGAGGAATTCTTTGTTGCCGCCCAGGGCGTGGACTTCCATATAGGCAGGGAAGCCGTACAGGCCGGAGCCGTTTTTCATGTACTCAAGCGGCGCGGCGTCGTAGTCGCCCGTCATCTCGGGCGTCGCGACGTCCGTCAGGTCGAGCGCCATGCCCTGCTGCACGTACTTGGCGATGCCGTCGGAGCCGATGAACGCGATGTCCGGCGGACTGCCGGCGTTGACTTGCGTGTCGAGCTTCTGGGTCATGTCTTCCCAGCTGGCGGGCTCGATTTTCAGCGTCAGGTTCGGGTACTTGGCGTTGAAGTCCTTTTCCATCTGGTCGAAATTGTCCTGGTACGTCGGCGATACGGGCGGCAGCAGCGCCGTGATCGTGTCCTTGGCGCCGGAAGCCGCCGAGCCGGATGCGCCGGCCGAACCGGATGCGGCGGAGGACGGGCTGGCCGCGCCGTTATTGTTGTTGTTGCCGCCGCACGCGGTCAGCGCGGATACGGACAGCGTCGCTGCGAGCATGAGCGAGAGTGCTTTGCCTTTGTTCATCATTCGAATGCTTCCTCCTTGGGATGGCCCCTCTATCGGGTGAATGATAAGACTAACGCTTGCCGGTTAAACGACTTGCTTGTGCGCGCGGATCGTCGCCTTGAGATTGCCTTCGAAGCGGGCCAGCGATGCGGCCGCCTCCGAAGCGGCGAGCCCCGTCTCGATCATCAGAATCGCGAGCTTGCAGCTCTGCGATGCCCGCGCCAGGTAATCGGACGCCGTCTCGGCGTCGACGCCGGTCGCGGCCTTGATGATGCGGATCGAGCGATCCTGCAGCTTCTTGTTGCTCGCCTTGAGGTCGACCATCAGATTGTTGTAGGTTTTCCCAAGCTTGACCATCGTCGCCGTCGTCAGCATGTTGAGCACCAGCTTCTGCGCCGACCCGGCCTTCAGCCGCGTGGAACCCATGATGACCTCCGGTCCGACGACCGGCGCGATGCAGATGTCGCATACTTCGCCGAGCTTCGAGTCCTTGTTGTTGACGACCCCGATCGTGGCCGCGCCGATCTCCCCGGCCCGACGGATCGCGGCGATGACGAAGGCCGCGCTGCCGCTGGCGGAGATGCCGACGACCGCGTCCTTGTCGGTGACGCCGATGCGCTCGACGAGCGCCGCTCCCTCCTCCGCATTGTCCTCGAATCCTTCCACCGCTGTCCGAAGCGCCGTATCCCCGCCTGCTATATGCCCCTGCACGAGCTCAGGGTCGACCCCGAAGGTGGGCGGACACTCGGATGCGTCCAGTACGCCGATTCTGCCGGATGACCCGGCGCCAATGTAGAACATTCTGCCCCCGCTCTTGAGCCTGGCATGCAAAACGTCTACCGCCTCCATGATGTTCGGAATTTCTTCCGCCACCGCGGCCGGAACGGCGGCATCCTCCCGGTTGAGAAGATGCAGCATCTGCTCCGTTGTGCACTCGTCGATCGTCCGGGTTGCCGGATTGATCTTCTCTGTGGTTAGACCCGCGAGATATTCGTTCATGGCCATTCTCCTACCCTTTGTTTGTGAGGATCGTCCTTTCATGGATCTATTTAATGCCCCCTCTTGGGGTATATCTTATCGTTTTCGCTTTGGAAGCGTCAATACTTTTTGAAATAAAATTTCATTGTAAAAATTTTTATTGCATTTTTATTTTCGTAAAAGCAACAAAAAAAGACACTGCCGCGCGTGCTCGGCAATGTCTGTAATCGTTATCTGCGGTGCTTGCCCGCTAAAATATTGTGAGTTTTCAACAAATACTTTTTAATATTCGGATATTCCGCGCTCGCTACGCCTGCAAACAGGATGTCGATGACGGTCAGCATGGCGATGCGAGAGCCCATTGCGCCGCTGCGAATCGTTACTTCCGGCGTCGAGATACTGAGCACGATGTCCGCCTTGTCTGCCAGCTCGCTCTTGTTGAACTTGGTGAGGGCGATCGAAGTCGCGCCCGCGCGCTGCGTGATCTCCAGCGCCTCGAGAATCTCGATCGTATCGCCGGAGTTGGAGACGAAAAAGGCGACGTCGCCCTTGCCGAGCAGCGTGGCTGCGGTGAGCTGGCTGTGGCCGTCCGTGTAGGCATGGCACATCTTGTTGATGCGGGAAAACTTCTGTTCGCCGTCCATGCACACAAGTCCCGAGGCGCCGATGCCGAAGAAAACGATCCGGTTCGTGTCGCGCAGCGCCTGGACCGCCTTCGCCACGGCCCCCCGGTCGATGATGCTGAGCGTGTCCTCGATCGACTTCATGTTGTTGTAGGAAATGTTCGAGACGACGACGTTCAGATCGTCCCCGGGCTGGATGTCGGTATACTCGTCCTTCTGCTCTTCGTCCATCGAGCCGACCGACGCCGAGATGCTCACGATAAAGCTGCGGTAGCCGCTGTAGCCGAGCGTCTTGCAGAAGCGCAGCACCGACGCGTCGCTCGTCCGGCTGAACTGCGCGAGGCTCTTGATGGAGAGATGCGGGATCTCTTCCGTATTGGCGAGAATGTACTCGGCCACCATCCGTTCGACCGGCGTCATGCTGTCCTTCATGTCGCGGATCTTGAGCAATATATTGTTCTGGATCGCCATGGTAGGTACCTGCGCATTCTGTCGTATTTTAGTAAATAGTAAGGCCATTTTTTACAAAAGACAAGGGAGCTTCGCGGCATGGGCGCAGAATAGATTTAGAAATAATATTTTGAAATAAATATATCACACTGAAATAAAATTTCTATATTTTATTGTTGGCAGCTAGACCCCGTGCTATAATAGCCGCAAATGAAGGGCCGGCGCTATGAGGACATGCCTTACGGATAGAGGCCCGCAGGAGGAACGTCATGAGCAAGCTGAAAATCGCGATTGTCGGGTCCGGCAGCACGTATACGCCGGAGCTGATCGAAGGCATCATCAAGCGCAAGGGGGTTCTGCCCGTCAGCGAGCTCGTGCTGATGGACATCGACGAACGCAAGCTGAACGTCGTCGGCAGTCTGTGCCGGCGCATGATCGAAGCGGAAAATCTGTCCTGCCGCGTCACGCTGACCCAGGACCTGGACGAGGCGCTGCGGGATGCCGACTTCGTGCTCGCGCAAATTCGCGTCGGCAAGCTGTCCGCCCGCGTGCTCGACGAGAAAATCCCGCTCAAGTACGGCCTGATCGGCCAGGAGACCTGCGGCATCGGCGGCTTTTTCAAGGCGATGCGCACGATCCCGGTCATGCTGCAGATCGCGGAGCGCATGCAGGAGCTGTGCCCGAACGCTTGGCTGATCAACTTCTCCAACCCGGCGGGCATCATCACCGAAGCGCTGCTGAAGCATACCGGCGTGAAGATGCTCGGCCTGTGCAACGTTCCGTATAATATGTACAAGAGCATCCGCGAGACGCTCGCGCTGCCGGACGCCAAGATGACGTATGTCGGCCTTAACCATCTGAGCTGGATTACCGCGATCGAGCACGACGGCAAGGACTATCTGAAAACGGCGCTGGAGCTTGGGCTCAACAGCGAGGCCATGAAGAACATTCCGTCGAGCGGCTTCAGCCGCGAGCTGGTGAACATGGTCGGCGCCATCCCCTCCTCCTACCTGGAATACTACTACTTCAAGGACAAGAAGCTGAAGCTGTTGATGGAAAGCGAGCAGACGCGCGGCGAGAAGTGTATCGGGATCGAAGCCGACCTGCTGCGGATTTATGAAGATGCCGAGCTGCACGTGAAGCCGGAGCTGCTCTCCTCGCGCGGCGGCGCCAACTATTCGGAGGTGGCGATCAGTCTCGTGGACGCGATCTGGAACGACAAGCGCGAGGTGCACGTCGTTAATCTGCTGAACCGCGGCGCGCTGGAATTCATGGAGGACGACGATGCGGTCGAGGTGTCCGCGGTCATCGGCAAGGACGGCGCGGTGCCGGTCGCGGTGCCGGGCTTCGCGAATCGCCACATCATCGATTATATGCGGATGGTGAAGGCGTACGAGCGAGAGACGGTGGCGGCTGCGGTGAGCGGAAGCGAAGACGCCGCGATGCGGGCGCTGCTGATGAACCCGCTGGTTGGCGACTACAACACGGCGCTGTCCTGCTTCGGCGAGCTGAAGGAAGCGCACAAGGCGTATTTGCCGCAATTCGGGTGAGGGTGACACGCGAGGCGGCAGTTCGGTTGAGTAGTGAGGCGCGAGGCAGCGGCTCGGCTGAGTTGCGAAGCAGCGGCTCGGCTGAGTTGCGAAGCAGCGGCTCGGCTGAGTTGCGAAGCAGCGGCTCGGCTGAGTTGCGAAACAGCGGCTCGGCTGAGTTGCGAGGCAGCGGCTCGGCTGAGTTGCGAAGCAGCGGCTCGGCTGAGTTGCGAAGCAGCGGCTCGGCTGAGTTGCGAAGCAGCGGCTCGGCTGAGTTGCGAAGCAGCGGCTCGGCTGAGTTGCGAGGCAGCGGCTCGGCTGAGTTGCGAGGCAGCGGCTCGGGCGGTGGTGGTGAGGCCACGGGGCTGAGGAGACGGGGCTGAGGCGATGGTGCTGAGGCCTCGGTGCTGGGCGACGGCGGCAAGGCTGATGGGTTTGCATGGTGCGCAATGGCAAGGCGGTACGCCGGTTTGGGGAGGTAGCGGCGGGCCGGGTTCGCGCGATAGCGGCAGATTTTGCCGCTATGGCCTACCGGCGAGCCGGTTCGCATGGCGATAGCGGCAGATTTTGCCGCTATGGCCTACCGGCGAGCCGGTTCGCATGGCGATAGCGGCAGATTTTGCCGCTATGGCCTGCCGGCGGCCGGGTTCGCGCGCGATAGCGGCAGATTTTGCCGCTATGGCCTACCGGCGAGCCGGTTCGCGCGCGATAGCGGCAGATTTTGCCGCTATGGCCTGCCGGCGAGCCGGTTCGCATGGCGATAGCGGCAGATTTTGCCGCTATGGCCTGCCGGCGGCCGGGTTCGCGCGCGATAGCGGCAGATTTTGCCGCTATGGCCTACCGGCGAGCCGGTTCGCATGGCGATAGCGGCAGATTTTGCCGCTATGGCCTGCCGGCGGGCCGGGTTCGCGCGATAGCGGCAGATTTTGCCGCTATGGCCTGCCGGCGGGCCGGGTTCGCATGCGATAGCGGCAGATTTTGCCGCTATGGCCTGCCGGCGGCCGGGTTCGCATGCGATAGCGGCAGATTTTGCCGCTATGGCCTGCCGGCGGCCGGGTTCGCATGCGATAGCGGCAGATTTTGCCGCTATGGCCTACCGGCGAGCCGATTCGCATGGCGATAGCGGCAGATTTTGCCGCTATGGCCTGCCGGCGGCCGGGTTCGCACGCGATAGCGGCAGATTTTGCCGCTATGGCCTGCCGGCGGCCCGGTTCGTACGCGATAGCGGCAGATTTTGCCGCTATGGCCTACCGGCGGGCCGGGTTCGCGCGCGATAGCGGCAATTTGGTGAGCAAAGTGTAATGGATTGAAAAGAAATGAGCGTGATACCATGAACGGAGCGGAAGCCGGGAGCGGCTACGTCATCGGCGTTGACGGCGGCAACAGCAAGACCGATTATTTCTTGTTCGACCGCGAGGGCGGCTTCGTTAACCATATTAATGCGGGCACCTGCAGCCACGAACGGTTCACGGACGGCTACGCCGGCGCCCATCGCGAAATGGATGCGCGCATCCGGGAGCTGCTTGAGCCGTGCGGCATCGCGCTGTCGCAGGTCGAGGCCGCGGCGTTCGGCCTGGCCGGCTGCGATCTGCCGACGCAGCAGGAAGAGCTATGCCGGATCGCCGGGCGGATCGGGCTGCGGCAGTATGCCGTGGACAACGATTCGTTCCTCGGCATCAAGGCGGGCACCGAGCGCGGCTACGGCATCTGCTCGGTCAACGGCTCGGGCGCGGTCACGGGCGGCATATCGCCCAGCGGCAAACGACTTCAGGTCGGCGGCATCGGCAGCGAGCTCGCCGGGGACGAAGGCGGCGGCTATTACCTGGGCCGAAAGGTCGTCCGCGCCGTCTATGACGGCTTCTACCGGCTGGGGCCGCCGACCGCGATGGCCGAGCCGGTCATGGCGCTGCTCGGCGCGCCGTCGCGCGAGCGCTTCATGGCATTTGCGGCCGAAGCGGCGTACAAGCGCACGCTCCCCAACACGGAGCTAATGCGCGTGCTGTTCGCAGCGGCCGACGCAGGCGACGAAGCCGCCGTCTCGCTCGTTGCGCACTCGGCCCGGCAGATGGCGCTCTCCACGGCCGGATGCATCGCCCATCTCGACTTCAGTGTGGACAACGAAGTCGAGATCGTTTTGTCCGGCTCGGTCTGGATCAAGGCCGAGAGTCCGCTTATGATGCAGCGCTACATGCGGGATGTGGGCGAGCTGACAAGCCGCCGCTGCCGGTTCCTCCCGCTCGCGGTGCCGCCAGCCACGGGCGCCGTACTGTGGGCGCTGGAGCTGGCCCATGGCGCGCCGGTCGACGCCGACATGCGAAGCAGGGTGCTTAACGGCGTGCAAGCGCGGCTCTAATCGCCACGCGCAGACGGACCCCAGCCCTCTATGCAGAGGCGTGAACGAAATGCTGAATCATCTGATCGCCTGGAGCGCGGCCTTGCAGCCGGCCAACTCCAATAATCCATCCTTGCCGTTGGCTGTACGCAAAAAGCCCGCGACGCGGATTCCTGATCGGAATCGCGTTCGCGGGCTTTTTGCCGCGCTTTTCCCGCTGCCGGCGAGATCAGCCCTTTTTCGTGCTCAACCAGTTCACGAGCGTGTTGATTTGATCGTCCGTGAGCGTTCCCTTGAACGCCGGCATGCCGCCGCCGCCGTTGTGGATACGCGACGAGATCTCGTCCGTCGACAGGCGCGCGCCGACGTCCGTCAGATTCGGACCGACGCCGCCGCTCAGATCGGCGGCATGACAGGCGATACATTGCGCTTTGTAGATCGTCTCCGCGCCTTCGCCGGATGACGTCGTCGTGCCGCTGGGCGATGCCGGCGCCTCGCTCGACGGCGGGGTCGTGGAAGCGTTGTTGTTATTGCTTTTGCCGCAAGCCGCCGTCGTCATTGCCAGCAGCGCGGCAGTTGCTGCGATTGCCGCCCATTTTCTCATGCGAGCTTGACCTCCTTCTTGTCGTTTCGGTTAGATTTCTCCATTTATCGGAATGGCATGCACGCGACATCTTGCCTTTGACTTCGGGAATAGCCCCGGGCGAATTGGACACGATAAAGACAAAGCTATGCAATATATGGCAACGGCGGTGATGCTTATGAACGCCAATCAAGAATGGATCGGCCATCTGTCCGAGCTGCGCAAGCGGCTGATTGTCACGGGCATCTGGTTCGTCGCTTCGATGGGCGCCGGCTTGTACCTGTCTCCCTCCATCCTGCTGCTGCTCAAATCGCGGGCAGCTGCGGGCGCGCCGATCGACTGGCACGTTTTCTCGTTCACCGACGGCTTGTTCGTCTACCTGAGGTGCGCCTTCCTGCTCGCCGCGCTGCTCACGTTCCCGCTCGCGATGTATCAGGCTTGGGCGTTCGTCCGGCCCGGGCTGACCGGCAGGGAAGCCCGCGGCACGCTTGGCTACGTACCCGCGTCGTTCCTGCTGTTTCTCCTCGGCGTCTCATTCGGGTACTTTCTCGTTTTTCCGATGATGCTCCGGTTCATGCAGTCGATGAACGAAAGCGTGGGCGCCGTGGAAATGTACGGGATCGAGCGCTACTTCGCCTTTATGTTCGGCGTGCTGATGCCGCTCGGTATCGCGTTCGAGATGCCGCTCGTCATGCTCTTTCTGACGAAGCTCGGTCTGCTGGACCCTGCGCGCATCAAGTTTATCCGCAAGTACGCCTACGTAGGGCTCGCGGTCGTCGGCTCGTGCATTTCGCCGCCGGACCTGTTCTCCCACTTGTCCGTGACAGTGCCGCTCCTGCTGCTGTTCGAGTGCAGCGCGCTCGTCGCGAACCGGCAATTCAGGCTGCGCCGCGCCGCGGGGCCTGCACCTGGTTGACGGCATTCAAATTTAAGCCGGCTAAATAAGAATATGAATGCGATCAAACGTTTATAAAGGAGGTGAACCCACGATGTTTCACAATATCGGCATCTCCGGACTGCTGATCATCTTCGCCATCGCGCTGATCGTTTTCGGTCCGGCCAAGCTTCCCCAGCTCGGAAAAGCCTTCGGCGAGACGCTGCGCGAATTCCGCAGCTCCACCCGCGGCATCATCGAGGACGACAAGCACGAGCCCGTCGCCGAGCTGATCAAGGAGCGGAATCCGACCTGAAGCCGCTCGTTCAATAAAAACCCTTCCTTGTTCCGACCACAACAGTCGGCAGGGAAGGGTTTTTTACGGTCGACGGTATAAGGGTTAAGCTACGCCTCCCGCCGGATCCGCTTTACGATCCGGTCATAGTCGTACAAATTATGCGTCTTGAACGCGAGCTTGCGCGTACCCTTTTCAAAAGAAAATGTGTAGTAGTCCTTGCCCTCGAGATAATCGGCGGAAAAAGAATGCAAAGGAATGGTCTCGACGGTCTGTGCTGCCTCATCCGCTTGAAACATCGATTGGCTCACGATCTGAAGCAGCTCGGGGCCGAACCGAAACGTGCCTTTGATCTTCCGCTCGTCCAGCAGGATCGTCAGTCCTTTAAACTGCTCGACGCCTCTCGCCGGGCCCCCATGCTGAACGGCGGTCTCCGTCTGAACTTCGGGCCGCGCTTGATTCGCCGGCGCAGAATAGCTCCCGGTCCCTTCCGCAGCTCGAGCCGATCCACCTGCCGTCGTATTGGACGTCGGCAGCCTTCCGGCGCCCGACTGTTCGGATTGGTACGGCGCGGACGGCGCGGCTCCCGCGGAACGGTCGAGCAGCTTCTGCAGCAGATGGACGACCTCCGACAAGCCGATGAACAAAAATCCGGCCGCCAGTGCGGACAGCCACCAGTACAAGGCAATCGCAAGCGAGAATTCGCCGTTCGCGTCCTTGCCCAGGCCGATGCCGGCAATGAAGCCGATGGCAATAATGAGAACGCCGATCCCCATCAGAAAAACCGATACCGTGTTTCTCACCATGCAGCCCCCCATTCAAAATATATAATTTCCACGATATAACATTTTATTTCATCAGGCAAAATAAAACGAGGGACCGCTCCCTCAGTCACAGGTATGACTGTTGAGGCGGTCCCTCGATTCAACTCGTCTCGAAGTTAGATATAAATCCCCTTCTGCGCCAGTGTCTCGCGTAAAGCATCGGCCATAATATCGTAGCCCAGCACGTGCGGATGAAGCCCGTCGTCCGCAAGCCCTTCGCGCAGCCGGCGGCCGTCTTCCTGGGTCATACGCGAATGATAATCGACATAGATCGCGCCTCGTTCGGCGGCAACTTTTTGCAGTCTCTCATTCGCGCGGACGATGCCGGCGTTTCGCCCGTCATTATGCCCGGATTGCGGCATATCCGTCGGAAGGATGGAACAGACGACCGGCACGATATCGTTCTCTTTCGCTTTCTTGACCATTTCCTCGATATCCTGGACCAGACCCGGAATGATTTGTTCCGCCGTTTTCCTGTCGCCTGCCGTCCAGCCGTCCATCGCCCAGAAGTTGTTCACGCCGATTTTAATGACCACATGCTTCGGCTTCAACTGGATGACGTCCGCATCGAATCTTCGCAGGACATGGCTGCTGATATCTCCGCCGATGCCCCGATTCACGATAAAACGACCGCCGCGGCCAAAATAGGCATTTAACTCCCACATATGCGTGATCGAGTCCCCGATAAAAACAAAGTCAACCGGCACTTCGTGCGCGATCAAAATTTCGTTGCCGATGTCGAATTCTCCTCTGCGGCTGTCCGCCGCGGCAGCCGTTGCAAAATAGCCCGGTTTAACTAGCTGTACGCGATTTGTCGTCATATTCCCTATCCTTTCACCATGGCTCCAGGCCGTTATATTTCAGTTTAAACAGTGCTTCGGCAAAATAATAGTCTCCATAAATGGACGGTGCGTCAACGCCAATATCGGCGGCGTAGTAACCGGTCGCATGCAGCAGCAGACCTTCTTCGTCCTCGTCCCATGCGCCGTAGTTTTCATGCAAGGAACAAAGGATGCGCTCGGCTGCGTGCTTATACGCGCCTCCTTCCTCTTCCGACACCAAGGAGGCCAAGTCCAGAAGCCCTGAAGCGGCTATGGCCGCCGCAGAGGAATCTCTGGGCATGCCATCCGCATCCGCAGGCAAACGAAAATCCCAATACGGCACCGAGTCTGCCGGCAAATGATCCAGAAAAAAGCGCGCCACCTTCTTCGTGGCCGAAAGATACTTTTCCTTGCGGGTGTATGTATAGCTAAGCGCAAATCCGTACAAAGCCCATGCCGCGCCCCTTGCCCACGCCGAATCAGCGGTGTAGCCTTGGCCGGCCAGCGCTTCCTTCCGCTCGCCCGTTTCCGGATCGAAGCTGACGATATGATGAACGGAGCCGTCTTCTTGCAAAAATTCCCGAAGCACCGTATTCGCATGAATCTCGGCGATGAGACGGTACCGCGGATCGGCGATTTCCTTGGAGGCCCAGTACAGGAGCGGCAAATTCATCATACAGTCGATGATCGCCCAACCGGCGTGATCCTCGTCGCCCCAGTTCGGCCAGGCGCGGATAAACCCGCCCGCCGGATTAAATCTTCCGGCAAGCAGACTGGCTGCCATTAGCCCGTGGCGCTTGGCTTCCTCGTCTTGCAGGAGCTTATATTGATTAATGCTGCTTAACCCAAACATAAAGCCGACATCGTGGTGCAAAGCGTCGAACGCCCACAGCGTCTTGCTGATCTGCTGCTCGCATTGTACGGCCAGCTCCTTCAACCGTTCATTTTGGGTGTCCCGGTAGACCAACCATAGCAGACCCGGCCAAAATCCCGCGACCCAATCATGCGCAGGACTTCTGTTGTAGCGGCCATTGACAGAGCCATTCGGGAATGACGCTCCGATGTTTGCGCTCGTTCTGCCGATCTTGTCGATGACCTGCCGCCAGGCTTCTTCCGCCCAATTCGCCTTCACATTCATCTTGTTCCTTCCTTCTGCAGGTGGCTTGCCATTTATTTTGACATTCCCTAAATGCGAATGAAATGGCCGTGTTTCAAGGTTATGAACTTTACTTAACCATGTCAGCAAGCCGTATCCGCCATCCGAACACGCCAAAGAGCCCCTGCTTCCTCGAAGCAGAGGCTCTCCCTTTACGCGATTTACACCAGACTGCCGCCCTTTTGCCGATACTTGAGAATGCCCTCGGACGCCCGGAAGGCGAGCGCGCCGACCGTGTCGGTCGGATTGTAGCCCGAGTTGTGCGGGAAGGCGCTGGCGCCGACAACGAACACGTTTTCCGCATCCCACATCTGCAAATACGTGTTGACCGCGGACGTGTCCGGCGAAGCGCCCATCACGACGCCGCCCGTATTGTGCGTGGACTGGTACGTCGTGATTTCGTACGGGCCGAGCTCCTTGAGCTGGTCGATATGGCTCGCGCCCATCTCCTTCATGATCTCCGCGCACTTGCCCGACAGGTACAGCGCGAGCTGGCGGTCCTGCTCCTCGAAGTCGAACGTCAGCCGCACGAGCGGATCGCCGTACGCATCCTTGTATGTAGGATCGAGGTCGAGGAAGTGATGGCGAAAAGGCATGCACGACCCCTGCCCGCCGACGGACAGAAAGCGATTGGCGTATTTGACCGAGTTGGCCTTGAACTCGGCCCCCCAGGATGCGGTCCCTCCGGGCACGGGATTGTTGGCGATCGGACGCATGCCGGTCTGGCTGAGGCTGATCGAGCCGCCGTGGATGAACTTCAGGTCAGTATGGTCGAAATTGTCCCCGTTGTAATCGTCGAGGGATACGCCGAGCGAACCCGCGCCCGCGTACGTGTTGAACTGCTTGTCGTCGAAAAAGCCGGCCGCGTTGCCCTTCAGCACCTGGTATGCGTAGTTGCGGCCGATCACGCCCGTTCCGCTCGCGGGATCGTACGGCTTGCCAAGCCCCGACATCAGCATCAGCTTGACGTTGTTGAACACGTAGCTGGTCACGACGACGATATCCGCCGGCTGCACGAGCTCCTCGCCCGTCGTGACGTCCGTATACATGACGCCGGTCGCCTTGCCCCCCTGGTGAAGGATGCGGCGCACCTGCGAATGCGTGCGAATCTCGAACTTGCCCGTCTTCAGCGCCACGGGAAGCACGGTGACGACGGGGTCCGCCTTCGCGCCGTACTCGCAGCCGAAGCGCTCGCAGAACGCGCAGTACTGGCAGGCGGCGCGGGAGATGCCGTCCGGATTCGTGTAGGGCTCCGACAGATTGGCCGACGGCATCATGTACGGGTGGAGCTTGAGCTTGGACGCCGCGTCGCTGAACATGCTGAGCGCGGGCGACTTCTTCATCGGCGGCGTCGGATAATCGGCCGAACGCTTCCCTCCGAGCGGGTTGGGCTCGCCCGAGATGCCGGCGAGCTTCTCGAACTTGTCGTAATACGGCTCCATCTCGTCGTAGGTGAGTCCCCAGTCCTGAATCGTCATGCCGTCCGGAATCTTGTTCTTGCCGTACCGCTCGATCGTCTTGGAACGAATCTCGAAGTCGTACGGTAGGAAGCGATAAGTTTGCCCGTTCCAGTGGACGCCGGCTCCGCCAAGCCCTTCGCCCAGCAGGAACGAGCCGTACGAGCGCATCGGCAGCGCGCGAATTTTCTCCGTGCTCCGGAAAGTCACCGTATCCTTCGATAAATCCTGCATCAGCTCGTACCGCAGTCCATAGCGGAGCTCGTCGTGGACCATAAAATAGTCCTCCGTCTTGCGTTCCTTGCCTCGCTCCAGGCCGACGACGTTCAGCCCGCTCTTCGTCAGCTCGGCGGCGATGATGCCGCCCGCCCAGCCGACGCCCACGATGACGACGTCCGTTTTCGGCAGCGTTTTGGCCATAGTTGGTCTTGTCCTCTCCGCCTTAGTGGGCGCTTAGATGGTCTTGCAGGCTGCTCGGCGCGATGACCGCGAAGTCCTTGTCGATGACGTCCGTGTAGCTCATCTGGTTGCCGGGGTAGCTTCGCATTTTCCAGCCGTTCATGTCCGCGTTGCCGCCGTACAGCGGATCGCTGTACGCGCCTTCGAGCGTGCTGCTCCGCAGCATTTTGAAAAAACCGCTCGCCGAGATCGTCGTCAGCTTCACCTCGTCGGACTCGAACGCCTTCAGCACCTCGTCCTGCTGCTCGGCCGCGAGCTCCGAGAAGCCCTTCGTAAATTTCGTCTGGCTGTAATTTTCCAATTCCCGCAGTCCGATCTCGAACATTTCCCGCCGTTTCAAGCGGCCCTGATAGCCCTGCACCTTCTCTCC
Organism: Cohnella hashimotonis; assembly: GCF_030014955.1. Taxonomy (NCBI): domain Bacteria; kingdom Bacillati; phylum Bacillota; class Bacilli; order Caryophanales; family Paenibacillaceae; genus Cohnella; species Cohnella hashimotonis. Next base: position 6,856,438 of record NZ_JAGRPV010000001.1, read on the forward strand.
CGCGTAAAAGGGAGGCGACATGTATTCCCTGGAATTGAATCCCCACTCTCCCGCCAGCTGGTGGTCGATAAAAAACGGGACGCCGAGCGCGAGCGCGCCGGGACCGGCGTCGTCTGCCGGAAAGATCCGCTCCGTAGCCGCCGATACGATGCCAAGCTGCTCCTGCGTAAAGAACATTGGCGCGCGATTGTAGCTCTTGATGTCCGCAGCCGTGCCTTCGCCCGTTTGGGGAGCGTTCTCCGTTTTCTTCGACGGCCGGATCAGGCTGCCGAGCGCCCCGCCCACGATGACGCCGCCGACCGCATAGCCGGCCTGGACGAGAAATTTCCGCCGGGAAGGCTGCTCGACGTTGTCATGGCCGGAGCCGCCTTTGTGATTCTGGTCAGCCATCCTTTCACCTCCAATTTTCGTTCCGGATTTTCCCGATTAGTTTTTTCCAAAATTAAGTCCTTATGCATTCCGGGCGGCTGGCTATGCTAACTTCAAACCAATCCAATATAAGGTGGAGATTCGCCATGGCAACCGCAATCGCAACAAAGCGCCGGATGCTCGCGATCGCTTGCGCCGCAAGCGTACTGACGCTGGCCGCCTGCCAGAGCCACAGCTTGCGCGAGCAGTCGGTCAAGCAAGCGGCAGACGCGCAGCGCATCGTAGACGACCGGCTGAAGCTGCACTCCGTGCAGCGGCCGCAGATCGCCGGACAGCACGATCCGGCGGTCATCCCGAGCGTCGACCGGGAGAAGACGAGGACGACCAACCAATACGGCGCGTCGGGACAAGGCATGGGCAGCGGCGTGCTGAGCCGGATCGGCAGCTCGGGGCTGCGCGGGCGCGGCGCCTCGTCGGACCTGGAGGCCGAGCTTGCCGGCGCAGGGTTGGCAGGCGTTCGCGTGCTCGTGGCAAACGATACGGTGTTCCTCGCGGCCAAGGACCGGGGACCGTCCGCGTCCTCGACGGATCACCTTCAGCGCAAGCTGCTGAGCAATACCGGCGGCCTGTCCGGCAAAGGACCGGAGCCCGGTCCGCACGGCGGCATCGGCATACGCTCAGTCGACACGGACAGGACGGATACGCTGGCCGCAGCCGAGCAATGGCTGAAAGACCGCGGCTTCGGCGAACGCATCGTCACCGTCGCCGGCCCCGAGGCCGTCGCGCTGATCGACCGCTTGCGGTCGCAAGGCGCGGACGGGACGTCCGGCAGCCACGATCAGGAGATCGCGCAGCTGATGAGGCTGGCCGGCGCGGCGAAGGATGGGAAGTAATTCGGAGATATTTGAAAGCAGACATAGGAAAAAGCCGCCAGGGAAGATCGCCTGGCGGTTCTTTGGCAGTAGCCTATACAGTTAGCGGCCTGACGCCGACCGTCTGAACGCATTACAGACCGCGCCAAATTCCAGAGTGACGCCGGCAGCGATGCGCGATCGGACAATGCCTCCCGTGAGCGCGATTCGCCTGCCGGAGGGGAACAGATGAATGCCTGCAAATTTACATCCTTTTTCTACATGACAGACTTCGAACAATAAAAAGATGCGAATCTGCAGGCTTTGATCTCTTTCCCTTTGTGATTTTCGGGTTTCACAGCTAAATAGATGCTGATTTGCAGGCATTTTCGCTTCCGCTCGTCAAATCGGCTGAAAGCCTGCACGGATGCAGGCATTTAGCTACTGGTTTACAGAAGGCGATATTTTATCCCCGCATCATGAAGCAGGCCGTTCCGAGCTTACAGCTTCAGTCATTGATCGTCTGCGTAAAAGTCTGGCTACTTGCTCGCGAGGAATGTCTCGTATTGCCCGGCATCCATCAGACCGCCGACCGCCTCCGCGGGATCGCCATCCACCTCGACTTCGACGATCCAGCCTTCTCCGTAGGGGTCCGCGTTGACCTTCTCCGGCGCAGTCAGCAGCTCCTCGTTCACGCGTACGACTTTTCCGTCCACCGGGCTGAACAGATCCGACACCGTCTTGACCGACTCGATCGTCCCCATCGGCTGATTCGCCGCGAGCGCATCGCCTACTCCGGGCAGCTCGACAAAGACGATGTCTCCGAGCAGACTCTGCGCATAATCGGTGATGCCAACCCGAATGACGCTCGCCGTCGCCTCCGCCCACTCATGCTCCTCCGTGTAACCCAAACCAGCCTTGATCTCGCTCATCTTCGTCATCCTCTCGTTTAAGGTCGCACCGCTGCCTGCCGCAATAAGCGCCGAACGGCAAAAAAGGACAGAGCAACGGCAAGCTGCCGTATGCTCTGTCCCGGGTACCTGAGAGATTAGACGGGGCGTTCGCTCCGCCCTTACCCCTTTGGTGGCTGTTCGCTCTCTCCAGAGGCGCGTCGGATGGCGGTACTTTTACCTGAAAGTTTGATCCTGCGGCGGGCCGGCCGCGGACTTGCTCCTTCGGTGCCGCGCCGTCGGCGCAGTCTCTCCCTGCCATCGTCATCCGCAAATATAAGATTTTACACGGATAGCTTAATTCACGCGGGGAATGGATGTCAATCGATTTGGCTGAATCAAACAAACTTTTACTGGTCATCGAAGCTGCGTCGACGAATAAAACGGACACAGCATCCGCTATTGCTTAAAATGAAGCGCAATGAAACGCTAACTGCATAAATAAAGAATCTGGTGTCCGTAAGGCTTGATTTTAAGCGCTTTGCGGCGAAATAGCGGATGCTATGTCCGCTGCGGGGAGGACTGGAAGGCTTCGGTGGCTTCGATGGTTTCGGTGGTTTCGGTGGTTTCGGTGGTTTCGGTGGCTTCGGTGGCTTCGGTGGCTTCGGTGATTGGATGCGCTTGACGGTTTAGTAAGATTGGTGGCGGCTAGGTCGCTTCAGTGGATTGGGTTCCTTTGCACATCCTCCTACTCCTGCCTCTCTTCATCCTCCGTCCCGCGCTCCTCCCGCCCGCTTGCCTCCTGCGAATGTCCGCATTCAATTGCGGCGCCGCCTTTCATTTCCTGCCTGTACTCGGACGGCGTGCAGCCCGCCTTCTTGCGGAATACCTGGGAGAAGTGGCGCACGTCCGGATAGCCGACCCGCTCCGCGATATCGCCGATCTTCAGCTCCGAGCCGCCCAGCAGCTCCATCGCACGCGAGATTCGCAGGTTGGTGACGTACTCCTTGAAGCCCGTCCCCGCCTTCTGCTTGAACAGCTGGCTGAAATAGACCGGGTTCAGGTACACGATCGACGCCACTTTCTCCAGTCCGATCTCCTCGCCGAAATGCGTATGGATGTACTGAACCGCGACCTCGATCGCCTTTTCTCCCCCGCTCGCGTAGTGATCGTACACCTGCGCGGACGATGCGCTTCGCATGCGGCGCACCTCGCCGGGCACGGCTGCCAGATCGTCGATGCGCCCCGAATGCAGCACCTGGAACGGCGTTTTCAAGTAACGCTTCAGATGGGTGCGGAGCTTGTCGACGAGCAGGCCGAGCCCAGCTTCCTCCCGCAGCGTCACGAGTCCAAGCAGGCTGTGCGCGTCAATGCTCGCGACGAAGCCTTTGCCGGCGGAATCCATCAGCTCGGTCAGCACGTTCTCTACGATGAAGTGCTCCAGCTTCGTATCGGCATCGCTGTCCAGACGCACCATAAGCAGGTTGAAGTACGGGTGGCTCTCCGTGAACGGCGCGATATCGATGCCGCCCAGGTCGAGACCGGACGCCCAACGCGCGAATACGCCTTCCCGAAGGAACCGCAGATTGCGCTTCATCAGGTCGGCTTCTTTGTTGCGCTCGCTCTCCTCCGCGATCTCGCGCGCAAGCTCGTCGATCAGTCCGATTAGCGACTCCTTGCCGATCGGCTTGAGCATATAGTCCCTGGCGCCGAGCCGCACGGCCTCCTGCGCGTACGCGAACTCCGAATGCGCCGAGATGACGACCCACTTCACCTGCGGCTGCATGCGACGGGAAAATGCCATCAGCTCAAGTCCCGTCATGCCGGGCATCAGCACGTCGGTCAGCACCAGATCGACATGCTTGGTCCGAAGCGCTTGTACGGCTTCTTCCGGATTCCCCGCGAGCAGGACGCGATGCTCGGGGAAACCGCGGGAGATCGTCCGCTCGATGCCGCTGCGGATGACTTCCTCGTCGTCGACGACGAGAATATTCATCAAGAATCCCCCTCTTCTGCGGGTTTCGGAAACGAAACCATAATCTTCGTGCCGCGCTCGCATTCGCTCTCGATACGAAGCCCGAACCCTTCCCCGTACATCAGCGCAATGCGGCGGTGCACGTTCGCGAGCCCGATACCCCGGCGTCCTGCGGCATCCTCCTGCCGGGCCGGCGCCGCGGCCGCATCCTCCAACGACTGCCGGATGCGAAGCAGCGTCTCCTCGTCCATGCCGACGCCATTGTCCTCGACGACGATGACGAGCGCGTCCTCCGTCTCCTCCGAGCAAATCCGTAGCACGCCTTCTCGGCTTAGCGGCTCAAGCCCGTACTTCACGGCGTTCTCCACGATCGGCTGCAGGATCATCTTCGGCACCTGGGCGCCGAGCCAGCGCTCCTCCACCTCGATCTCGGTATTAACGCGACCGCCGAGCCGCGTCTCGATAATGGTGAGATAGTGGCGCAGCTGCTCGAGCTCAAGCCGGAGCGGCGCGCGCGAGGCCTCTTCCCAGTCACTGCTGTACCGAAAAATCCGAGAAAGCGCCAGGATCAGGCGCCCAAGCCGGTCGTTCTCCCGCTCGTCGAGCAGCCAATAGATCATGTCGAGCGTGTTAAACAAAAAGTGCGGGTTGACCTGAGACTGGAGCGCCTGCAGCTGGGCGTTTTTCTCGCTGATCGACAGCAGCTTTTCTCGTTCGATCAAGTTGTCCATCTGCTGGACCATCCGGTTGAAAGAGCCCACGAGCACGTTGAGCTCCTGATAGGAATGGACGCGGACCCGCCCCTGAAAGTTCCCTAACTCGACCTGCTTCATTTGCTGAATCAGCCGCTTGAACGGCGAGGAGAACGAGCGCGACACGAGCGTCGCCAGCGCCGTGGCCGCCGCGACGAGCAGGATGACGACCGTGAGCAGGAACCGCTGCGTCTGCTTCAGCTCCAGCTTCAGGTCGCGCTTCGGCGTCACGCCGATAACCGTCCAGTCCGCCGTGCCGATCCGGGCCGCCGTCAGCAGCGCGTCCTTGCGGTCGCGGACGGCGACCTCGCTTTTCTTCAGCGCGCCCGGCCAGTCGGCGGGCAATGCCTCCGCCTCGGAACCATCCACCTCCGGCCTGGTCCGGACAATCACGTTTCCGGCCGAATCGCGGATGACGACACTGCTGCCCGGCCCGATGCTGGCGTTGGAGAGCGCCGAGAGGATCGGGTCCTCCTCCGTCTCGATCAGCACATAGCCGACCGACTTCATCGTGCTGAGCTCGAACAGCTGGCGGCCGAACGCGAACACCGGGCTGTCGATGCCGCCGCTCATCGGCGCCTGCGGGTATACGCCCAGCCAGCGCATATCCCCCTTGGACTTTTGCAGCTCGGCATACCAGTCCGTCATCTTGTAATCCCGCGTCGAAGATCCGATCGAGCGGTCGAAGCTGTACACCTTGCCCTGGCTCGAGATGACGTGGATGCCGACGATATCGCTCCGCGAATAGAAGATCGCGCCCAGAATATCGGTGATCTGCCGCTCCCGGTTGACAGAGCTTACTTCCGGGGAGCCCGCGGGCGTCTTCTGCTGCAGCAGCTGCATCAGCTCGTTGTTGCTGTTGAGCGACTTGGTGACGCTGTCGTAGCCTTTGAGCATGAGCTCGAACAGACCGACCGTTTGCGATATGTTTTTTTTCGCGATGACGCCGACCTTGTCCCTGATCTGTTCGGTCGCCCGCTGATAGTAGACGAGGCTGACGATGAGCAGAAGCCCGAGCATGCTGAAGAGGAAGATCAGGAACAAGCGGCCATGGATGGACTGGAATCTTTTTCTCATTCTCTCATCTTATCCCTTAACCGCGCCCGCTACCATGCCTTTCGTTATTTTCTCGGCCAGCAGGAAGTAGACGAGGATGACCGGCAGCGCTCCGAGCACGAGGAAGGCGCCGATCGCCCCGTAGTTGACCGAGTATTGGCTGACGAAGCTGTACACGCCGAACGGCAGCGTCTTGAGCGCTTCCTTGGAGATGAACGTGGCGGCGAGAATGTATTCGTTCCACACGTTGATGAACGTCAGGATGCATACCGTCATGATCGGCGGCACCGATACCGGCAGGATGATGCTGCGGAAAATGCGCAGCACGTTCGCCCCGTCCATGATGGCCGACTCCTCGATCTCGTGCGGAATCGTGCGTAGAAAGCCGCTCATAATGAAGACGGCGATCGGGATCTGGAACGCGATATAGGGCAGGATCATCGCCCAGCGCGTGTTCAGGACGTGGATGTTTTTGAAAATGAGCATGAGCGGCAGCAGCGTGCTCTGCAGCGGGATCATGAGGCCCATCAGGAAGATCAGCATGACGATATGGCCGTACTTCCAGCGAAAACGCGTAATCGCGAAGGCGGCGAGCGACGCGAGCAGAATGACGCAGACCATCGTGACCGAGGTCACGATCACGCTGTTGAGCAGGTAGTGCCAGTAGCGGCCGCCCGCGAGCGCGTTCGAATAGTTGCTCCATTGCACGGAGGCCGGCAGGGCGAAGAAGCTCCCCGACAGAATCTCCTCGTTGGTCTTGACCGAGTAGATGAGCAGCCACAGCAGCGGGTACAGCTGCGTGACGAGCAGGACGCCGAAGAAGCCGAATACGATCGTCTTTTTGAGGGAAAACCCGCGCCTTCGAGTCTGGACGGCAGGCTCCCGGACGGCGATGCTGGCGGATTGGCTCATGGGGTTGCGCCCCCTTTCCTATTTTCGCGGCATTGGCGGCATTAGTTGTAGCGCTTCTCGATGCGGTTGAAGAGCAGGTTGATGATGACCGTCGCAGCCAGGCACACGACGACGAGGAAGCAGGCGATGGCGCTGCCGTAGCCGTATTTCTGGGACAGGATCGAGATGTTGTACATATGGCTGGCCAGGACGTCCGTCGCGTGCGCCGGTCCGCCGGCCGTCGTGACCATGATGAGGTCGAACGACTGCAGCGAGCCGATGAACGAGAGCACGACGGAGATCTTGAAGATCGGCACGATCATCGGCAGCGTAATATATCGGTCGGCCTTGAAGCCTTCGGCGCCGTCGATCTTGGCGGCTTCGTAAATATCGGCCGGTATGTTCTGGATTCCGGTAAATTGAATGAGAATATGATAGCCCAGATACTGCCACAGCCCGATGACGATGATGGCGTAGATCGCCACCTTCGGCTCCGACAGCCAGGCGTGCGTCCAGGAGTCCAGTCCGAGCTTGATGAGGATCTGGTTGATCATGCCGCCTTGCGAAGCAGGGTTGTAGATTGTTTTCCACAACTGCCCGATGACGGCGACGGACAGGATGACGGGCATAAAGTAGCTCGATACGAGAAAGTTAGGCTTGCGGACGAAGCGGCTGATGAGGATGGCGACGAACAGCGCGAGCGGCAGCTGCACCAGCATGGAGAAGCCGGCCAGCATGAACGTCCGCCGGACGGACGGCCAGAATACCGAGTCGTTCGTGAACATGCGGTGAAAATTGTCGAGACCGACGTGCTTGGCGACGCCGATGCCGTTCCAATTGAGGGTGGCGTTATAAAAGGACACGATGATCGGCGCGAAAACGAGGCCGACGTACAGCAGCAGACAAGGCAGCACGAACGCCGCGATCGTCCAGCGGGATACCTTCAGTACATTCAAGGCTGACGCCTCCTTCAGCGGCTCCGGCGATACGGATGCGGAGGGAGGCGCCGGGCGTCCCCCTCCGTACCGCTATCGTCTGCGCCGATTATTCTTTGTTGTCTTCGTAAGCCTGCTGGTGCTCCTTGCCGACCGCAGCCGCGTCTTTCTTGGAGACGAACAGGTTCTGGATGCTGGACAGATGCGCCTGGGAGGTAGCCGGGTTCATCGTATTGTCGAAGGAGATGTCGCCGCCCGTGACGTCCTTGAACATCGCGAGCACTTCCATCGCCATGTCGGAGTAGCCGGCCGCCTTGTAGTCGCCGTCCACCTTTTGCGCGACGCCGACGGCGCCCTTGACCGCGAACGCTTCCTTCGGATAGTTCAGCATGAAGTAGTTCAGGAAGTCGAGCGTCTCCGGCAGGTGCTTGCTGTTCTTGGATACCGCGAACGCGCTGCCCGGCGCCAGCATGAACTGGTTCGGATCGCCCTTGCCGCCGACCGTCGGGAACTTGAACACGCCGACGTTGCCGTCTTTGTTCGCGTCGGATACTTCGATGCCGCCGGTCGCCCAGCTGCCCATGAAGTACATGGCCGCTTTGCCCGTCTTGAACAGGTTCTCGCCCGCGTTGTAGTCGAAGCTCGTCGCGCCTTCCTGGAAGGCGCCCGCTTGCACGAGCTGCTCGAACGCGTCGACCGCGCCCGTGAACGCCGGGTCCTCGAACGTCTTTTTGCCGTCGACGACGTCCTTCAGGAAGCCCGGTCCGCCGTTCGTGCGGAGCAGCACGTTCATGAACAGGAACGAGCCGGTCCAGGTGTCCTTCTCGCCGATCGCCATCGGCTGGATGCCTTTTTCCTTCAGCTTCTTCACGTCGGCGACGAGATCCTCGAACGTCGTCGGCGGCGCGTCGATGCCTGCTTGCTTGAACAGCGCCTTGTTATAGTAGAGCAGCGCGATGTTGTTGCCGTCGGGCAGCGCGTACAGATTGCCGTCGAAGGTATAGTAGTCCAGGATGCCGGATTGGAACGTGTCCTTCAGGCCGTTTTGCTCGACCATCTCGTTAAGCGGCGCGAACAGGCCGGCGTCGACGTAAGGCTTCATCTGCGCGGACGGGTTGACGATCGTGATGTCCGGCACCTCGTTGGAGGCGGCCTGCGTCTTCAGCTTCTGCTTCTGCTGGTCGGTGTTCAGCGAGTCGAGCTCGATATGGACGTTCGGGTGATCGGTCTCGTACTGCTTCACGATCTTGTGCAGCATGTTGTATTTCGGATCGGTCGGGTCCGGATAAATGTTCTGGAACGTAATCGTGACTTTCTCGCCGCTGGCTGCGCTGGAGGAGGCAGGCGCGCTGGCCGAAGCCGAAGCGGACGTGGAGGCCGAAGCCGATGGGGAAGCCGCCGCGTCGCCGCCGTTGTTGCCGTTATTGGAAGAACCGCAAGCTGCCAGGCTGACGGCGAGGAAGCCCGCCATCGCGGTGCCAGCCACTTTTTTGCCGGTCGTATTCATGTTCAAATCCCCCTTGACTTGGTATAGCCTCATTATGCTCGGAGGTGTAATCGCATACAATGCGTATACTTAGGAGTCGATGTTTGTTTTCTTAATATGGCTTGAAAATGGTGCGAATATGGTTTGCGCAACATCGGACTTCGCGCGCTGCCCGGAGTTGAGGGGGAGCCTCCGCAGACCCGCACGCTCGTCGACCCGCATTCCGCTGCTGCAGCCGCAATTTTTACGCTTGCAGCTTCCGTCAACCCGCATTCCGGCAATGCAGCAGCACGCTATTTATGTAACGCTCGTTTCTCGCTTGCAGCGGACCCGCACCTCGACAGCGCTCGCACGCAATCTTCGCGCAGCGCAAAGGAGTCTCCCTCCCCGCTACCCGCGGTTCGGGAGACTCCTTTGTACGTAACCTATAACCTTCTTCGCACCGGGATCCAGATCTCGCTCCGGTAGTCCGGCTTGCTCGTGTCCTGGCCCTCGTTCCACAGCAGCTCGGGACCCGGCGCCAGCTCGTAGCTGGAGGACGGAAACCACTCGGCGTAAATCCGGCCCCAGACGGACTGCAGGGCCGACGGAAACGCGCCGGTCGCCTCGAATACGGCCCACTCCGAAGCGGCCACCTCCAGCGCGGATAGATGCGCGGGACATTCCCGCGTCGTCGCGGCGCCGATGTACTGATCGACCTCGCCGCCGTCCTTCCTTCCCTCGGAGAAGTTGGCCGAGGCGCTGATCAGCCCGGCCGGCTCAATCTCGGACAGCCCCTTAATCTCAGCGATTAAATCCGGCGTCAGACGGCCCCATAACTCGGCGATGTGCGGATTGACGCCTTCATAGATCAAAGGCACCCGCTTCATGATGCCGACGATGCGAAACGCTTCCTTTTCCACTAACCGATACTTCATCTCGTCGCCTCCCTCGATCGTCAATCGGAAGGTCATCCGCGGATAGGCCTTGAGCGGCCGGCCGAGCCGACGCGCCTCGGAAGGCGTCAAGCCATGCATCGCCTGAAAGGCGCGGGCGAACGAATCCGCCGTACCATAGCCGTACTTCACGGCTATGTCGATGACCCTCGCCTCGCTGCCGATCAACTCGAAGGCGGCCAAGGTCAGCCGTCTGCGCCGTACATACTCCGTCAGCGTCACCCCCGCGAGCGATGCGAACATGCGCCGAAAATGATGCTCGCCGCAGCAGGCCCGCCGAGCGGCTTCCCCGATATCCGGCGCCTCCTCGTCCGCGAGATGCGCTTCGAGATACGCCAGCCCGTCGTTCAACCGGTCAAGTCCGTTCATGCGCCAACCTCCCTTCGCCTTCAAGATTAACAAGATCGGTACGGAGAGGTCCGACAATTCCGGTGCAGTTTCGGACGGATGACGATGCGATGCGACGAATGTGGTGCGATACGATGTGATGCCGTGCAATGCGATGCAATGCGATGCGGTACGGTCGGCGCGATGCGATCATATGCAAACGAGAGCGCGGGTTACCCGCGCCTCCGGATACTGCCGTCTATGCCTTCACGATCTTGGCCGGATTGTTGATCTTGTAAGGAATCGGATGCTTCGCAAGCTTCTTGGCGACGACCTTCGCCTCAAACGCGAGTTTGTCCCCCACCTCGAGCTCGAGCTTCTTCAGCGTGGCGCTATGGCTCGACCATGCTTCGCCCAGCTCCGTCTCCGTGTCGGCGATCGCGACCGACTCGTAGATGATGACTTCGTCGTCGTTGTCCGCGAAGTGGTTGGGCACCGTCGTAAATTCCTTGACGGTCGCCGTCAGCTTGACCTTTTCCTCGGGCAGCTGCACCTTCTTCGACCGCGTGGCCCCGGCTTTCGCCTTGGCCGGCGCAGCAGCGGCCGCGGCGACTGCGGGGGCCGCATCTCCCGAAGCCACGAACGAAGCGAACGCGTCCGCCGCCGAACGATCGTCCTCTGCCGCAGATGGCCGCGCGCTCGGGCGAATCTCGGCTGCAGGGCTCTCCGCGACGGCGACCGGCTCGGCTCCCGTCTCCTCGCGCTCGGCGAACGCGTCCTCCGACTCCGCGACGCTCGCATAACGCTGACCGAAGTTCGCCGCTTGCATTTCTTTCAAATAAGAGGGGTGGATGCAATGCTTCTGCTTGTTCGGGAGCTCGATGACGGCGGTCATATGATCGACATAGCCGACGATGCCGCAGGCTTCCTTCAGTCCGTTGCCTTTGTAGTAGAACGTCTTGGCCTTGGTCGCCTTCTCGGAGACCAGATCCCACTCCTTCAGCTTGTCCAGCTGCTCCGCTTCGTCCGCGAACGCAATGTAACTCACAGGCTCAATGACAAACGCGTAAACCATCTTATCCCGCCTTTTATCCATAAATAATCCCGGACCGGACGCGTATCCTGTATCCAAGTATATCGCTTTAGCTTGATTATAAATCGGATCGCCGAAAGAATACCATCTTTCACCCCTGCCCATGCGCCCACATACGTTGGTTAAAAAGCAAAGCGGGTGCGATCATGATCAGCCGCTCCAGCCTCATCGCCTTGCCCGGGGACGCAGGCGCCCATCCTTGGTCCAACGTGGAATGGTGGTATTGCTACGCCTTGCTGACCGGGAGCAGGGGCGGACGTTACGCCGTCATGGCTTCCTTTTTCCGCGTGGGAGAATGGGCGGCGCCCAAGGGACATTATATCATTCACTCGCTCGTCCGGTTGGACAGGGCGCGGTTCGAGAGCAGCTCGGCGCTCGACCGGTCGCTCGCGGTCCAGATGGCCGGCGTGTACCTGCCAGCCTATTTGCTGGCGCATCCGACCGACGGGCATACGTGGGACGTCTACCGGCGGTTGCTCGCGAACGCGCTGCCGGCGCCGCATCGCTTCATGCCGTCTTCGTCCGTCGACGCACGTCCGACCAGGCTCGTCTATGGCCAGAACCGAATGACATTCGCAGACGACCGCGATGCAGGCTTCGAGCTTAAGCTGGAAGCCGATACGGCTCGCCTCCGGTTGAACTTCGCGCCGAGCAAGCCCTTGTCCGTCATCGACGAGACAGGCGGGCTCAACGGCTTGCGCTATTACTCCCAGACGCGCAGCCGGGTACACGGAGAGCTGTATGAAGAAGGCCGCGCGGAAACGCTGCGCGGCGAAGGCTGGTTCGACCATCAATGGGGGCGCAGCTACGGACTGCTGACGGGCGAGGGATGGGACTGGTTCGGGCTGCAATTGGAAGACGGCCGCGAACTGCTCGTCAGCCGGCTGCGACCCGCCGGCGCGGGCGCGGCAACCGACGGCGAAGCACTGGTCCAAGCTCGCGCCGAAGCGAGGCTGATCGGGCCGGACGGTTCGACGACGCCGTCGAACCGCGTGGTTCTCCGCCCCTTGCGGCGTTGGCGAAGCGAAGACACGGGCGCAGACTATCCCGTCGCCTGGGCGATCTCGCTGCCCGACTTCGGCATGACGATCAGCGTCGCGCCGCTTATGGACCGCCAGGAGATGCCCGTGCTCGGGCCGCTGCGGGCGATCTGGGAAGGCGTCGTCGCCTTCGAAGGCGACGAGCGGGACGGCGAAGAATCGCCTGCGCGCATCGCGGGTTACGGCTTCATGGAGCTGGTCGGCTATCCGCAGTCCGCCCGGACCGCGCCTGCGTCCTTCCGTTACTTGCCGTAATTCGCCGCGTCCGACAGCTGCCCCGCGACTTCCGCGATATGCGCGAAGGCTCTGCTGAATTCGTCCATGCCCGCCGAAGCGGACTTGGATTCCTTCGCGATCTCCCCGACCGTGCGGTCCATCGCGCGGATGCTCTCCTCCATCGACCGGAACAGCTCGGTAATCTGCGACACCGCCGCCTTGCTGTACTCGCCGAGCTTGCGGATCTCCGTCGCGACGACGCCGAAGCCGAGCCCCTGCTCGCCGGCGCGCGCCGCTTCGATGGCCGCGTTCAGGCCGAGCAGCTGGCTCTGCTCCGCGATCTCCTTCACCGAGGCGAGCACGGATCCCGCCTTCTTGAGCCGCTCGAGCAGCTGCGCCGACTCCGACGCCTGCTCCTGCAGCCGATCCGCGATGTGCGCGCCGGCCGCCGTTATTTCCTGCCCCGTTGCCGACATCTCCTCGATCACACCCGACAAGTCGGCCGTGCCCGCGCGCAGCGAGTCGAGCCGCGCGTTCGGGACGATGAAGCCGATCGCCCCGACGACTTCCCCGTTCTCCCGGATGGGACTCGCCACCGACAGGTAGGCGGTGCCGAACCGCGAGGCGTCCCGTTCCTCCACGATCCGTACGCCCAGCTCGAGCGCTTTTGCGATAACCGTCCCCTCCAGCGACGACACCGGCGTGCCGGCCGGGATGCCCGAAGGATAGAACGAAGCTTTTTCGAAATGAACGACCTGGGTCCGATCGATCACGATGACGACGGGTTCGTCGGTATAAGTTTCCTTGTAAACGGGGATGGCGGCTAGTACGTGCTCCAGCATCGTCGGCATCGGGGCATGGCTCCTTATGTGAGAGAATATAACCTGTATGTCGTCAGACCGGGGTCGGAAATGAAGTGAGCGCAGCCCTGCAGAAAGCAAAAAATAGAGCAATTCAAAAGAAATGCCCGCAGCGTCCGTATGCTATGGTAGAATCGAGCAACAAAGCGAGCCGGTGAAGCGTTTACCTAATGAAAACCGGCCGGATCGTTTAGAACGCCGCCAAGATTAAGGAGTGTATGAATCTATGAATTCGGCATCCCATGCCGCCAAGGGAAAGCCGCCCGGCCTGCTGTCGAGCCGCTTCCTGCAAACCATCCTGCTGTCCAACGTCCTGCTGCAAATCGGCATTTGGGTCCGCAACTTCGCGATCCTGCTGTATGTGGCGGCCAAAACGGACAACGATCCCTACGCCATCTCGCTCATCAGCGTGGCCGAGTTCGCCCCGATCTTCGTCTTTTCGTTCATCGGCGGCACCTTCGCCGACCGCTGGAAGCCGAAGCGCACGATGGTCTGGTGCGACCTGCTGTCCGCCGTCTCGGTATTCATCGTGCTGCTCAGCATTCACTTCGGCTCCTGGCATGCCGTCTACCTCGTGACCTTTATATCCGCGATCCTGTCGCAGTTCTCCCAACCGTCCGGCATGCGCCTGTTCAAGCAGCATGTGCCGGAAGCCCAGATGCAGCAGGGCATGGCCATCTTTCAATCGCTGATGGCCATCTTCATGGTGCTCGGTCCCATGCTCGGCACGTTCGCCTACAGCAGCTTTGGGCTGGAGACGTCGGTCGCGGTTATGGGCGTCGCGTTCCTGCTGTCCGCGATCGTGCTCGTCCGGCTGCCCGCCGACCTGCCGCAGGAGCGCAATGCCGCGGAGAGCCATTTCCGCCGGGAATTCGTCGAAGGCTTCAGTTACGTCTGGCAGAGCCCCGTGCTCCGCATGCTCGGACTGGCCTTCATTCTGGCCGGGCTCGCCGTCGGCATCGCGCAGGCGCTCAACCTGTTCGTCGTCACCGAGCGGCTCGGCAAGCCGGAGGACTTCCTTCAATACATGCTTATGGTCAGCGGCGGCGCGATGCTCATCGGCGGCGGACTCGTGGCCGCGTTCGCCCAGAAGGTGCCGCCGCAGGCGCTGCTCGCTACGGGCATGTTCTTCGGCGCGGTATGCACCGTGATCGTCGGCTACTCCACGAGCGTGCCGCTGACGCTGGTCGTCCAGTTTGTCAACGGCCTCGTATTCCCTTGCATTCACATCGGCATCAGCACGATGATCCTCAAATGGTCCAAGCCGACGATCATCGGCCGCGTCAACGGCGTGCTGAGCCCCATGTTCACCGGCATGATGGTCATCTCGATGTCCGCGGCCGGCGCGCTCAAGAAGTCCTTTCCGCTCGAGGTCATCTTCTCTGCGGCCGGCGTGCTGTTCTTGATCGGGACGGTCGCCATGCTGCTGATCGTCAGACAGCGCCCGCCGGTGCACGCCGGCGAAGGCATTGCGCAGACGAGCGCCTAAGGCGATTGGTCTTAAGCGCCGGCGGTCCCCATGCGGCGGTGCGGCGGCGTACGCTGTTCGGTAAAAATCAGCTAAAAATTAAACAGCGGCAGTCTAAGATTTTGAAATAATGTCTTGGACTACCGCTGTCTGCGTTCAATTAACGTTCTCCCGTTAGGCTTAAAAATTATGACTCAATTTATTTTGCTTGAATTTATGTATTCTACTTCAATTGTCTCATTTTCCGGTATGGAGTTATAACAAGAGAGAAGTTCATTAACTTCAGGTTTGCTGTGAAAAACTACAGGTCCATTTTTCGGCTGTTCACGGTCTGCCCTTCAGCTCGTTTACACTTTGCACCTCGACATCACTCAACCTAGGTTCAAACATTTCTTTGCATTTCGATTATGATTTCTAAGAATTGATCAACTTCCTCGGATGGATGTAATGGATATATCAAACCATATGGAACCTCGAAATCTAAATCACTAGGGATCGTCACCAAGGAAGGATGAATATCTGCCCAGGCCTCCAATGTCAGCATAACCGTATTACTTTCCTCGCAGCGATTAAACACATCAAGATCATAGAGACGCGGAACATCCTTAATTCGTATCTGAGGGTGATTCATTATCAGGAAATCACGTATGTCATGAATAACGGCACTTTCCCCGCCGTTCACTACAGCCAATCTTTCCCCATACAAATCTTTGACAGAAAGTGTTTTCTTGAAGCTAGCCTATGTTGTCGAGATACGGCAAAGCAAACGCGGTAACTTCCCAGTTCAAGCACACGGTAGTAATCCTTCAAGTTATCTGTAAGAAATGGCCCCGCAATGATATCGAGTGATTGGCCAATCGTGCGGTAAGTTGTTGGGAGTGTATGTGCGTCATCTTCGAAATTTACGATGTTTATTCCGAATTGCGGGTATAGGTCGCTAATTCCAGTCCACAAATCAATCAAAACATTACAGGGGTTAAGCATAGAAGTGCCCACTCGAACAATATGCCGATTGGTCTGTGCGGACTGATGCATACGGATAAGAGATTCTTGAAAATACTGCAGCATAAATTTTGCATCTTTAATAAAAGATATTCCTGCTTTTGTGAGCCTGACACCGTGGTTGGTGCGGATAAAAAGCGGGACTCCGGCTTGCTTTTCCAACAAATTCATTTGCTTCATAACAGCGGTTGAAGAAATAAAAAGCTTTTCGGCAGCCTTAGAGAAGCTTCCGGACTCCGCCACTTGAACAAAAGTCTTCACTTGCTCAATCATTCAGGAAGGCCTCTCCTTTGCATAAACCAAAAGTTAATGCCATGCTAACATATTTGAAATTCCGCATCAAGCTACTAAGCCGTAACATTAGTGAGGAGTGAAAGAGGAAACAAAAGCTTTAAAAATACGACCACACAGGATCTGTATCGGAGGAGAATACAATGGAGAAAAAAGTCTGGTTCATTACAGGGGCCTCTCGCGGATTAGGGCGCATTTGGACCGAGGCCGCACTCTCTCGCGGTGATAAGGTTGCCGCGACCGCGCGCACACCGGAAAGCATCGTCGATCTTAAGGAACGTTTTGGAGACGCTGTTCTTCCCCTAGCGCTCGATGTAACTGATTCCCGTCAGGTCGAGCTTGTCGTTCAGCAGGCTCACGCGCATTTCGGCAGGCTAGACGTCGTTCTAAACAATGCCGGTTACACGCTGGTTGGCACGACTGAGGAGGCTGACGAATCCGACGTCCGCGAACTATTTGACGCCAATTACTTTGGTACGCTTCGTGTCATCCAAGCTGCCCTGCCTCTGCTTCGATTGCAGGGCAGCGGGCATATTCTCGGCGTCTCAAGCGCCATGGGTATTGTTGCAGCGCCGCTCATTGGCTTCTATTGCGCTTCCAAATGGGCAGTCGAAGCACTGCACGATAGCCTCGCTCAAGAGGTTAAAGACTTCGGCATTAAGGTCACGTTGCTCGAGCCGGGCGCCTATGCCACCGACTTTGGAAGCCCCTTGTCCATGAAGACATCACAGGTATTGGAAGCTTACGCCGAACTTCGTAATCAGGTGTCCATTCGTTTATCGACCCAAGAACGAGGCGATCCGAAGGCGACGGCTGAAGCGATCCTTCAAATCGTAGACGCCCAGGACCCGCCTCTGCGGTTTGCGATAGGCGCCGGGGTGCTGCCTTTGGTGCGTGGAACCTATGCCGATCGTTTAGCCACTTGGGAGGCATGGGAAGCTGTCTCGAACGGAGCGCAAGGAAAACCGATAAGCCATCGTTAGCATTGGAAGTTATTTTCCTGATCTTACACTTTATTCCTCATAACATCCGCGGCTGCCGCGTCCTAGCGACGCATGCGGTCCGCTCCCCTGCGCGCGACCAACCGCCGCAGCTCGCGCCGATGCGTAAAGGCGAGCAGCAGCGCATTCGCGAGCGCGAAGGCGGCGATCGGCGCCGGGAACGCCCGCGCCAGCGCGTAGACCAGCAGCATCATCATCCCCAGCACGACCTGGAAGGCGTCCGCTTCGGCGGACGCCTTCTTTGTGCCGCGCGTCAGGCGGCCGCCCAAGAGCAGGATGGCGAGGATGACCGCATAGGCGAGCGCGCCCTCGAACGAGAGCGCGCACCAGACGCCGAACGTAGTCGCGATCGCTTTGCCGCCTCTTCCCCGAAGGAACGGGGAGAAGGCATGCCCAAGCACGGGCATCAAGGAAGCGGCGGCAGCGGCATACCCCGGCAGGCGTCCCGAGGCGAGCATGAAGGCGACGGGCGCAAAGCCTTTGGCGAAGTCGAGCGCGATGCCGACGACGCCGTAAGCGAAGCCGGCCGCCCGCCACAAATTCAGGGCGCCAGGATTGCCGTCGCCGATCTCGCGAAGGTTGCTGCGCGCTGCGAGGCCCAGCCAGTAGGAGAACATGAGCGAGCCGCACAGGAACAGCGTCGCCGACCAGAGTAGGGCCGTCACTTGCGATCGCCCCCGACGCGGATTTTTCTCCCTTTCCAAGGCACATGTCCGACGAACAGGACGCGATACGACGAGTAAAGCATGATATACAGGAAAAACGCCGTGCTGAGCGGATGAAGCGCCGGCAGCCAAAGACCGAAGCGCCCGGTATGGCGGGAGAAGTAGTAAATCTGCAGCGTGTACAGCAAATAGCCGGCCGCCCATACGGGCGCCCCGGCCGTATGAAGGACAAATGGCGCAGCTTCAGCGCAAATCAAACCGACCAGCCACAAGGCGACGAGCAGCACCGTCGGCTTGGCGAGCTTGCCCGTGCTTTGCACGGCGCCTTTGCCGAAGCCTTCGACCTCGCTGCGAATGCCGCCCGGATACATGCGGAACGACACCTGACCGCGGCCGATAAAGTTTGTGACGGGCACGCCGGCCTCAACGAACCGCGCCCCGAGCGTCAAGTCGTCCAGAAGCTCGGCTTTTACGCCCTCATGTCCTTTCGCCCGCTCGTAGTCCTCGCGCGATGTCAGGATGCAGGAGCCGTACAGCCCCTTCTGCGGATTGGTCCGCTCGAACGGCGAAGTAAACGCGAACAGGCCGAGCAGGTTCGGAACCAGCGCCAGCCGCTCGTACAGCTTTTCCGTGTAATGGTAAGGAACGACGGAGACGACCCCGTTCGTCCGGGACCTCGCTTCTACCAGCGCGCCAAGCGCGTCCGGCGCCAGCCGCACGTCCGCATCCAAAAACGCGATCAGGTCGCCCGTCGACTGCAAATAGCCGTTCCACACCGCCCAATTTTTTCCTGTCCAGCCTTCTGGCAGCGGCAGCCCGCGGACGAGCGTCGCACCATAAGCCTCGGCGATCGGGCCTGTCCGGTCCGTCGAACCGTCGTCGACGACGATGATCTCGTACGGCCGATAGCGCTGCGCGCGGAGCGACGAGAGCAGGTGCGGCAAGTTTTCCTCTTCGTTCCTGGCCGGAATGACGACCGACAGTCGGAATGCATCTGAAGACTGCGACGATGCTTGCGGAATCGTCATTTTCCGGAAAAGGACAAAGCCCGCGGCGCACGCCGGAACCATAAACGCCAGCCATATCCACATGCCGCTCCCGCCCTTCGCCCGATGATTCGGCCTATGCGCCGTTATCTCATCCTATTAGCGGACAGGGGAAAAGATGATCGGGATCCGGCACGGGACTTTCAGGACTCGTGCTTCTCTTTTTTCGGAGAAAGGGTGTAGCTGAAGCTGATCAAAAAGTCGATGCCGAGCACGACCGACCAGAGCCGGATGACCTGGACGAGCTGCTCCGTGCTGTCCGCATCGTCGACAAGGTAGATCATGCCGGCCAGACAGAGGCAGCCGATCGCCCAAGCGAGCAAATGCTTGAACCAGCCGAGGCGCTCCTGCCGCGCATGCTCGCGTCCGAATCTCGCCTTGGGCTTCGGCGCCGCCCCCCCGGCGAACCGATGGGCGAAGCGTTCGTCGGCCCATCGGATCATCGCGTGGCCGAACGCGATCGAGACGCCGATATACACCGCGGAGAGCCCATGTACAAAAGTTGCCTCGGCTCCCTGTTTCAGGTGAATGACAGTTACTGCGAGCAGAACGATGTCGACGCCCGGCGTCAGCAGGAGCAGCACGGAGCCGGTCTTTTTCCATTTAAGAAGGTAACGGCACGCCAGCCCCGCCAGAATGAGCACCCAGAAAGCAATTTCGCAGCCGATGATGACGCCGATCAACGCAAGCCCCCCTCTTTTACGATACAGTTGTATTAATTAAGCTCGATTATACCAGCTTTTTTTAATAATACAATCGTATTATAATGAGTACATGCCTAAAATCGTCGATCATGAGAAACGAAAACAGCATATCGCCGAAGCCGTCTTGCGCCTCGTCCGGCGTGAGGGAATCGAGAGCGCATCCGTCAGAAGAGTCGCGGAGGAGGCCGGCCTGACACTTGGCGCGCTGCGGCATTACTTCGACGCGCAGCACGATTTGCTCGCCTATGCGATGCGTCTCCTCATCGGACGGGTCCGTGCGCGAATCGACGCCCTGCCGCTCACCGGACATGCGCGAACGGACATCGAGCTGATCATCGCGCAGCTCGCCCCGCTCGACGAAGAGCGCCTCGCGGAATCCGAAGTCTGGCTGGCGTTCGCGGGCAAGGCGGTGTCGGATCCCGCGATCCGCGCGCTCAGCCGTGAAGTTCACGAGGCGCTGTATGAAGGCTTCAAGCGCATGATCGCCTCCCTGTGCGAGCGCGGCCTCGCCCGGCCCGGCATCGATCCGGAACTCGAAGCCCGCCGGCTGCACGCGCTCGCCGACGGGCTGGTCGTCCACTATACGACCTACGCCGAGCATCTGGATCCAGCGGGGCTGATGCGGATCGTATCCGCGCATCTGGACGGGCTGATTAGGGCGGATTAGTTGGCGGGATCGCCAGCGCTGCGGAGCGGGCGGAGCGTGAGGGGGGACAACTGCGACTGCGTCACAAATGGACACAGGCGCCGCTATTTTACGTCAATCGCCGAAAAGGCCGCCGCTTTGGGACAGGGAGTCCGCTATTTGGCCTCTGGAAGCTCGAATCGTTGCTTCGATGCGGCGATAACGGATCCTGTGTCCGTTAAAGCTGGTCCGCAACCGGTTTGCGCATGAATAGCGAATCCTGTGTCCGACATGCCAGCCTGACGCGAGTACCAGCAGCTATTTCCTATCGGTACGTCATCGCAGCTCGCTGCTTACAGCGTTCAACGGCATCCGCCGCGGAGACCGCCTCAGCTTCCGGAAGCGCACGCTCCGAATACTCGACGATCCCCTCGCCCGCTCTTTTGCCGACAACGATGCGAAGCGGGATGCCGAACAGATCGGCATCCTTCAGCTTGACGCCCAAGCGTTCGTCCCGGTCGTCAAGCAGCGTTTCGACGCCATTGTCCTGGAGCATGCGGCGGATCTCTTCCGCGAGCGCTCTCTGCGCGGCATCCTTCCAAGAAACGGGCACGATATGCGCTTGAAAAGGCGCGATCGCCGCCGGCCAGCGGAAGCCCCATTCGTCGTGATGCTGCTCAGCGGCGGCAGACATCATGCGGGAAATCCCGATGCCATAGCAGCCCATGACGACTGGCGCCGCGGCTCCCTTCGCGTCCGCAAATTCCGCATGAAACGGAAGGCTGTATTTTGTCCCTAGTTTAAAAACGTGGCCAATCTCGATCCCCTTACGCAAGCCGAGGCTGCCTTCCGTACAGCGCGGACATGGGTCGCCCTCCTCCGCGTCGCGCAGATCGCCTACCCTTGTCAGCGAAAAGTCACGTCCGGGCACGACGCCTCGCAGGTGGAATTCCCCTTTGTTCGCCCCCGTTATGCCTGTTGCCATATCCGCCACGGCAAAGTCGACCCACAGCGGCAGATCCAATCCGACCGGACCTAGAAAGCCCGCGGGAGCAACGGCGAGCGCCGCGATTGTCTCGGCATCCGCCATCTCCAGCGTGTCCGTACCGAGCAGACGCTTGAGTTTGATCTCATTCACCCCGTGATCCCCGCGAATCGCGACAGCCGCCACTTGTCCATCCGCCACAAACAGCATTGTTTTAATCGTCTCAGCAGCTGTAACGCCCAAGGCCGCCGTTAACTGATCGATCGTTCGCGCACCAGGCGTATGAACGAGCTCCGGCGAAGTCTCCTCATCGTTCGCAGGAAACGTTCGCTGCACGCCCTCCCGCCTTCCGGCCTCCGCTTTTTCCAGATTCGCCGAATATCCGCAATGCGCGCAAAACGCGATCGTATCCTCGCCGACATCGGCCAAAGCCATGAATTCGTGCGAGCCGCCCTCCCCGCCGATCGTTCCCGAATCGGCCTCGACGCCCCGCACCTCCAACCCGCAGCGCGCGAAAATCCGCTCGTACGTTTCGTAAATGACGCGATACGCGTGATCCAGTCCTTCTTGATCCGCTCCGAACGAATAGGCGTCCATCATCAGAAACTCCCTGCCGCGCAGCAGTCCAAACCGCGGGCGCCGCTCGTCCCTGAATTTCGTCTGGATCTGATATAACGTCATCGGAAGCTGCCGATAGGAATTCACTTCGCTCGCGACCAGCGCGGTAACGACTTCCTCGTGCGTCGGTCCCAGCACAAAGTCACGATCGCCGCGATCCTTGAATCGAATCAGCTCGGGGCCGTACGCCCCGTATCGCCCGGACGTTCGCCACAACTCCGCCGGCTGCAAGGCGGACATCAACATCTCTTGCGCACCGGCATGGTCCAACTCCTCGCGCACGATGGACGAGATCTTGCGGAGCACGCGCCAGCCGAGCGGGAGAAACGTATAGACCCCCGAAGCTAGCTGACGAATGAACCCGGCGCGCAGCATGAGTCGATGGCTGGCGGCTTCGGCATCCGATGGAACTTCCCGCATCGTCGGGGCAAACAAACCGGACTGATACATGATCCGACACCTCCCGTAAAATAAAAAAGAACGCCTTCGTCAGGGACGAAAACGTTCGCGGTACCACCCTAATTCGACCGATCGGCAAGCCGATCGATCCTTCGCGGATAACGGGGCAGCGCCCCGGCAGCGAATACTTGAACTTCCTCGCTGCGGCTCGCAAGGCGGGAATCGTCCACTCGGTCAGGGAAGCCTCTCAGCCTTGGGCTTCCTCTCTGCGCAGCACGATCGTGTACGGTCGTTTCCTTGTGTCTTCGCCTTTGTAATCATAAAAGTGTGAATTGTCAAATAATTTACGCGAATGACGGCTTGTTGTCAAGTCTCGCCCTGTGCGGCAATGGGACAGAAGTGGACCTTACGATGACGCTACGGACTGCGAGGCACTGCACGACCGATTCGGGCAGCGCGCGACACGGACACAGCGGACGTTATTTACTCAAAATGCCTTCAATCCGCCGGTAAGCGGACAGAGAATCCGCTATTGCGCTCACACATACTCCAAATGAGCTCCGCGCGCATGAATAGCGGATCCTGTGTCCGACAGAATTTGATTTTACCTATACTATTCGAAAATAACGTATGCTGTGTCCGACACGCGGCAGACTGTGCATAATCGGGAAACCCCGTGTCTCACTCCGCCCGAATTTCCTCTATCCCGCCCAAGTATGGCCGCAGCGCCAACGGCACGTAGACCGAGCCGTCCTCCCGCTGATGGTTCTCCAGCAGCGGGATCAGGATGCGCGGCGTGGCGACCGCCGTATTGTTGAGCGTGTGCGCGTAGCGCAGCGTTCCGTCCGCGTCGCGGTAGCGAATGCCCGCCCGGCGCGCCTGAAAGTCCAGCACGTTCGACGACGAGTGCGTCTCCCCGTAAGCGCCGCGGCTCGGCATCCACGTCTCGATGTCGTACTGCTTGTGCGTCTTCTGCGACATGTCGCCGATGCAAACCGCCACGACGCGGTACGGCAGCTCGAGCAGCCGCAATATTTCCTCGGCGTTGGCCGTAATCTCCGCCAGCATCGCATCCGATTCCGCCGCCTCGCCGCGACATACCACGACCTGCTCGACCTTGGCGAACTGATGCACCCGGTACAGCCCGTGTACGTCTCGCCCTGCCGAGCCGACCTCGCTTCGGAAGCATGGCGTCGCTGCCGCAAGGCGGATCGGTTCCTCCAGGTTCACCGTCTCGCCCGCGTAGTACGACACCAAGCCGACCTCCGATGTGCCGATCAGATACTTGTCACCTTCGGCCAACGCGAAGGTCTGGTCCCGTCCCGTCGGAAAAAATCCGGTGTTCTCGAACGTCTCGCCGCGCATCATGGCCGGCAGCTCGAGCGGCGTGAAGCCCCTTCGCTCCAGCACGTCCATCGCCAACTGCTGCACCGCGCGGTGCAAGCGGCTGCCGATGCCCTTCAGCACGTAGCTGCGCGTGCCCGCTAGCTTCACGCCGCGCGCCAGGTCGAGCAGGCCGAGCCGCTCGCCAAGCCGTACATGATCCAGCGGCTCGAAGGCGAATGTCGGAATGTCTCCGACCCGGCGCAGCTCGACATTGTCAGCGTCCGAATTCCCGTCCGGCGTGTCCGCCGATACCGGATTCGGCACGAGCTCGAGCAGCGACCGCCAGGCGGCCGAGACTTCCGCCTGCCGCGCCTCGAGCTCCGCGAGCTTCGCGTTTGCCTCCCGCACCTGCCGTTTGGCCTCGTCTATCTTTCCCGAATACACGGCGCCGAAGTTCTCGTCAGATAGCGCACCGTTCCCTAGCTTCGCGCTCAGCGCCTCCCCTTCCGCATAGATCCGCGTTTCGTGCGGCATGCTCGGCGCATCCCTTAACGCAGCCCCGATTGCGGGCTTCACTTCTCCGGCTTTCCTCCCGCGCGCTTCGCCTTGTGTGCGCCGCGCCTTGACGAGCGCCGCGATCTCCTCGCTTCGCCGGTTCCGCTCGGCCCGCAGCCGCTCGACCTCCTGCAGCAGCGACCTGCGCGACGCATCCAGCTCCAGCAGCTCGCGGATCGATATCGCGATTCCTTTGCGATCCGCCGTATGCTGAAGTAGCTCCGCATGTTCGCGTATATACGTCATGTCCAGCATGCTTGCCAGCCTCCTCCCTCAACCCCGCCGATTCCGGAAATCGTCCATAAACGCCGCCAGCGCCCGGCAAGCCTCCACCGGCACGCCGTTATAGATCGATGCCCGGATCCCGCCGACGCTCCGATGGCCCGCGAGTCCCGCGAAGCCGGCAGCCTGCGCCTCCTGCACGAACGCCTTCTCAAGCGACTCGTCCGGCAGCCGCCATGTCGCGTTCATCGCCGAACGGTCAGGCTTCTCCACGATGCCGCCGTAAAATCCGCCGCTCCCGTCGATCGCCTCGTAGAGCAATGCCGCCTTTTCCGCGCTTCGCGCCTCCATCGCCGCGACGCCGCCCTGCCGCTTCGTCCACTCCAGCATCAGCTTCATCATGTAAATGCTGTGCACCGGCGGCGTGTTGTACAGGGAATTGTTGCTCGCGTAGGTTGCATATCGGAAAATCACAGGTACCTTAGCATTCGCATTCGCCTTCGCCGATGCCGCCAGCAGGTCCTCGCGGATCACGACGGCCGTGACGCCCGCCGGTCCCAGGTTTTTCTGCGCGCCTGCATAGAACATCGCGAACCTCGTCCAGTCGATCTGCCGGCTCAAGATGTCGCTCGTCATGTCGCCGATCAGCGGAATGCCGCCCGTGTCCGGAAATGTCTTGAACTGCGAGCCTTCGATCGTATTGTTCGTCGTCACATGGGCGTAAGCGGTATCTCCCTCAGTCAGACCCGTCAAAGCCGCTTCCAAGTTCGGCAGTCTCGCCCATCCCGTCCCCTTGCCGCTCGCCAGCACCTCTGCCGCCCCGACTGTCAGCGCCTCCTCGTACGCTTTTTCCGCAAAGCTGCCCGACAGCACGTAACGCCCCGCCTTGCCCGCCGCCAACAGATTCATCGCCAGCAAAGCGAACTGCGCGCTCGCTCCGCCCGACATGAACAGCACGCGGTAACCCGCATCTTCCAGGCCGATCAGCTCGAGCAGCAGCCGCTCCGTCTCCGCGATCATCCCTTCCACCGGCTTGCTGCGATGCGACATTTCCATGAGCGACATGCCCTGTCCCCCATACTCGACAAAGCTGTCCCGTCCCTGCTCCAGCACCTCGAGCGGCAGCGCCGCCGGTCCTGGATTGAAATTGTACGTCCGATCCATTTTCCATCGCCTCTTTCCCAAGATTGTCGTTTGAAAACGCAAAGACGCCCCTCGTCCGAATTGGGACGAGGAGCGTCAGCTCGCGGTGCCACCCAACTTGATGAACCGGCGCGCGGGGCGCGGCTCATCCTCTTGGTTCCGCGGTAACGGGCGGGGCCGGTAAACTTAGGATACGGCGGTATCTAGCGATACCCAGCCGCTCTTGACGGGAACGCCTCCGAGTTGGATGCTCTTCACAGGCATGATTCCGATCTGCGATTGTTTGATCATTCTAACGGAGGGCGGGCGGCATTGTCAACAAGCTCACCTTGCGTCCGTCTCCCCGAACGAAGCCGAGTCGAAAAACACCAGCTCGCGGTCGCTTCCGAACTTGCTTGCGTACCTCGCTTGCTCGAGCATGATCGCTTCGGGGCTCATTCCCGGCGTATAAATGCCTATTGCAATGCGTGTTAGCGCCGACTCCCGGACGGCCTGGACGATATGCTCGTCCCCGTCGAACGACAGGCCGAATACCGTAAGCCCGCCGGACTGGCGCTCCAGGCTGTCGTAACAGAACGAGAGGTACTCGTTTTCCAAAATGCGCGACATTTTGTGGCGGCTCAGCCCTTCGGATACGAAAAG
This sequence comes from Cohnella hashimotonis, assembly GCF_030014955.1. NCBI lineage: Bacteria > Bacillati > Bacillota > Bacilli > Caryophanales > Paenibacillaceae > Cohnella > Cohnella hashimotonis. Next base: position 6,882,806 of record NZ_JAGRPV010000001.1, read on the forward strand.
CGGCACGGCGTTCCCGCTCCTATACAACTGGTCCAGCGTGCGCGGCAGCGTGAGGTGGCGGCTTTCTGCGACGATCTTGCGCGTGAGCTTGTCCTCCGTATACAGATGCAGAGCGCCGTGCAGGAAATGAAGCGGAATGCGCTCCAGGTACTTCTCCGGCACCTCGGACGAGAAGACGCAGTCGAAGAAGTAATCCTTGAAGGATGACGGCGAGGTCATGATGGCCCAATAGGGAATCAGGTCGTACGAGGTGGTGAAAATCGCCTTGAACCGGGCAAGCTGCACGCCCAGCACGGCGAGCCTGCCGTGTCTGCGGCCCTCTGCGGCCGGCGCACCGGGAAGCGTGTCGACATCGGTCTTCTCCGGATGCACCTGCTGCACGACCCGGACGAGCGCGTGCCGGATATCCGCGTAGAGGTCCGGCAGTCTGCCGCTGGCGTTGCCGACGAGCCCGTTCAAGGCGATCGCCTGGTTGATCTCGCGCAGCGCCAGCTCGAAGTTGGTCGTGCCGAGCGCCCGGAAGATCGCGGACACCGTCTCTTCCATAAAAGGCGCTGCAGCTTGATAGAGCGAGCCATAGCTGAACCTCGGCGAATAAGAGATCGACAGCCCGTTGCCCGCCAGCAGCGCATCTGTATGCGCTTCCTGGATGTCCCGATAAGCATACATCTCGTAGCGAAAAGACATATGGCGCCTCCCCCGGCAATCTCCGAATCCCCATCCCGGCAGTGCCGGGCTTCGATTCGAGTATACCAGACAGGGAGGCGCCATGCCTTCCTTATAGGTTCATGCGAGTGCTTTCCGTCGGCAGCACTTCGCGCCGCTGGACCCGCGTACGCTCGCATGTGCTTTCCCTAGGCAGCACTTCGGGCCACTGGACCCGCATACGCTCGCATGTGCTTTCCCTCGGCAGCATTTCGCGCCGCTGGACCCGCATACGCTCGCATGTGCTTTCCCTCGGCAGCATTTCGCGCCGCTGGACCCGCGTACGCTCGCATGTGCTTTCCCTCGGCAGCACTTCGCGCCACTGGACCCGCATACGCTCGCATGTGCTTTCCCTCGACAGCACTTCGCGCCGCTGGACCCGCGTACGCTCGCATGTGCTTTCCCTAGGCAGCACTTCGCGCCACTGGACCCGCATACGCTCGCATGTGCTTTCCCTCGGCAGCACTTTGCGCCGCTGGACCCGCGTACGCTCGCATGTGCTTTCCCTAGGCAGCACTTCGCGCCGCTGGACCCGCATACGCTCGCATGTGCTTTCCCTCGGCAGCATTTCGCTCACCGAGCCGCGAAGAAAACCTCGCCTGCTCGTCCCTCACTCCGGCCGCTCCAGCGAAAATGCTTCGCCCAGCTTCGCGTACGCATTGCCCGCCAGCCGGCTCACCGGCTGAAGCAGCTGCGCGTCTATTCTGCCGCCGCTGAGCAGTTCGTCGGCGACATGGAAGCGTACGACGCGGCCGATCAGCAGGTCGCAGGCCGGCGCGTCGGCCGTTCCGCCAAGCGGATAGGCATGCTCGAGCACGCATTCCATGCGGATCTTCGCCTCCGCGAGGCCGGGTACGGGCACGGCGCTGCTCTGCACGGCCGTAAAGCCCGCGAAGTCGATCTCGCTCTCCTCCGGCGGGAGGTTCGCCGCAGCGAGGTTCGCAGCGTTCACGTTCGACTCATCGGTGACATGAACGACGAAGCTGCCGGTCGCCAACGCATTGCGCGCGCTGTCTTTTTGCCGCCCGCTCTTGCGTTGGACCGATATCGACACCATCGGCGGATTCGCGGTCACGATATTAAAATAGCTGAACGGTGCCGCGTTCACGACCCCGTCCGTCGACAGCGTCGTCATCAGCGCGATCGGACGCGGCACGATGCTGCCGATCATGAGCTTATAGTTGTCCCGTTCGGTCTGGTCAGCCGGATCAATCGCGATCATGCTTGTTCTCTCCCTTCGCCGGGGCCGTCCTATGCGGCCTGCACGGCATTCACTTGCGCGGTATCCGTCATTGTGCACGGTCGGCGTCCAGCACGCGGACCTCGATCGGAGGCAGCGCCTTCTCAAGCTCGGCGCGTCTTGGCTCGAACCATTCGGGCAGCATCAGCAGCTCGCCGAGCGCCTCGGCCGGCTCGTCGCGAGCGAAGCCGGGCGGATCCGTCGCGATCTCGAATAGAATGCCCCCGGTCTCGCGGAAATAGATGGCATTAAAGTACTGCCGGTCGGTAAACGGCGTCGGCTGGAAGCCGTGCACGAGCGTCCGCTCGCGCCATACGCGGTGATCTTCGTCGTTCTTCGCGCGCCAGGCGATATGGTGCACCGTGCCGGAGCCGCCGTGACCGCCCGGGACCGCATCCTCGCGGACCTCGACGATATTGCCCAGCTCTCCGTAAGCGCGGAACCGGACAAGGCCGCCTTCCGAGCCGACCTTTTCGAGCCCCAGCAGTCCCTGCAGCGTCTCCATCGTCTTGTCAGGCGCGAGGCTGAAAAGAACGGCGCCGCCAAGTCCCTTGATCGCCTTGTCGGCCGGCACGCCGCCGAACGACCACTTGCTCGGCTCGCCCTGCACGCGCTCGACCAGTTCGAGCTGCAGCTCGTCGCGGTCGCGGAACCGCAGGAAGGTCTCTCCGAACCGCGTCGTCCGCTCGTAAGCGATCCCCAGCTTCGCGAGGCGTCCTTCCCAGAAAGAAAGCGCGCCGACCGGCACGGCAAACGTCGACCAGCCCACCTGACCGCCCCCGATCATTCCTTTGCGACCGTGCTCGAACGGAAAAAACGTAATCGCCGTTCCGGGGCTCCCGCCTTCGTTGCCGAAGTAGAGGTGATAAACCTCGGGACCGTCGAAGTTTACCGTCTTTTTCACGAGCCGCAGCCCAAGTACACCTGCATAAAAATCCACGTTGTCCTGCGCGTTGCGAACGAATGCCGTAATATGGTGGATGCCGGCGGTCTTTTGTGTCATCGATATCTGCTCCTTCGCTCGTTGGCGATTGGTTTTATCTTTAAATTATTTATCTTTAATTTAAGATAAATATACAGCAAGATTCCCGCCATTGCAAGCGGGAATTCGGCGCAAGCCGCTATCGCCGATATTTAAATCGCATCCAGTCCGGGATATCCGATGAACGAGAGGTCGGACCGTTGCCCCGCGCCGTGTTCCGGCTCGTCTACGATGCCGAGCTGGCCGGCTTTGATGACGGCTTCGACCCTCGATTTGACCTTGAGCATGTGAAAAAGGTCCGTCAGCGCGTACTCGAGCGACCGTTGGCTGATCAGCAGCGCTTGCGCAATTTCCTTGTTGCTCTTGCCGCGGGCAATCTCCGTCAGAATCTGCCGGTCCCTATCGGACACGGCCGCGATCGTCGGATCGGCGCGCGGCTCGGGGCGAGGCTCGCTCGGGCGCCTGAGCTGCTTGAGCAGCTCCAGGGGCACCACGGCCTCGCCGCGCGACGCGCACCGCACCGCTGTGACGAGCTGCTCCCGGTTCACCGTCTTGGGCAGAAAACCGGAGAGCCCGGACTCTACCATCAGGTTAAAATGGTTTTTAAAATCGATGCCCGTATAGATTAGAATCGTCGCGTCCGGCCGGATGCCGAGCATGCGCTTCGACAGCTCGAGCCCGTTCATGTCGGGCATCTGGAGATCGACGAGGATCACGTCGAACCGCAGCCGCTCCGTCAGCTCGATCGCCATCGCCGCCGTGCTCGCGAAGCGCACCCGGATGTCTCCTTCCTGCTCGAGCAGCAGCTTCGTGCCTTCCATCACCGAGGGATGGTCGTCTACCGTCAATACTTCTATCATGTGGTTTCCCTCCCGTCGCAGGCCGGTCTAGCCGACAGCCGGTATGCGGATGCTGATGGAGAGCCCGTCGTTCGGGGCCGAGCAGAATACGATCTGGCCGCTCATGCTGTGCACGCGCTCCTTCATGCCGTATACGCCCATGCTCGCGAATGCGCTCCCCGCTTTCTCGATGTCCATCCCAACGCCATTGTCTTCGTAATGCAAGTGAATCAAGCCTGACGACGCGGCGAGCGCGATTTTCACCCGTGTCGCCTGCGAATGCTTGGACGCGTTCGCGAGCAGCTCTTGAACGACGCGGTAAATGCCCAGCATCTGATCCTCGCACAAAGCTTCCCCGATATCGCCCAGCTGGTAATCGATCGCATAGTCCGCGCGAAGCTGCGTCAGCTCGAACAGCGAAGCAAGCGAGGACGCCAGTCCAGCTTCCTTGAGCATAGGCGGGCGAAGATCAATGCACATCATCCGGATTTGGTACATGACGTCCAGCAACCCCTCCGCAATCGCCTGGAGCTTGCCCCGGAATTCCGGGTCCAGCGTCGGATCGGCGAGCATCTGCTCCGCCTTGCGGTACCAGACGATCTGCTCCTGCAGCGCCGAGTCGTGCAGCTCCTGGGCAAGCCGCTTGCGCTCGTGCTCGTTCAACTGGAACAGCAGCCGGAGCAGCTTGGACGGGACGGCCTTCTGCGACGCAGCGGATTCTACCTCTCTGGTCAAGTCCTCGATAACCAGAAAATTGTCGTACAGCACGCTGACGTACCGGCAGATTGTCTCGAGCCATATCCGAACCTGCCCTAGCTGAAGGGCTGCAGGACGCTTTCCTACGCACAGCACGTAAGCCGATCTGCGGATATCCCCGATCCGGATAAGATAGCCTGCCGGCTTGTCTACAACGCGGCATAGCGGCAGCTCGGCGCACCACGCCTTGGGGAGTTCCCCCAGCCATCCCGGGATCCGCTCGCCCCCGCGGAGGACGCTGCGGCGGCCGGACCGAACCTCGAGCAGGCAGACTTCCTCGGTCATGAGCACCTCCCTTACGACTCGAACGAGACGCTCCTCCATCTCGGACACTTTGACCATGCCGAACAGTGCGCTCGAAAAGCAGTCCAGACTATTCTGCAGACGGACGTACAGTTCGCCGTTTTCCCGCACCAGCCTCTCCGTCTCCAGCCGTTGGCTCTCCGCCTGCTTGCGTTCGGTGATATCCCGTACGATCGAGATTGCGGCGACGCCTCCCTTATAAGGCACGGGACCCGAGATGACCTCGACGTCGACGAACGAGCCGTCCATCCGCACGATCCGCTGCTCGGCCGGCGCGCTCGTGCGGCCTTCGCGGTACACCTTGGACAGGCGAGACAGCGCATCGTCCAGGCCGTCCGGATGAATCATTCCGAAAATCCGCGCCTCCGTCAGTTCCTGCGCGCCGAACAGCGCCTTCGTCGCCGGGTTGGCGTATAGGATCCGGTAATCCTGGTGAAAAATGATCCCATCGGGGCTCTGCTCGGCCAACTGAAAATCGATTCCCTCGCCCCCGAACGATGCCGACATTTTAACTGCGACTTGCGGCGCGTCCGTAAAAGAGCCGCAGGCGGCCAACTTGGCCTCGGTAATGTCGCGAAAAATCGCGTTGATAAATCGGCGCCCGGATACGTCGGTCGGAAAGGCAGTGCAGACGCTCAGCCAGCGCAGCTCTCCGTCCGCGCGATAGATGCGGCATTCCAGATCGTCCCCGCTGCCGTCCGGCGCCGTGATGTCCAATGCCAGAAATACGTCGAAATCGTCCGGATGCACGATCCGGCTCCATGCGCGCATATCTTGCAGTTGATCCCTGCCGTATCCCGTAATCGACAGCACGGACTCGGATAAATAATCGCAGCGCCCCGTCTCCGCCTCGTACGAACACATCGCCACGCCCACCGATTCCATAATGCGGCGCATTTTGATTTGTTCCAGCTCATGCGAAGCCGTAGACGATTTCTTGAAAGACTGATGACGGTTGGCAGTCAACGCTCGCTGAGAGACAATAGGCGATTTTTTCACGTGGCATTCCCTTCCTCGTCCACTATATTCCACATTCCATTAAATAATGATTATTTTACCAATTCTAGCGGGAACCAAATGGCGTCTTTTCAAAATTCGACACCTTTCCTTATATTTCGATATTTTCTGGTCTTTATTTTAGTCCCAACCGCTAAACATTTGCTAAAAATGATAAGACAGCGCTTTTCCCTTCTTTATCTCTACGCCCAAGAAAGCCATAATAGCGAGAGCAGGCCTGCGTTTCCGGCACGCCGCGCATAGCAAAAAGGGCGGTGCAGCGTCATTTTCCCTTGACGCGCACTGCCCTTTTCGAAGCGTATGACCCGACGTATCTCCAATCTGAATGCCCGGGACTGCCCCGGTCAGCTTCTTCCCGTTACTTGAACGATCTTCTCGGCAATCCTCCCTAGCGGTACGACGTGTTCGACACAGCCGAGCTCAATCGCGGACCTCGGCATGCCGTAGACGACACAAGTCTCCTGGGACTCCGCGATCGTCGAGGCGGCGCCGAGCTCCTTGGCCAGCAGCATGCCCTTCGCCCCGTCCTGTCCCATGCCCGTCATGATGACGTAATGGCGCTTCAGCCTCGACAGGCGGGCCACCGATTCGAACAAGACGTCTACGGACGGACGGTGACCGCTCCGCAGCGGATCCTCCGTTAACTTGACGAGGTATTCGCCGTTTTTTTCCACGACGGTCAGATGCCGGTCGCCGGGCGCGACGTAGACGCGCCCCCCCCGCAATGCCTCTCCGTCCTCGGCTTCCGAGACGCGCACCTCGCAAATCGTGTTCAACCGCTCGGCAAGCGACTTCGTGAATCGCGGAGGCATGTGCTGCACCACCAGTACCGGGTAGAGAAACCCCGCCGGCAGCGCCGACAGGACGGCGTCCAGCGCACGCGGTCCGCCGGTCGAAGTGCCGACCGCCACTACCTGGCCGAACGTCCTGAAGCCCGGCGAGTCCTCGCGCCTGCTTCCCGCCGCAGCGCGAAGGGCAGCGGCAGGCCTCGCCTCGGCCGACGGCTTCAACGCGGCTTTCTGCGTTTTGGACGCCGCTTTGACCTTCGCAACCAGCTCCGTCCTCACCTTGTATAGATCAAAAGATGTCGAGCCGGAAGGCTTGCCGACGAAGTCCACGGCGCCCCGCCGCAGTGCGTCTATGGTCGCAGCGGCCCCTTCTTGCGTCTGCGAGCTCAGCATGACGATCGGCACCGGACGCGACCTCATGATGGCGGATACCGCGTCCAGCCCGTTCATGCCGGGCATCTCGACGTCCATCGTAATGACGTCCGGCTGGAGCTCCTGGGCCATGCTTACCGCTTCGGCTCCGTTCGTCGCCACTCCCGGCACTTCGATCGCCGGGTCCTCTTCGAGCAGACGCTTGATCAGCTTGCGCATGAAGATCGAGTCGTCGACCACCAGCACCCGAATCGCAGCCATCGCGTCCTCCTCCTTTCCGTTTCGCCGGAACGACCTTCACTTTTTCCTATAGAAAAAGGCGTCGGTCGTCTCCAGCCCGTACTGTTCCGGCTGGAAGACCTGTTCGGTCCCCCCGATAAATAAGTACCCGCCTGTGCTCAGCGACCTGGCGAAATTTCTAAATACGCTTTCCTTGGCGGCGTCGGTAAAATATATCAGCACGTTGCGGCACACGATCAGGTCGAAGCCCTGTTCGTACGGATCGGCCAGCAGATTATGCTGTTTAAACGCGACACTGCGCTTGATCTCGTCGGAGACCGCATACGTTTCCCCCGTAACCTTGAAATACCGGCTAAGGATCGGCTTGGGCACCTCTCTGACCGAGGAAGGCCCGTACAGGCCTTCCCGCGCCCTTTTAATCGCCGTCTTGTCGATATCGGTAGCCAAAAGCTCATACTGGTGCCGTTTGAGCAGGCCGGAGAGCACGATCGACAGCGTATACGGCTCGTCGCCGGTCGAACATGCGGCACTCCAGCAGCGAAGCTTGCCGCGGCTGGCAGCCAGCTCGGGAATGATTTTTTTCTCGAGCGTCTCCCAGCGCTTGGCGTTGCGGAAAAATTCGGACACATTGATCGTCATGCGGTCCAGAAATTCCTCGTACAGTTCAGCGTCGCGCAGCATGCCCTCGAAGAGCTCGACAAACGTGCGATAGCCTCTTCGGTCTCTAAAAGTAGCCAGCCGCCTGCGCATCTGATCCTCTTTGTACTGCAGCAAGTCGATCCCGGTCTTGCTCTTTAACTTGGCGACAAACTGCGCAAAATCCAGATCGTCGGTCTTCATCGCCGCCATCGTTCATCCCGCCTTTTCTATGCTTTGCGCGTGCGGAACATCGCCACCGCCGCATTCAGCTCCTCGGCCAGGCCTGCGAGCGTCTGCGCGGTCGCCGCAGTCTCCTGGCTGCTGGCCGCCGATTCCTCGGCAGCGGAAGAGATGCTCTCGATGGATGCCATCATGTCCGACGACTGCGCTGCCTGCTGTTCGCTCGCGGCCGCGATCTCCGCGACCCGACCCGCCGACTCGCTCACCCTGGAGAGGATGCCGCCGAACGCTTCGCCCGTGCGCTCGGAGCCGGCCAAACCGCTCGCAACCGCCTCTACGCTGCGCCGCGTGTTCGTTTGCATGCCCTTCACGATCTGCGCGATCTGCTTGGTCGCTTCTCCGCTTCGTTCGGCCAGCTTGCGCACCTCGTCCGCCACCACGGCGAAGCCGCGGCCTTGATCTCCCGCGCGCGCGGCTTCAATCGCGGCATTCAACGCAAGCAGATTGGTCTGCTCCGCGATATCGTCGATGACCGATACGATCTCGCCCACTTGCTCCGAGTCTTGCGCCAGCCGCGCCATCTGCGCGTTGACTTCGTTCATGCCCTGGATCGAAGATTCGACGACCCGGCTGCCGTCCTGCGCGATCTCCATCGCCGCGTTCGACAGATCCGAGGCATGCTCCGCGCTTCTGGCAACGGACCCGATTGCTTCCGACAGTTCCTTGAACAGCTCGGTCATCGTCTGCGCGGAGTTCGCCTGGCTGGAACTGCCGCCCGCAATCTCTTCCGTACTCGCCGATATTTGCTGCGCGGCCGAAGAAACGTTCTCGGCCGAATACTGAATGCGCTCGACCGTCGCCCGCAGATCCTCGATCATGCGATTGACCGAACCCGCCAGCTGGCCAACCTCGTCCCTCGTATCAATATCCGAGGTGTCCCGCAGATCGCCTTGGGCAACGCGGCCGACGAGATCGACCATGCGTCCCAACGGACGAGAGATGTGCCGGGAGACATAGAAGCCCAGCGCGATGCCGAGCAGCGCGCCCAGCAGGATCACGACCAGCGTCGTGGTCCGCGCCGCAGCGAATGTCCGGTCGCCCTTCTCGCTCGCCTGCTCCGCGATCTTGACGTTCAGGTCCACGAGATCGCCGAGCTCCTTGGACATCGTTTCGCCGTTTTTTTTCAAGTCCCCGAGAAGGAGCGCCTCAATCGCAACATGATCGCCTTTTTTTAATGACTGAAGCGCCTCTTGCAGCGTGGACGAGTAGCTTTTCCAGGCGTTATCGAATTGCCCGAGCCCGACTTGCTCCGGCGGCGTCAACAAGGTATTCCGGTAAGTATCCACGCGGGCGATCAGATCGGTTTCCGCTTGCTTAATGGCATCTTCGTAAGCCTGCTTGTCGGCATCGCTTGCGGCAAATGCGTTATAGTCGCGAATGCTGACGCGGATCAGTTCGTATTGGGTCTGCGCTTCCGACAGGTTGGAGATCGGAATCAGGTTGTTGTCGTACATGTTGCCGAGCGCGTTGTTCATTTTACCCGTCTGACTCAGCCCCGACAGGCCGATAAAGATCAGCAGCGCGACCATGAAGAGGAAGACGATGCTTAACTTCCAGGATATTTTCAGATGTCCGAACCATCTCATGATGTTCCCTCCGTTTTTTGTTGACCGTTCATCGTGCGGCCGTTTTGGCGAACATCGCCGATATCTCGAGTATCAAGGCCACGCTTCCGTCGCCCAGAATCGTCGCCCCGGCGATGCCGTCCACCTTGCCGATGTAAGCGCCTAGCGACTTGATGACGATCTCCTGGTTGCCGATGAGCTCGTCCACGGTAAGCGCAAGACGCTTCTCCGCAGAGCCGATGATGACCAGCGGGAGATGCTTCGACGCATCGTTCGACTGCGGTACGCCGAATCGGTCCCGGATGTCCGCCACAGGGATGACCTGATTGCGGATCAGTACGACCGGCTGGCCGCGGACACTCCGTATTTCCTCGACGGGAACCCGAACGATCTCCGCTATATTGCTCATCGGGATGATCAACGTCTGTCCGCCGCATTTGACCAGCAGCCCGACGATGATCGCCAGCGTCAGCGGCAGCTTGATCTTGAATGTCGTCCCGCGTCCGAGCTCGGAGCGAATATCGATCATGCCGTTCAGCTTTTCGATATGGCTCGCTACGATGTCCATTCCGACGCCGCGGCCGGACACGTCGCTCACCCGCTGCGCCGTAGAAAAGCCCGGACGGAAGATCAGATCAATCGCCTCCCGGTCCCCCATGGCGTCCGCTTCCTCCTGCGTGATGATCCCCTTGCCGACCGCGGAAGACCGCATTCTCGCCGGATCGATCCCCGCGCCGTCATCCTCGACGCAGATGACGACCTGATTGTCTTCGTGCGCGGCCTTGATGCGCAGCATGCCTTGGCGGGGCTTGCCCGCGCGCTCCCGGACCTCGGGCAGCTCCAGACCGTGATCGACCGCATTGCGGATCAAATGAATGAGCGGATCGGCGATCTCCTCGATGAGGGTTCGGTCCAGTTCCGTATCCTGACCTTCCATGACGAGCTCCAGCTCTTTGCCCAGCTCCCTGGACAGATCCCGGATCATCCGCGGGAACCGGCCCATCAGCTGTTCGATCGGCAGCATTCTGGCTTTCATGACGCTCTCCTGGAGATCGCCGATAATCCGCGAGAGATGATCCGCGATATGCCCGAGCTCTCCGACCGAATCGTCCTGGAAACGGCGGCGCTGCGTGCGGGCGACCTGCTGGATGCGGGTCTGGTCGATCACGAGCTCGCCGACGAGGTTCATCAGGTCGTCGAGCCGCTCGACGCTGACGCGGATCGTCTGAGCCTTCGGCTTGGCGGCCGCGGAAGGCGGGGTCGCGGGCGCGGACGAGGACGAGGACGGCTCTGGCTGCCTGGACGGCGCTTCCGCCGCCGCCGCGGACTCGTCGATATGCGGAGCGGATGCCGGCAAGGCGCCTTCGAGCCCCGACGTATCCTGGCTGTATGCAGCGGCGGATGCCGTTCCGCGATAGTCCATCTCGGTCTCTTCAAGAAGGACAGCCTCGGCATGCGCGCCCGCGACGTCGGCCAATCCCGCCGCCATCGCCGCCAATTCAGCCGGCTCCTGCGTCCCAGCGTACAAATACGTCAGCTCGGGCGCATCTCCGACGCTCTCGCCGATGCTCTCGTAATCGGGAGAGGCCAGCAGCAGCTCGCCCCACTCCGTGAGCATCGTCTGGATCACGTAAGCCCTGGCGCCCTGGATGAAGCAATCGGGCGAGAGACGGACGCACAGCCAGGACAGGCGCAGCCCTTGCTCAAGTGCGCTTTTCATATGCAGGCGGATCGAAAGGGAGAGCTCCGGGCGTACCGCAGCGGAGGCGGCGACAACGGCCTGCGCCCCGGCCTGCGACTGAACCGCGCCGGAAGCCCCCGCCTCCGCGCCGCCAGCAGACGCCGCGCCCGCCGCATCCGAATCGAACCGCTCGAGCGCCTGCAGGCATGCAGACACGTCCACCGTGATGCAATCCTGCTTCAGGATGTCTTCCTTCATCAGCTTCAAGTTATCGAGCGCGCGGAACAGCAGATCGATCATTAAAGGCGTGACCGCTCGTTCTTTGGAACGGACCAGATCGAGCAAATGCTCCATCCGGTGGGTCAGGCGCTTCATCTCTTCGAAGCCCATGGCCGCGGAAGAGCCCTTCAGGGTGTGCGCGGCGCGGAACAGGCTCTGGATCACCTCTCCGGATTCGCAGTCGCGCTCCAACTGCATGATTACCTCGTCCATCAGCTGAAGCTGCTCGTCCAGCTCCTCCAGAAATACCTCTTTGTATTCAGACAACATATTCGGCATCCCCCTAGTCTCGAAGCAAAACTTCCTCCAGCTGCAGGATGCCGACCAGCCCGCCGCTCGTCAGACCGATCCCCGTGAACAGTCGGCCGTCAAGTCCGCCGAAGCGTCCCTGCGGTGCCTGGATATCGTTGAAGGTCGTCACCTTGCTGACGCGGTCGACGATGATGCCGACCGTGTCGACGGCGTGATTCACGACGACGATGCGGGTCTGCTTGGTGTACGTCTGCTCCTCCATCCCGAACAGGTCGCGCAGGCTGAGCACCGGCACGATCTTGCCTCTGAGATTGATGACCCCTTTGACATACGGCATGACGCCCGGAATATGCGTGATGTCCTGCATCTTAATAATCTCGTGGATGTCCTGTATGCGTATGGCATACTGCTCGCGCTCGATGCCGAACTCCACGTATTGTTCTTGCGCCGTCATGACGGATGCTCCCCTCTGTCGTGGCTGCCGCCGATGGCGGCGGTACCGGTCAGTCGACCTTGAATACGGATGCGGATTCGTGCAGCCTCTCCGCCAGCTGCGCGAGCGATTGGGAAGTCGACGCGGTCTCTTCCGACGCGGCAGCGGCCTCCTCGCTGGCTGCGGAGATGCTCTCGATGGAGCGCCGGACCTCTTCGGACTGCGCGGCCTGCTCTTCGCTGGCAGCGGCGATCTCCCCGACCTTATCCTCCGTGGCGGAAACCATGGAGAGGATTCGCTCGAACGCTTCGCCCGTCTCCTTGGAATGGCTCACGCCTTCGGCGACGGCTTCGACGCTCCGCTCGGTATTGCGCTGCATCTCCTTGATGATCGCGGAGATTTGCTTGGTCGCCTCGCCGCTGCGCTCTGCGAGCTTGCGGACTTCGTCCGCGACGACGGCGAAGCCTCGTCCCTGGTCGCCGGCGCGGGCGGCCTCGATCGCCGCGTTCAGCGCCAGCAGGTTGGTCTGCTCGGCGATGTCGCCGATGACTTCGAGAATGTCGCCGATCTTGGCGCTGTCCTCGGCCAGATGCGCAACCTGCTTGCTTACTTGTCCCATGCTGGCCACCGACCGGTTGACGACGGCGCCGCCGTCCCGGGCGATCGTCGAAGTCTGCGACGCGAGCAGCGCAGCCGACTCCGCGCCCTCGGCGACGGCCGCGATCGCGGCCGACAGCTCGCCGAAGCGCTCCCGAATGTCCAACGCAGCTTCAGACTGCACGTTCGTGCCGCTGGCGATCTCGTGGGTGCTTGCGGAGATTTGCTCCGACGAAGCCGCGACGCTCTCGGAGGAGCGAACCACATCGCCGATCAGCGTTCTGAGCTTGTCGATCATGCGATTGACCGCAGCGGAGAGCTGACCGAACTCGTCCTTGCTGCGAACCGGCACCTCTTCCGTCAGGTCGCCGTCCGCGATTCGCGCCGTCGCCTCCATCAGGCGCTTCATCGGCGAGCCGATCGAACGAATCAGCCAGAAGGCCAGCAACAGGCCGATAATGGCGGTGGCCGCGATTACGATGACGGTCGTATACAAGATGCCGCGCGTCGCATCCGACACCTCGCTCAGCTCGATTGCACCCATGATTTTCCAACCTGTAAGCTTGTTCGTGGCGTAGGCGGCTTCTTTTTTCACGCCCTCCAACGTATAGTTCACGGTGCCTTCATCGGTAGAATACACCTGTCCGATATAGCTGTTGGTGTTCGGCGTGCCCGGCGTTTTGGTAGGGTGCGTAATATAATTGTGTTTCCCGTCCATGATCAAAATGTAGCCCCGTTCGCCAACTTTGAACTGCTTCATCTGCTCGCCGAGTTCCTTCAGTCCGATTACTGCGCCTACGACGCCCGAGCCGTCTTTGACGGTCTTGGCGACAACGACGATCATCTCGCCGCTGGAGGCCGATACGATCGGGTCGGTGACCACCGCGGTCCCCGGATGTTCCATTGCGAGCTTGTACCAGTCCCGCTGGCGCGGGTCGTAGTCCGCGGCCAGATTGGAAGGAGGCACCGCCGCCGTCTTGCCCTCCGCGGTTCCGAAGATGACGTTTGCGTAACGGTGCTTGGCCGTCTGGAAGGGCGCGAGCAGCGCTTCCGCTTTAGTCGCGTCATCGCCTGCAAGCAGCTTAGAACTCATGAGACCTGCCAGATAGTCGACGTCCTGCATACCGGACGAGATTTCTTCTTGAATCTTCATCTCCGCCGCTTGCACGCTTTCCCTCGCGGAGCTTTGAATCTGCGACTTGATTTCTTTTTCCGCGCTCCGGAAGGAAAACCAGCCGATCGCCGAACTCGGCAGCAGCAGCACGATGAGCAGCACGATCGCCAGCCGATTTTTAACGGAGAGATTCATCACGGTACCGGCCTCCCCTCGGCTTTAAGCAGCTTGTTCACGGACTCGATAACGCGATCCTCCTGGAACGGCTTGACGATGAAGTCCTTCGCTCCGGCCTGGATGGCCTGAATGATCATGCCCTGCTGGCCCATCGCCGAGCACATGATGATCCGCGCGTCCGAATGGTTCGCCCTGATCGACCGGACCGCTTCGATTCCCTCCATGACCGGCATCGTAATATCCATCGTCACGAGATCCGGCTTCAGCATGGCGTATTTGTCAACCGCGACCGCACCGTTCTCGGCTTCGCCGACGACCTCGTGCCCGCCCTTTTGCAAAATAGATTTGAGCATCATCCGCATGAACGCCGCATCGTCTACGACCAATATCGTTGCCATGGCGTCACACCTTCCCTTCCGTGTCTCTGGATATAATGAATTGAAGCTCTCCCGCGCGCTCGAATGCCACGGACATCCGGACGACATTCCTCAATCCGAAAATGTGCATTTTACCCGTGATGACGGTGGGCGGCGTAATATCGATCCTGTAGCCTCTGCCGGAAACGAGCGTTGCTGCTTGTCCCGTGACCATATTGGCCAGCTCTCCGACGAAAGAATGGAGCATGTCGCCCTCGAGCGCCATCCCGAACATAGACTCCCCGAGCCTGCCGAACACTTCGCCTTCGCCCAGGATGACGACGCGCCCGTACATGTCCCCCGTAACCCCGATTAATACGCCCCATTCATCCTGCCACTCCTCATTGTCCGAGCGAGGGTCCGTAACGCTGAGAGACAGCGGCACGACCTGACGGAGCGCTTGCAGAATATCCTGCAGCAGCTCGTCCGACTGTTCGCTCGTCCCGTCCCTCACGATTGCCGACGTGTTCGCGTCTATGTTCATGATGGCCTCCTGACCGGTTAATTCGAACTATACTAATCATAAAGTCCCAACATTTCTCTGTAACCGAAAATCCATTGCGCGGTACCGCAAATATTCGCGGATGACAGCAATATTTTGCGGTACCGCGCAATTTTGAAATGATATAAGAAAGAATATTTACACAAAAAAAGGCCGATGTCTTGGAACGTTAGACATCGACACATAATCCTTAAGACCTATTCCTTTATTCTTCCTCCAGCGGAATTCCGATTCCCCGCTCGGCCGCCAGCTTCGCGTAATCGCCCGCGATTGCGATATCGAAGACGCCGAGTCCCATCGGATTGAAAAAGATCGGCATGCCCGCAGGAATATCGCGCAAGGCGTCCCGGCATACGACGTCCGCAAGCGTGAGCGCGGCTGCCTCGCCGAGTCCGCATGCTGCGTGAAGCCGCTCGATGTCCGTGTTCTCCCTGCACACCTCGGACCAGTCGTCCACGATCGGCTGCGCCTTGCCAAATATGCTGCCGGGCTCGTAGTCGCGCAGCGAGACGTTGAGCAGCAGCGCACCTGGCGGCGGCGCCTCGTCGATGTAACGCTCCGCGGACGCGGTGCACGTCGCGAACACATCGGATGCGCCGTAAACCGCACGCCAATCGTCCGCGATGCAGGCGATGCAACGGAGGTCCGAGGGAATCGTCTGTAGGTCGATCGGCCGAAGATCGAAAAGCGTCACCCGCTTCAGCCGATTGCCGAGCAGCTGCGCGCACATGTCGAGATGCAGACGGCCGATCGGGCCCCAGCCGACGATGCCGAGGCTGACTTCCTCCGGCTGCCTCGCTTCCAGATACGCCCGCAGCATCAGACCGCTGACGGCAGCCGCACGCAGGCCGTTCAGCAGCGCGCTTCGGATAAAAGCGACAGGGATGCCAGTCCGGGCATCGTTGAGCACGATTACGTTGCTCGCGCGCGGCAAGCCGCGCAGAATATTGCCGGGGAAGCCCGCCACCCACTTGATACCGGCCATGTCGAACGTTCCGCCGACATATGCCGGCATCGCGATGATCCGGTTGCGCAGGTCTCCATAGCGCAAATACGTTTTAGCCGGACTGACGCATGTGCCGCGTTCCCGTTCGCGAACGGCCGTCTCTACGATACCGGTCAGCCGGTTCCAGTCGATGCCCAGCGTGCGGATATGCCCATCGTGCAAGTAGATCATCCGCTGTCACCTTCGCTCTCCGCCGAGACGTAAGCCTGCGGCGTCTGGTCCGGATCCGGCTTCGATTCCGGCTCCAAGCCGAGCGCTGTCCGGACCCAATCGTCGTCGTAAACCGTGTCCATGTACCGCTCTCCCCGGTCCGGCAATATCGCGACGCATATCGCGCCGGCGGGAATCTCGCGGCTTATCCGGCCGATCGCGGCGATGACGCCTCCCGACGACGCCCCGGCAAGAATGGCTTCCTGCCGCATGAGCGCCCGGCACCCCCGCACGCAATCGGCATCCGATACGCGTACGACGAAATCCGCCAGCGACGCGTCATGCAGTTCCGGCACCTGCGCGGCGCCGAGCCCGGGGAATCTTCGCCGGCCCTCGGAACCGCCGAAGAGCGCGCTGCCCTCAGCGTCAATCGCGATGATCTTCGTCGCCCAGCCGCGCTGCCTCACATAATCGCGGCACCCGCGGATCGTTCCGCACGAGCTGACGCCGCAGAACAAATAGTCGACCTTGCCGAGTTGCTCCGCAATCTCGCGCATCGTCGTCTCCGCGTGCGCCAGCGCGTTGTCCGGATTGCCGTATTGATTCGTCCAATATGCCCCGGGAATCTCTCGGACCAGCTCCTGCACCCGGCGAATTCGCGCAGGCAGGTATTCGCCAGTGCGCGCGTCCGGCTTCGTCACAAGCTCGATCTCGCCGCCGAAGCTCCGGATGATCTGCAGATGCCGCTGCGTCGTCCGGGGATCGGCCACGCAGATGAAACGAAGTCCCAGATAAGCGCACAGCTGCGCGAGGCTGATGCCGAGATTGCCTGAGCTCGACTCGACGATCACGCTGCCTTCGGACACGTCGCCTCGCCCGATCGCTTCGCGCAGCATATACAAAGCCGGACGGTCCTTGGCGCTGCCGCCGGGATTCATCCACTCCAGCTTGCCGTGCACCTCGAACGATTCGCCGGCGTACAGCCGCTCCAGACGTTTCAGACGAATGAGCGGCGTGCGACCGATCGCTTCCGCGATGCCTCCATCGAGCCTCATGCGAATCCGACCTTTACGTATAAAATATTTTTTTGTTTTTGACGGCGCCTCGGCTACGCTCGTCGTCGAAGCCTGCTTCGGCGACGACATCGATACCGGCCAGAATGCCGCTGCGGATCATGGCACCGATCTCGGGTATGCGGTCCTGAAGCTCCGCGCGTACCCGATCGAGCAGCGTCCGATCGAGCGTACGGACGCTATAAAGGTGGACGCGCAATGCGTTTCCCTCTACGTTGATGCGGACACCTGCGTCGCGAACATGCCGATAAACCGCATTTTCGATATCGTAGACGCTGATTTTCTCCCCGTGCTTGAGATCGGGGCCGATGCGCTTCACGATGCTTTGAAAGCTCTGCCTTCGTACGCCGTCCACGACGATCGGGCGCAAATCTCGGACAACGTCATACGTGACATAACGCAGCGCGGGGAACGCTTCTCTGACGGTCGACGTGAGCACGAGCACCCGCTCGCCCGCAGGCAGCGGGTCATACGTCTCGCCGAGCGACTCGGCGCCGATGCCTTCCGCCTCCAGCCCCTCCGTCAGCAAGTAGCGCCCGTGCCGATGGTCGTAATAGGCGATGGTGCCGATCTCGATCGACCCGTACGTGTCTGCGATCGCTTCCGGTTCGATGCCCAGGCGGTCGGCTGCGCGCCCGATCCACCCCGGGGACGCGACCTCTCCAACCAGAATGACCTGCCTCACGCCGAACGCTAGCGGATCGTCCGCCGCGAGCAGGATGCGGTCTAGGATCGAGGGCATCGTGTAGAGCACCTCGGGGCGGATACGCTTCAATCGCTCGACGTGCAGCTCGATCGGATCCCGGTACGACAGCGTATGCACGGACATGCCAAGACTTTGAAATACGCTCGAAGCCGTCGCTTCGGCATGCCCCGTTCCCATGTCCGACACCGCGGTCCGGTAGCCGCGGTCTCCGAGTATGTTGCGAAATACGCGTTCCTTGATACGCAAATACGCCGCTTCGTCCCGGCCGGAATAGTAGATGGCCTTGCGCAGCCCCGAGCTCGTTCCGGAGGTACGATAGCAGTGCAGATCGCTGCGGCGCGCGAGCGGATTGTCTTCCGT
Organism: Cohnella hashimotonis; assembly: GCF_030014955.1. NCBI lineage: Bacteria > Bacillati > Bacillota > Bacilli > Caryophanales > Paenibacillaceae > Cohnella > Cohnella hashimotonis. The sequence goes on from NZ_JAGRPV010000001.1 coordinate 6,901,238, forward strand.
ATAATAAAAAGCCTCCAGCACGGAAGCTGTGATCAGCGGCAAAGGCTCCGGCGGCGCCGCGTCCCAACCCGAGAGTCCGCGATACCATGGAAACTGCTGCGCGGTCCGCTCGGCGAGCGCTTCCCTGCCTGCAGGCTCGGACATTCGATCCACTCCTTGCCCGTCAAGGTCAAAGCCTAACTCGGGGTGCTATCACCATATGTCAAAGGGCGGTCGGACGTTCGAGAAACACGTGCGCGGCGGTTGTCCCATGCCATCGAACAATTCGCAAACCGCTTAACTCGTTCGTATGATGATAGCAAACAGACGCGGGAGGCGATGCGCCGTGATCAATCGTTTGAAACAGACCGTGTCCAGCAAGCTGGTCAAAACCGGATTGCTTCTCGGCGGGAAGTTAGGGCGGCATGTGCCGGTCACCGTACCGTTTTCTTGGGAACGACTGCAGAAGATGCTGGAAGAGTGCGGGATGGTCTATGTAAAGCCCGATACGGGGTCGCAGGGCATAGGCATCATGAAAGTCGAACGAATGGCCCGAGGACGCTTACGATACCAGCTTGGCACCGAGCGGCATGACTTTGGCACTTATGCGGACATGTACAGGTCCATGCGACGCCGCATGGGAAGAAGACGCCATCTGATCCAGCAGGGCGTGCAGGTGCTGCGATACGAAGGCAGGCCTTTCGATTTTCGAATCATGACGCAGAAAAACGCGGCGGGCCGATGGGTAAGCACCGGCATTGCCGGCCGTGTCGCGCATCCGGGCAAGATCGTCTCGAACGGCAGTCAGGGCGGCGCGATCTATGAAGCCGAGCGGCTGCTCCGGCACGCTGCAGGCGGGGAGGAGACCCCAGGCTTGATCAACAGTATGCGGAAGCTGGCCCTGCTAACCGCGGACCGATTCGGGCGTAAATATCCGGCGATGAACGAGCTCGGTATCGACATCGCGGTAGACCGCGGGCGCAAGCCGTGGATATTGGAGGTTAACACCCGCCCGGATCCTTGCCCGTTCGCCAAGCTCGAGGACCGGACGGCGATACGCAGAATCGTGCGCTACGGCCGCAGGTATGGCAGGCGATATTGCTTGAAGTGCGGAAAGGCTAAAACGGGAACGTAACGACTCTCTATCATGCCCGTTGTGGCGTAAGCACGGTTTGCAGCCGCAGCGGACATGAATTTATTTCATTCGTTCGCGGAGCTTCTGAAGCTTATCATCGGAAAAGCCCGTCGCCTCGCCGATGACTGGAAGACTCAACCCCAGCCGGAGCATGCGGAGCGCGGCTTGCTCAAGTCCTTGTGCAAGTCCTTGCTCCAATCCTTGCTCGAGCCCTTCCTCCATCCCTTTCGCGATGCCGAGCTTGAGGCCTTCCTCCACGCCGCTGTTTCGAATCGCCTCCAGGTTTTGCTGCAGTCCCATCGTTACCTCTCCCTCCTGATTAAACTGGTTAATCAAATCGTCGATCGCCTTGCCCGGATCCGGCAGCTGCCTGGCGACCATATGGGCCAGCCAATTGAGAAACTGGCTCTTCAGCTCTTCGGGCATCGACCGCACCGTGTCCATCAGCTTCGCGAGCCGGTCGTGCAACTGCTGCCGGTCGGCGGTCTGATCGAGCAGGAACACCGCGCCGATCGTATTTGACAGCGCCAGCAGCTCTCGCTCCGTGTATCGCTCTACGTCGATTAGCACATATTCGAAGTCCAATAACTCCTGGCCGAAGGCATCCTGCCCTTCAAGCGGAGCCTATATACCAAGTCCGCTTCCTTCCGGCCAAAATCCGGCAAGACGAAGGAATGATCGATCGCCTCCAGATCGGACTCGTGGATGGTCTCGGCCCACTCTCGGGCAACGAACGATCGGATCAGCTCGACGAACAGCTTTTTGCTCGACAACAGGTAACGGTAAGACGTATCGTGAGGAAAAGAGAGGCCCGCGGTCTTCTTCCCGCCGCTCATACCCGTTCACCCGATATAATAAGTCCATTATAATGCACGATACTCCATCGCAAAAGCGTGCTCGAGCTCACCGAGGCCCCTCCTCCGCCCGGAAAAGCAAACACCCCGACCAAGCCGTCATGGACGACCGTCGGGGTGTGCTTCACCGCTAACGTATTGCTTTTATTAAACCACATTCGCCGCAAAAAGGGAATATACGTTCGTAATTTTATTCCAATCCGATCCAATCCTCCTCGGCGACCGCGCGCCAACGCTCGCGAATCGCCTCATACTCCGCCGCAGGCAGAGGGCCCTCCGCCAACAGCCTGGCGTTCGATGTCCAGCGATCCGGGTTCGCGGTGCCGACGATTGCCGAATGCACGCCGGGCGTCGACAGCGTGAAGCGCAGCGCCTTGCCGACCGTTTCCTCCAGCTCGCCTTGCAGGAATTCATATTTTAGCTTCTGCAGCCGCTGCCAATACGGATACTCGTAAGCCTTGGAATCCGGCGCTTGCGTATGCCGCCAAGCCACGTTCGCTACAGGACGCTTGACGACGACGCCCATGCCTTTCTCCGCCGCTTCTTTTAAAGTGAGATCCGCAGCTTCCTGATCCGCGATGTTCAAGGAAGTCATGAGCGAATCGAACGCGCCCGTACGTACGGCGTACAGCGCGTTGGTATGGTCGCCGCTGTAACCGATGAATCGCGTCTTGCCCTGCTCTTTCGCCCGTTTCAGCACGTCGATGACATCGCCCTGCCTCAGCACCTCCTCGGAGCAGCTGTGGAGATGGATCACGTCGACGTAATCCGTCTTGAGCCGCTCGAGACTGCGGTCGATGCTCTGCGCCAGCATGCGGGGATCCCAGTCGGGCAGGTCGAGACCAGCGGCATGTCCGCATTTGGTGAACAGGAAGTAATCTCCGCGCCTGCCGGATACGGCTTGGCCGATGAGCTCTTCGCTGTTTTTGTAGCATTCCGCCGTATCGATCAGGTTGAGCCCCGCGTCCAACGCGCTGCTCAGCAGCCTGTCCACGTCCCGCTGAGCGGCGCCGCTGAAGCCGATCTCCGCGCCGCCGAATCCAAGTTCGCTAACCTGCATACCTGTCTTGCCGTACGCTTTTTTTTCCATCGCAATCGCCTCTTTCCATAGAATCTATATTCATTTTACCCAATCCCGCGTCTATGTCCCGATACGGCAAAGAGCGGGGCCTCGGCCCCGCTCTCCTATCCATCGTCAGACAAACACATGATGGCCGATTTTCTTGATCGCCTTCAGCCGCTTGGCCTTGGCAGGCTCGAGCTGCGGATTAAAGAAAGACAACGCGCCGGGAACGTTGTTCTCGCCGGACAGCGCGGCCTTGGCCGCTTTGATGCTGTCCTTGGAGGGCGTCTCCCGTTCCAGGCTGCCATTGCCCGCTGGGGAGAATTGTCCGGGGGCGTATATAACGCCTCGCAAGGTATCCGGATACCTGTCGTTGTGCATACGGTTCATGACGACGCTCGCGACGGCCAGCTTGCCCGCGTACGGCTCGCTGCCGGCCTCGGCTTCCACCAGCTTCGCGAGCAGCGTTACATCTGCGGGGTCGATCGCTTCCGCTGCTGCGGCTGTCGCCTTCTGCTCGGAGACGTCCGGATCGAGGAATTCCGGTGCGACGATCTTGAGCTGCTGACCGACCGTCAGCGCTTCGCCGGACAGCCCGTTGCGGACCTTCAGCGCGGTTGCGGTCGTATCGTGCGCCTCGGCAATACGCCAGAGCGTGTCGCCCGCCACGACGGCGTACAGCTCTTCTTGCCGGAGGACCGCAACCTTCTCCTGCTCCTTCCAGCCGACGCTGGCATGCATTGACTCGGCGACGACCCGCAGCGGCGCGTAGGCGACGCCCTCCTTTAACCGGACCGTACCGCCGATGTCGTACGTGCCGCCGTTCAACGCAACGACCGACGATCCCGCCTTAAACGCGAGCACGTCTCCCAGATCGTTGCGAATCGTGGTGCGTCCGGAATCCCCGTCGTACTCGAGCTTCCAGTCCATAAGGTCAGCGATCTCTTTGACCGGCGCGTAAGTCCATCCGCCGATCGTCCATAGACTCTGGGTCAGGCCGACCTTAACATCTGCTATGTATAGAGTATTATTCGTGCTATTCGTGCCTGCGAATGCCGCGCCTGCGCCAAGCGACAGGAAGAGCGCAAGAGCCAGGAACGCGATTCTGTTCAGCCGTTGAATGAGCTTCATCTCCTTTTGAGCGGAATGAAATCCATGATCTCAGCACTGTTCGCTATTATACAGACATTAAAAAGGAAAAATTTAAAAATGAGTGATTTTTCATCCTGGGTAAGCGTTTACTTGTCCAAAACCCTTCGAAAATAGCGATCATTAGCTATATTAAGGTCCTAATTTAGATGAGGCAAGCATGCAAAAAGACCGCGCCCGAACCGGGTGCGGTCTTCAGACTCCTTATTTTTTGGCGTTTCTGCGCTTGGTCGCGCGCCGGATTCTGGCCGCCAGCACGATTCTCAAAATCTCGCCGAAGTTGTTCCGAAGACCGTTCTGCTGAATTTCCAGAATGTCTGCGTCGGACAGCGTCAACGAAGTAGCCACGAGCGAGGAAGCGCGGTTGGCGAAGTTGAAATCCGCGAGATCGTCGACGTTGCCCGTGCTGAACTTCACGTACTCTCCCTTATAGTTGTTGTTCTCGAACAGTACAACGGTGCCACTGCCTGTCGGCGACGAGAACTTCAGGCTTTCGAGGTCGTCGTTCAGGTTGACCGATGACAGCCGTTGCACGCCGATGTTGCCGCGGAAGCGCTTGGATGAGCCTGAAAAGTTGGTGCCTGCGTATACTTCAAGGAGCGGGTTGAGCACTTTGGTTTTCGCACGCTTGGGCGCTGCTTTGGCGATCGGTTTTCTTTTATTGATCATCTTCAAATCCCTCCTCATCGGTGATACTCCAATTTATGGAGACGAGCACCCGAGGGATTGTCCGTTTAACTATTTGGCCGTCTATTTTTGAAACCTATTTTTATGAGATTAATAGGCCCGAACCTGGACAAAGAAAGAGGATCATCCGCTCGCCAACAATCCGAGACGTTACTCCCCTTCGTTGATCGCCCGAATCGCCTCAACCGGCAGCTTGGGTACGCGATCGTAGGTCAACAGCCCGTTGATCTCCTGCTCGACGTCGGTCAGCTGCGTATAGCAGTAGCCCTGGACGACGCCCGAACGGAGCAGCGGTTGAATGACGGCGCGCAGCCGCGCAGCGAAGTCCTCGTCGCTTTCCGCGCCGGAGTATCCCCAGCCCTCCCACTCGCTCTTCTTGTAGGCGATGCCGCCGAACTCGGTCACGAGAATCGGCTGACCTTCGTACGCATGGCCTCCGACGGTCAACCGACGGCCGGACGGCATGCCGTTCACGGCCCGCCCTGCTTCCGCATAGCGCTCCTCCAGCACCTCGCGCCGATACTCGTAGTCGTGGATGTTGAGCAAATCCGTCTTTACCATCTCCCAGCCGTCGTTGGAGACGACCAGACGCGTCGCGTCCAGCGACTTGGTCAAGTGATACATCGTCAGCGCGTGGTGCTGCTGCTGCGCGTCGATCTGAATGTTCGGCACGCCCCAGCTCTCGTTGATCGGCACCCAGACGACGATACACGGGTGACTGTAGTCGCGTTCGATCGAAGCCTGCCATTCGCTCACGAAGCGGCGCACATAGGCGTCTGAATATTGGTAGGCGTTGGCCGCCTCGCTCCAAACGAGGAGCCCAAGCCGGTCGCACCAATAGAGATAGCGTGGATCCTCCAGTTTCTGGTGCTTGCGCGCGCCGTTGAAGCCCATCGCCTTGGTCAGCTCGACGTCCCTGCGGACGGCCTCGTCGCTCGGCGGCGTCAGGTTGCCGTCGGGGAAATAGCCCTGATCGAGAACGAGCTTCTGAAAATAAGGCCGGTTGTTAAGGTTGAACCTGCCCGCTTCGATCGACACCTTGCGCATGCCGAAATAGCTGGTCACCTCGTCGATCGCCGTCTCTCCGTCGTACAGCGTCAGCCTGACATCGTAAAGGTTCGGTTTTTCCGGCGACCACCAGCGTCCCTGGCCGTGGTCGTTCAGCTCCTGCAGATGAATCGTGCGGGCTTCGTTCGCGGAGCGGATCGTGTAGGTGTCGCTCGATACCGGCTCCCCCTCGAACGTAATGTCTACATTCACCTTCAACTCTGCCTGACCGGTCCATCCCGCTACCGCAAGCCGCAGTCCGATGTCGTTGCGGTCGATATCCGGCGTCCAGCGAACCGAGGCCAGATGCGCCGGGGCGACCGCCTCCGCCCATACCGTCTGCCAAATACCCGTCGTACGGGTGTAAAAGATGCTCGCGGAGTCGGACAACCAGTATTGCTTGCCTCGCGGCAGCGTGACGTCGCGGCTGTAGTCGACCGCCCGAACGACGAGGGCATTGTCCTCCCCTGCAGGCCGCAGCGCGTCCGTGATATCGGCATGAAAAGGCGTATGCCCGCCCTCGTGCGTCGCGACGAGCTTGCCGTTGACCCATACCGAGGCTTCGTAGTCGACGGCGCCGAAATGCAGGACGATGCGCTTATCTCTGAACGCCTCCGGCAGCGAGAGGGTCCGGCGGTACCAGACGATATCGTGAAAATCCGGCTCGCCGATGCCGCTCAACGGGCTCTGGAAAGCAAAAGGCACCTGGATGCGCCGGCCGAACGCCCGATCGCCGTCTTGCCACCGCTGCCCGACGCCGACCGCGGCGTCGTCGAACTCGAACTCCCACTCTCCATTCAGATTCACCCAGCCTTCCCGCACGAACTGCGGCCTCGGATAGTCCTGTCTGGGGACTGGCTTTTGAATTTCGGACATCTGGTTACCCTCCTGATTAAGTTAACTATAAGGTTAATGATTAATATAAAGAAGCTGTTTTCCAACCTATCGTATTCCGATTCGGATTGATTGTCAACTGTTGTGTAGTATAATTAACCCTATGATTAACAATAGGAACTGAGGGAACCACATGGAGATCGAAGTCAGTACGAACCATATGCAGCTGCTCGAATGCCTGTCGTCGGAAACGCGGGTGCGCATCATCGAGATGCTGCGCGAAAGACCGATGTACGTCAAAGAGATCGCGGACGAGCTGAAGCTCTCGTCGGCGATCGTCACCAAACATATGCAAAAGCTCGAACAGGCCGGGATCGTGTCCACCCATATGGCCGCCGGCACCCGGGGAAAACAGAAAATTTGCACGCTCAGCCTGGAACGGCTCGTCCTTCTGTTCCGAACCGATGCCCGGGAGCCCGAAGTGCGAGATCCGTCAAGCTATGCCGTCTCCATTCCGATCGGACACTATACCGCTTATCAGGTCAAGCCGACCTGCGGGCTGGCATCGCCGCGCAAGCTGATCGGCCTGCTCGACGATCCCCGCTACTTCGATGCGCCAGAGCGCGTCGAGGCGCATCATCTCTGGTTCGCCAGCGGTTACGTAGAATATCGGGTGCCCAACTATCTGATCGGCGACGCGCGGGCGCGAGAGATCCGCGTCACGCTGGAGATCGGCTCGGAAGCGCCTGGCTACAGAGAGGACTGGCCGTCGGACATCGCTTTTTCGATGAACGGCGTCCAGCTCGGCGTATGGACCTGCCCCGGCGACTTCGGGAGCCAACGCGGCAGACTTAATCCGCCATGGTGGGGATCGAGCAACTCGCAGCATGGGGTACTGAAGACGCTGCTGGTGACCGAGGAAGGAAGCTATATCGACGGCGTGCGGATGTCCGACATAACGACCGGGAAGCTCGGCCTGACTGCCGGCAGCGACATCCGGCTGCGCATCGCCTCGGCAGAAGACGCCCGCTATCCGGGAGGCGTCAGTCTGTTCGGCAGCCGCTTCGGCAACTATGCCCACGACATCGACGTGATCGTCGCTTACTAACGTGAGACTAGCCGGCCGTCCCCGATCTCGTCGCCAGTATCGCCGCGCATGTCTTGTCCAGCCGATCCTTGAGCAAAATTTGCGAGGAATAACGTTCAGGGATGCCGGTGAAGCCCCAGTGCACGCCGGCCAGACCGCCGGCGATCGCGCCGATCGTGTCCGAGTCTCCGCCTTGATTGGCCGCCCGCTGCACCACTTCCTCGAAGGAATCCGAAGTCAGCAGCAAATGCAGCACCCAGCGGAACGTATGCACGACATAGCCGCTGGACTCGCAGTTCGGCTCCGACGCGAGCATCGCTTCGTACGCGGTGCCCGCGACGGCGTCCGCAATCGCTTCGCGCAGCGGAGTCTCGCCCTCCAGCATAGCGAACGCGATGCGGTTATAAATCTCGCAAGCCTCGTTGCACCGCTCGTCATAGTGCGTCATCTTCGACTGCATGCGCGACACGCGCGAGACGTCGGCCCATTCCGGATAACGCAGCGCCACGGGCAAGCAGCGCATCAGGGAGCCGTTGCCCGCGCTCTGGCCGAGGTTCAGGTCCGCGAGCAGCGCGGCCTCGAACCAGTTCCCTTCATACGTCGCGAGCACGGTACGAATGATATTTCCGATGTCTTTGGGATCCGAAGCATACCAGTCGAGAAAATGCCTGCCGATCGCCCGAACCGGATCCCGCGGCGCTTCGAGGATGCCGTCCGCCACGCACAGCGTCATCATCGTATCGTCGGTCACTTCGCCCGGCTCGAGGCGCCATACGCCGCCCCCGATTATTTCCGTCAGATAGCCGTGCCGCTCCGCAATCTCTCTCGGAGACATAAATTCCGTCGTACCGCCCAATGCATCCCCGACGGCCACGCCGTACAAGCCGCCTCGGATTCGTTCCGCCAGTTCCATTTTTTCCGCCTCCGTCTCTATCCCGTCTCGTCTCTATTTCATCTCGTCTCTATTCCGTCAACAGGACGCCATGATCCTTGAATCCGCCGCGTATTTTCCCTATCCGTAAATCGACAATTCCGGCGCATAATCGGTGAACCGATACAACTGTGCCGGCCGCTGCGAGTAACGGTTGGACATCATCGGACGCCCTTCCGCGTCGCGGACCTCTTCCAGAATGCCTCTGCGGCTCTGCGTGGAGGTCACCTTGCGGATGAAGTTCTTTTCCTCAAAGGACGGCACGACGGCCGTAATCACCTGGTACAACTCCGCGATCGTAAACGTCTCCGGCAGAAATTCCTTGGCGATCGTCGTCGTCAGCATCTCCCGGCGAATGCGTCCGAGCGCATCCGCCACGATCGACCGGTGGTCGAACGCCAGCTCCATGGCAAGCGCCTCTTCGACCGGCCAGAGACTCACGTCCGACGCTTCGTCCGAGGTTCTGCGGCTTGCCACGTACCGCTCCTCGACAAGCGCGAAGAACGCGTGCGAGATCATCCAGCCGCGCGGATCGCGGCCCGGCGCGCTGTAGACGTTGAAGTACGCGAGGTGCACGTCCGCTACGCCCGTCTCCTCCAGCAGCTCCCGCCGGGCGCACGCTTCCACCGTTTCTTGCTCCCGCGTGAAGCCCCCCGGCAGCGCCCACATGCCCTCGCACGGCCACTGCTTGCGTTTGATCAGCATGACCGCAAGCTTCCGGAGCGGCAGCGCCTTCTTCGCGCCCGTCCGCTCGGTCTTGGTAATGGTGAATACGACGATGTCCGTCGGCGCGCCGTCCGGCGTACGGAATCCCGCGGCTGAGTATGGTCCGGCATGGTTATCGCTCATATGAAATGACCCCTGTCGCTTAGTCCTGCAGGTTCCCGAGGAGTCTGGCGCGTATATCGCCGAGCGTCTGCTCGCGCACGAGGCGCCCGTCGACGAACACGTCCTCCAAGAGATCGATCCCGCTGTATTGATCGTATTCTTCCTTGTTCAGATTATCAATACAGACCATGGTACCGTTCTGCGGAATAACGCGCACAAGCCCCGTTTGCGACTTTTTGACCTTGCCGGCGTCCGTCTTCGGATCCTTGTAGATCTTGCGCTCCTCCCCGTCCACGACCGCATACGTCGATTTGAGCGCGTAGCCGAACGTGTCCCGGGTGTTGTACTGGTACGTAAACGAGCCGATGCCGAAAACCATGTTGGTCGACGCAAATCCCTTGGCCGCAAGCCGCTCGCAGATCTCCCGGCAGCGCGCGATCGTAATCGCGTCTCCGTAAATGGCGCCGATGTGGCTGTCGAGCTGCTTGAAGCCGCGCGCGGTCGTCGTGCCGCCGAAAATGTCCCACAAAATCTCGATGACTCCGCGCTGCGCAAGCGGGTCCTCGGCGTCCGGATCGCCGCAAATAATCTTGACCGGGTCGCCGCTGTCCGGACGGATGACGACCTTGCCGTCCCGGCTCATAATATCGTCCTTCAGCCCGCGGATGACGACGTCCAGGACGGTCCACAGATCCCAGGTATCCGACACGATCGATACGAACCCGCTCGGGTACACCTCCTTGATGAGGTAGCGGTACGAAGCAGCCTCGTCCCGGCCGTGCGCGCACATGACGCTGTGCTCGGTCGCGGGGATCGACGTGCCGACCAGCTCCTTTTCCATGTCGGCCCCGTAGTGGTCCTCAAGATACAGAATCGCAGGAATCGTGTCCGTGCCGGTAAACGAGAGCAGATGCCCCGCGCCGCTCGCCTTGGCCGCTTCGAGCGAGCCCATGCCCCGCATCGAGAAGTCGTGTCCCTGGAAGGGCACGCCGGTTGCGTCTCCGTTGGTCCGCTGCGCGAAGTCCTCAAGAAGCTTGCGGTACTCGAACGCGAGCGTCGCGCTCGTCGCCGGCAGCCACAGCTGGCACGACATGAGCGTCTCGAGGTAATTGGTGAGCCAGAAAAATGCGGGCAGCGTGTTCTCGATCGTCAGCATCGGCACCTTGACCGGCACGAGGCTGCCTTCCTTAACGGCCTTAATCTTGATCGGCAGATAGCCGAGATCGTGCAGCGCCTCGATGTGACCGGCGTCCGGGTTCGTCTCGCCGAGCGCGTAACGGATGACACGCTTGTATTCTTCCGTCACTTCCGCCTTCGTCCGGCCGAAGAAGTGAACGTTGAAGTAGTCGATCAGGTATTCCTTGACGAAAGCCTGGAAGCCGAAAGCCGCAATTCGGTCGATCTCGGCGATGCGGCTTGCGCGGGCCGTCCAGGTCGAGTAGACGAGCTCCGTGCCTTGCGGGTATTGATTTTTGTGGCTCACCTTGTAAAAATCGCACAGCAGCGTGGCAGGGTATACGAAGCTGTTGATCGTATGGGTCATGGCAACATGCCTCCAATGGGATAAATTTGAATGAAGTCCGTGCCTGGTCCGTCAAGAATCGTGTCGGTCGTGAAAACGCGGTCGATCAAGCCCGAGGCCGGCAGCTTGCCTTGATGAACGGCGTTCTCGCAATGGGTCACGAGCAGGTAAATGTGCGAAGCGCCAAGCTCGCGCAGCCGCGCCGCGCCCAGCAGGAACGTGCCGCCGTACGAGCACAGATCGTCGACGATAATGGCCTTGAACCCCGTCCGGTCGACTTTGCCTGCCACTTCGAGCTTTTGAATGCGCCCGGTTTGAAAATCCCGCTCTTTGTGACCGACCAGCTGTCTGAAGCCCTCTACCTGGCCGTACCGCTTTTGCGCGCCCGCGTCGGGAAAAAACAGATAGTCGGCCGCCCGATCGAAGCCCGTCTCCGCCGTCACCCGGCCCAGCAGCTCGAGCGTCGGATACAGCGCCTCGCTGCGGTCAAGCAGCGCCAGCGTGACGTCCGAATGCGGCTCGACGACTGTAATGCGCTCGAAGTCCATGGCGTTAATCATTTGCGCCGTGTACTTCAACGTAAAGGCCGACGCCCCCTCCGTCCGGTCCATCCGGCTGTAAGGCATGTAGTAGATATCCAGCGTCGCCGAGCCAAGTCCGCGGTCGTCCAAATAGCTTTTGACGAACAGGAGCTTGATGAGATCCGCGTCCGTCTCGTACTTGAGCGCGATCCGATTGCCGTCCGTCCCGCGGGCCAGCGCAAGGATCTGCTCCCCCTTCACCCGCGTCTCCCCGTTCGGGTAAGTCTCGAATACCAGCGTCTGTCCGTTTAGCCGAATCATATCGTTCACGCTCCCCGCTTCATGATGTCCAGCGCCGACTGCAGGCACCGGTAGGCCGAGCCGAGTCCCGCCCGATCGTCGAGCAAAATGTTGAAGTAGATCTTCCTGCCGCCCGAGGAAGGAACGAACGGCGGATCTTCGTTGATGGCATCGAACGGAATGTCGTTGTCCTTAAGGTAAGCTGCAATAGCCGGATACTGAGACGGCCCGCAGGCGGTAAAGACGATCAGGTAAGCGCCTTGCGACCGGCACTCCCTGAGCAGCCGCGGCACGTCGTCGAATGCGAGACCCGCGCGATGATAATCGAACACCGTGTTGTCGTAGTCGAACGCGACGACGAGCCGGCCGTATTTGCGCCATTCCGTCACGAGCCGGGAAACCACATGTTCGTCTTCCAGATAGAAGTCCATCGGAGTCGCCTCAATTCACATCGTCATTTTTATATTATCATAATGACAATATCAATGATTGTCAAGCGAATAACGTCCGAAAAAATAAAAAGAGCGCCGAAACCGGCGCCAGTCTTACTCCCAAGGGTACTTCGTCAGCAAAAAATCCGCGAACGCCTTACTCTGCTCCCGCCGAATGCCGCGCATCTCTTTCCGGTGCTCCGCGGTTTCGAACAGCTTTTTCTCCTCGTCCGTCTCCGGGATGACCTGCGGCACGGGCACGGGCCGATTGTCCTCGCCGAGGCCCACGAACGTGAGGAACGACGTCGCGGCGATCCTGCGCTCTCCCGTGCGGAGATCCTCTCGGATCACTTTGACGAACACCTCCATGGATCGCTTGCCCGTCCACGACACGAAGGCTTCTAGCGATACCGAATCCGTCTGCCGGATCGGAAGCAAAAAGTCGACCGAATCCGTCGAGGCCGTAACCGCGGTGACCCGGCACAGCTTGGATGCGGAGATCGATGCGATATCGTCGATATGGGACATCAGCTTGCCGCCGAACAGCGTTTCGTGATTGTTGACGTCGGTGGGGAATACTCTTGAGGTTTTGACGCAGCGGGTTTCCTTGACGTATTTGTTCTCCATTTCGGCTCACAGTCCTCCTTCCATTCGTTGTCTGCTCCGCTCATTGTCCCCAGGAGCAAGCTCATTATGCCGAAAACCGGCTGCCTGGAACGAGGAGGATGCCGCCGGCGGGCGTCGAATAAGGATTAACGTCGTGAACCGAATGAATGTTAATGCCTTGAATCCTTTAAAAGCTAACGCCATCAACAGTGAAGCGCGTCTTCGTATGCGCAGGAAAGGAGCAAGCCCACCCATGTCAGTCGGAATATTGGCGCATCTCCTCGGTACGCTCCCTTACGCGCAATTGGCCGAAAAGGTGGCCGAGCACCGATTCTCTTACGTGCAGCTGGCGTTGTCCAAAGCGATCGCCGACATCGATTTTTCCCTCGGCAAGCTCAGCCCCGGACTCGCGAGCGAGATCGGAGGCGCGTTCGCGGACAACGGCGTGCGAATCGCCGTGCTCGGCTGCTACGCCAGCCTGATCGATCTGAACGAAGATAACTATCGCTACAACGTAGATCGATTCAAAGAACATCTGCGTCACGCGCGGCATTTCGGAGCGCCCGTCGTCGCGACCGAAGTCGGCGTGCCTCAGGATCCGAGCCGTCTTGCGCAGCACGCGGCGCTGCTCGACCGCGCGCTCGAGGAGCTCGTCGAGGAAGCCGAGCGCTGGGGTGCCGTCATCGGACTCGAAGCGGCGCAAGGCCACCTGATCGACTCGCCGGAGACGCTGGCGGCCGCCATCGAGCGCTTCCCGTCGTCGTGCGTCGGGGTCGTCCTCGACCCATGCAACCTGCTCGGCGGCCACAACCTGGACGATCAGGACCGGGTCGTCGACGAGGCGTTTCGGCTGCTCGGACCGCGAATCGTCAGTACCCATGCCAAGGATCTGGTTCGCGTCGAAGGCGGCGGCGTCCAAGAGACGGCGGCCGGGCTCGGACAGCTCCATTATGCCCGCTTCTGGGAGAAGCTCGAGGCGCAGAAGCCACGCGGTTTCGTCACGCTGGAAGCCGTCACGGTGCCGCAAATGGAAGCTGCGGCGAGCTTCGTGCGGGAAGGGCGGGCGTCGGCTCGCAGGGGTTAACGCCGGCGGGTGCGTTTGATCCGGCGGCGGGGCAGGCGCAGCGCGCATTCCTGCATGAGAGCATCTGCGGCTGGCGGCAAGCGATCGGCGCGCAGTTGTTCCTAGCTAGGAACAACTGCGGCAGGCTGCAAGCGCGAAGCGCCCGGTGTTCCTGGCCAGGAACAACTCCAACTCGCGGCAAGCGCGAAGCGCCCCAGTGTTCCTAACCAGGAACACCTCTGACCCGCGGCAAGCGCGAAGCGCCCGGTGTTCCTAGCCAGGAACACCTACGACACGCGCCAAGCGCTAAGCGCCCCGTGTTCCTAGCCAGGAACACCTACGACACGCGCCAAGCGCTAAGCGCCCCAGTGTTCCTAACCAGGAACACCTACGACACGCGCCAAGCGCTAAGCGCCCCAGTGTTCCTAACCAGGAACACCTCTGACCCGCGGCAAGCGCGAAGCGCCCCAGTGTTCCTAGCCAGGAACACCTCCGACTCGCGGCAAGCTCGAAGCGCCGGGTGTTCCGTATATCCGCGATTGCGCAGCTTGGACCAGCCGTGAGTGCTACCGCAAATAAGGGATGAGGCAGACCCACGCTGCCTCATCCCTTATTTTTATATGGCGAGTCTTCAAATCAGCTTCTTCGCATACCACCGGTCCCCGCGGAACCGCTTCAGGAACAGGATGCCCCGCACGCCCCATTCGCAGTTCATCGCCAGCCATACGCCAATGATGCCAAACCCGAGCGTGATCCCCAGCACGTAGCCGAGCACGATCCGAAACAGCCACATGGACAGCATCGACGCGATCGAGGTGAAGCGCGCGTCCCCGGCCGCCCGCAGCCCGGCTGGCAGAATGAAGCTGATCGACCAGAGCGGGATTTGCGCGATCGCATTGATCAGCGTCAGCCAGAAGATGTCGTCCACGATGTCGGCCGGCGGATGGAACAGGCTCACCAGCGGATGGAAAAGCGGCATCAAAATGGCGGTCATCACAACGAACGAGCAGGAGGACAACCAGATAAACGACTTGATGAACTTGCGTGCATCCCCGACGTTGCGTCCGCCGATGCACTGGCCCACGACGGTGACGATCGTCAGCGACATCGCGCCGGCCGGGATCTGATACACCATGGCAATCGTTCCGCTGATGGCATTCGCCGCGAGCGCGTACGTACCCATGCTGACGATGAACACCTGGGTAAGCATTTTCCCGCCGTTAAAAAACATCTGCTCCGCCGCGAACGGCACGCCGATCGTCATGATCTTCTTCAGCATATCCCACGGCACGCGGACGAGCTGCACCAGACGCAAGCGCAGCGAAGTATCGATCCGCAAGATGTAGAACAGCGCGCACGCGGCGGCCGTATAACGCGCAATGTTGACCGCGATCGTCATGCCGAGCACGCCCATGTCGAGCGCATTGATAAAAATGAAGTTAAGTGCCACGTACAGCAGATTCATGATCAGCGAGAGGATCAGCGACACCCTGGAACGCCCAATTCCCCGCATCGCGCCGCACACGGCTTGCACGACGCCGATTCCGAGATAGGAGGCGCAGCTGCCGACCAGATACACGCGGGCGTGGTCCAGCACGTCGGCAGACGCCCTGCCGAACAGCACTTGAAGCACGGGCGCATGCAGGGCCGCCACCAACAGGCCGATGCCGAGCGACAGCAGCGCGACCGAGGCGACCGTGCCCGCTGCGGCCTTGGAGATCATGCTGTCGTTGCCGCTGCCCTTGTACTGCGCGACGACGACCGTCCCCCCGGTCGCTACGGCGACGAAGACGTTAATCAGGAAAATGTTCAGCGAATCGACGGTGCTGACCGCGCCGACCGCCGCGACGCCGGACGAGCTGATCATGGCGGTGTTGACGAGGTTGAGACCTACGATAAAGGCCTGGTCGATCAGGATCGGGATGAACAACGCGATCACTTTGCGGTAGTCCATGGACGACCCGGTCAAACGCTTGTCCAGATAAGCGTGCGTCCGCGCCTTGAGCTGAAGCGGTCTCACCTTATCACTTCTTTTCCCGGATGATAGAATGCTTTGCAAGCGTTATCCCTGCGGGTCCTATTCTAGTGGCAAAAAGAAAAATCCACAACCTCGGCAGGCTGCGGACAGGGATCGCATATGGGGATAAAACGCCTGCTTACGCCGAAGAACGGCCTACTGCGCCGCTTTCCGCTGGTTTTTCCGATGCTGCTTGAGCTCATGGTCCGAGGAGATCAGGATCGGCAGCACCTTTTCGCTGCGGTCCATGACCGACTTGCAGATCATGCACGTAGGCACGTCCTCGAACGAAAAGTTGTCCCGGATCCATCCCTTGCAGCCGTCTTTCGTGCAGGACCAGATCGTCGTCATTTCTTCGGGTAAATTGTCCAACGGTTTATTCCAGGAATAATTCAATGGATCGTCCCCCTTAGAATGAACGTGCTACTATCTACTTACAAAGCCTCTTCATTAAAAAACCCCCAAAACGATACGTTCGGGGATTTTTAAATCTTCATTTACAGTTTTACTACGTTCTCGGCTTGCTGGCCGCGATTGCCTTGGACTACATTGAATTCGACGCGTTGGCCTTCGTCCAGCGACTTGAAGCCCTCGCCCGTAATCGCGCTGAAGTGCACGAATACGTCTTCGCCGCCCTCAACCTCGATAAATCCGAATCCTTTTTCTGCGTTAAACCATTTCACTGTTCCTGTTTGCATAGAAACACCTCCAATTTTTACATGAGCTTCTCATTTTAAGGTACCAAATAAAAAATTCATATATTGCACAAGGTTAGTCATCAAAATAATAACCCTCTGCAATAGATGAATTTGAGGTCAAAATCCCAATAAACCAACTATACCATAAAGGACGGGATAAAGCAATGCCGACTGCCGGCGCCGCTTCGATCCATAAGACATCAGGCCTCCCGGCAACCATGGGGAAACCTGGCATCCTCTTGTTCTCGTCCGGCTGCGCGCTCAAGACCGCGACTTCAACGCTCCCACGAATCGGTCATGACGACCGGTTCGATTCTGCCATTGCCGATCTGCAAGCGATCGATGCATAATCGGCGATTCCCCGGCTCCGTATCTCCGATCGTCCGGCGATGGTATACGATCAGCCATTCGTCCGTCTCCGGCAGGTGCAGGTAGCCGTGGTGACCAGGCCCCTCCGCGATCGGCTCCTGCCTTTCCAGTATCGTGCCCTCATTCTGGAACGGACCGAGCGGACTATCACTCACGCCGTACGCTACGCGATACGTGCCGTTCGTCCATCCGCCCATGGACCACATCAGGTAATAAAGCCCGTCCTTCTTGATCATGCAGGGGCCTTCCACGTATCCCTCCGGCGTGATGGAACGGAACACTTCATCGTCCCCGCCCGTCAAAGGAACGAAACCGGTCATCTCCTCGTTCATCCGCGCGACGTTGCAGTGACCCCAGCCGCCGTAATACAGATAGACGGTTCCGTTGTCGTCCTTGAACAGGTGCGCATCTATCGGCTGCGCCCGATGAATGAACTTGTCCACCAACGGCTTCCCGAGATAGCCTCGATACGGTCCCTCGGGACGATCGGCCACGGCAATCTCCAAGCCCCCGATCTCCTCGTTCGACTGGATATCGTTCGACGCGAATACGAGGTAATATCGTCCCCGGTGCTCGATATGCGTCGGCGCCCAGACCGCTCTCCATACCCAGGGGAAATCCGCCATGTCTACGATACCTTCGTGTTTGTCCCAGTGGACCAGATCGTCGGAGCTGAACGCGTCCAGATTCATCTGCATCGTGTATTCCGTGAAGGAGCGTGTCGCGAAAATCCAATGCCTTCCTTCATACGTCCTTGCCTCGGGGTCTGCATACCAGCCTGGCACGATCGGATTGTTTATTTTCATAGGTCGTAAACTCCTTCCATGTCCGGTTCACGCCGGCCTCTTCGGCCGCCGCGCCGTTATTTACGTGGATGCCGCGCTGTTGATCGCCCCGAACGGCACGTGCGCCGTCGGATAATAGCCGGACACGCCTTCGATATGGCCGACCTGATCGTCGATAAAAATATGCGGCCGGAACACCTTGAGCACGCGCGCCTTCTCGATGCCGCCCAGGAAAAAGGCGTCGTCGACCCGAATGCCCGCAGCCCGAAGCGTCGTGACGACGCGTTCGTGAGCCGGCGCGTTCCTCGCCGTCACAATGGCGATCCGGACGCGCGGCGAGTAGTCCGGATCTCTCTTTTTCTTATCCCATTCCCGCTGCTGAAGACGGGCCAGCTCGCTAAAAAACCGGAAGAGCGGTCCCGGCGGCAGCGCCTCGCCCGCCTTCAACCGCTCGCTCTCATGGAAACCCTGCATGCCTTGCGCCTGATAGATGCCTTCAGCGGAATCGTCCGCGATAATGCCGTCGAAGTCGAAGGCGATGCGCAATTCCTGCTCCTGGTCGTCGTCTACGAAACCGGTCGGGAACACCTGCGCCGCAGGCAGCCCCACCCGGATCGCCGAGCGCACTTCGTCGGGATCGGCCGAGAGAAACAACGACGCGTTGAACGCGTCCATATACGTAAACGGATTGCGTCCGGCGACGAACGCGGCGCGCGTGATCGGCAGGCCGTAATGCTGGATCGACTTGAACACGCGCAGTCCCGTATCCGGATCGTTGCGCGACAGCAGCACGACCTCGACCGGCTGGTCGTCCGGCGCCTCGCCGTTGATCATGAGCAGACGCTTGATCAGCGGGAAGGCGACGCCGGGGCGCAAGACCTCGTCCTCGTGCGCATGCTGGTACTGCCGATACTCCTCCTCTCCCTTTTCCTTGAACACCTTGTCCGACGCTTCATGGTCGAATAGCGCGCTGGATGCGACTGCGACGACGAACTTTTCTTCAATGGGAAATGGCATGGGTACTGGTTCCTCCATAAATTCGAGCGTGCGATATTTTAAGCGACGTCTTTTCATCGGGCGGGATCGTAGCAGCATCGCTTGCGTAACGCCGGGATCCGTCGCCGCCCCGTCTGCGTAGCGGGTATACGTCGCCGCGAAGAGCGGAATGACGCGATAACGCGCGACGTTCGTCGCCGTCAGATAACTAAGCGACGGAACTGTCCTCAAACCCGCAAACGTAATAAAAGGGCCCTGGTACAGTACCTCCTTTAACCCTATTATTTTAACAAAAATTTGCGTGTAGCGGTCTGCACTAAAAATCAGAAGTGGAGCCCATGCAATCCTGCAATTTCTTTTGCACGATAGGCGGAGCGGAGAGAAGGCGATGATTTCGATGGTGTACTTTTGCGCGATAGAGGCTCGGCGTGGCATAAACGCGGCGCGAATCGCGACTTTTTGCGCCTGTTCAACGCCATCCTGCCGTAGATCGTTTTAATCGCCGTTTCTCGCCGGCACCACCCGATACGTCCGTTTAGGACCGACATTTTGCAAAATACGGGTTGGCACGCGAGATATTTTCCGTACGTCCGCGATCCCTTTTGCGTTTTTCGTAACGGTCAGCTTCAAGATCGTACCTCTTAGCCTGGCCGTATGCCGCGGCAGCTCGGTCGATACGAAGTTGCCCAAGGAGGAAGCCGCTACTCGATTCAGGACCCGTCCGTCCCGGTCCTTCATCTTGTACATTTTGATCGGATGCAGCACGTGGGGATGCGCGCCAAGCACGACGTTCACGCCATTTCGGAACAATTGATGCATCAGGCGGACCTGGCCCCGATCGGGTCGCGAACGGAACTCTTTGCCGAAATGCAGGCATACGACGATAAAATCGGCAACGCGTTTTAAGCTGCGCACGTCCGCCGCCATTTTGCTGCGTACGATACGGTTGACCATCCAGCGCTGCGGCACTGGAATACCGTTGGTCCCGTACGTATAAGCCAACACGCCGATCTTGATTCCCTTTACGTTAACGATAAGCTTCCGGCGGGATTCCTTCGCGGAACGGGACGTGCCCGTATGCCGCAGGCCGTGCCGATCGAGGACATTCAGCGTTCGCTTCAATCCGGCCGATGTCCCGTCCATGCAATGGTTGTTGGCCGTGCTCAGCACGTCGAAGCCGAGGCTTCGGAGCGTAGCAGCGAAGGCGTCCGGCGAGCTGAACAGCAGTTTTCCGGCCTTTCCTTTGAACCGGATGCCGGAGAAGGTCGTCTCCAGATTGCCGATCGTCAGGTCTCCTTGACGCAGGTAAGGCTTCACCCTTGAGAATATAGGCGAAAATCCGCCTTCTCGCGCGGCCGAGGCGATCATGTTCTTTTTCATCAACAAGTCCCCGACCGCAGCCAACGTGATGGTTGTCATCGCCCGCTTCTCTCCTTCTTAAATTACGGATGCATCATGTTATGTGGGGAGTTGGGGACTGCGTGCGCCGGGCAAACGCAAAAAAATCCGGCGCCAGATGGGCCGGATTTTGAAAATCGTGCGCGAAGCTAAAGCCGCGGATCCATCTCCTTCTCCCTGGCCACCTCGAACAGCAGGTTGGCTGCAATCTGATTAAACGACTCGTTTTCCGGCTCGATATCCGCCAGCTTGATCGCCAGCATCTGCTTGTCCAGCCGGTGTTCGTTCATCGAGGTCCGCAGCTTGGGCGCGATGTTCTTCTGCTTGATCAACTTGCCGTATTTATGCGGAAACCTGTAATCGTAGCCGTAGATGATCGACAGATAGCCGGCGTTGCGCACCTTCATATACGGAACCGTGCCGGGATGCTCAAGCTCGGGCTTGATGACGATGCCTTCCATGCCGTTCTCGACGGTGAGCCTGGAGAAAAAAGCTTCGGCGTCTGCATAGACGTCAGGGCTCTCAAGGTCCAGCACCATGTACTCGTCGTCAGACACGAAGCGATAGTTGTCCGAAGTCTTGCCTTCAGGCAGCCGCTCGTCGCCGTTTTCGCCGATTTCCTTGAGCAGCGCAAACGGCTTGTAAACGATCTCGCCATCTCCCGCATACAGCTCGAGCTGGCGCCTGTACACTTCGAACGCTTCCTCGTGCTGCGCCAGAGGCACGCGCGTGTCCCGGATGCCGCGAACGAACTTGTACGTCTGATACTGATGCGTGCCGTATTTGTCGTTCAGCGCTTCCTTGGTCGCGTGATGCTGATCCTGCTCGAACCCGCTGTTCTCCCAGGCCTCCACCAGCTCGCCCAGCGCCTTTTCGAACCCGTGCCGTTTCAGAAAATCCAGCTCCGTCTCGAGCGCCTTCCCGATCGGCCGGAACTGCCGTTCGATCAGCCCTTCGCCCAGCGCCTTCCACGGCAGCAGCTCTCCGTCCAGCACCAGCATGACGATCCCCCGCTCCGACATATACGGCCCGAACTTCCGGAGCAAGCGCTCGTAAATCGGCTGCATGTCCACGGCCTTGACCTGATAGCCGTTGCGGCTGACCGCGCGGCACTGCTCGATATCGCGATGCAAATACACATTGCATCTGGAGCCCATGTACTTCGGCTGCAGCACGACCTCGCCGACGCCGCGCTCCGCGAAGTAAGCGAGCCCTTTGCGCAGTGATTCGAGTTCGCCCGCCTCCTGGTCCTTGTCCGCGGGCGACATCGTGCCCGATATATAGTTGATGCGATGACGGGCGCAATAACGCAGCCTGCGGACCGATTCGGCATCCAGCTCCAGCAGCTTGACCTTCCGTTCCTCGCGGAAAAGCGTCGGCAGCTCCTCTTGAAAGGCATCGGTTTGCGATTTGCGGCTCTTGAAAAACAGCTTGAACGACATCCGGACGCCCGTCAGCAGGTTGCCGTGCGCGCAGCCGGTGTCGAGATGAATTTTGTTTTTAATCCGAAATGCCTGCTTCGCCGCGACGTGCCCGAACAGGTGGTACGGATGGTTGCCCGTCGCTTCCTCGCGCAGGAAATGCAGCTGATCTTCCGCAGCAAGCGCGCGGTCGAGCCTGAAATTCCGCTGACGGCGCAGCGATTCGGCGTCGAGCTTCCCGATATGCACGCTGCGGCACGGGGCATGCGTGACATAAAAGGAGGATCTGCCATCGCCGCCGACATAGCGGTAGAAGGGGCGGGACGCTTCCGCAAGCTCGGCGAATTTTCCGAACATCGCCTCGTCGGTCTGCAATTCCGGAATGGAGTCGAAATACGCATCCGTCAGCTGCGCGTCGGCGCCTTTGATTTCCCCGTTGATATACTTCAGCACGAAGTTCTCATGGTTGCCGAGCACAAACAAGAAATGTTCCCGGTTGCGATGCAGGAACTCGACGATGTCCCGCGTATGCTTGCCCTTGTCGATCCAATCGCCGACCAGAATCACCTTCGCGCCCCGTACCTTATCCGTCGGCACGAGCCGCCCGTCCTCGAAGCGATAGCCGAAGTCCGCCAGCAGTCCTTGCAAGTCCGCAACGCATTCGTGGACGTCTCCGATTACGATGTATTCCGCATCTCTGGGCAGCACCGACGCCGCGTACTCGTTCCAATTTTCCGCCGCGATCCGGTATTCCGGGTTGGCCCGCCGCTCCTCCGGGAAATAGAAATCCTTGGCCCGCACCTTGTGGATCCTGTCGTAGCCCTCGCGAGACAGCACGGGCAGCACGTCCTTGCGAAGCCGGTTCAAATGCGCGGTAATCAGCTTCTTCGACCGCTCGGAGGCATAGTAGTCATCGCGTCTGCGATAATCAAACAGCACGACCTCCAGATGGTAGTGGTTGTCGCGGGCGATCTCACGCACCTTGGCGCGGAAATCCTCGGCCAGACCGATCGTATCGACGATGACGAACTCGGCGTTAATCGGAAACGAAGTGACGAGCTTCAGGCGCTCGAACAGCAGCTGAAACGCATGCGAGCTCGACTCCAGCATCAGCTGCTCGTATTTGTCGTAAGCATAGCCGAGCAATTCCTGCCGGATGGCGTCCGAGGACAAATACTGCACATTGGTCCGCAAGCCACGCTCCTCATCCGTCAGACGAAGCTGCGGCATCATCACTTCTTTTGCAAACGTCGTCTTGCCGCATTCGCTTGAACCGACCAGCATAAATATCGTATGCACGCGCGTCGCCATCTCCATGCGCTACCCCTCCCCTCTCCGGACGATAACGCCCTGTGTCGTATGAACGCCGTCCACCCGATCTCCGATTTCCACGAACTCGCAATCGAGCGGCAGCCCTTGGACCGTATCCGCGAACCATTGCCGGAACGCCGTCTGGCCCAATTCCCACTTATGATCGTCATGCCGGAACCCTTCCAGCTCGTAATACCGGTTGAAGTCCGCGTTCGGCGTCGTCACGATCAACCGGTCAAAGTCGATCTCGGTGCCGATTTGCCGAACAAATGCCGCCGCCTCCTCCAGGCTCATATGCTCGACAACCTCCGTGAGGATGACGTCGACCTGCTCGCCGTTGTACGTTTCGAGGAAGCGGTCGAGCGAACCGAACGTCGCGATATTCTCGACCTCCCTGGCCGCCGCTTTTCTCGCGACGGTATCGAGCAGCTCTTCGTCGATGTCCACCGCGTAATAAGCGCTCTCCAGCTTGCTCGCAAAAGGAATCGCATAGAAGCCCTCGCCGCAGCCGATGTCGAGAATCGGTTTGTCGAAAGGCAGCACGCCCGCAATGAAGCTGCGCCGCTGCATGGCCGTACCGCCGAACCCCAATTCGATGGCATATCGGTCCGTCCGCTCCACGACCGCCTTGTACTTCTTGAACCGCTCCCGCGAATGGAGGAAGTTTCTCGCAAACAGGCTGCGAATGAAAAACGGCGCATCGATGACGTTCAGGCTGGGAACGTACTTGTCGAGCACGGCGTCCGAGATGTCGATCTGCTCGTCTCCGAATATGGACAGGAACAGACACAGCACACTGGCAACATGCAGCAGACCGTACAGGCTTTTTCGCGTGGCGATCGTGAGCGCGTAGCTTTTGTGCGCCCGGTGCTCCAGCGTGAAGGCATAATCGGTAAGGTGCTTCTCAAAAAAATCAATGTAGCGAAGCCGGTCGACGTGAATCATGTTGATGAAAAAGACGTGCTCGCAGCCTTCCTCGTCCCGATCGTCATGCTTTTTGAACGGCGCCGCGAAAAACTCGTTGATCGCGTTCAGCGGGAACAGCGGCGTGTTGTACCTGGAGACATTCAAGTACTCGAAGCTCTCGTCCTCCTGCTTTTTATACGAAATATCGTTGTCGGCGTCCTTGAAGTAAACGTTGTACGTCGAATCGTCCGAATACCAGCCGTAGGCCATGCCTTGGCGGATCTGCCGAAGCTGCATGCCGGTAGACGGATTTTTGCGGATTAGAAACGTAAACTGCGGATGGCTCGACTTGAGTTGAACGATGGCCATTAAAAATCATCCTCTCTGTGGCGGGCGATAAGGCTGGGGGACAACTAATCCTTGTACGGATCGAACTCGTCCGCGCCCGCCATGCACACCCCGATCGGCTTCAGCACGTGCAGCACGTCGATCGTCTCGGCATGCGCGTCCAGCACTTCCTGCAGCCGGCGATAGACGAACGGACTCTCGTCCGTTCCCGCGCCCCGCAGCTCGACGCCGAACTCGCGAACCGCCCGCTTCATTTGCTCCGGAGAGATCTGTCCACCCGAACGGGTACGCGTCTTCCAGTTCATCTTGCCGGCCGCCTGCGTGCGGCTCATCACCCGACCCGCGCCGTGGACGGTGCTGTAGAAGGAATCGCGGTTTTCCGTCGTGTCCTTGCCGCGAACGATGACCGAGATATCGCCCATGCTGCCGCCGATGAACCCCAGCTGACCCGGCGCCGAAGGGGTCGCGCCTTTGCGCACGACGATCGTGTCCCTGCCGCCGTGCGTCTCGCGCCAGGCGTAGTTGTGATGATTATGGACCTCGAAGTCCGCCTCGGCGCCCAGGATCGCCAGCACCTGCCGGATCACGTAGTCGCGCCCTGCATACGCGTACCGGCCGGCCAGCTTCATCGCCCTGTAGTACAGGTCTCCGAGCTCGCTATCGAGGTCGAACAGCACGGGCGGTTGATCCATTTTCTCTCCGGGCGCGTTGCCCAGAAATTCGCGTCCCGCCGCAAGGTTCAGGAACCCGCTGGCCGTCTTGTGGCCGAACCCCCGGCTGCCGAAGTGATTGCCGATCCACAGGCGGCCCGTGACGGGTTCGACGAACAAGTCGACGTAATGATTGCCGCTGCCGACCGTCCCAAGCTGGTCCCGAGCAAGCTTCTTCAGCTTGTCGTGCTCCTGCCGTCCGATCGCAGCATAGACGCTCCAATCCGGATCGTCGAACAGCTCGTGATCGACCGGCTCGCTGTTGGTGCGGCCGATGCCGAAGGACACCTTTCGCGCGATCTGATCCATGATGTTGGCGAGGCGAGGCAGCACATCGCTTGCCATCAGGTTCGTGCGCACGGCCTTGTTGCCGCAGCCGATGTCGTAGCCCACGCCGGAAGGCGAGATCTGGCCGTCATACGCGATCACGCCGCCGATCGGCTGGCTGTAGCCTTTGTGATGGTCGGCCATCAGCAGCGCCTGAACGACGTTGCCGTGCACCGCGCAGGTTTTGGCTTGGGAGAGCGCGCTCTCGTCGGGCTTGCCCCAGACGCGCACGCCGTCTATCGTTTGATAGGTCATGATGTATTTTTACGCTCCTTTATTTTGCAATAATGAACAGCGGCTAGGCGCCCCATACCTCCCGCAGCGCCGACCGGAACAGTGCATCCAGCCTGTCGTCCAGGCGTTCGCCCCTGGATGACTGCGAGGCGGCGATTCGCTCCAGATGAGCGAGCCGCTCCTCCAGATAATCGTTGACTACGGCGAGCCGCGGCTCGTAGTCAAGCTCCTCGCCCGCTTTTTTGCGGGCCAGCAGCTGCTGCACCGTACGCCAGAGCTCGCCGTCCCGCGGGAGCAATCGGTCCGCCAGGACGTCGAACGCCATCGGCGGCATGTCGCCGTACCGCTCGATCCACTCGCACGCCAGCACGGGGCGCAGTACGTAGAAATACTTTTTGATCTTGACCCGATCGCCCTGCAGGTACGTCCGGTAGTTGCCGCGGGCCATGTTCAGGTAGTGATACATGCAGGACTTCGGCGAAAAGGTGAGCGGCGAGATCGCGCGCAGCTGCTCAGCTACGGTGTAGCGCTCAGCGTACTGGATCGGCGACTGCAGCCACTCGAGCAGCGGCGGGTTGGACTTGCGGTACAAGTTAAGCGCCTTGCGCAGATCCCAGCCGCTGATGTCCAGGCTGTCGCTGATCGGACGCTCGATCACATCTCTTTTATCGTAGATCGACAGGTACCAATCCGGCTCGCGAACGTAGACGAACCGCACGTCGTAATCGCTGTCCTGCGACGGGAACCCCCACGCCCGGCTGCCCGATTCGCATGCATACAGGATGCGGACGTTCTCTTCCCGCTCCAGTCGCTCCAACTGATCGCTTATCGTTTTTCTGATCGTTTCCATTTAAAAATCACCTCTATGTAGAACGGCGGCTCCGGTATTCCGAAGCCTGCCGCCCTTCTGTCGTGTTGCGCTGCGATTTCCCCATTCCCGCCCTCGCCCGAATCCTGCCGATCTGCACGCGGTGGTTACAGTGATTGGTACACGTTACTTCCATGCTCAGGCGCATTTTTGTCACATTACTGGGCTCATTCGTTAAAGGCCTAGACATGGCCCTGCGTCTAATTAGGAGGTCCAACTTTCCCTGTTGGCGGGTTGTGCACGCCTCGGCCGATCCGGACTACCTTCGCAGCTATGTCTCGATGAGATCCGTCGTCCAGTTCATCTCCTGAATCCGAAAATCCATCTCCCGGTAGGCTTTGGACAGCGCATCCACGCGAGCCTGAATCTGCACGACGTCCACCGTCCGCTCGAACTTGACCTCCGACCGGCTGAACCGGTCCTGCTTGATCGACGCCTGCTCGAGCAGGTCCGCGAGCAGCTTGCGATGCTGCATGAGCCGGTCCCGCTCCGCCAGCGCGTCCGAGATGCTCAGCTCGGCGTTAAACGGCGTCGCCGCATTCGTTTTGTTGATCCTGCGCACCCAAAGCGTCTGCTCGGCGAGCGTCTGCTCCAGCTCCGCGATCAGCGCGGCCGGATCCTCCGCGGGCGTTTCGCCCTCCTGCACCTTCACGACCCGCTCGAGCCGCTGCCGCAACTGCGCGATCTTCTTCTGGCTGTCCGCCCTGCGGACCAGCGCTTCCGCCAGCTTCATTTTTACGCACCTCTTATTTTAATTATCGATATCGATCGCTTCGATCCGTTCGACCACGGTCGTGTAGCCTTTGGCCGACTGCGCGATGTAGCTCAGCACCGTGTCGCTCCAGCCGTAGATATAGAACGTACCGGGATCCTGCTGCGGCACCATCGCGCCGCGATAGGGCGAGACGTCGACGATAAACGCCTTGACGCCCGGGTGTACCTTCGCCCTGTACTGCGCCAGCGCTTCGTAAAACGGACTGCCCGCATTTTGCTGTTCGTCCGTGATGATGACGATTTGCTCGACCTTATGCCGCTTTGCCAGCAGCTTGCGTACCGGCGCGCCCGTATCCGTGCCGCCTCGCGTCCGGATGCGCTCCGCCTGCGACAGGATACTGTCCCTGCGCGAAGGCTTCGCATCTTCGGCGACGGTGTCGAACAGCCAGAACAGGGAGTCGCCTTCCGTCTTCTTGTACAGCGCCAGCGCGAACACCGAGCCGATCTGCAGGTAGTCGCCGGTCATCGAGCCCGAGATGTCGAGGAAGATCGCCGTACGGCCTTCGAGATCCGGCAGATGCTCGAACGTATACTCCGCCGCGTCCCGCAGCGCGTCGCGCAGAACCGGATTCTCCACCTGCCGGAACGCCTTGGCGAACCGGAACGGCAGGATCCTCGCCTTGGCAAGCGCGCGCCGGTCGGTCAGCCGATCGGTCACCGCCTGCAAGTTGTGCCGATCCTCCAGCACCCCGGCCCGCTCAAGCGCGTTCAGATGCCGAAGCAGCGCGAATGTCGGCAGCTGGGCGATCAGCGCTTCCCAGATCGCCTTGGTCGGCTTCACCGCGCCCGTGACGACCTCGTGCGGCAGCTTGCCCGTCTCGATCCAGTACAGCCGCTCGGCCTCGGTCGTCGCCTGCTTCAGCTGCTCCAGCGCATGGACTTGCGGCAGCAGCGACAGGTTCGCTTCCTGACCCCGCAGGTACCGGTAGAGCGCCTGCTGCTTCAGGTCCGTCGGCTTCGGGTGCGCCGTCGCAATCGCGTCGCCGAGGCTGTAGCCCCGGCCCCGGCCATTGTACTTGACGGCCCAGTATTCGGACACGCCGGCCAGGAACCGGTTCACCTGCCGCTTCACGGCCCGGCCTCCTTCTCCCCGGCCCATCCCCTGGAGGATCGTCAGGAAATCGGACAAGTCGGACGGAATCTGCACGACCTTGAGGAAGATCTTTGCGAAAAGGTCGGGCCGATAGGCCGACAGGATCGCGAGGCCGTACAACGGCTGAAGCCGCATATAGCCTTCGCCCCGCGCATACACGAGCGCCTTGGCCATGAACTGCGGATCGCGCTGCGCCATCTCGCGATGAAGCGCTTCGGCTTCGATCAGCAGCGACTGACCGTCCGCGTAAAACGTGTTGCCCATCGTATTGGTGACCAGTGTCTGCACGTACCGCTCCTCTGGGGAGCGTTCGTAGGCCGGATAGCCATCCTGGTTCAATGTCGTCGGCCGGACGGCCGAGAACAGCTTTTTAGCGAAACTCATAAAATTTAAACCTCCTTAAAGAGAGCGGAGCGAGGAAATGGCCGAGAAGGTTCGCGGAAGGCCAGCGTATGGCCACGTCCGTCCCTTATATCGAAGTATCCCTCTCGTTCGCCTCGCTCCGTTTGTCGCCATTGCATCGTTGAGGAAAAGGTCGGAAAGGCATGCTGCTCTACCATCTGAGCTATCCCGCCGCAGCGGGAGTTGGATTCGAACCAACGACAAGCCGATTAAAAGTCGAAGTAGCCCTTCCATGCGCCTCAACGAACGAACGTCGATAACTGATCTGTTCATTTTGCATTTACATCTTGCGTTGTGCCCCGCCTTTTCGGCGTCGGCTGCTTGCTCTTATCATCGCGCACATCCGCTGCTGCGAACATGGCGCAAGTATGACGACTTGTAAGATTTATCCGAAACTCGATGCCGTCTTCGAGGCTAGGGAGCCTCTGTACGGGGTTTTCGTATAGCGATTGGAAACGGAAGAAGCCGCGATCGCCTCCGGTTTCACTCTGGCCGACAGCCCCATCGCTTCGATTCTTCCGACCAGCTCCGCGACCATCGCCGACGTCCGGTTGCGCTGCGCGTCGGTACCTGCGTCGATATCGACGAACATCGCAAGGCTCGCGCCATGGTAGGCATGCGGCAGAAGGATATCCTCCAACGCAGCCCGTTTACCGGAATCGAAGTAGGCTGCGATTTCCTGGCTGTATGTCGTTTCGAGGCTCAGCTTTTCCCGCAGCGAACGCAGCTCCCGCGGGACGATCACCTGGCGGTAGCAGAACCAGGCGCCTCGGCCCGGCCGGAGAATGACGACGGACGTTACGAACTTCGTATGTCCGGCGTGCACCTGCGCGTCCGTCCCGACGACGAGCTGGTACGCCGCGCGCGGATCGCGCGCCATGAAGCTTCGGATGCGTTCGAAGACGTCGCCGAGCGACAGATTTTGTTCGGAGAGGTTGCGGAAGACTTGCTCGTGAAGCATGGGGTATACGTGTCTTTTCATAAGTGTCACCTGTAGCGCAAGGCGGCTTCTTCCTTTCTTCTTTGTCGTATTGGCAGGGTTGGCAGGGCTCGAACCTGCGACCGTCCGATTAACAGTCGGGCGCTCTACCCGCTGAGCTACAACCCTATGGATTTGGAGGCGTGGACGGGGCTCGAACCCGCAGATCCGGACGTGAAAGGCCCGTGTGTTCATCCAGTTTCACCACCACGCCGCGGCGGTTCAGCTTATATCGAATGGCTGCCCGGGCAGGAATCGAACCTGCGGTGGATGATTCAAAGTCATCTGCCTTGCCGCTTGGCTACCGGGCATCGTATGGGGAGACCAACCGGAATCGAACCGGTACTGGCGGATTCACAGTCCGCTGCGTTCGCCTTTTCGCCATGATCTCCATAATAGAATGCGATTGTTGCCGTCGGCCCCGCCCCTGCCTGATGGCAGGAGCGCGCCGCCTCCTTTCCTCGTTATTAATATCGCTTGACGCGGTATGTACTTTGCAGGGGCCGTATAGGTATGAAAAAAGACCCCTGTCGCCCTCGGATCTTCCTCTAAGACTGAATTCAGCCATAGAAAAAGACCGCTCGGCTACAAGCAGTCTTTACGGGTACGCATATGTATGCCGTCGCCGGCGGCGTCAGGCTGTAGAAAACAACCGACGAACCGAAGCTGGTTTGCGCCTGTAAAGAATGCCGATATGAGATTGGAAATACAGATCATGCGGGTTGAATAAGCCTATCTCTCGCTGGCTGCCTTTAATCTGGGACATCGGGCTACGATGGTATGGACGTTCATAGATAAAATTCGTGTCGCGCATGTTCCGCACTCCTTTCTCCAATTCAGTATGTTGCTGGTAATCCTAGCATCGGACGATTAACGGTGTCAACCATAAACTGCATGAATGGTATCATGGAGGAAATGGGTTGGAAAGGTTCTGCGCTTCGATCCTGTCTTTATGATCGAAGCGATTAGGTTTCGAGCCTAATATAGTTTTGGGCGAAGTAACCCTTCCGTGCGCCTCCATGATGCCGTGGCACCGATTGCCTTGCGACCCTCGGCTTCACAACCTGATTTTCGCAGCAATCGCATCGATCGAACAGGGCGAAAGTATGGCAACGCGTAAAAAGTTTCCATATTCCCCTGCCTTTTCTCTTGATACAATGGAACAAAAGATCGGCTGGAGGTGCGCGCATGGCACGGGAAAGCTTCGATAAAGAGGTGCAGTTTCTACGCATGCTCGCGCTGGCGGGCGGCGCCTACAGCAGGCAGCAATTCGCCGACCGGCTCGGCATCTCCGTGCATACGTACGACAAGACGCTGCGCTACATCAAGGACATGCGAACGGCGCTGTCCTCCGAAGCGGCCAAGGACCTGGCCGAAGGTCTGCGCTACAACCATTACGAATCCGCGGACCCGCTGCTGCTGTTTCTCTTCAGGTCCAAATCGCTGAAGGATTCGGAAAGCATCCGGCTCGCGGTCCTGATCGGCTTGATGCAGGGCGAAGCGATGACCGCCAAAGAACTGCTGGACGCCTGCAGCGACAGCATGCCGTCCGAGTATGCTTGCCCCGACGAGAAGACCGTGCGCGGGGACCTCAAGTATCTGGAGGAGGTCGGCGTTATCCGCCGCCTGGACGGCGGTCGGCCGTACAGATACCGCGCCGATATCGATCTCATCGATCGGCTGTCGGACGAGGAACTCCTTGACCTTTACGACTATGTCGATGTAATGGCGAACACGCAGGTGCCTGCCGTACAGGGATATCTTCTGCGAGATACGCTGAAGAAGGCGCTGACGAGACGCGGCTACGGACCCGAGACCTTCGACGTTCATCTGTACAAATATCACTATCACACGCGCATTCTCGACGAGGCGCATCTGTATACGATATTCGAGGCGATCAGGGAGCACCGCAAGCTGACCTTCCTCTACCTGTCGCCAAAAAAAGGCAAGAACTATGCCTCCAAAAACACGAACCCCCTGTTCGAGCGCGAGACGGAGGGTCGCGTGGAGACGACGCTGCCGCTTCGCGTCGTTTACGACCATCAATACGGCCGCTGGTATCTGATCGGACACAGCCCCCGGCTCGGCACCATGAAGTATCGCCTGGAGGGCATCACCCAGATCGAGATGGGAGAAGCCGTAGACGCGGAAACCTTCAGCCGGCGCCTCGAGGCGGTCGTGCAGGAGCTCGAACACAGCTGGGTGACGGACTCGCACCGGCGCGTGAAGATCCGGGTGCGATTCTACAACCCGGGACGGGCGGGCGCGAACTTCGTACGCGAACGCGTCGAGGCCCAAGGCCAATGGGGCGTCTTGACGGACGAGTCGGACACGACCTTCCTCTATGAGATCGAGGTCAACGGCATTTACGAGATCAAGCCGTGGCTGCGCAGCTTCGGCTCGAGCTGCGAAGTTCTGGAGCCCGCATGGCTGCGCAGGGAGCTGATCGCCGAATGGAAGGAGATTCAGGCCTATTATGAACCCGTTCGAGAAAATCTTTAATTATCAAATTCTGTCGCGGCTGGACGAAGCGGATTCGATCGCCCTCACGACCCACGAGCGTTCATGGCTGAAAACAATGCTCGAGCATCCGGCGTCGGACGACGCGTTCGCAGAGGGAACGTTGTCACGGCTACGCGATCTGCTGCGGGATGAGGCTACCATCGACAGCCGCGAATATATTATGCAAAAAGCCAAAAGCCGGGAGAGACAGGTCTATCACCCCCTGCTCCGTCCGCTGCGCCGCATGATTCAGGGGGGCAGCGGAATCAGACTCACGACGAGGCTCAAGCACGGCGGCGTCCAGGCCAATCAGAACGGACTGCCCGTCAAGCTGGAATACAATATGGTCAAGCGAGAGTGGTATCTGCTCTGGTATAACGTGCGCGGCCTCATGTCCAGCAAGCTGCAGCATATCGTCTCCGCGAAGCCCCTCCCGCTTCCGCCGGAGCGCTTCGAGGCTTTGCGAAGCCGGGCATTCGCCCTTCTCGAGGAGCGCCGGACCCAAGCGGTGATCGAGATCGTCCGCGAATACAACGCGGAGCTATCCCGGATCCTTTACGCCTTCTCCTGCTTCGATAAGACCGTCAGCTACGATGAGGACCTGGACTTGTACCGCATCCGGGTATCCTGCCTAGCCGACGAGAGCGAGTTCCTGCTGTCCAAGATCCGCTTCCTCGGACGCCGGGTTCGTATCGTCGAAGGCGATCAGCTGCGCCGGCGCATGCGGGAGTCGGCGGCTTGGACGCTGGCCAGATACGAGGAAACGACCGAGCCGCAGCAAGCCCCGCAGCCTCCTCAAGATGCCGACTCCGCATCTTGACCCGGCCGAAGCAGTCGTCTTACTTCCGAGGCGGCAGCAGACCGGCTTTGCCGTCCCGCACCCAATAGATGCGGTCCGACACCGGGCTCGGCATAAGCGCCACGCTGCGCTTCGCCATCGTACGGAATCCGGATTCCTCCGCCAGTCGCTGCGCCTGCCGGAGCGTCTCCATCGCTTCGTCCGCGCGCAGCACCATTACCGTCTTGCGATTCGTGAACGCGACCAGGTATGGCTTCTTGCTGATTGGCCCGTTCAACTCCGGGTCCAAAAACTGGCACTCCGCCGGATGCGTATCGTGCATGTACACTTCAAGCTTGCAGCTGTCCAGAAGCGTCGGCAATCTCATTCGCGGCTCCTGCCACCCTTCCCGCCGCAAATTCCGATAGGCGATCTTCCTCAATTGGTCCTCATGAAGCTCGGGATTTAGCTCGAGCATACCCTTGCTGATAACCTTCGTGAGTTCGTCCTTGATCTCGAGATACACCTCACGCAGTCCTGGCAGCCGTTCCGCCGACAGTCCCCCCGCTTGTTTTCGCATTACCTCTGCGTAAGCCTCGTCGCGCAGCGCAGGATAGATATAATCAGGATCGAGTACGGTGATTTCATCTTTCTTATCATTTGCTACCCTGGAGCTGCGGACGATGTCGTTCAAATAATCGACGGCCGCATTCAGATCGCCTCCGGCCATGTACATGCGATACGTGTCGTGCAGACTGACCTGCGTCGTGCCGATATTGTCGTCCATCTCGAGCAGCAGCGGCTCGCCCTCTGTCATTCTCACTTCAATCTGCAGACTTTCCGCCAACTGACGCTTCATCATCTCCGCGAACTGCTCCGGCCGATCGTACAATCTTGCCTGCTTCATACCGCACGCCTCCTCAAAATGTCCCGGGCAAAACAAAACACCCCGACAAAACGTCCGCAGACGTCCTGCCAGGGTGTGCTTCACCGCTGGAATATAAGATGCTCACGCATTAATAACACTTAATACCATTCTTTGAACGTTAATCACTGCTCCTGCTTGCTTTAAAAAGTTAAAACCTAAAATACCGTCGAGTTCCAATCCATAATCCATGTTCCCGATCTCGACTTGGAAGTCTTTTATTGTCGATTCGCCTACCCAAATGGCATCAACGTTTTTAGTGTAAACATACTCCACGCCGCCAACTCCGCGAATCATATCTACAAGATCGTTTTCTTCAGGAACCATACCTATTTGTTGCACGGCATCCGCGTTCAAGAGCGTACCGGCGGAGCCGGTGTCAAGCAAGACCCTTGTCAAAGTTAATGGCCTTTCCCTGAACATAACCGTCATGCTGACAAAAGGAAGGCCGTATCGTTCGGTTATCTTCATTTTGGACCTCGAATCCCCATGTATCGCTCTCTCGCGACGACTTCCGGACGAGAGGTATGAAAGAAACAATACTCGCGGTGCGGAGCCTCCTGATGAAGCTCGCTGTACCGCTTTAGCGCCTTGGTTGAGTCTTCGAACACGTCGATAACGGTCATTTCTTCAATATAGCGCTGCCCTTCCTTGGAATAGGCCTTCGTTGCCTCAAGCACGACCCATTCATTGGGGAAGCGCTCTTGAACCTCATTCCATCGCATGTCGGACACCTCCGATAACATGATCAGCAGTATTATAACATAGCGGGTTTACCGCCGAACCCAGTCCTCCTCGCCCGGGCAAAACAAAACACCCCGACAAAACGTCCGCAGACGTTCTGCCAGGGTGTGCTTCACCACTGGAAATATTAAGTACATTAAACCATATTCGAACGCGCTTGAAAAGCTCAAATTTTATAGGCTGCGAAGCTGATTCGCTTTTCTATTTCTTGTTCGCTACGCGAACCTTCAGCAGCTTGCCTTTGATCGTCGTCTCTTGCATCTTGTTCAACACCAGGCGGCCTTTGCCGTTGAGAATATCCACATAGGACACATTGTCCTCGATCGTGATAATTCCGATATCCTCCGCCGATACGCCTTCGATCTTGGCGATCGTGCCGACGAAGTCCACCGCCCGGATCTTCTTTTTCTTCCCGCCGTTGAAGTAAAGCTTGAGGATCTCCTCGTCCAATCGGGCGCTCCTGTCTTTTTTGACGCCTGCCTTGCTCTTGATCTTCGCTTCAAAAGACGCTTGGGCATACGCTACTGCGTCTTTGGAAGGGTGGTTTCTCCTCGGAATTTCAAAGCCGACATACCGCTCCACGTTGATTACGAATTTCTCTTCGTTCGGCGTGGCGAAGGAGACCGCTTTGCCCCGGTTGCCGGCTCGTCCGGTTCTGCCGGTCCGATGCACGTAGCTCTCGTTTTCCTGGGGAAAATCGTAATTAATCACGAGACTGATATTGTCGATGTCGATGCCCCTCGCAGCGACGTCCGTCGCGATCAGATAACGAAACTCCCCGCGTTTGAACTCGTTCATGACCTGGGAGCGATTGTCCTGCTCCATGCCCCCGTGGATTCGATCGCAAGGGTATCCGTGCTTGTGCAGTTCCTTAAATACGACGTCAACCCTGACCTGCGTCCGGCAAAAAATAATGCAGCTGTCCGGATTTTCGACCGTGGCGACGTCCCTGAGCAGATTCAGCTTGTCGTCGTCCTTCACCGTGTAGAGCGCATGCTCGATCTGGCTTGTCGTTCTGCCCTCCGTCTGAATCTCGATATCGAGCGGCTGCTTCATATATTTGTGGCACAGGCGTTCGACATCCTTGGGCAGCGTCGCCGAGAACAGCAGGGTCATACGATCCTTGGGCAGCTCGCGGATAATCTTTTCGACCTGCTCGATGAATCCCATGCTCAGCATCTCGTCGGCTTCATCGATGACCAGATATTTCACTTGCTCGAGGTCGATCGTTTCTCTCTCGATGTGATCCATAACCCGCCCCGGCGTTCCGACGACGACATGGTTTTTATGCGCCAACTGAATCTTTTGCCTGGCGAAGGGCTGCTTGCCGTAAATCGCGGTTGCCTTGATCCGTTTAAATCGGCCGATGTTCATCATATCTTCCTTGACCTGGTCGGCCAGCTCGCGCGTCGGCGTCAGGATCAGAGCTTGCGGACGGTTCTCTTCCCACTCCACCATCTCGCAGATCGGAATCCCGTACGCGGCCGTCTTCCCGCTGCCCGTATGCGACTTGACGGTCATATCCTTCTTCTGCAGCGCGACAGGAATGACTTTGCTTTGCACTTCGGTCGGCTTGACATACCCCATGCTGTCCAAAGCCCGGCGTATGTCGTCGCTTAATTTATAGTCGTTGAAGCTGGGCTCGCTCATGCTGATTCCCCTTTGTTCATCCGCGATTGTCGGTTCCTCATGATACGATAAATTCCCGTGCTTTACCATCTAAAGCGGACAGGCTGCGGTTTAAGATCACCATCGTATGTTCCGAACCTGTTCAATCAGGGCATTCCGCTCATCCGGATTCATGGGCCACGCTTGAATTTCCCGAAGGACCGGCCCCAGATTCGCATACCCCTTGGCGATGCCGTTGAGCCGCGCCGCCAGCGTCGAACGCAGAAACGCTTCTTCCGATTCGTACAGCCCGCTCAACCTGTCGACCGCATCCGGATATCTTTTCAGATAATACTTCTGATGCCGCGGCTCTGCCGGATAAAACGCCTCGAAAGCAGCAATCTCCGTCTCCAGCGCCTGTCCCTTAGCCGCCTCCACCCGCTTCTTAACCCGGTTAAAAGTCTCCGCCTGCAGCGTGTCGCGGTAGAGCAGCAAAGACTGATACTGCCTTCCTTTATAACCGTTAATATTAACGGGGTTATGGTTATTCCAGAAGGTCTCCAGCAACTGGTCAGCAGCAATAAACTCGGCATCGAAGCCGATCTCGACCGTCTCGGAGTGGTCCCCCATCTCTCGGTAAGTCGGCTGTCCGGTCGTGCCGCCCGCATAGCCCACGCGCGTCTCCGTAACGCCGGGCAGCGCGCCGAACAACGCTTCAGGCGACCAGAAGCAGCCCATGCCGAGCGTGATCGTTTGTTTCTCGTACATAGATCCTACCTGCCTCCTCCATGTCGCGCACATATTCTAGCCTAAAAAGTGGCATGCTGGAAGGGTTGTGAAAATCGTCCAAGGAGGTGCCCCATGACAAGTAACCACAATGAGCCGACCAAAGCGGAAGTTCAAACCACCGAGCTCAACAAGCTGCCCGTACCCGGCCAGGACGATACTGAGTTCTCAGCGGAGGAAGCGGCGGAAGCTTTCGAGCAAGGCCAATCCGCGAGCGGCACTCAGAATACGGATCGTCCATAACCTTGTTTAAAGAATAAGACACCGGCGGCCTTTTCGCAAAAAGGATCACGGTGTCTTATTCGCGTATCGCCGGGCGCCCCATCTTTAAACGACGTTGATCGCAACCTCGATATTGCCCCGCGTCGCCTTGGAATAAGGGCATACCTGGTGCGCCTCGGCAGTCAATTGTTCGGCCAGCGTGCGCTCGACCCCAATCAGCTTTACGTCGAGTGCGACCGCCAGGGCGAATCCGCCGTCCGTATCTTTGCCGATCGTGACACTGCCCGTCACTTCCGTGCCTTCGTACTTAACTTCCCGCCGCCGGCATACCAGGTTCAGCGCGCTCTCGAAGCATGCCGCGTAGCCAGCCGCGAACAGCTGCTCCGGATTCGTCGCCGCCCCGCCCATTCCGCCTAATTCCTTTGGCATCCGAAGCTCAAGCTGCAGCACGCCGTCGCTCGAAGACAGCTTGCCTTCGCGTCCTCCCGTGACCGTTACGGTAGCCGTATATAAGTTTTCCACTCGATATCCCTCCACGTACCTGAAGTCCGATGCGTCGGCATGCCCCGTGGGGAAGCTTGCTTCGACATCCAAATAGGTTGCGCGGAAGGGAAATTTTTATCCCAACGGCACTGCCGAAGTGAATGCTCAGGATAAGCCGGGGATTGGTCTATCCGGCATTTCCTCACATGTGCATAAAGCTGTGCACATGTTGTGGATGTTCTGTTGATAACTGCCCAAACGTCCCTATTGCAAGCCCGGCAAGGTCACGGTCTTCAGCCATTGACGCGCGATCAGCTCGTGGCCGGCGGCTGTCGGGTGGATGCCGTCCCAGAGCCAGTGTTCCCGGGCCGCCCGCCGGCAAGCTTCGTCGAACAGGTGCTGGAGCGGTACGAACGTGGCCGAGTAGCTGTCCGCCAGCTCCCGCCATTCACATGTGCATAACTTTGTGCACAACCCGTGGACAGTTTGGGGATAAGGCCGGCCGCAAGTCGGGTTATTATCCACAGGCGCTCGCGCAAACGATAAAAACCACTCTCTGCACCCTGGGTACAGAGAATGGTTCCGTCGATTTGGGAGCCGAGCGGCTAAAAATCCATCCAGAAAAATTGAGAAACAGCAAGGATGAGTCCTATCGCGTTTGCGACAATAAAATACCACTTGATGGCTCTTCGGCTAACGGGATCGCCCCCCGTTAACAACGACCAACCCACAATTCCGTTACATACAACCATAATAATAAGGGCTAACCACCAATTTGCCGCCAATCCGATTCCATCCTCTCCGGGCTTTGAACGACGCTCAACTCCCATTCATCCCTCTGATCTTAACTGTCTCCGCCGAGCATCCCGCTCAGAAGCAGCATCCGATAGAGCAGCACGGCCGTAACGGCACGCGACAAAGGCTGCTGCGGGTTAAGCTTGCCTCCTTCTCCCTTCACCAGTCCGATTCCGACGGCCGTTCGAACCTCCTCGACCGCCCTACTGCTGATAAAGCTACTGTCGGCGAACGTTCCCATTTCCGCCTGCTTGCGCAAGGAATCGAGTTTTTCCGCCCCCAGCGCCAGCCGCAGCGCTCGGATCATCGTCACGATCGCTTCTTCCCGGGATACCTGCCGATCAGGGCCGAAGGCGTCCTCCCCGATTCCGTCCATTAATCCGTAAGCGTGTACGGCCGACACTTCTTCTTTGTACCAGCTTCCCGCTTTTACGTCGCGGAAGACCGAAGCTTCTTCAACCTTAGGCAGGCCCAACGCTTTTGCAAGCATCACGGCCAATTCTGCGCGGGTGACGACGGAGCGAGGCATGAATCGGCCTCCTTCAAATCCATTGACGATCATCCGCCCCGTCATGTCGCGAATCTCGCTTTTCGCCCAGTGGCCTTCAAGATCCGTCAGCGAGAAAGTCTGAGCCGCCAGTATGAAGGTGCCATGGGTCAAGCTGCGAAATACAGCCGTACCCTGCCCGTTCTGCGCCGTAAATGCCGTCGGGACAGGACGGAAGCGCCCGCCGTCCCAGCGCATCGCCGTCGATACGTCTGCAGCATCAGCCGGCACATTCAGAAGGCCAGTTATAAACCGATTAGAAGAGTCCATCTTAAATGTAGCCCCGCGGTGCTTGACATACAGTCCAAAATCAACCGGCTCCCCTACCAAACGGAAACCGCCCGCGTCTGCCTCCTTCTTCATATCGGCCGTAATCGCGCTGCGTTCAAGCACGACCAGCAGCTCCGAAGCCGGCTCATCCGCCCAACGGGATTCGTCGCGCATCGCTTCCGCAAAAGGCAGCTTATATCGACCTAGTGAAGTCTGGAACGTCACGTCCGCCGTTCTTTCAGCCAGACGAACGGCTGCGTCTGCCGACAGGCGCAGCGTATAGCGATCCGCTTCCTCCTTCACGACAAACGCGAACGCCGCGCTTCCCGGTCCTGACCGGGAAATGACCTGAGTGACGCGGTCCAGATCAAGCCTTGCTTCAATCGACTTTTTCCCGTCCGCCTCCTTTTTCAAGAAAGCCATCCACGGGAATACGGTCTCATTGACAATCAGATCGACCGGCATGTCCGGATTCACCGAACCTGTGCCGCCATTATCGACCGGTATCGTAGTCGGTTCCGCGCGAACCACGTTTAGCGTATACGTCCGGACAGTACCGTCCTGCGCTTTTACGGCGATCTCGAACGTATTGTTTCCTACGGCCAGCGGAAGCGCGGCAGATTCAAAGCCGCTGCCTATCGGACTGCCGTTGACCGCGATGCCCGCATAGGCATTGGAGGCGGACAGCACCATTTTCAAGCTGTCGACGGACGTCGCGACTTGCACCGCATAGTCCGTCTTGCCGGCTTCAAAATCGAACGGGATCGCTGCGCCATTCCCCGTAATCGTCCATGCGCTTAAAGCTGCATCGCCGCTCATCGGCTGCTCGCGAACGACGTTCAGCGTATACGTCCGAACGGTGCCGTCCTGCGCTTCTACGACAATCTCGAACGTATTGTCGCCTGGCGTCAGCGGAAATTCCCCGGATTCGGCATCGCTGTCGATCGCGCTGCCGTTCAGGGTAATGTCCGCGTACGCACTGGAAGCGGTCAGCGCCATTTTCAAGCTGTCGACGGACGTCGCGACTTGCACCGTGTAGTCCGTCTTGCCGGCTTCGAAATCGAACGGGATCGCAGCGCCATTCCCCGTAATCGTCCATGCGCTTAAAGCTGCGTCGCTGCTCTTCCTCAAAATATTTTGGATGTCGACTTCCTTGACGCTGGCATTGCCTGCCGTATCGACGGCATAGACCGTATAGATGCCGTTCTCTCCGACCCAGAACCCTTCTCCGAGCGTTCGGCCGCCCGATGGAAAATAAGAAAGCGGGTGGCTGCCCTTCGCCCACTTCATGTCGGCAATTTCGTTGTATTCGCCATACGCGGAAGCGCCCGGCCATACAAACACTTCATTATACGTAGGCGCTTCCGGCGTCACGCGAATTCGGATCGAAGGAGGCTGATCGTACAGAAACGAAATCTTGACCGTTCCGTCCAGCGTCAGACCGCTCTCCGCGTCCTTGGCCGAATAAGTCACTTCTTCCATCGCAAGATTGCTGACCTTAAATTCGGCAGTACCGCTTGCATCGGTCGTTCCGTTCACGGCTTCAATATCCGATTCGCCGCCGTCCGCTTCGAGCGTCACTTCCCTGCCTGCCAGCGGATGATCATAATCATCCTTGAGCGTCGCGAATATGGACAGCGTGCTGCTGCCATCCGCTCGTATGGAAGTGCCTCCGGCCGTGACGGCGGAACGGGAAGGGCTCACATCGCCTTCAACAAATTGGACGGAGGCCGTCGACGTTAATGGGCTGCCATCGACGCCGGCGCTCACGATCGCCGTCCCCAACGTCGTATCCGCCGTCAGCGTCGCCGTATACGTGCCGTCAAGGTTGTCCGTGGTCTCGCCGATCGTTCCCCGCGTCGAGGAGATGACCACGGCTTCTCCGCCGCTCGTCCGAGCGTCGCCCTGCGCATCCTTCAGACGAACGGTGACGCTCGTCTGGCTGGCGCCGTCCGCGAGCAGCCGCGCGTCCCCAACCTCGATCTCACTGTAGTCGGCAGAGGTAGACTCATCCGCCACCATATAGGTCCGGAAGCCGAAGTCATACCCATACGAATTCGACGCTCCACGCGGATACGGATCGCCGCCGGCAATGCTCCACATCACGCCATTGTATCCGCCATACTCCGTCGTCACCGCTAATCTGTACATTGTATTCTTCGTCAGATAAGGAGACGCCCCGGAGAAATCGAAGGTTACCCAGCCCGAGCTCATTCCGGTGCGTGCCGTTGCCAGCGGCGCGGAACGATCGCTTTCTCGATAGAGGTAGACGATGATATCACCCGATCCCGACGCATCCAGACTCAATTCCACCGCACTCAAACTGCCGGTTACTGCCGGCGTAAAGGTCTGATAACGCGTCAGTCCGGAATCCGCATTGATCCATACGCCCCCTGGGCTGCCCGGCGATTGTTGATCCACAATCGCCGCTCCCGCGGCTCGGGAGCCCCCGGCCGGCAGCATGCCTGCCGCCAGCATAAAGACCAGCATCATAACCGCATACTTCTTGAGCCGATTTCTGCTCATTTTATCGCCTCTTCCAGCTTGCAAAATAACTTTCCCTCCGTTCAATCTCCAATCGGATTCTCCTTCCGGGGCCAATCTTTTAGAACATACAAAAAGTCGATAGCTACCTCCATACCTACAAAGGAGTATTTTGTCCGAAGTCTATAAAATTTCGGCATGGTTCGATTACAATAAGAGCAAATCGGAAAGAATGCTGGCGATAGAGGAGTACGACGATGGAACGGCCGACATCAATCGACGAAATGATCACGCTTAGGGACTATATGAACGAACGGACCGTTGTTCATCCAAATGAATTTCACGGCATCGCGAGAGCGCTGGCTGCCTGCTTGGCAGAATTCCATCAAGGTCGGATGCTGCATCTCGACCTGTGCCCCGAGCGAATTATGATCTCGGGAGACGGACGAAAGGCTTATCTGATCGATTCGGAATATAGCGTGCGGCGCTCCGATCGCGGCGGAGTCCGACCGGCAGGGCCGGGGCTGTCGCTTGCGGCGCTCCCCTACTGCTCGCCGGAAAATACGGGGAGGATGCAAAGAGCCGTCGACGAGCGAAGCGACTTGTACGCCCTGGGCGTCATTTTTTATCAAATGCTTGCCGGCCGACTGCCTTTCCGCGGAGACAACCGGCTGGAGTGGATCTACCGGCACCTCGCCCAGAGTCCGCCGCGAATCGTAGAATTGCAGCCTCAGGTTCCCGACGGCCTCGAGGCCATGATCATGAAGCTGCTGGATAAGAACCCGGACAATCGCTACCCTAACGCCGGGTCTCTGCTCGCCGATCTGGACCGCATGGAACGCGCCCGGGATACGTTCGGCAGCGGGCGCGGTTTTCACGGCCGAGAGCACGAGCTGTCCGTGTTGAACGATGCCTTCCTCTCCGCATGTTTGGGATCGACAGAGATGGTATATATATCCGGCGAACCGGGAATCGGCAAGACAAGACTGGTCGAAGAGCTGTTCCGCAATCAGCTGCAGCAGCGTCGTTTCTTTTACATAACGGGCAAGTTCGAGCAAATTTCCAGCGAAAGTCCCTATCAGCCCATCGTCCAGGCTTTCCGCGGGCTGATTCGTCATTTGGCGGGCGAGAAGGCCGAGCAGACTGCCGAGTGGGCCCGCAAGCTGCGTATCGCGCTGGGCTCCAATGCCGGCATCATTGCGGAAATGATCCCCGAAGCGGGTTTATTGCTGGGCGATCTGCCGGCGGCAGCGGGTCCGCAGACTCTTGAGCCCCACAAGCGGTTCCTCTACGCATTCCGTAAATTCGTACAGGCGCTGGCTTCCAGAGAGCATCCGCTCGTCCTGTTCATTGACGACCTGCAGTGGGCGAACGCCTCTTCGCTTCAGCTGATACACGCGCTGCTGAGCGATCCCGAAAGCCAGTATTTGTTGCTGGTGTGCGCCTATCGGGATGCGGAGACGGACACCCGCAAGCTTCCCGGCTATGAGCAAGACGGCAGTGCTACTGAGCAAACCTTCGTTCGCCATCTGCGCCTGGCCCGGCTAAGTCTGGAGCAGATGAATGCGATTGTGACGGAAACGCTGAACAGTCCGGCGGATGCCACTCTGCCCTTGACGGAGCTGCTGTATCGCCAAGCGAACGGCAATCCGTTTCATTTTCATCAAATTCTGCTCCGTCTGCAGGACGAACGCACGCTGCGCTACAAGCCTGAGCGACGGGAATGGGATTGGGAACTGGGAAGGATGATCGAGCAGGGGCTTCGCTATGCCGTAACGGATCTGGTTCAGCATAAGCTGAACCGCCTGTCCGTTCATGCGCGCGCGCTGCTCGAAGCCGCATCCTGCGTCGGTAGCAGCTTCCACCCTGCCCTGATCGCAAGCGTCGCAGGACGCGGGACGGACGATGCTCGCCTGGAATGGTCCGCCATTGAAGCCGAAGGGATGATCGTCTCCTCGGATACGGGACGATATCGATTCGCGCACGACAGCATCCAGCGGACGATCTACGACGGGATCGAAGAGACTTCCAGACAAGCGCTTCATATCAAGATCGGTAGGAGCATACAAGGAAAGGAGTCAGCTTACGGATGCAGCTCGTTCGACGCGATCCATCATCTGAATCGGGGATCGCGTCTTATCTCGCACGGCCCGGAGCTGCTCCGCCTGGCCGAACTGAATCTGGAGGCCGGGAAACGCGCCAAGTCTTCCTCCGCCTACGATATCGCGCTCGAGCATCTTGCCAAAGGCATGTCTCTCCTTCCGCCGAACGCTTGGGAGGAGCAGTTCGAGCTCCATTTCGAGCTTCATGCCCAGCAGGCCGAGTGTCAATTTCTATGCGGGAATTACGGCCAATCCGAACAGCTGATCGACCTGCTGCTCGTTCGGGCGCGCAATCCGCGCGAACGCAGCCGCGTCCAGATGATTCGGATCATGCT
This sequence comes from Cohnella hashimotonis, assembly GCF_030014955.1. NCBI lineage: Bacteria > Bacillati > Bacillota > Bacilli > Caryophanales > Paenibacillaceae > Cohnella > Cohnella hashimotonis. Next base: position 6,945,492 of record NZ_JAGRPV010000001.1, read on the forward strand.
CTACATCAACCAGGGCAAATATTTGGAGAGCACTGCGCTAGGCCTTCACAGCCTTCGCGAGCTTCATATTTCGATTCCGGCCAAGCCTGGCAAGCTTACGCTGATACGCGAAGGATTGCGTATCGAGTCCTTGCTGCGCAACCGGTACGAGCGTCTCGCTCAACTGGAGGAAATGTCCGACCCCGGGCGGATAGCGGCGATGAACCTCATTTTCGCCATTATTCCCTCCACCTTTTTCACGGACAAAAATATTTTTTTCTTGTTGATCTGCAGAGCCATCCAGCTGTCCCTCGAATATGGGAACACGCCGATGTCGGCCGCGATCTATTCCGCTTACGGCATGGTGCTTGGCCAAGCCATGGGCAAATACGAAAAAGGATATGCGATCGGCAAAATCGGCATGGAGTTGTCCAAGCGCTACGGCGTCCGCGCCGTACAGAGCAAAACGTACACGATCTTTGGCGGCGTCCTGTCCCAATTCGCGGGGAGCGCTCGGGACGGCGAGTCATATTTGGCCGAGGCGCTCCGGTTCGGCATGGAGTCGGGCGACTACGTCTTCGCCAGCTATGCGATCGGCGCGCATGTTAATTCGCTGTATACGAGAGCGCCGCTGCATGAACTGACCCGCACGATTGCCGACTATATGACCGTACTGGACACGACGAACGATGAGTTCGTCCGGCAGAACTTTTTCCTGTATCAACAATTTATTCTCGCCCTTAAGGGGGAGACAGATGCGCCGGATTCCTTCAGTGGCGGCGGCTTTGACGAAGACGCCTATCTCGGCCGGATCCGCATAGAGGAGACTTCGGCTACGTCGCTGTTCCAATACCATGCCTACAAGACACAGCTCTGTTATCTGTTAGGCCGGTACGACGAGGCGATAATATGGGCCGGTCAGGCGGAGCCTTACAAAGCGTATGCCTCCCATCTGCCTCATCTGCCGGAATGCCTGCTCTACGAATCGCTGGCCGCTTGTTCTCTGCCGACACGCGCGCAGAAGCTGTCTCAGCGGTTGTCGCGCAACATTCGCCGCTTCGCCCGATGGGCGCAGTGGAGTCCCGACAATTACAAGACGCGGTTTGACCTTCTCCAGGCCGAATACGCAAGAATTCGTCACGAATATCAAGAGGCCGAGATCCTCTATGAACGGGCCATCCGCGAAGCGCGCGAACAGGGCGACGTGCCGATCCAAAGCCTGGCCTGCGAGCTGGCCGCTCGCCACTTCGAACGGCGCGGCAGTTCGAAGACGGCTCAATTTTATCGGAAGCTTGCGATCGAGGGATACCGGCAGTGGGGGATCACGATCAAGACGGACTCGCTAGAGCGGCATGCGTCTGTCGCCGACGAACGGCATAACCCCCGGACAGCGACGGCCCTTGCCGGATCCGCGATGGCCGCCGGGGTAGCGACGTCGGCGCATGAGCCGAACCAGGCTACCGTCAGCGCAAGCATCGATCCGGATAACATCGATCTCGCCGCGATATTGAGAACGAGCCAGGCGAATTCGAACCAGATGGATATGGACGCCGTACTGGCCGAGATCATCGGGACGATCGTCCGGCATGCCGGAGCCAGCAAAGGCGCGCTGCTGACCGGCGGAGACGACGATCTTTACGTGCTGGCCTATGCGGATATGGATGCGCAGACCGCAGCAACGGACAAGCTGTCCGAAGCCGATTCCCCGCTGCTCCCGGAAGGCGTCATCCGGTATGTCCTTCGTACCCAGGAAAGCGTCCGTTACGGCGGAGAAGAGGATAGCTGGCTTATCCATAATCCATATGTCGCCAAGCATAGACCGCAGTCCATTCTCTGCCTCCCTGTCACCGTTCATGGCAATATGCTGGGGGCGCTCTATTTGGAAAACCGGCTGGCCGCCGACGTATTCGCGGCAGACAGAGAGCCGGTCTTATTGGCCATGTCGTCTCACGGACTATTTCTGTCCATGCTGCAGCGCCCAGCGAAGCCTTCCTCCGCGGAAGACGCGCTCTCCGGCGAGGATGCGCCGTCATCGCACGAGATGGACGAGCCCCTTACGGATCGCGAGCTTGAGGTGCTCGCTCTCCTGGCAAAGGGACTTTCCAACAAAGAAATCGCCGATCAGCTCATTATCGCGATGAGTACGGTGAAGGTGCACGTCAAGCATATCTTCGCCAAATTAAAGGTAAACCGGCGGACCAAGGCGGCCGCGTTAGCCAAGGAACTGCACCTCATCGAAAAAAATTAGGAGCGCAGCGCCCCTTCTTGTTGCTTCGCCAATTTTATACCGGCATCCCGCGCGAGCTGGAGGATGCGGTGAAAATGGACGGCGGCGGACGATGGACGATTTATAGCCGGGTTGCGCTCCCTCTGTCGCTGCCGCCGCTGATCACCGCGCTGCTGCTCGAGTTTATCGGCCGGTGGAACGACTTTTTCGGGCCGCTGCTTTATTTGCATGAGGAACGGCTGTACCCTTTCGCGCTCGGATTGACGAGCTTTACGTCGCAATATGGGGCCACGCCTTGGCCGCTCGTCATGGCAGCCTCGACCGTGGAGACTCTTCCGCTGCTGCTGATCTACTTTTTCGCGCAAACTTTTATGGTTAAAGACTTAGCCGTTCATGCGCTAACTCGATCCGAACGCCGATGAATTCGTCCCCATGCGGAACATCCACATGTGCACAACTCTGTGCACACGCTGTGGGTATTTTGTGGATAACGTTGATAAAATGGGGACAACGAAGATGGCGTCGAAAATTGTTTCTTTGTCCTCTCCGACCGCGGCGGCTTGTCACAGCGCCCCGATCCGTTCCACGTACAAGTCGTAGTTCTCGCGATCGAAGCACACGAACTGAATCCGCTCAAACGCATGTTTGCGCGCCAATTCGCCGGTGACGGCCTCGATCGCTACATCGGCGGCTTTGTCTTTGGGATAACCGTAGATGCCCGTGCTGATATTCGGAAAAGAAAGGCTCTCGATCCCATGCTGTTCGGCCAGGCGAAGCGCGCTACTGTAGCAATTGCCCAGCTTCTCGGCTTCGCCGCTCTTGCCGCCATTCCAGACCGGCCCCACCGTATGAATCACGTGCTTGGCCTTTAAGTTGCCCCCTGTTGTGATGACGGCCTCGCCGACAGGGCACCCGCCCCGTTCGCTTCGAATGCGCACGCACTCGTCCAGTATTCTTCTCCCGCCGGCGCGATGAATCGCTCCGTCCACGCCGCCGCCGCCCAGCAAGCTGGTATTCGCCGCATTCACGATGCATGCCATGGCGGATAGCGTGATGTCCCCCTGCACGACCTCTAATTCTGCGCCGTTAAATGTCTTTTCCAACGGGCTACCCTCCTTCATCCTGCTTACGTTCGCTCCGAGCGCAGCAAGGCATAATAGGTCAAATCCTCGTATACGCCGTCCTTTAACACATGTCCTCGAAAAATCCCTTCATGCTTCATTCCCAACTTTTCCATGATGCGAAACGAAGCCGGATTCCGCGTCATCGCCGCGGCCCATACGCGATGCAGCTTCAGGTCCTCCAACGCGAACCGCAATACTTGCTTCGCCGCCTCCGAGCAATAGCCTTGGTTCCAGTAAGCCTTGCCCAACCAATAGGCCAGTTCGGCATGGTGATGCGACGGATCGATGCGCAATCCCACGATGCCCATAAACGTCTCCGACTGACGATCAAGGACGGCGAATGAGAAGCCATCCCCTTTCTTCGCTGCCTCTTGCCTGCGTTGGATGAATGCGTCTGCCGATCCAGGCGGATATGGATGCGGGATCCCCAACGTCGTCCGCGCAATCTCCCTATCATTGACCAGTCTCTCCATGGGCTCCGCATCCTTGGGCTCCACCAATCGCAGCTTCAACCGATCCGTGTACATCTCCATCATCCCCGCATCTCCTTTAACCGAGTTAAAAATGTAAGTTTAAACGCCATGTAAAACGCAAAAAGACCCCATCCTCAAGGGACGGAGTCGATCCGCGGTACCACCCTGGTTGACGTATGCTTGCGCTACGCCCGCTCTGCCATCATCCAACAATGATGCGCCCGGTTAACGGCGGGATGCCGTGTCCGCCTACTCGCGTTCGGGGACCTGCTCGGAGGCGATCGTTCAACGCTCAGCGATGCTGCCTCGCACCGGCCGGCAGCTCTCTGCAATGCGACAAGCGTTTACTTCCTCTTCGGCGCTTTTATTCGTATCGTTGGTTTGCATTTTATTCCAGGAGGAATACGGCTGTCAATAGGGAATGCGCATTAAGGAATGAAGCAACTGCATTTAAAGGCATTCAATCTAAATGTATAATTGTTATACGGTTGAATAGTATAACAAGAGGGAGACTTTTATGGGAAAGGTGAATGAAATGGAACGAAAAGTAACAAAGTTCGGAAACAGCTTGGGCATCACAATGACCGAAGCATTAAAGCAAATCGGTCTTGAACTTGGCGATACGGTGCATATCGACGTAAAAGAAAACGACGGCGAGATTGTTATTAGAAAAGCGAATAAAGTAGCATTGCCGACAGGTATAAGCAACGAATTTCTAGAGACTTTATCTCAAGTGATGGGACAGTATGATGAGACTTTAAAGGGATTAAAGGATCGTTAACATGACCATTCGTTACCTAACCATCCACGAGGTCGTAGCCATTAATGTCGCGATGATACAGAAATATAGTCCTGGCGAACTCATTGGCGTCAAAGACAGCGGCATGCTAGAATCAGCTGTTGCCAGGCCCCAATCCTCCGCTTTCGGGGAAGATGCTTATCCTTCCGTATTTGAAAAGGCAGTCGCCCTTTTCGAATCTCTAGGACAAAATCACCCTTTTCAGAATGCGAATAAGAGGACGGCCTTTACCGCTCTCGTGGTTTTTTTGAACCTTAACGGGTGTCGCTTTAAAATGGATCAGAAAGCAGCCGAAGATATGACGGTCGATATGGTCAATCATCAATATGACTTTCAAACGCTTGTAAAGCTGATTCAAGAGCACTGCCAGAGCTAAAAGCCCAATTGCCATCGTCCATGCCACCCGGCGAACAACAAAAAGCCTTCAACCTGCCGAAGCAGCATCGAAGGCTTGCCTCATTTTTTACACCCATTTTGCACGCTATTTCCCCAGCAAAGCCGAAGGCAGTTGAACCTTGTTCTCCTGATACAGCTCGCGGGTCTTACGCGGCTGCAGCGGCACGGTGATGGCGGCCAGGCCATCGTCCGTTTGAACTGATGCGGTCAGCCACGATTCGTCCGACTGGATGTCGACGCCCGGCAACGGCCCATCCTCGCCGAGCGACAGCGCAAAAATCCAGACCGCCCGCTCCAGCGCATGGAAATCGAAATCCCGCTCCTCGCCCGTCGAGATGACATAATCCAGGCTGAGGCCTTCTTCGCTTCGCTCCGTTTGCAGCTGGAGTTGGCCGTAATCCGAGCGGTCCACGACCGCCTCCACCCGGAGCGTCGTCTCCCCGATCACGGTCGCAAACCGGGCGCCAGTCTGTGTCGTCGGCAGCTCCACGTTCGCCGCTTGGCCGCAGAGGAGAAGCCGGATGCGCAAATCCGCCGCTCTGAACCTGCCGTTAATGATGTCCAGATCCTGGTGCCATCCGCCGTTATCCGTCGCCAGGTTAAGGGCGAACAGCACCTGCCGGCGCGACTGCACGCCCGTGAACATCGCCGAGCAGAAGTCCTTGCCGTCCTTCAAAAACTGAAGCTGGATCGACACGGCATGGCCGCCGCCGCTATCCACATAGCCGAGCAGGTTGCGACGCTGGTTCCACATGATGCCCGACGTATAGCTGCCAAGCGACAGCCGTTCGTTCTGGTACGTCGTCGCATAGTTCTGATAGCCCGTTTCGTCCGCCTTCAGCGTGGGCTCCGTGAAATAGCGCTCCTCCGTAGAGCTGAACAAGTAACGGTACTTTTCAGGACAACGAATGTGGCCCCGCTCCTTCTCCTGCTCCTGGCCTTCCTCCTGTCCCTGCTCCTGCTTAAGCGCATTCTCAAGAAACGCCTTCTCGTTCGGCCGCAGCAGCGTGCTGTACGTCCGGCTGTGCGGGCCGCTCCACGCGCCCGTCGCCGGGTGATAGTGCTTCGCGATCATATGCCAAGCCAGATCCAGCAGCTCATCCGCATCCGCAACCGCCCCGGCCGTGCTCGACTCGGCATAGATGCCGTGCAGCTCCTCGATCGCGATCGGGGTATAGCAGGGGCTGTTGTACTCCGAGAACGTGCCGATGGCCTTCGTATAGTCGCGGAACGTTCGGAGGCGCCGCTCGCCATAGCTGCGAATCCCTTCCTGACCCAGCAGCTCGCCGCCAAGTAGCGTCACGAGCGCCCCCATGATGGCAATGTTTGTATAGTGCGGGCCGACATTACGGATGATGATCGCCTGGCAGGCGTGATACACGGCGGCGCGCAGCTTATCGACGAGCGAAGGGGAGAGCAGCTCCGCATGATTTTTTAAAATGAGTACGAGCTTCTTGCCGTGAAAATCCGCCATATTCCAGTCGGGGCGGTCCATCTCATCCAGCGGCTCTTCGTCAAAATACGGCCAAATCCCGTAAGTCGAACGACCCGGATCCTGGTCCTGCCGCGCAATGACAACCTCCAGAATGTCTGCCGCCCGCTTAGCATACGCCTCGCCGCCATACTGCAGCAGGTCGAACGCATAGCAGGTCGCGACGTACAGCTCGTAAGCGAAAGGATGCTGATCCAGCTTTAACGCCGTGTGATAGGTCTTCGTCATGGGAACCTTGAGCAGCTTAATGTCGGCATCATAAGCTTTATCCTTTGCTTGGATCGAGGCGAGAAGCTCGGCAGCATCACGCATATTCTACTCGCTCCTTTCCGCTATTTTCGCGAGCAGCATCAGCACCAAGCCTTGCCCGTATAGGGTCGGATACGTCGGAACGTCATTTTGGTACGCCTCGATCGTCGACATCACCGGCGTACCGCCGGATACGCCCGTGACCAAGCCCTCCGTCGTAATATATGGAACAATCGCGCGATATGCATCCTCGACTCTGACTGCGTATTCCGCTTCATCAGGGATCAACTTTACTTCAACCGCCTTAAGAAGACCATAAGCAATTCCCGCGCTGCCCGACACCTCCCTGTAAAAGTCAGGCCGGTCCATCACCGTGCTCCATAGTCCATCCTCCTGCTGGTAGGCAAGGAGCCCGCGCATCAGTCGACCGTACCGTTCCTTCAATTCCTGCGGAATGTCGACCAGCTTGTCAATCTCCGCCACGATCAGCGGGACGCCGGCGGCGATCCAGGCATTCGCCCGCGTCCAGCGCGCACCCGACATATGATCGCCCGAAGCGCAGTTCCAGCCGTGGAACAACACGCCGGTCTGTGGATCCTGCAGCAAGCGCAGATGGATCAGCACCTGCTTGAGCGCCTCCTCCGCGTAAGCCGCGCTTCCGAGGAGCGAAGCGGTTCGCGCCAGAAACAGTACCGCCATGAAGATCGTATCCGCCCACACCTGCTCGGAGAACGCCACGTTTTCCGTAACCGTATGTTCAAAGGCCTCTTCGCGCGTACGCGGCGCTTCATGCAGCAGCCATTCCGCGATGCGCACCGCTTCCTCTTTAAACTTAGCATCCCCCGTCAGCCGATAAAGCGCAGGAAAGATCGCAAAGGGCGCGATCGCGTTGATCACCGTTTTACCCTTGGCCTTCGCCTCATTCCGGTTCACCCAATCAAGTAAATACGCCTGCACCTGCACATCGCGCGTTGTCTCGTAGTATTCCAGCAGCGCAATGACGCCAACCCCCGGGACCCAGTCCCAGTGATCGATGTCCATTCCCCAGTTCCCCGCATGATCCTGTATCATTTGCCGCCATACTTTTTCCGCATAGATTCCGGCCATCGAAGTCCCTGCCCTTCGTCCTCTAGTAATTTACCGTTTACTTGCACGGTATGTTCAAGAAGGGGAATTAATACGTCGGGCTTGCTTTGCTTATAAATGCAGTTCCATCGGATCATGGCGTAGCGCGTAACCGAGTTTAGAACTTCCCAATAAATTATAGCTTGTTCTTCGTCGCCCACGCCCGAATCGCCTTGAGCAGTTCGCTCCCGCATCCCTGCTACCTGTACGCAGGGTCCGTATAAACGTTGGCCATATAGCACTTGGATACGTTACACGCCCTGGCCGCGGTACTTTATGGTTGCCGCAGCCTCCGATTAGTTGACGACCATCCTTCAATACCACCGCGAATTCATAATCTAAACCGACTCATAACGATGAGTAATTTTGAAACCATTTCCTGTTCTGTGTGTCTTTATTGTAGAAAGAAGGTGAGCGTATTGGAGCAGAAAGATCTCCTTGTTCAATGGGTTCAGCAATACTTTGATCGGTTAACCTATATAGCCTATACCTACGTCCGTGATCAAAGCAGAGCAGAGGATCTTGTTCAAGAGAGTTTTATGAATGCTTATCTCTCGGCACATCAACTTAAAGACCCCACACGTCCGTTTCCATGGTTAGTCCGGATAGTAATAAATCGTTGTCTCAACGCAACCCGGAATAACCGGCGAGAACAACCCACGCAATTTCTGCCGGAGCAGAGAAGCATGAGCACTGAAGATATTTACATGCAACGAAGCCGGGACAAGGAAGTCTATGCGGCAATCATGTCTTTACCTGAGAAATACCGTACGCCTGTCATCCTTTTTTACTTTGAAGAGTTGTCCATTCGTGAAATCGCGGATGCATTAAAGCTCAGCGAGGGAGCGATCAAGACTCGCCTCAGCAGAGGAAGAGATCAATTAAAAATTAAATTAAGAGGAGTTGATATCGATGAACTTAGAGACGCTTATTCGTCAAGCTAAACCAAATTATATCCACGCTGATTCAGAGAAAGTGACATCAGAAATTTTGGAAAGGTTAATGGACTTTTCTAATAAACCAAGACGAAAAATTTCTGTGAGGGCTGCACTAGTCCCCGCGGTTATAGTTGCGATGCTGTTTTCCGCTTTAACCGTCAATGCCGCTACTGGCGGAAAGCTGTTTGGTGCGATATTAATAAATAAGGAAAACAGGCACATCGCCAATGAGCCAAATTATGCTTCCATGCAAGCTGTTCCAACCGGAACTGCAATCTCACCGAATAAAAAGCCGAGTCTAAACAGCGATATTATTAATAAAGACCAGCTTCAAACGCTCAATGCCGGTTCGGTAACTAACATTGCCTTGAAGGAAAATAAGAAATATTATGAAATACCGGAGCTGCTTTTGACTAACAATGCGGATCTTGTGATTTTCACAAAAACGGAGAAATCAGGATGGCACTTAGACAAAGGCGAGAAACTGTCCATCCGGTTCACACTAGATTTGAAAACCAGCAAATATTCGGATCCAGCAGGAGAATGGATGGAGATCGGCTTTATTAAAAACGGTGAGTTAATCACTAGCTTTGCTAAAAAGGAAAAGGAGTTTTCCTACACCATTACGGCAGATGAGATAGGAGAATATTATTTCTACGCTGAGAATATGTCTGCCGGAAAAATCATAATCTCATCTGGAATTATTAAATAAATCTTTTAGAAAATAAAATAAAAAGACAGTTAAGAATCGATCATCTTAACTGTCTTTTTATCCGAGGGGATTTGACCCCCTCTCCGAAAGTAACGCAAAATAAGCTTCTAAATGGCCCTGTTCGCTACAATATCGTCTATTTCACACTTCAGCAGCAGATATCTATGGGCACTTCTCATGATCGGGACTTTTGTTAATTTATATTTATCCACGAAAATCTTCATTTGGTCTTTGGAGAGGCCAAGTAATCCTCCTGCCTCCGTAACGGTTAATACAACTATATTGCTCGTCGCATTAAACGTCTTTTTTACTTTTAGATTCCAGTCTTCAAAAACGTTCATATTGGGTTTCCTCTCTCGTTCCTAATCGATCGGATACTTCATTATATCATGACTTTAGACAGATTCAGATTCTATTCTAAAAAACCTTTTCAAACACAAAAGCATTTCGGGACTCCCAGATTCGCGTGCCATCTTGTTAACGACCAGTATAATTTGTCCTTGACGTTGTAATTCGAACGCCAATTTGCGAAAAAAAAGCTCCTCCTTGTGGGTTAAACAGTTCGTTAGAAACAACAAATACAAGCAAATCGGACCTCGAAATCTGGTCCTGGGTTACCTCATCATGATCGTTACGCCCTGCATAAATTCCGGGTGTATCAATAAGCAGCACCTCGTCCCACAAGTACCGTTCTGTACGATCCGGCATGTTCAAACTGATCATGGACTATGTCGGGATTTAGCCGAATGCACGGACGGCGCAGACTATTCGATGCGCGAGACTCGCAAGCAAGCTTACGAGCCTCGGCTGACGCAATTGTCCACCCCGACCAAGGACGGCTTCACCACCTTCTACAACGATGATATGATCCGCGTCATGATCAGCGATCTGCCGGTGGAAGCCGCCTGGCAAGGCATTATCGACGGCTATAAAGAAAAAGGCCTCGATCGGATGATCGAGGAAGTGAATGCAGAAGCCCGCGAGCTCGGCATTGAATAGCTATTTGGCGTACCGGTGGCTGCCGATCGTGGCGATCGTGGTGAGATCGGACCAGAACGAGCCTTTGGTTACCCGCGGGTTTAAAGGGGCTGTCTCATAAGTAAAAAGAGTCGTACGATAGGATGATCGATAGAGAATGTTGTCGTGCATGTATCTCCTTACGATGCTATACGATCCCGACATGGGAATGGGTAAACCCGTTAATAGGTGATTCAGGACCGTATGAGGCAGTCTCCAGGGGATACATGCACTTTTTCTTGATCGATCATCTTGTGCGACCTTACTTATAAGACAGCCCCTTTCTTGCACTTACTATCTTTGCTGCTCCGTCTCCCTGATTAGAAGCTCGTCTCCTCCTAACGCCGAGACAAGTCGCCCTTCTGCGTCGGCAGCAAACAACACCGTTCGCTCGCTTTCTAACAGGAACGCATACCCTTGGCCGGTTTTGGCATCCCTGATTTCGATCTCGGCATCGCGGCCATACTCGGATACGAACAGGTACAGCGCGCCATCGCCGAAAGCGACTTTGGATCCGAACACTCCGTGAAGCTCCCCGCCTCGAATCCATTCCATTGGCGTTAGATACCCCGCGACAGACAAGGCATGCCGGTACACCGCGGCGATAACCTCCGATCTTTCGTTCAATTCGATCGGCAGCGGGCACCGGATAAATGTCCCTTTGCCAAGCTTTGTCCGGTGCAGAGAAGCTGGCTCCGTTGTACGCCCGGACGCATTCGAGCCGTCTCTCCCACTTGGCAATTCCTTATTCACTTCGGAAATGCGGTTCGCTCCGTAAGAGACCGGCAGCACGCGGCCGTCAACCTCAATCGCCTCTTCTCTCATGACGTTGCTTAACTTGTATTCTCCAAGCGCATCCGCATAGCGGGAATCCGGCCGCCAATACTCGTCCAATCCTAGCGGTCCGGTAAACAAGACGGCGCCTCCTCTTTCCTTGGCATGATTAACGATTGTATCGAGCGCTTGTCTACTGAAATTATGCGGACTAGGAACGATAATCAGCTTAGGCGGAGCTTGCTCCAGCGAATCCAGATGATATTCCCCGACCGCGCGGAACGGAACCTTCATCTCGTAAGCGAGAACCCTCGTCAACTTCGTCGTCGCGTCAAAGGCCAGCTTCCGATTCGAGAAATCGTTCGAATACGGGAATACGACGACGACGTCTTCGAGTTCCCTGTCCTTGAACAAATGTCCGATCTCCCCCATAAAACGGCCGTAACGATAACTTACGTCCGCTTCGGGCTTCTCCGTGCCGTCCGCTCGCAGCGCTCCGATATTGGATTCATTGACGTTGTTCATGTAATAATTCGTGTTCCATATCCACTGAACCGCTCCGGCCCCGCCCGCCGCGAAAGCGTAAGCGTATTTTCTCTCCAGAATGTTGCGGATTTCCGTTTCCGACCGCTTCGCCCGCCCGTTCGGCGTTTCGACGTACATGATGCCCGTCTCTTGAATTAGATTCGGTTTGTTCGCCGTTTTGGAGAACAAGCTATCCCACAGCAGATGATCCATCAGCCACCACGAATGCACCGTCGTATAGTCGACCGCTTCCGCATAGAAGAACGGCGACGGTCTCTGGGAGCCGAGCCCCTCATCTTGGCCGACCGTCACCATCTGCGAACCGTTGTGCGAACGGACCGTAGAGATCAAGTCCTTGGCCCATCTATTGTGCATCTCCATCGTGAACAAGGTGTAATCCAACCAAATCCCGTTCCTCTTCGGGATCGCGTTATCTATAACACTGAAGCTGATCTCTTCAGGCTGCGGCAAGAGTACCGAAGAGAAACCGGGAAGTTCGTCGGGGGTCATATCCCAACGCTCTTGCAGTACGCGAACGTCGCGGTGGCGGCTTTGCAACCATTCCGCGAAAGCCGCCTGCTCGTATGTGTCGCCCACTGTGCGCGGGCCTGAGAACAAGCGTTTCGGATCGAACATCGTCGGTTCGTTGATCAAATCCCAGTGAACGTTAGTCGTACCGGAATGACGCGAAACGATCGCGGAGATCAACCGCTTTTGTGCCGCCACGCTTCGTGGATCCAGATAAGGGTTGACTCCCTCCCATAATTCCGGAGTGAACGAGAAGAACGTGAAGACCACTTCCAAACCGTTTTTCTTAGCCGTCAATATAAAAGCGTCGATCGATCGGAGCACTTCCTCGTAAGGATGGCCGTCCACGAACATCACTTGGCGCCAAGCCGTCCATATTCCGGTTCGGATAAGGTTGATGCCGGCCCGTCTCATATGCGCCATATCCGCATCCCAGAGCCCGGCGTTCGGCATGAACAGGAACTTTCGGGAAACGTCGGAAGTCATGTACGTCATTCCGACGATCGGCATAGGCTTGCCCGCCTTCACGAAGTAATCGCGGCCCACCGTCAGTCTTTCCCCTTCGCTCAGCAGCTGATTGTCGCGGCCCCAGAAACCTTGTCTCAGCACGCGCCGCTCGCCAAACTCGGATACCGCTTCGCACACGACGCGGTAGAAACCCGGAGCGACCGAAACGGGAACAGGCATCCTTTCGATCTTAAGCTCCCTGGAAGACTGCAAGCTATCCTGGGTCGTCCAAATGGCCTCATCGCTTCCCTCCTCGTACAGGGAAAGAGAAACTCGCCATTCTTTGGCGGCAGCGTCAGGCTTCGCAGCTCCCAACGTCTGCATATGCAGACTTAAGACAGGCTGCTCCCCAGGCTCGTAACAGGCATAATTCGGTTTAAGCCACAATTCGGTGACGCCTTCCGCGCAGTAAGCACCCCAGATCTGAAGCGCGGTTAAGCCGCCCCCCTCCCAGAAAGCCGGTCCGATTCGCTGGTTGACGAACAACCACCGTCCGCCCGCTAATTCCCCCTTCGTATTCTCGATCATCGTTATCGGAGCGGACAGCTTCCTACCCTCGTCCGACACCCCGTACAACAAAGGATAAATATGACCGTCCATCGGACCGCTCGACCCTAGTTCGCCAGGGCGGTCGTCCGTCCGGGTCATATGGAGCGTGAACGAACAGGTCGGCTCGATCGTTAGCAATTGCTCGCAGCCCGCCGCCAACGGAATGTCCGGATTCGCTTGAAGAGTGGTTACACGCTCCGCGTCCGTATTCAGTACCTCGTGAATGCGAAGCTGCCGATGATAGGCCGTTTGTACCCCCTCCACCACCCACTCTTCCTGCTTGCGGTAGACGGGAATTCGAAACGGAGCCCCCCCTATATGAATGAGGCCTTTGCCCTGCTTAAGAAATCGAACGAGGGAGTCCCATGCCAGTTTAGGAAAGTAAGGCCCGTGAAGTTGAATCAATACATCCGCGGCGAGAAGAGCATCGGCCAAGCCTTCGGCGTCGACTATCTTGAATTTGCTCTGAAGCTCGTTTATGGCCTCGTTACTCGGACGCTGCCCGTCGTAGGGAAAAGCGGGATCATAAAATACAATGGTGTTGATCATCGAAGTGATTCATCCTTTTCAAAGTTGCTATTCGTCGTTACTTTCATATTTCAGCGTAACTTTGCCGATTTGCGCGGCCTTGGGATTTTCCGAAAACTGGATTTTTAAGTACTTAGTCCCTTTCGGAAAATGATCGCCGGTATAGATCGTTTTGTTTGCCGCGCTCTCGGCGGTCTTTTTATCCGGAGTGTACGGCTCATACCTGTCGTTGTCCGCCGAGACGTAAAACCGCAGATCCGCGGACGGATCGCTTCCCCCAAACCAGGCCTCGACCGTAAAACCGGACAATACGCCCTTTCCCGATGCGAACGGGGCTTTGTAAATGACGTACTCCTTGTTGCCGGATTCGTTCGTGAGCCTCTTCTCGTCCCGTCCGAACGAAGAAGACGGACGTTGATCGTAGATCACGCGTCTGCTCAGTTTGTACACACGGGTCAAATCCTTAAGCTCATCCACGATCATGCCTGATTTTGGGGCGTCTTCCCATATCGCCTTGATCGTTTCCTCGTCGCCAAACGATGAAGGGTACGACTTACTAGACATGAGCGCGTTGTACTCTTTGTTAGAGCCAACGGGGGCATAACCGAGCGTTCGGTAGGCGGGCATCTGAATATGGCCGTTCGGATCGTTCGTCTCCATCCAATCGTAAGCATAAGCCAGCCAGGAACGGCGGTAATCGTCACTCTGATGAGCGAACCAGGCAATCTCGTCATATCCCCAAGGCCAGAAAGGCTCGCTCTTGCCTGGCGTACCGTTCGTGCCTCCATAGTTATCCAATTCGATCAAATACGGCGAGTTGGACGCGACCCATCCTTGAGGATGCAACCCTCCGATCGTGTTCCGATAGATGGAGTCCATGTAACCAACTTCCAGTTTCGTTTCCTGGGGAAAATGAAGCAGCGGTTTGACACGCGCGGGATACCCCACGAAATCGAACGCCAGCTTCCGATCGGATGCATTCGAAGAAGCGGAATCGTCGTCATACACTTCGTTCGTGTGCGCGTCCAACAAAACGTTATGCCGCCGGCCGTGCTCCTCTGCGTATGCCCGAATCCGTTTCAGCAATCGGTTCCATTCCGCATAGGAAGTATCTTCTTCTCCTACCAGCCTCACTTGTCCGAAATGGATCGATTCGTAGCCAAGATCGATGAATCTTTTGGCCCGATAGAAGAAAAAAAGTTGCGTCTCCGTCTGCGTAATGTCCGGCACCGATTGTCCCTGTCCCCAGTTATCCAAATATCTTCCGTCGGGATACAGCATAGCTTCGTATTTGAAATTCCGGTTTTCTTGAGGTAGTCCAAATTCCTCGAATACCCAAGCCGGTATCGGGATATCGTTCACCGATTTCGCCGTCGTCTCGAAGATGCCGGCCTGCAGAATAACCTCCGGATCCTGGGCATGCACGGCTTCGGCCAGTTGCCCGGCGTTGGCGAACATCGTCTCGTCGTATTCGAATTCGGTCCAGATCATCGCGGCCCTTCCGATATGCTTCGCGCCCGTATTCTTGATAAATCTCAGCCATTCCCGCATCTTATCCGGATCTGAATTCGCCCAAAATAAATACGTGGTCTGAACGGAACGGGACAAGTAACGATTCAGCGTATCTTGCGACATGCGACCGTCGAACGCGTAACCGGAAGCCGCTTGTTTCCCGCCGTCTCTGAACTTATCCGCGGCCATCGCCCAGATCCCGGCTAACAGGCCGGCCACCGCGACGGCGATGATCCATTTCCGCACGGATTACCGCCCCCGTTCCGCTAGGGTGACGGAGCCGTCTTCTCCGTAAACCATTCTGTATCCGCCAAGAAGTGATTCGATCGCTTTATTGGCAAGAAAAACGTCTTGTCCGTTCGTATCCTCCACCACCTTCGCGATATAGAAATAGCAATCTCCCGGCAGCGAGATTCGCGACCACGGACGAGCCTCGTACGGCCCGTCGAAGCTCTCTGAAACATAAATCCAGTTCTCGAATTTTTCGTCCCCGGTAACGCCCCCGAAGTACATATACCATAATCCGTTGCGGCTCCAGATTTGGGACGTTTCCATCCTCTCGAATTTCCGCGGATAAGCGGCTATCTTATGCGCCTCCCAATCCGTCAGATTCCCGGACCTCAACATGAGCTGACACCCGCGACTGCCTTGAGGCGCATCGACCTCTTGCGCGTTAATGACCATATAGTAAAAGCCATCCACCGCCTCGGGATAAACGTAAGGATCGGCAAGGGGGGAAGCCTGAATCTCTTCTCCGTCCCAATTCGCGATGAAGGGGGCAGGTTTCGAAAACACCGGAGCTTCACCGACTTTGGTCCAATTCGTCAGATCGTCGCTTCGGGCTAGGCCAATTCCTCCTCCGTCCCGACTCGAGTTTCCGGTGAACAGCATATTCCAAACGCCATCCTTGAACACGACACTGCCCGTCGCGATTCCCTGGTCGTTCCACGTCCCCGGAATCGGTTGGAGCGCAGTCGGCTTTTCTTCCCAATGCAGCAAATCCTTCGAGACCGCATGCCCTACGCTCTGGCGGAAATGGATATATTCCGGGTCGCCCTCTCTTGGATACTGCAAATAAAAGGCATGATATTCGTCCCCTTGCCTGGCATACCAAAAATCCCATACGAACTTATCATCCAGCTTGTAACAATCGAAGCCCATACGGAACACCTCCTTTAATAGCTGATCGCTTCGATAGAATCGAAATACAACGTGCCCGCTCCCGGGCTTCCGGCGCCGACGCCCGCGTAGAGCGTGAGATTCGCGACCGCCGACAAGTTCATCGGCCCGGTACCGTTATGCCAGGACGGCCTCGCGAATGCGCTGAAAGGAATCTCGATCATCCTGGCCATCGGATCCGATAAATCCAGAACTTTATCCCAATAATCTCCATCGTCCGTTATCATTTGAATCGTTAAATTGCGATTGGAGCCGTCCGGCTTGAGCCAGAAACGAAGCGCGTCGTACCCGGACCAATCGGCGCCGCCGAGATTCAACGCCACCCCGCCATAGGTTAAGACCCCGACGTTATACTCGTATTTCATTCCGTAATCGCCGTCATTTTTGTTGGCCGGATCCAACGAAACCGTTACCGGATCCGCATTGGGATTGACCTCGTAAGCCGCGTTAAGAGCCGGGTCCGATCCCCCGTAGCCTTCGAAATCGTCGATTTTGCCATCGCTATAGGAACCGGAGTCCGCATAAAACGTCGTTACCTTCCCGATCTGCGGATTCGCCGCGGAAGATGAGGCGCTGTTGAACTCGACTTTCACGTATCGGGTTCCGACCGGCAGCCTGCTGCCGATGTAGGTGATCTTTGTCATGCCCCCGTTGACCGTAATCTTTTTAGGCGTATAGAGCGTATAGTTGACGTCGTCCGAAGAGACGTAAAACTTAAAGTCGGCGACAGACGTAGCGGACGAAAACCAAGTATCGACCGCGAATCCGGTCAGTCTCGTACGATCGGTTACGTTTGGAGCTTTGTAAACGACATATTCGCTCGTATTCGACATTCTCGTCAGCCGCGCGCCGTCTCCTCCGTAGGAACCGGGATTGCTGCCGTCCTTGGCCAAATTCGTGCTGAGCCTATAGATTTTCGTCAAGTCGCGCAAATCGTCTTCGACCGCTCCGCTCTGAGCCGCGGAGCTCCATATCACTTTAATCGCTTCTTCGTCTCCGAGCGTATTCGGATAAATAGGACTCGCCGTTATCGCGTTATAAACATTGCTTCCGTTGACCGGCGCATTGCCCAACGTTCGATAGGCGGGCATTTGCAAGTGACCGTATGAATCGTTCGTTCTAAACCAATCGTAGGCATATTTCAACCAAGAGCGACGATAGTCGTCGTTCTGATGCGCGAACCAGGCGATTTCGTCGTATCCCCAAGGCCAATACGGCGAATCGATTCCCGGGGAACCGTTACTTCCTCCGTAATTGTCCAGTTCGATTAAGTAGGGAGAATGAGGAGTAACCCAACCTTGCGGATTTAATCCTCCGATCGTTTTTTGGTAAAGGCTGTCCATGTAATTCACTTCGAGCTTCGTTTCCTGAGGGAAATTCGGGACTCCTTTCATCCTGGCGGGATAACCCACGAAGTCGAAGGCGAGTTTTTTCACGGCGGGATTGGGCTGCTCCAAAGTATCGTGAAGAGCTGCCCCGGTGGCATTGATCTTAACGTCCAACAATTGCACCGTCCAGATATTCGGCATCGTCTTCCAACTAACTTTCACATAGTTCGTGCCGGCCGGGAGTGGACTCGCGTTTGTCGTTTTGTAATTCGGCCACGTATATTCCGTACGCTGGATTTCTTGAATCGTCTTGCCGACCGGCGTCCAGCTCCGGCCGTCCGGGGACGTGTACAGATCGAAACCGTCAGGCTGATCGCCGGCTCCCGCCCAATTCGCGGAGATGACCTCGAAGCCGGTCGCGTTTGCCAGCTTGTACACGATATAGTGCCCGTCGGCCGATTGGGCGCCGTCGGCGCGGTTCAATCTCGATGCGTCGCCATTATAATAGTTGCCCGTATTGCCCGGCGCTTCATATCTGAACTGACCCTTGGCCGTATACCATAACGGATTGGCGTTGTCGTACACTTCGTTCACGTGAGCGTCCAATAAAACGTTATGCCTTCTGGCATGCACCTCCCCGTACGCGCGAATACGATTCAACAGGCGGTTCCAGTTCAAATAAAACGGATCCGCTTCGCCCACCAACCTTACTTGCCCGAGATGGATGGCCTCGTAACCGAGATCGATGAATCTTTTCGCCCGGTAGAAGAAGAACATCTGCGTTTCGAGGCTCGTAATATCCGGAACGGACTGTCCCGCTCCCCAGTAATTCGAATACCTCCCGTCTTTGTAGAGCATCCCCTCGTAACTGAAATTGCGGGTTTCCGGCTGCAGCCCGAACTCTTCGAACACCCAAGCCGGTACCGGGATTTGATTCACTGATTGCGCCGTCGTCTCAAAGATGGCCGCCTGCAGGATGACTTCCGGATCCTGAGCATGAACGGCATCAGCCATCCGGCCCGAGTGATAGAACATCGTCTCGTCGTCTTGGAAATTCGTCCAGATCATCGCCGCCCGCCCGATCAGCTTGGTGCCGGTATTCTCAACGAACCGCAGCCATTCCTGCTTCTTGCCCGCGTCCGTATCGAACCAGAACATATCCATGATCTGCGCGGATCGGGACAAATAACGATTCAGCGTGTCCTGCGACATTTTCCCGTCGAAAGCGTAAGGCGACGGGGCGGTTGCCGCCGCTTCGCCTCCGGTCTGCCATAACCCCGCCATAAGGCTCAAGCTGACGGCTAAGCCAATCGATTTTTTGCGCATTCGATCGTCCTCCGATTTTTTATTTTAAGTTGGCGATATTGACTCCCTTATTCAGATACTTCTGAGATAAAACGAAGAACAATAACGTCGGGACCAAGGCGATGACGATCGCGACCAGAATCAATGTGTAAGCATTGCTGGTCGGCGAAGTAAAGTAGAGCAACCCTACCGCAAGCGGATAAGAGCTTCTATCGCTCAAGTAAATAAGCGGCCCGAAGACGTCCTTCCAGGAACCGAGAAAGACGAACAGCGCAGAGACGATGAGAACGGGTTTCGCCTGCGGCATGATCACGTTCCACCATATCCGCAAATAGCCGCATCCGTCGATCTTGGCCGCCTCGTCGATCTCCCGCGGCAGCGTGATATAGAACTGCCGGATCAGGAAGATTAAATACGCGGAGCCGAACAGTTGCGGCACGAGTAGCGGTTTGTAGCTGCCGAGCCAGCCGATCGACTTGAAGTAAATGAACAACGGAAGCATGGTAACTTGACCTGGGAGCATCATCGTCGCGATGACGAGAATGAACATACCGTTGCGGAGAGGAAACTTGAATCTCGCGAAACCGTATGCGATCAACGACGAGCTGAGCACGGATAACACGACCGAGCTAACTGCAAGGAACGTGCTGTTCCACATGTAGATGTAGAATTTCAATTTTACGAACACATAGGAATAGTTGCTCCACAAGGCGGGAGACGGTATCCACTCAATTGGGATCTTGAAGTATTGCGCGCTGGTCTTCAAAGACGAAGTAAACAGGTAAACGAACGGGACGAGAATAATGAACGACAATAAAGCCAGGAATGAAAAAATGAATATTTTGCTCGCGAGAAGACCCGATTTATA